>USCT01000019.1 GCA_900553185.1 uncultured Bacteroides sp.
TAGGTAGTCGCCGTCTTGCATCCCCGGTTCCTTTCCTGGTGCCGGGGATTTTTTTTGAACTTTGTCAATCTTCAAATTTAGGACTTTCATTAAAAAATTAAACTTCTCTTTTTACCGGAAGGTGCTTTTTTCGTTATATTTGCGTTATTAAGATTTTAAGGAAACTGAATGAAAGAATTTGTAATATCTGAAGCACAGACCGAAAAGGCTGTACTGGTGGGTTTGATTACTCAGACTCAGGATGAACGTAAGACAAATGAATATTTGGATGAGTTGGCTTTTCTGGCCGAGACTGCAGGTGCCGAAGTGGTGAAACGTTTTACACAAAAGTTGGATACGCCTAATTCGGTAACGTATGTAGGTAAAGGAAAGTTACAGGAGATCAAAGAATATCTGTCGTTGCAGAACGAATCGGAGGAAACGGAAATCGGAATGGTTATTTTTGACGACGAACTTTCTGCCAAGCAAATTCGAAATATAGAGAATGAATTAAAGGTGAAGATATTGGACCGTACCTCATTGATTCTGGATATTTTTGCCATGCGCGCGCAGACAGCCAATGCAAAGACACAGGTCGAACTGGCGCAGTATAAATATATGTTGCCTCGTCTTCAACGTCTATGGACTCACTTGGAACGACAGGGAGGTGGTTCTGGTGCCGGTGGAGGAAAAGGTTCGGTGGGTCTGCGTGGACCGGGTGAAACTCAGTTGGAGATGGACCGCCGAATCATTCTGAATAGAATGGCTTTGCTGAAGCAGCGTTTGGCAGATATTGATACACAGAAATCTACTCAGCGTAAGAATCGGGGACGGTTGATTCGTGTGGCTCTGGTAGGATATACGAATGTGGGAAAATCTACTTTGATGAACTTGTTGGCCAAGAGCGAGGTCTTTGCGGAAAATAAACTGTTTGCTACGCTGGATACGACGGTTCGTAAGGTGATTATTGAAAATCTGCCGTTTTTGTTGTCTGATACTGTCGGATTCATACGCAAGCTGCCTACTGATTTGGTTGATTCCTTTAAGTCTACTTTGGATGAGGTCCGTGAGGCTGACCTCCTGGTGCATGTAGTGGATATTTCTCATCCTGATTTTGAGGAGCAGATTCAGATTGTAGATAAGACAATAGCCGATCTGGGAGCTGCCGGAAAGCCTACCATGATTATCTTTAATAAAATTGATGCTTATACTTATGTGGAAAAGGCTGCGGATGATCTGACACCCAAAACAAAGGAAAACATTACTTTGGAAGAACTGATGCATACCTGGATGGCTAAGCTAAATGACAATTGTATCTTTATATCGGCTAGGAATAAAGTGAACATTGAAGCTTTGAAGGATCGTTTATATAAGAAAGTCAGAGAATTACATGTACAGAAATATCCGTATAACGATTTTCTGTATCAGTCCTATGATGAAGAACAGTAAATAGAATATGGAAACTCATTACCGCTTATTGACAGACGCAGAAATTGCTCAGTTGGAAAGACAGCTTTGTCAGGCTGACTCGTGGAAAAATATACAGGTTGCGGAAAATTTTACTCCGGACTATGTTCATTATACGCGTTTCTCCGGTGAAATCCGTTTGGGAGTGTTTGAGGAAATTTTTGCTCTTCCGGGTGGGATGAGTAAACATGCAGGTTTGTATCGTGTCACTCTACATAACGTAACAGTGGGTGATAATTGTTACATTGAAAATGTAAAGAATTATATTGCCAACTATGCGATCGGGGAGCATACATTCATTGAGAATGTAGATATTATCCTGGTTGACCGGGAGACGAGTTTCGGCAACGGGGTGGAGGTTTCTGTCCTGAATGAGACAGGCGGGCGGGAAGTAATGATTCATGACCGTCTGTCGGCACACGAAGCCTATATCATGGCCTTGTACAGACATCGTCCCCGGCTGATAGAACGGATGAAATCGATTGTACAGACATACGTAAGGCAGCGTACTTCCGGCAGGGGACAAATAGGCAGCCATGTGACGATTGTGGATGCCGGTTATATCAAGAACGTTTTTGTGGGTGATTATTGTCAGATTGAAGGTACGGATCGCTTGAAAAATGGAAGTATTAATAGCAATGAATTCGATCCGGTACATATAGGATGCGGAGTCATTTGTGACGATTTCATTATATCCAGTGGCTCAAGTGTGGAAGACGGAACCATGTTGTCTCGTTGTTTTGTTGGACAGGCCTGCCACATGGGGCATAATTATTCTGCTTCTGACTCGTTGTTCTTCAGCAATTGTCAGGAGGAAAATGGAGAGGCTTGCGCCATCTTTGCCGGTCCTTTTACGGTAACTCATCATAAATCGACGCTGCTGATTGCCGGTATGTTTTCGTTCATGAATGCCGGTTCCGGATCGAATCAGAGTAATCACATGTATAAGCTGGGGCCTATTCATCAGGGAGCTTTGGAACGGGGAGCCAAGACAACATCTGATTCTTATTTGTTATGGCCTGCACGTATCGGAGCCTTTTCATTGGTGATGGGGCGGCATGTGAAACATCCTGATACATCCAATTTACCTTTTTCTTATTTGATTGAAGAAAAGAATACAACGTATCTGGCTCCTGGGGTAAACTTGCGTAGCGTAGGTACCATTCGTGATGCACAGAAATGGCCGAAGCGGGATAAACGTAAGGATCCGGACAGACTGGATCAGATTAATTATAACCTGTTGAGTCCATATACCATTCAGAAGATGATGACCGGACGGATGATTTTGAAGGATTTGTCTAAGGTATCGGGTGAAACTTCGGAAATCTATTCGTATCAGAGCGCAAAGATCCGTAATTCTGCTTTGAATAAAGGAATCAGGTTTTACGAGATGGCTATTCATAAGTTTTTGGGCAATTCGGTTATCAAGCGTCTGGAAAATATCCATTTTGATAATGACGAAGAAATTCGTGCACGGTTGAAACCGGATACGACTGTAGGAACAGGAGAATGGGTAGATGTTTCCGGCTTGATTGTTCCCAAAAGCGAGATAGAACGATTGATGCAGGAAATAGAAACCGGCAGTCTGACGTGTGTGGATGAGATGCATCGTCGGTTTGCCGAGATGCACCGTAATTATTATACGTATGAATGGACGTGGGCTTATGAAAAAATGCTGGATTTCTATCAGCTGGATGCTGCCCGAATTACGGCAAAAGATATTGTAATGATTGTAAAGCAATGGCAGCAGTCTGTTGTGGATCTGGATAAAATGGTATATGAGGATGCCCGTAAGGAATTTTCTTTAAGTTCCATGACCGGATTTGGGGCTGACGGAAGCCGTAAGGAGCAGGAACTTGATTTTGAGCAGGTTCGTGGCGCTTTCGAAAGTAATCCGTTTGTTACTGCTGTTCTGGAGCATATTCGTGTAAAGACGGAACTTGGAAATGAGCTGATTGATCGGTTGGCTGATTTGATATAAGAAAGGAGGACGGTATGAAAGTATGGTGGGCGTTTTGTGTCATCTGGTTGTTTTGTGTAAGTATGGAGGCGGCAGTTTCAGGACGTAAAGAAGTAGAATATCCGTGTTTTGTCGCAGCCAATACATCAAAGATTGAAATCCGGAGAATAATCCTGACAGACGCCCATACTCAGGTAGATGCCGTGATGTACGGGAAACCCGGTGAACCATTGGTACTTTCCTCCAATACATTCCTGACTACTGGAAATGTGTCGTATCGATTGAGGGAGACTGATAAGGTTTCCATTGACGGAAGGACAGAACCGGATGTTATTCCGGAGTCTGGTCGTAGTGAAGTAACCTTGTCTTTCGAACCGGTTCCCAGAGATGTTCATGAAATAAACTTTGTTGAAAAAGATTTTAATTGGAAAATCTGGGGAATTCAGCTGGTAGGAACAGAGCCTTATGTTTATCTTCCCAGTTTTTTGGAGAATCAGACTTTAGAACAGACTCCTGATCTTGCTTTGCCTGTTTTGAAGGTAGGCCGGAATGTTATTAATGGATATTTGTTGGGGTATGATCCTTCCATGGAGGTTGAAATGACGCTGCATCATGCAGATTGGATGTTTCCGGATAATTGGTCTAAACCGGTGAAGATTTTGCCTGACGGTTCATTTCATATCGAAACAAATCTGTTGCTGGGCACTCCTGCCCGTTTGCAAGTAAACGAGTCGTCCTTGAATCTCTTTTTATTGCCGGGAGAAGATATGATGGTATATATTCATCTTCCACGGCTTAGCATGTCTGCATCTTCTGTTTTAAAAAAGGTATACCGTAATCGGCAGAAAGCCTGGTATACTGGAAGTGAGGAAGCTTTGAATACGGAACTGGCTACATGGGATTATCCGTTGGCCATAGAAAAACTTATGTCTGTTCGCGAATGGAGGCAAATGTCTGATATGTCTGATGAAGAGTTGCAGCTGTTTCTGACTTCTTTTTTACATAAAAAAAAGAATTCATTATTGCGTGATAAAAACTTGAGTCAGGCTTTTCGGGATTATGTATTTGCAAATTGGGAGACTGAAATGTGCAGCCTGTTGTCTCAGCGTGGTATACAGGTGGATTCGGTTGATAGTCCGTATTCATGGTATGGTTATCGCTATGCCGATTATCAGGATGCTGTCAGTAAGCGGAAAAAGCCTTCTGTGCTGTGGAAAGATGTGATTGATGCTCGTGCACTTGTTTATAATTGTGTGAACAAGAAGGAGTATACGTCTGCTGATAAGAAAAAGCTGGGAGATATAGGGAATCCTGCAGTGCGGGCCTTTACAGCAGATAGAATAAAGCAGATAGAAATACTGGCGGCACGCGAGAAAGCTGTAAAGGGGCATGTGATAGAACGTCTGGATACATTGATAGGAGGAGCTGATATTTTACCAGCTATTCTTTCACCTCATAAAGGTCAGGCTGTGTTGTTGGATTTCTGGGCAACCTGGTGTGGACCATGCAAGAAAAGTTTTACGGCTATGCGTCCCTTAAAGGCACGTCTGTCTGATAAAGGGATTGTTTATATTTACCTTACGGGCCCTTCTTCGCCGGAATTAGTCTGGCGTGGGGCTGTCTCGGGAATGAACGGAATCCATTATCGGCTGTCGAAAACTCAATGGGATTATTTGTGTAAGTCTTATGGAGTTACGGGCATTCCTGCCTATCTGGTTATCAGTTATGACGGTAAATTGCTGGCACGTTATGTAGGCTTTCCGGGAGTAGATGTTTTGCAGAAAGATTTGTTGCGTGCCGTAGGGCAGTAATCAAATGGTAAAAAAGATTTTACGTTAATTAGGGAAAAATTTCAATATTACTTTGTACCTTTGCTCCTAAACAATAACTAACATTTTAAAACATTCAATTATGGCAACACCCGAGTTCAAGTATCAGCCCATGTTTGAACGTGGTAAGGATACAACTGAATACTATTTGCTTACAAAAGATTATGTATCTGTAAGCGAGTTTGAAGGAAAACCCATCCTGAAAATCGAAAAAGAAGGTTTGACAGCGATGGCCAATGCGGCTTTCCGTGATGTTTCTTTCATGTTGCGCCGTTCTCACAATGAACAGGTTGCTAAGATTCTGAGCGATCCGGAAGCAAGCGACAACGACAAGTACGTGGCTCTGACTTTCCTGCGTAATGCGGAAGTGGCAGCCAAGGGCGTTCTTCCTTTCTGTCAGGATACCGGTACAGCAATTATTCACGGTGAAAAAGGCCAGCAGGTGTGGACCGGATATTGCGACGAAGAAGCATTGTCATTGGGAGTTTATAAAACTTACACCGAAGAAAACCTGCGTTATTCTCAAAATGCTCCGTTGACCATGTACGAAGAAGTCAACACCCGTTGCAACCTTCCTGCACAGATTGACATTGAAGCAACTCAGGGTATGGAGTATGAATTCCTTTGCGTGACTAAGGGTGGTGGTTCTGCCAACAAAACATATTTATATCAGGAGACCAAGGCTATCTTGAATCCGGCTACTTTGGTTCCTTTCCTGGTAGAAAAGATGAAGACACTGGGTACTGCAGCTTGTCCTCCTTATCACATTGCCTTCGTAATTGGCGGTACTTCTGCTGAAAAGAACCTGTTGACTGTGAAACTGGCTTCTACCCGTTTCTATGATACATTGCCGACTACAGGTAATGAATATGGCCGTGCTTTCCGCGATGTGGAACTGGAAAAACAAGTGCTGGAAGAAGCTCACCGTATCGGCCTGGGAGCTCAGTTCGGCGGTAAATATTATGCTCATGATGTACGCATCATTCGTTTGCCGCGTCATGGTGCTTCTTGTCCGGTGGGTCTGGGCGTTTCCTGCTCTGCCGACCGTAACATCCGTTGCAAGATCAATAAGGACGGTATCTGGATTGAAAAGCTGGATTCAAATCCGGGTGAACTGATTCCGGAAGAACTCCGTCAGGCTGGTGAAGGCAATGCGGTGAAGATTGACCTGAACCGTCCGATGCCGGAAATCCTGGCTGAACTGGACAAATATCCGGTTGCAACCCGTCTGTCTCTGAACGGTACAATCATCGTAGGCCGTGACATTGCACACGCCAAACTGAAAGAACGTCTGGACCGTGGTGAAGATCTGCCTCAGTATATCAAGGATCATCCGATTTATTACGCCGGTCCTGCCAAGACTCCGAAGGGAATGGCCTGTGGTTCTATGGGCCCGACTACTGCCGGACGTATGGACCCGTACGTTGACCTGTTCCAGAGTCACGGTGGTTCTATGATTATGTTGGCTAAGGGTAACCGTAGCCAGGCCGTAACCGATGCCTGCAAGAAGCACGGAGGTTTCTACCTGGGTTCTATCGGTGGTCCGGCTGCTATCCTGGCACAGAACAATATCAAGAGCATTGAATGTGTTGAATATCCGGAACTGGGTATGGAAGCTATCTGGAAGATTGAAGTGGAGGACTTCCCGGCATTCATTCTGGTCGATAACAAGGGTAATGATTTCTTCAAGCAGATCAAACCCCGTTGTACCGGAAATTGCAAGTAAATACTTCTTTGTCTGAAAGCTTGTGAAAAAGTATTTCGGACGGATATTAATAGAAAAAGAGAACGGTAAGTCCTGTTACTGGGATTTGCAGTTCTCTTTTTTATTGACATGTCAGGGGTTATCAGTTGTTATAGCATAGTAACATAAGAAGGAGGTACATTTGCATGAAACCTCCTTCTTTGTTATTAGAATGCTAACCGTTCTAATTGATGATGCAATGTTACAAAGTTATTCTTTTACAATATCTTTCAGTTTAATGCTTTGGAAAGTCATGTGAGCTACGCTACTTTCATAAAGTATTCCGATGGTTTCCTTATCAATCATTGTGAGGCAAGAATATCCCCAGTTATATCCTTCGTCCAATAGTAATTGGTGTTCGGGGAGCCAGGTATTTCCACCATCCATACTAATCTTGATGGTAATGTCTTTTCTTTCGGAAGTACTGTTCGGATTGGAGAAAATCAGCAGATCTTTGCCCAGTATATTGTCTTTAGCCGGAACACTGATGAGACTGGCCATACATACAGGCTCTCTCAAGGCTGTACGTGAAGATTCGTGTTCTTTCCAGGTTTTGCCTAGATCGGTTGTGGTATAGACGGCACGGCTTCCTCCACGATTGTCACGCATATTCAGCATGAGTGTACCTGGAGTCACTTCGGCTACTTGCGCTTCGGTAGTGTTGGTACGTGCATGATTGTGGATGTGCCAGGTTTGTCCGCCGTCCTTGCTGTACATGATACCGGCGTTGGGAATACGAGTCTTGTCAATGAATTGGATAGGGAATACCAATGTCCCATCGCTCATGGTGATACCTCTTCCCGGTCCCTGTAGTAAGAAATACCATTCCGGTTTCTTTACCTGTTCAGTGATATTGATGGGAGCCGACCATGTTTTTCCGTCGTCAGTACTTTTGGCCAATACCAGTTGAGCAGTAATGTTCCGGTCCATTCCCTGGTGTGAACTCCACCAGGCACGCTGGTTACCCATGCCGTGTGTCCAGGCCGCTACTATCCATATTGTATTGGTTTTGGTATCTACCAGTATCGAAGGATCGCCGACGCCGTTTTGTGCGGAAGGAAGTCCGTCGTGCTCTCCGAAAGAGAGTGGAAGACGCATCTTTTCCCATGTTTGTCCGCCATCTGTACTGCGGCTGAGACCTATATCGATATGTTCCTGCAAGTCTACACTGCTGTTGTATCGTACGTCGTATACCCCCAGCAATGTTCCTTTATTGGTCGTTACCAGTCCTGGAATGCGGAATGCTGCCGATCCGTCATCACCGGCATGTCGTACACCTACCCCTAAACGACGAATAACGGGTGTTGATGCGATATCTTTTACAGGATTAACTTTTCCGTCGGCCACGGCTTGTGTAATTTCAGCGGTAATCGGGGTATTCAGATTAGCATTAGGCTGCATTTCCAGACTAACCCAGAAAAAATTGAAGCCAGGAAACAGCTTCTGGTTGCTTTTCAGAGTCAGTGTATGGTTGGTTGGCTGGCATTCGTCTTTCTTGATGGAGTAAGAAGGATTGGCTGCCAGTGTTTTTCCCGGTGTCTGACTGGAAATATATTCTACCGGTGCAAAGCGTTTTTTCCCCCGGTCTTGAGGTGCTTCTGTTCCGCTGTAGTAAAGTTTTACAGATTTGATGGCCGACAGAGGTACATTCTGATCGAATGTAACGGTTACTTCGTCCAGTGTCTTTGTCTCTTTAGCGTCCATTCGCATGTAAAAGAGTACATTGTCGTTTCGTTCCAGCAAAATAGGAATCTGAGGTGACTTGGTATAGATGGTATCTGCAGCTTGGGCAGCTATGGCTGCCAGCATACCTAGTGTCAGTGAAAAAAATCGTTTCATAAGTTATGATGGGGTTATAATTTTACTTTTCCGATTAGTTTCCGGATGTTTCCTTCGCCGATGATCGGTGCGTGCGGGTCTTCTGGAAAGACAATCATGAATTGTCCGGGTTGCAGACGGATATAACTAGTCGGCTTATCGGCATATAATGCACAGTCGGTTTCAGCCCGGTAAGGCTGAATTTCTTGTGCCAGGTCTTCTGCTGCTTTCCAACCGATTGTTTCCTGGCCTTCCAGCAGGATATGTACATCGATATAGGCGTGATGCAATTCCAGTACTTGCTGTTCGGCGGTCAGACAGGTGGGATTCACATTGTTGATAAACAGTGTGTCACCTTCCAGTTCGATACGTCCGCAGGGTGTATGCAGCAGGTCGTGACTTTTTACATAGTCGAAAAGTTTCTTGAATAGCGGATGAAGTGATTCTATTCGTTCGCTGTTCTGTAAGTTAGATACGATCATAATGTTTCTTGTTTGGTTATTCTACATTATCTGTTTTTGGACGCAGGAAATAAAGCTGAACGCAAAGAGCTATGGCTACTACAATGGCAAGCATAGCGAATCCCAGGCCTAAATTGCCTCCGTCGCTCCACTGGCCCAGCAAATCGGTAATAGCAGCTCCGGCAAAGACTCCGGTCATATTCATGACACCGTAGGCAGTGGCTCGTTGTTTGGCGGAAACGAACTGGCAGAGAATAGGCATGTTGTTGGCGTCGAAAATTCCATATCCGATACCAAACAGCAGACCGGCACCTACTACGGCTACCAGATTATGCCCGAAGCCTAACAGAAGTAAGGAAGGAATGGTCAGCCCCAGTCCGATGGCTCCTGTATAGATGCGTCCGCGGAGGTTACGTTGTACCCATTTGTCGGATAGGATACCTCCGGTCAATACTCCGATGAAGGATGAAACGGCAATGGTGATGGTAGACAGCGGTCCGGCCTGTGACATCGGAAGGTTCAGGTTTTCGGCAAACAATGTCGGCAGCCAGTTTTTGGTGGCCCATCCCGGCAGGCTCGGTGCGGCAAAATACAGCAGGATCACCCAGAAGGCGATATTACTGAACAACATCCGGAGGCTTTGGAAAACATTCGTCCGTTGTTCATCTGTGTCAGTCCGTTGTACAGTGGTTGCAGATTCATTTTTCTTATCGCGCAGGAAAAGCATCAGAATGATGGCGTATGCGATGCCGATAATTCCAAACCAATGGAACGTGGTATGCCAGGAAAAAGCGGCAGCTACGGTGGCTCCGAAACCTCCGATGGCCTGTCCGGTATACAGACCGGTCATGTGGATACCTACTGCCAGTGACCGGGAACGTCCGGTGTGGTAATCGGCAATCAGGGAAAGGCCTGCCGGAATATAGAGCGCTTCACTGATTCCCATCAGTGCACGCAGCCAGAACACCTGATTGAATGTATCGGCTATCCCCATCAGGTAAGTTACTGCCGACCAGACGAACAGACTGCATACAATCAGCCATTTCCGGTTTAATCTGTCGGCTATCAGACCGGCTACCGGACTCATGAGTCCGTAAATCCAGAGAAAGACAGCCATAAGCCGACCAAAATTTGTTGCAGACTGTAATTCTGTGATATCAATCTGCATCGAATCTTTCATGGTACTAAGCATTTGTCTGTCCATGTAGTTCAAAAGTGCGACACCCCATAACAAAGCGACGACAACCCATGGGTAAATATTCGATTTTTTCATAAGGAAGATCAGGTTTCGGTTACTGGACATACGTTCCAGTTTATAAATTGATTAGACAGTGTTTGAATAATGGTATTGTAGGAAACGTTGGTTCAGGATTTTGAGGGAATGCCTTCAGATTCTTTTTATGAGAAATCTGAAGGCTAATTCATACAGTGTCCTGACAAGGCTTTACATTTCAGACAGAATTTCCTTGCACAGGACATATCCTTTTGTCATCATTCTGGGAATATGGAACGGACCCTTGAACAGGTTTCCCTTGGCCGGTTGGGCAACACTTCCGTCGCGGTGCAGATAACCGAACCATTCTCCGTATTGTGGATCGGGGAAGTGAGCGTATGTCCATTCACTGATCTGGCGGTGTTTTTTCAGGTAAACCGGATCTTTGGTTATCTTGTAGGCGTACAGTGAGGCAATGATGGCTTCGGTTTGTGGCCACCAGAACTTCATGTCTTGTGAATAGTCCTGAGGTGGAAGGTTTCTGCAATCTCTGAAGTTGATGATACCACCATATTGTGGATCCCATCCCCATTCCCAGGACCAGTTGAAGATGGTCAGGGCGAGATTGATGATTTCTTTGTCCCGATTACGGTCCATGGCTACATCCAGCAGGAACCAGGCTGTTTCTATGCAATGCCCCGGATTGATGGTACGTCCGTTGATGGTATCGATGAATTCACCTTTTGGCCCTACGGTTTCCAGCAGAGCCTTGAATTCCGGATGGATAAAATAGTTCTTCAATGCGTGCAGGGAAGTATCAATCTGTTCGTCCAGTTCCGGATCGGCAATGACTTTCTTGATACGTGAAGCCACGTTGATGAGAATCATGGTGATGGAATGTCCCTGTGTCTGTACGGCAGGCAGGTATTTGGGCTCCAGTATTCCTGGTGTCTGCAGGAAGCGGCGCATGTCCTTAAAGATTTTCAGGGCTTTTTCGGCATAACTCTTGTCACCGGTGGCGAGGGAGTATTCGGCCATGGCGATGGCTGCAAAGCTTTCACTGAACACATATCTTCGCATACGCAGTGGAGTGCCATCGGCTGCTACTTCGAAATACATGCGGCCGTTTCGGTCGAAACAGTGTTCTTCGATGAAGTCGAGAGTTGACTTGGCTGCTTCCAGCCATTCCGGACGTGCTTCGATATGGTTGTAGGCAAAACAGCAGACAAAGGCAAAACGTCCCTGAAACCACACCGATTTGGTGGAGTCCATCAGTTCTCCGTTCCGTGAAACGCAAGTATAGATACCACCGTGTTCTTTGTCTACTCCGTAGCGGAGCCAGAAGGGCATAATGTTGGTGAGCATGTCTGTTTTATACAGCTCTGCCCAGTAATTCAGGTAAATGCGGGTATCCATGTCGTTTAGAATTTATTGCAACGGTCAAAGAAATTGATGGCTTCCAGCTCGGCTTTCATGCGGACTTCTTCTTCATCGGTCATGTTTTGGAACGGGGTACGGTTCTTTCCCAGATCCAGACCGATCAGTTTCATGATGCGTTTACCGCCTACGATATTGCCTCGGTAGTGGCAAATGACGTTGATGACGTCTTGAGAGAAGTTCTGTAGTTCACGGGCCTTTTCGATGTCGCCGGCTTTCCAGGCATCGATGATCCCTACCAGGTTGATACCGTTGTAGTTGGTTGTACCTCCGATACCTCCTTGTGCTCCACCCATGGCCAATGCCGGAAGAATGGTTTCGTCCTGGCCGTGCAGCATATCGAATTTACCGTTCTTGTACAGGCGGCACTGGTTATATTCGTAGATACTTTCGTATGTGTATTTGATACCGGCAAAGTTCGGGATGCGGCCGTCTACGGCTTTCAGCAGTTCGACCATTGGCAGATATGCACCGTTGAAGGCCGGGATATGGTAATAGTAGAACGGTAAATCGGGAGCGCCGGCGGCAATTTCCTCACAATATTTTACCAGTTCTTCGATTCGTCCGATTTTTGGGAAGGGGGGAGCCATGGCGCCGATTCCCCATGCTCCGATTTTCTGGGCATGTTCGGCCAGCATTTTGCTTGCTTTTACGCAGCAGCTTCCCACGTGTACGATAACTTTAAAGCCTTCTGGAGCAGCTTCGATCCATTTTTCGGCCAGTTTCATACGTTCTTCTTCGGTCAGCATATATCCTTCACCGGATGAACCGTTGATGAACACACCTTTCAAACCGTTTTTAGCCAGCATTTTAGCGTATGATTCAATGGGTTCGTAGTTTACTTCTCCATTTTCGTAAAACGGAGTAAAAGGAGCATCAATTAGTCCAACAATCTTTTCCATAGTATTTTGTTTATAAAATGATTTATTTAATATGTGCAAAAGTAACTATTATATTTTTAAAATACAACAAATATAAATATATATTTTTCTAAGTTATCCCATTTGTATCTGATGCTTTCAGAAACTATCATTCGAGTAACGAGGATAAGCGGAGTACGGAGATTTCTGCCGTTCGGATTCCGGGCTTAATTTCCCCGCATACCATATACAGTGTATCTCCTTTTCTCAGCAGTATTCCTCCGGCCTTGGCCATTCCGGCTGCATGTGGAATGATTTTCCAGGATTTTTCGATGGTATGATAAAGCAGCAGGTCGTCATGAAAACGATACCAGGCAGGCTCATGTTTCAGATACAGGCTGTCCTGTTTCCTTTCCATGGCGCTTTTGAACAGAGGGGCGTATACTCCTCCTGTAAAAATCAGATAGTCGTCGTACCTGGTTCCGGATGAACCGGACAGACACCGGAAGGTATGGTCCGGATAGGGGGGAATGGAAGTTTCCGTTTCCCAGGTTTGGGCAGACGGATCGTACCGGAGGATGTCGGAGGCCAAGGTGCAGGTTCTGGTAGCTGTATCGAAGGAGAATCCTCCTGCCAGATACAGGTATTTATCTGTACCGATTACTGTAGGCTGTATTCTGACGGGGCCCGGATAGTCCGTCAGTCTCTGCCAGGAAGGGGCATTCTCTCCCGAAAGCACATACAAGGCCTTTTCGTTGTTCGGCTGGTTTCCTCCGGTAATATAAAGATTGTCTCCTATACGGGCTGCCGCTGCGTTGTCAATGCCTGCCGGAAGAGAGGGCAATGAAAGAATGTCGAAGGTATGGGGAGTGTGTTGCGAGGGAGCAATGAGAAATACGGCGGTAGAGGTAGAGTCATTGTTCATTCCTCCGATGCATACCAGGCCTTTGTCTGTTTCGACGGATGCTCCGTATGCTATGGGAAACGGGAGTGAAGATTCCTCTTTCCACTGTGGATGGTTACCGGTGAGTGTCAGGCTGTATGTATGCGGATAATAGACTTTCTTACCGCCTTCGGCCGCTGGCCTGTCTGGAAAGTTACATCCGCCTGCCACTACCAGCGAAGTTCCGACAAATCCGGCAAATGGGGCCGATACACCTTGGCTGACGGGATAATCCGGAAGCTGCATGCCGGATTCCTGAGCCGTGGAAACCAATGGACAAAACACGCAGAGAAGTGTCAGAAAGCGGAGATAAGGGCATTTTTTCATGTCGATAGCTATTAATTTGTTTCGAATATAGCAAGAATTAGTGAATTTTCAAAACAAAGCTGTACCTTTGCTATTAAATTCAAATCTACTGTTATGTCACAACACTTGTTACTCGAAATAGCCAGAGGTGCTAAAAGTGCCGTTACCAAGAAACGGATTATAACCTATTACATGTATAACCGTTCGTCTACTATCCCCGATCTGGCAAAAGAACTTGATTTGAGTGTGCCCACCGTGACTAAATTCATTATGGAGATGTGTGAAGATGGATTTATAGTCAATTACGGTAAACTGGAGACAGGCGAAGGAAGACCTCCTACGCTTTATGGATTGAATGCCGATTCCGGCTATTTTGTGGGAGTGGATGTCAGAAAGACAGACGTAAACATCGGTCTGATGAATTTCACCGGCGATATTATCGACGAGCGGGTACATATTCCTTTTCAGCTTGTCAATACTTCGGAGGCGCTGGATACGCTATGTAGTCTGATATCTGCCTTTGTAGAAGAGAATGCGGCTTTGCGCGATAAGATTCTTCAGATTGGTGTCAATATCTCGGGACGTGTCAATCCGGAACAGGGGTATAGCTTCAGCCTGTTTAACTTTGACGAACGTCCCCTGAACGATATCCTGACCGATAAAATAGGGCTTCCCGTAAGCATAGACAACGATACCCGTGCCATGACATACGGTGAATATATGAAAGGAGTTGTCAGAGGCGAAAAAGATGTGGTATTTGTAAACTTGAGTTGGGGATTGGGTGTTGGCCTGGTCATCAACGGACAGTTGTACATCGGTAAGTCCGGTTTCGCCGGTGAATTGGGACATTTCAGTGTATTCGACAATGAGATTCTTTGTCATTGCGGCAAGAAAGGATGTCTGGAAACCGAGGTATCCGGAATGGCGCTGCATCGGAAGCTATGTGAACAGGTAGCTCAGGGAAAAAGTTCCATTCTGTCTAAACGCATTCTGACGGAAAAGGACAAAGTGACCTTGGGAGATATTATCGAAGCTACCAATAAGGAAGACTTGCTCTGTATAGAACTGGTTGAAAAGATTGGTGTACTGTTGGGCCGGTATCTGGCCGGTGTTATCAATTTGTTGAATCCGGAGCTGGTGATAATCGGTGGTTCGCTTTCTGCAACAGAGGACTATATCCTGTTGCCGGTAAAGGGGGCTATCCGGAAATATACGCTGAATCTGGTCAATAAGGATTCTTTGGTTGTCTTGTCAAAGTTGAAGGATAAGGCCGGAATGGTGGGAGCCTGCCTGTTGGTGCGTAGTAAGTTGTTTGAAAGTTGATACTGTCATGAAAATTATTCAATTTATAAAAGACTGGACCCTTCCGATTTCCATGTCATTGGGAGTTATTCTTTATTTCGTGTATGTGAATCTTCCTTTTCTGGCAGGAACAAAGCCGTTTGTCAATCATGCCATTGCGATTGTGCAGCCGGTATTGATTTTTCTGATGTTGTTTCTGACCTTCTGTAAGGTCGATTTGTCAGAGTTACGTCCCTGTAAATGGCATGCCTGGCTGTTGCTGGTGCAGGCCGGAAGTTTTTCCTTGCTGGGTGGAATACTGTTGCTTTTCCGCGATATGGCAGGAGGGGTATGGATGGAAGGAGCCATGCTGTGTCTGATTTGCCCTACCGCTACTGCGGCTGCGGTAGTTACCCGCAAGCTGGGAGGCGATGCAGGACATCTTACTTCTTATACTATCCTGAGTAATCTGCTGGCAGCCTTTCTGGTTCCTTTGCTGGTTCCGCTGGTACATCCCAATCCGGATATGACCTTTTGGGGGGCTTTTGTCTTGATTCTGGGTAAAGTTTTTCCGTTGCTGTTATTGCCGTTTGTAGCGGCGGTCCTGTTGCGGTATCTGTGGCCTTCCATGCATCACAGGCTGGGCGAGTTTCATAACCTGACTTTTTACCTGTGGGCGGTAGCTTTGATGCTTGCCATTGCAGTAACGGTACGCAGTATCATGCACAGTAGTTACTCATTTGGGTATCAGGCCGGATTGGCCGTAGTCTCGCTGGTATGCTGCGGTCTGCAGTTCTGGATAGGCAAACGTATCGGGCGCGTGTATCACGATACCATCAGCGCCGGACAAGCGCTGGGACAGAAAAATACGGTGGTAGCTATCTGGATGGGCTATACTTTTCTGACACCTGTTACAGCTGTTGCCGCAGGATTCTACAGTGTATGGCACAATGTGGTCAATTCTTATCAGCTTTATCAGCAGCGAAAGAACGAAAACGCTCATTCTTGATAGACTCTGTCAATGTGCCGGTGGCTGAACTTGCATCGGATAATCTGCAAACGTATGGAAGAAATCTGTTGTGTTTCTTTTATACGTTTTTTATTTGTCTGTTCCTTTAGTAGGTTCTTCGAATGCGGGACATAGGTTCTTCGGGGGCGGAACGTATGTTTTACGGTCGCAGAACCAACGTCCTGCATGTGTAGAACGTATTTTATGTCGTCGTCGAGAACTGTAAGTTGACCGTTCTTTGCTGATGTTGGTGTGGTCTGCCGGAGAAACTGACCGAAAAGCGAAAGAAGGAAGAGAAAATGATAATTTTGCTTTGCAAAGCATATTTTCCGCCCGACTTTTGAAGATGAGAGGATGATGATACGGTTGTGTGATAAAAAACAGGGATACACCGTTGTTTCCGTGCATCCCTGTTATGATTGAGAAGAAGAGAGAAATGTCAGATCGTATTGTCTGTGAGCAGTTCCGCATTGTTTTCCTGTGGAACATAGTCGCCCTGGAAGAAGCGGCTGGCTCGTAACAGGTGTCGCCAGATGCTGACTAATTCCTGGGTTTCCTGCAGAATATTCAGGTATACCAGCGATACTTTCAGACGATTGTTGTCGGTTTCCTGCATACGGTTCATCTGCTGTTTGCGCAGGGTGGAGATAACATTTTTCAGTTCGTCTCCTTTCTTCAGAATGTCATCCGCGTCGTCGTACTGGTTGTTCTCAATGGCTGCGCGTGTGCGTTCCATCAGTTTGCAGAGTTCTTGTCTTACATTCTGTAATTCGGTAACACGTTCCGGTGAGAGCGGATTGAAGTTGTTGTCTACATGTTCCTTGCACGGCTCGCCGATACGTTTCAAGCAGTACAGCATTTGTTCGCAGCTGTTGCTTCCCAGGTGGAACCAGGTATTCTTTTCGATGGCTGTGGTGATAGGAATTCTGCGCAATCCCAGGATTTCTTTACGGCGGCGTTTCTTCAGCATTTTCCGTTTGTCGTCGGTGGAGCTGACGGCTTTGCGCAGGCTCTTCAAGTCTTCATTGATGAATCCGTCGGTAATCTGTACATACGCCTGTTCGCTGAAGCTGATGTAGCTGGTCAGGGTTTCTTTTACATGCTGGCGCAGCAATGAAAGGACTTCTGATTTGTCTTTGCTGCTCATCATGCGCTTGAAAATGTCGTCCTGACTCTCTGTCTGTTCTTTCTGCTTGTATTTGATGTTGCTGCGGATCAGCAGGAAGACAGCTACGGCGATGAAAATAACCATACCGACAAAGCTTGTGTAATACATGATGAAGGTAACGAGGGCACAGATGATGAAAGCTACAAAAGCTGTGATAAACCATCCGCCGATAACCGAAAGCATACCCGTGATGCGGTAAACGGCACTTTCACGAGTCCAGGCGCGGTCGGCCAGTGAACTACCCATGGCTACGATGAACGTTACATAAGTGGTAGAAAGCGGCAGTTTCATGGTTGTTCCGATGATGATCAGTAGTCCGGAAAGTACCAGATTGACAGAGGCGCGGACCAAATCGAATGCGGCACCGTTTTCCAGAATAACTTCATCCTTGTTGAAACGGCTGTCAATCCATCGGCGTACTCCTGCCGGAATGACCTTGACCAGAAAATCGTTGAAGGAAGTGGCTCTGCGCACGATGGTACGGGCCAGTGCAGAAGAACCGAACATCTCGTCTCCTTCTTCCTGACGGGCCAGGTCGACAGAAGTCTTGATGACGTTCTTGGCCTTTTTTGAGGTAGCCAGCGCATATACCATGATGATACCTGAAAGGAACAGGAAGATGGCCGGTGTCTTGGCCGAAGACATCAAGGAGTTCATCATGAAATGATGAATATCCGTTCCGTTTGAGTTGGCTACAAAATCCGTATAAGCTGAGTAACCGGCCAGAGGTACACCGATAAAGTTTACCAGGTCGTTTCCGGCGAATGCCAATGCCAGGGAGAAGGTTCCTAAAAGTACAATGATTTTGAAAACATTGATTTTGCACCAGTGAAGAATCTGCATCAGAATGGTAAAGCCGACAAAACAGCTTATCATCAGTAATGTCGTGTTTTCTTCAATCCAGAGTTTGGAAGCCTCTGTCATGAACGGAGCACTGTTCAGTCCCTTGATCAGGATAAAGTAAGAAAGAGATGTTACGGCGATACCTCCGAATACGCCGATGGTCCATGACAAGTGCTTTTTGTAGTTGAATCCGAAGATGAGTCGGGAAATGTATTGTACGACCGTACCTACGATAAAAGCGATGGCTACAGACAGGAAGATACCCATGATGACGGAAAGCGCTTTCTCCGTATTCATCATATCGCCCAGTGAAAGCAAGCCGGTGTCATCGGTCATGATTTTCAATAACGCCAGAATGAAGGTTCCGCCCAGGAGTTCGAAAACCATTGATACGGTGGTAGAGGTAGGAAGTCCCAGTGTGTTGAACACATCGAGTAGCACGACGTCAGTGACCATAACGGCCAGCAGAATGCACATGATGTCGTAAAAACTGAAGTTAACCGGCTGGAAAATGCCGTGGCGGGCAATGTCCATCATACCGTTACTGAGAATGGCTCCGGCAAAGACACCGATGGCAGCTACGATGGTAATTGTTTTGAAGTTGGCTACCTTGGCTCCTACTGCGGAGTTCATGAAGTTGACTGCGTCGTTGCTGACGCCTACCAGCAAGTCGAACACTGCCAGCATGAACAGGAAAATGACAATTCCTAAATAAATAGTTTCCATACTTTTGTCTCTCTGATTTTTGCCGCAAAAATAGGTTTCTCATGTTATACGGGAAAGACATATATGTTACATTTCTGTTACAAAATGGGGCTGAGGCCTGCCGGACATGTTGCCGGAAGAGGAATTTTTCGGGTGTATGCACGTATTTCCGGTAATACAAGATATTTTCACGTAAATAGCATCTAATTATCAATTGAAAATTTGTAAATTTGCACCCGAATCTAAAATCTATAATAATGTCAGAGTCAAAGAGAATCAAAACCGCATTGATTTCGGTTTATCACAAGGATGGTTTGGATGCAATACTTGCCAAACTGCATGCAGAAGGAGTTGAATTCCTGTCAACAGGCGGAACCCGTCATTTCATAGAATCGTTGGGTTATCCGTGTAAAGCAGTAGAAGATCTTACTACTTATCCCTCTATTCTGGGCGGGCGTGTGAAGACACTGCATCCGAAAATCTTTGGAGGTATATTGTGCCGTCGGGAGCTGGAAGAAGACCAGAAGCAGATTGCCCAGTATGAGATTCCGGAGATCGATCTGGTTATTGTTGATCTTTATCCGTTTGAAGATACGGTTGCTTCGGGAGCCGAAGAACAGGCTATTATAGAAAAAATCGATATCGGTGGTATTTCACTGATTCGTGCTGCTGCCAAGAATTTCAATGATGTGGTGATTGTAGCAAGCAAGCACCAGTATAAGCCATTCTTGGATATCCTGAACGAAAAGGGTGCCGTGACTACACGCGACGAAAGACGCTGGTTCGCACGTGAGGCGTTTGCTGTTTCTTCTCATTATGATTCAGCTATCTGGGGCTATTTCGACGGAGGAGAAGGTACGGCTTTCCGTTGTGCGGTAGAAGACGGACATCCGTTGCGCTATGGTGAAAATCCTCATCAGAAGGGAACATTCTACGGCAAGCTGGAAGAAATGTTCGAACAGGTACATGGAAAGGAAATTTCTTACAACAACCTGCTTGACATCAATGCGGCTGTAGACCTGATCGGGGAATTTGATGAAACTACCTTCGCTATCCTGAAACACAATAATGCATGCGGACTGGCATCGCGGGCTACAGTGCTCGAGGCCTGGAAAGATGCTTTGGCCGGTGACCCGGTTTCTGCCTTTGGTGGAGTACTGGTTACCAATGCCACTGTAGACTGTGCTACAGCTGAAGAAATCAACAAGATTTTCTTCGAGGTAATCATCGCTCCGGCATACGATGCCGATGCGCTGGAAGTATTGTCACAGAAGAAAAACCGCATTATTCTGATCCGCAAGGGAGGTAAGGGTAGCACTGTACAGTTCCGTTCGTTGCTGAATGGAGTTCTGGTACAGGATAAGGATACTCGTATAGAAACTCGTGACGACTTGAAGCAGGTTTCTTTGAGAACTGCTACAGATGCTGAAACAGAAGACTTGTTGTTTGCCAATAAGATCGTAAAGAACAGCAAGAGCAATGCCATCGTACTGGCCAAGGGCAAGCAGCTGCTGGCTAGCGGAGTAGGTCAGACCTCTCGTGTAGATGCCTTGAAACAGGCTATCGAAAAGGCCAAGTCCTTCGGCTTCGACTTGCAAGGTGCAGTAATGGCAAGCGATGCTTTCTTCCCGTTCCCGGATTGTGTGGAAATAGCCGACAACGAAGGAATAAAAGCTGTTATTCAGCCGGGTGGCTCTGTAAAAGATGAGTTGACTTTCCAGTATTGCAACGAGCATGGAGTTGCAATGGTCGTTACGGGAATCCGTCACTTTAAACATTGATTAATTCGCACCGGCAGTCGGCTCTTGACCGTTTGCCGGTGATATACTAAATTAGACAATAAGAAAAAGGAAATGGGATTATTCTCTTTTACTCAAGAAATAGCGATGGATCTTGGCACAGCCAATACCATTATTATAAGCAATGGAAAGATTGTGGTAGATGAGCCTTCTGTCGTTGCTTTGGATCGTCGTACGGACAAGATGATTGCCGTAGGCGAGCGTGCCAAACTGATGTATGAAAAGGAAAACCCGAATATTCGTACGGTTCGTCCGTTGCGTGACGGGGTGATAGCCGACTTTAACGCGTGTGAACAGATGATGCGTGGTCTGATCAAGAAGGTAAATACCGGACGCCGTTTGTTTACTCCGTCGTTGCGTATGGTTATTGGTGTGCCTTCGGGTTCTACGGAAGTCGAGCTGCGTGCTGTACGTGATAGTGCGGAACATGCCAACGGACGTGATGTTTATCTGATATTCGAGCCGATGGCTGCTGCGATTGGTATCGGACTGGACGTAGAGGCTCCGGAAGGAAACATGATTGTGGATATAGGTGGTGGTTCAACCGAGATCGCTGTGATTTCTTTGGGTGGTATTGTCTCAAACAATTCCATTCGTATCGCTGGTGATGACCTGACTGCTGATATTCAGGAATATATGAGCCGTCAGCATAATGTGAAGGTTAGTGAACGTATGGCAGAGCGTATTAAAATTCACGTAGGAGCGGCTCTGACAGATCTGGGAGATCAGGCTCCGGAAGATTATGTCGTACGTGGCCCGAACCGTATTACGGCTTTACCGATGGAAGTTCCGGTATGCTATCAGGAAATAGCTCATTGTCTGGAGAAGAGTATTGCCAAGATTGAGACGGCTATATTGAGCGCGCTGGAAAATACACCTCCCGAATTGTATGCCGATATCGTAACCAACGGTATTTATCTGACGGGTGGTGGCGCCTTGCTTCGTGGTCTTGACAAGCGTCTGACCGATAAGATCAACATTCCGTTCCACATTGCCGACGAGCCGTTGCTGAGTGTGGCCAAAGGTACGGGAATTGCTTTGAAGAATGTAGACCGTTTCTCATTCTTGATGCGCTAAAAATGGTAGTAAGGTTCTACCTGTTATGAAATAACACATGAGGTTGAGACTGTAGGGGTATCTCAGACAGTTTCATCCTCACTGTTTGTTTATGGAGGTAATGAAAACGGGGGAAAGAAGTGGAACGATTTCCTTCGGATGTGTCCTCAAAATCAGTATGTGACGTGCGTAATCTCATCAATTTTATATTAAAATACGATTATTGGTTTCTGTTCATTGTACTGGAAATCGTAAGTTTTGTCTTACTGTTCCGTTTCAACAGCTATCAGGGAAGTGTGTTTTTTACTTCGGCCAATTATGTATCGGGAATTATTTATGAAACTTCACACCAGGTAACTCAGTATTTTGGTTTGCGTGGTGTGAACCAGAGCCTGACATCCCGTAACATACAGCTGGAGCTGGAGGTAGAAAGCTTGTCTCGCCGGCTGGCTGAATACGGAATGGATACTACGGCGATTGCCCGTTTGCGGAAAGATGTGCTTCATGATTATCTGATTGTAGATGCCCATGTGGTAAATAACAGCGTGACGCATGCCAATAATTTTATTACGATTGATAAGGGAAGCGCCGACAGCATTCGTCCGGAAATGGGCGTAATATGCGGAAACGGTATCGTAGGCATCGTTTATCTGACAGCTCCACACCATTCCATTGTATTGCCGGTATTGAATACCAAGAGTAATATCAGTTGCAAGATCAAGCGTACTTCTTATTTCGGTATTCTAAACTGGGACGGAAATTCCTCACGATATGCGTACGTCAAGGATTTACCCCGCCATTCGGAATTTGCACTCGGTGATACGATTGTTACCAGCGGACATAGCGCGGTATTCCCGGCTGGTATTCCTATTGGAACGGTCGATGATATGAGCGACAGTCATGACGGACTTTCTTATTTGCTGAAGATTCGTCTGTTTACTGATTTTGCGCGTTTAAATGATGTGCAGGTCATTGCACCGCTTAATTATGGTGAACAATCGGCGCTGGAAGACAGTGTGAAAGTTCTATTAAACAACTGATGCGATTATGCTTTTCTTACAACGAATTAAATGGTTGGTCATTTTGCTCCTGTTTCAGGTGCTGGTGCTGAATCACGTACATATTTATCAGTACGCTACTCCTTTGTTTTACGTTTATTTTATCTTGAAGCTGAATTCACAGATAGATCGTAAAGCCTTGTTGGGATGGGCGTTTGCTATAGGACTGTGTGTAGATATTTTTAGTAATACACCGGGACTGAATGCGGCTGCGGCTACTTTGTTGGCGTTTGTCCGTCCGTTTCTTTTGTTTGCACAGACCCAGCGTGATCCGACTGAGAATTTTGAGCCGGGAATAGCTGTTATGGGATTTGCTTCCTTTTTTCGGTATGCATTGGTCTGTACGTTGCTGTTTGCTCTCGTATTGAATACCCTGGATACTTTTTCATTCTTTAATATTAAGACACTGCTGATCAAAGCAGGGACAGATACACTGGTAACCTTGATTTGTATTTTGTGTGTTGATGCTGTCAGGAGGAAAAAATAGTGGAGCATAATTACGATCTTGAGAAACGGAAATATGTGATAGCCGGTGCGGTGATATGTGTCGTACTGGTTTATCTGTTGCGGCTGCTTTCTTTGCAGATTATGAGTGAAGATTATAAAAAGAATGCCGACAGCAATGCTTTTTTGAAGAAAATCCAATATCCGAGTCGTGGTGTTATATATGATCGGAACGGAAAACTGCTGGTTTATAATCAGCCGGCTTATGATATAACGGTGGTTATGAAGGAGGTTACTCAACTGGATACCATGGATTTATGTCAGACTTTAAAGATTACGCCCGATTATTTGCGCAAGCGTTTGGCCGAAATCAAGGATCGTCGGTTGAATCCTGGTTATTCTCCATATACAAATCAGGTATTCATGACTCAGCTCTCTACCGAAGATTGCGGAGTTTTTCAGGAAAAACTTTTTAAGTTTCCCGGATTTTATATCCAGCGTCGTACTGTACGGCAGTATAATTATTCTTCGGGCGCTCATATCTTGGGTGATGTAGCAGAAGTCTCGAAGGCGGATATGGAAAAGGATGATTATTACATAGCCGGCGATTTTATTGGAAAATTAGGTGTGGAACGTTCTTATGAGCGGCAGCTTCGCGGTGAGAAAGGGGTAGAAGTATTGCTTCGTGATGCCCGTGGACGTATCCAGGGAAGGTACATGAATGGAAAATTTGATAAGGACGCTGTTCCAGGAAAAGACCTGAAACTAAGTTTGGATATTGAACTGCAACAGTTGGGGGAACGATTGCTGGAGGGAAAAATTGGAAGTATTGTGGCTATAGAACCTTCTACGGGTGAAGTGCTTTGTCTGGTATCTTCGCCAACGTATGACCCGCATCTGATGGTTGGACGTGAACGTGGAAAAAATCATCTGGCATTGGCACGTGATCCTTGGAAACCGTTGTTGAACCGTGCCATTATGGGAGCATATCCGCCCGGTTCTACTTTTAAGACTACACAGGCGCTGACTTATCTGCAAGAAGGAATTATTACTCCGGGAACTGCTTATCCTTGTTCTCACGGATTTACGTATAAAGGATTGCATGTAGGCTGTCATGCTCACGGATCACCGCTTCCGTTGATTCCGGCCATAGCCACGTCCTGTAACGGTTATTTCTGCTGGGGATTATATTATATGATGGGGTCACGACAGAAATATGGTTCTGTACAGAAGGCCATGGATACATGGAGAGATTATATG
The DNA here is from genome assembly GCA_900553185.1 of uncultured Bacteroides sp. Classification (GTDB taxonomy): domain Bacteria; phylum Bacteroidota; class Bacteroidia; order Bacteroidales; family Bacteroidaceae; genus Phocaeicola. The sequence goes on from USCT01000019.1 coordinate 24,641, forward strand.
GTTTCCATGGGATTCGGTTATCCGTTGGGTATTGATCTTCCAGGTGAGAAAAGAGGAATGATTCCGAACTCCAAATTTTATGATAAAGCGTATCGGGGGTCTTGGAACGGACTAACCATTATCAGTATTGCCATTGGTCAGGGAGAAGTAACAGCCACTCCTCTGCAGATAGCCAATCTGGGGGCTACCATTGCAAATCGTGGCTATTATGTAACGCCGCATGTGGTAAAGGATGTAGCTGGCGAACCGTTGGATTCCGTTTATTCACAACGTCACTATACGATGGTGGATAAGGTCCATTATGAGGAAGTTGTGCAGGGTATGCGCGCAGCTGTATTGGGAGGTACATGTCGGGTAGCCAATTTACCCGACATTGAAGTGTGCGGAAAGACCGGTACGGCACAGAATCGTGGAAAAGACCATTCAGCTTTTATGGGATTTGCTCCGATGAATGATCCTAAGATCGCAATCGCCGTATACGTTGAAAATGGTGGATGGGGAGCTACGTATGGAGTACCCATCGGTCGTTTGATGATAGAGCAGTATTTAAAAGGAAAGTTATCACCGGAAGATGAGGAGATGGCAACCGAAATTCAAAACCGTAGAATAGATTATGGCTTACAGGAAAGATAGTATTTGGAAAACAGTTGACTGGTGGACCATCGGTCTTTATCTGATCTTGCTGGTTTGTGGATGGTTCAGCGTATGCGGAGCCAGCTATAATTATGGTGAGCCTGATTTCCTCGATTTGGGAACTCGTGCCGGAAAACAGTTGATGTGGATAGGCTGTTCGTTAGGATTGGGATTTGTCCTGCTGATGCTGGAGGACAAGCTTTATGATACGTACGCATATCTGATTTATGGTATTTTGTTATTGTTGTTGTTTGCTACCATATTCAATCCGCACGAAATTAAAGGTTCCCGTTCATGGATTGTTTTAGGGCCTGTCAGCCTGCAGCCGGCCGAGTTTGCTAAATTTGCTACGGCCCTGGCTTTGGCCAAGTTTATGGGTGAATATACATTTTCCATGAAAAGAAAGAAACACGTGCTGGCCGTTCTTGGAATAATTCTGCTCCCGATGATTCTGATTATTCTTCAGCGTGAAACTGGTTCGGCTCTGGTGTATTTGTCTTTTTTCCTGATGTTGTATCGGGAAGGAATGACAGGATCTATTTTGTTTTCGGGTATCTGTGCCGTAGCATATTTCATTGTAGGAGTACGTTTTAGTGCGGATCTGATGCCGGATGGTGTAACTTCATGGGGAGCTTTTTCCGTATGGGGAATGATTGTGGTTTTATCGGGCGTACTTGTCAACTCTTATTGTAAACATCAGCGAAAGTCTGCCGTTTATATTTTGGGAATTGGTATTGGAACGATTCTGCTGGCTGTATTATTTTCATATTATGTCATTCCTTTTAATGTAGTCATTGTAGAAATCATATTGTCAGTTTCTATTGTGATTTACCTGGTTTATCTTTACTATCGTGAACGTTTGGCCAATTATGTATATATCTTGATTTTTACTGTAGGGTCGGCTGTTTTTTTCTATTCCATTGATTATGTGTTTAACCATGTATTGGAAGCACACCAGAAGATTCGTATTGAAGTCTTGCTGGGCATTAAGGACGATCCTGCCGGTGCCGGTTATAATGTAAATCAAAGTAAGATAGCCATTGGCTCCGGTGGATTCTGGGGAAAAGGTTTTCTGAATGGCACACAGACAAAGTTGAAATATGTTCCGGAGCAGGACACTGATTTTATTTTCTGTACCGTAGGTGAGGAGCAGGGATTTGTAGGATCTGCCGCTGTCTTGTTGCTGTTTACAGCCTTTATTTTAAGGCTGATAGCGTTGTCGGAACGTCAGACATCCCGTTTTGGCCGGGTATATGGATATTGTGTTTTAAGTATTTTCTTTTTCCATCTGTTTATTAATGTAGGAATGGTTTTGGGAGTTACTCCTGTAATTGGCATACCTTTGCCGTTTTTCAGTTATGGAGGTTCGTCCTTATGGGGATTTACCATTTTGTTGTTTGTCTTTCTACGTATTGATGCTGCCCGTGACCGATAATCGTTTTTATCGGGAGTCTGCAGGCGTATGGTAAATTCTGATTCCGATATCGTGTATGCCTTGCAAGGGATTGTCTTTCATGATGTGTATGATGCGGAACGTTTTTCCATCTTTGTTTGTCAGGCAGAATTTACCGGTCGTAGCACGAAACTGATAGAGGCTTCCTATTGTTCCCCCGTTCAGCCATCTTCCCTGTTCATCGGCCAGGTATAAATGTACGGTATCTCTTACCCACATCATGGTATCAACAGGAATATCCTGTTCTGGAATGTCCAATGAGTCTCTGTCTGGCATGTCAGCAGAAATATCTTGAGGTTTTCTTCGTTCGAAAGCCATTTCCAGCCAGATATCCCGATACGGATAGTTCCCGGTATGTCGGACATCCAGTTCCAACTGGTAACATCCGGCAGCCAAGCTGTCTGGAAGCATATAAATCAGTGTGTCTTTTTTGTTCCATCCCTCTTCAGATACCGGTTGGTAGATATGGTAAACCGTATCTGTATGACATGCTGTTAATCCTTCCAGCAGAAGAAGGATTAACAGCATGCATGAAGTATGTTTTAAAGAAACAGAAAGCAGGTGGTTATCCATGGATTTCGCCCTCCTGTTTGCGAGGTTCTGTATTCCCGTTTTCGGAAGTATTTCCACCGTTGGGACGTCGGTTATTGGGACGTCGATTGTTTCGGTTTCGGTTATTGTTGCGTTCACCCGCCTGTACGTTTTCCCGCGATGGCTGGTTTTCCGTGTCTTCCATACGTTTGGCTTGCGGGATATTTCGTTCTGCAGGCAATTGTTTTTCTGCAGATTTGTTTTCGGGAGTTTTCATTTCCGGTAATTCCGTATTTTCCCGTTCCTTATTGTTCTTATTGGGCTTGGGTGAGCGGTTTTTATCGCGTGAAGGACGGTTTTCACGTGGTTGTTTGTCGCGGTTCCGGTTTTCCTTTGGCGCATTTTCCACCTTAACAAGTGCATTTTCTACTTTGACAACAGCTTTCGAATCCTTGTTGCTGTCTGTTGCGGCCGATTCTTGTGAGGTGACTGGGCGTTTGGGCTCATTCGGCTGTTCTCCATTTCCCGCTGGTTTTCCAGGATTGGTTCGTCCGTTATTCTTCGATATATTGTTCTCTCCACGTGTTTCGTTCTTGTTCTTTTTCTTCTTGTTTCTGGAGTTCTTACTTTTGTCGAAACGTGTAACGCTTTCCTGTTCGAGCAGGTCTTTGGGCTTGTCCGATTCTTTGGTGATTGTTTCCTCGTTCAGCTTGAGCGGCTTTTCTCCCCGTTTGTTCATATTCAGAACTTCGAAAGCTCTTCGGGCAGAGATAGTCACTTCGTTGGCCAGGAAGCTCTTGTCGGTGCTGTAGGTGATGGTACCACCCAATATATCGGCTTTGAAATAGTAATAGGATGCGTCTTGTGTTTCCAGAACGACCTCTTTGCTTGGCAGACGTTTCTGGCATTCTACGTATGCATCTACTTCGTAGTTCAGGCAACATTTCAGTTTGGCGCATTGCCCGGCCAGTTTCTGCGGATTCAGTGAAATGTCCTGAAAACGTGCCGCGCTGGTAGATACAGATACGAAGCTGGTCATCCAGGTGGCGCAGCAGAGTTCTCGTCCGCATGGACCGATTCCTCCGATTCGTCCGGCTTCCTGTCTGGCTCCGATTTGTTTCATTTCGATGCGTACTCGGAAGGCTTCGGCCAGTACTTTGATGAGTTGCCGGAAGTCTACCCGTTCGTCGGCTATGTAATAGAAAATCGCCTTATTTCCGTCTCCCTGATATTCTACGTCACCGATTTTCATTTGCAGTCCCAGGTCTTCGGCTATTTTCCGGGATCTGATCATCGTATCGTGCTCGCGTGATTTTGCTTCTTCGTATTTTTCCATGTCGATGGGCTTTACCTTGCGGTAGATACGTTTGATCTCTGTGTCCGGTTTCATACCGGATTTTCTCATCTGCAGAGGTACCAGTCTTCCTGTTAAGGTGACTGTACCGATGTCATGTCCGGGGCTGGCTTCTACGGCCACGATGTCGCCTTTTTCCAGTTTCAGGCGGTTGCTGTTCTTAAAATACCCTTTTCTTGTATTCTTGAACTGTACTTCTACGATTTCCTGCTCGTCGCCGTTTCCGGGGACGTCGGCCAGCCAGTCGTACGTATTCAGTTTATTATTTTGACGTCCGCAGCCTTTGCAACTAAGGCCTCCGCTTCCGTTTTTTAGGATAAAATCATTATTCATTGTTTTTCTTCTATTTGCTATATATTTATTTCTTCAGCAGTAGCACGATCATGCGAAGGGCTACATCGAAGAAGACCATTTTTGCATTGACGTTCTGTTCGATGTGAAGTTGCGCCTCGTCGAGCAGATCCATGATTTCCATGACGTTCTTTTCATTGATGAACGGAGAGAAACGAACTGCGAACTGGCGTTCGTTGGCACTCATATAGTTCATTTCCGGCCGGTGAAAATTGTAAACGAAATTTTCCCGTATCATGTGCTGGCTGTAACTCAGAAAGTTTTTTTGCCGTTCGCGGCCCATTGAGGCAAGCTGTTCACTCCACATTTTCAAGGAACGTATGTCGCGCCGGTAAGCTTGTCGCATCAGGTTGACAAAACTTTCGAAGCAGACACGCTGTTCTTCGCTGAGGTGGATGTTTTCGACAGCCTTTAGCAGGCTGCCTTCCGACCGGTGTGCTATTTCGTCGGCATCTTCTTTGGAGAGCATGTACTTCTGACGTAGCCAGTCGGACAGCAGATGTTCCTCAATCGGTTCCAGGTGGATGCGTTGTGTGCGGCTGACCAGTGTAGGAAGCAGACTTGCCGGTTCTTCGCTGACCAGCAGAAACAAGGTAAAGGCCGGTGGCTCTTCCAGCAATTTCAGCAGTTTGTTGGCACATTCCACGTTCATTTTCTCGGGCAGCCAGATGATCATGACCTTGTATCTGCCCTGACTGGCTTTCAGCGACAGTTTTCGTTGGATCTCGTCACTTTCCTTGACGTAGATCTGAGGCTGCTGGTTTTCCACACCTATCGCTTCCATCCAGCTGTGCAGATCCATATACGGATCTTTTTGTATGGTTTCCCGCCATTCATTGATGAAATCATTGCATACCCATTCCTTGTTGGCCTTTTTCTTGACGATCGGGAAGGCAAAATGAATGTCCGGATGGATCAGCTTTTTTGCCTTTACGCATGAAGGGCATGTTCCGCAAGCGTCGGTTTCCGAAGGGTGGTCGCAGCATACATAGCTGGCCAGGGCCAGAGCCAGTGGCAGCTTACCACTCCCTGCCGGTCCGGTAATCAGCAGGGCATGAGGAAGCTTGCCATTTTTTACGCTTTGCAGCAAATGGCGTTTTACGGTTTCTTGTCCGATTACATCTTTGAAGAACATGGCAGGATGAAGAGTAAGGGTTAATAAATAGCCTGGGCCACGTCGTGTACGACGCGGGCGGCACCTACGGTATAGAAATGAATGCTTGGGACGTTGTGGCTCATCAGTTCCTTGCATTGCTGGATGCACCATTCCGTTCCGAGTGCCCGTGCTTCTTCGTCAGTCTTGCACCGGATGGCTTCCGAAGCCAGTTCCTGTGGCAGGTCTATCTTGAATGTCTTGGGTATGACGCTCAGTTGCGAAAGTTTTCCGAACGGTTTGATTCCCGGAATGATGGGGATGGTTATGCCTTCTTCACGGGCCCGTTTTACGAAGTCGAAGTAGCGCCGGTTGTCGAAAAACATTTGGGTAACGGCATATTCCGCACCGGCTTCAACTTTCTTTTTCAGCCAGTACAGATCCTGTTCCATATTGGGTGCTTCTTCGTGCTTTTCCGGATAACAGGCGACTCCGTAACTGAACGTGTGTACAGGCGCCTTGATGGGGGAACCGTCCAGAAAAACTCCCTGGTTGAACTCACTGATCTGTTTTTCCAGGTCGATGGCATGTGCGTTTCCTCCCGGTTCGGGTGTAAATGCAGCTTCATGTTTGGCTTTGTCACCTCGCAGTACCAGTAAGTCTGTAATGCCCAGAAATTGCAGGTCGAGAAGCATGTATTCGGTATCTTCGCGGGTAAATCCGCTGCAAAGCATGTGAGGGACTACCGTAATGTTGTATTTGTTCTGAATAGCTGCGGCAACGGCTACCGTACCCGGACGGCGGCGTATACGTTTGCGCTGGAATAACCCGTTTCCCAGTTCCTGATATACATATTCGCTGCGGTGTGTGGTGATATTGATATATTTGGGGTCGAATTCTCTCAACATGTCGATGTCGGCATATACTTTTTCGATGCCGGTACCTTTCAGTGGTGGGAGAATCTCGAATGAAAAGGCTGTTTTCGGGGTCGATTTGATTAAATCAATTACTCTCATTGTTTTTATCTACGTATTTATCCAAATTTACATATTTGGCAAAAATAAGAAAAATATCAAACTTATCGAGAGTGTTTCCCTATAAAAATTCTTATAGCCTTGCTTTATATGAATGGAGTGAACAGATGGGCAAACCATCCTGCAAATCGTTTCCACGCTCCCCGTTTCCGGTATTCTTCCCTGGTCAGTATAGTGCTGTTCAACTTGTCGTTATTGAAAAGCTGTGTCAGTTCATCGGTAACTGGAAGATCCATGATGAATGCATTGATTTCATAGTCGTATCGGATGCTTCGGCTGTTCATGTTCATACTGCCTACAGTACAGAAACGGTCATCCACCATCATGATTTTGGAATGATGAAAACCTCCGTTGAAGACATAGATATGTGCTCCTTTTTTTCGTAACTGATTGGCGATATAAAAACCTGCATCGGGGGTAAATGGAATGTCCGATTTGGCTGGAATCATGATTTCTACCCGTACTCCCCGTTTGATGGCTCGTTTGATAGCTTTTTGGATACTGGCGGTTGGTGTGAAGTAGGGACTGATTAACTGTATTTTATGTTCGGCAGCATCTATGGCGGCAATGTAGGCGTCACGTAAAGCCTCTGGTGCTTCGTGCGGAATACGTTGTATGATGGCTACCTGGTTTCCGCGGTGAAAGGGAAGTTGGGCCAGTGAATCATGATTTACGGCGAAGAGACAAGAATCCTGTATATTCTGTTTGGTTTCTTTGTCCCAAGTTCGGAGAAAGGCCTTCTGTAACTCTTCGGCAGCCGGTCCTTCAATGCGGATGTGCATATCCCTCCAAGGCCCGATTCCGGGAAGTCCGTTGATGTAGTAGTCGGCGATGTTCATACCTCCGGTGAATCCTATCTGTCCGTCTATGACAATGATTTTCTGGTGGTCACGGCTGAATACATGATTGATATATGGAAAACGGATAGGGTCGAATTTTACAATTTCTACCCCTCGGTCATTCAACATCTGCAAGTGCTGTTTGCGTAACGGGCGGTTGTTGGAAAGATTTCCGAATGCATCGAACATGGCACGTACCTTCACTCCTTCTTTGGCTTTTTCTGCCAATAATGTGAACATTTCTTTGGCAATGGAATCGCTGCGGAAATTGAAATATTCCAAGTGTACATGGTGTTTGGCTCTTCGTATATCTTCGAAAAGACATTTGAATTTTTCTCTGCCGCTGGTCAGAAGTTTCAGTTGATTGTGTGATGTAACAGGAATTCCCTGTTCTTTCAGGTAATGAACAAATATAGAATCAGATGGTTCCCATGTATTGGTAGAATCTGTTTGGACTGTTACTTCTGCATACGTTTCCACAACGTTCAGAAGCGAAAGAAATGCCAATAATATAGCGATGTAAGAAGTTTTTAGATTGACTTTCATATCATGAATTTATATAAGGCGACAAAATTACGGATTATTCCCCGAAATACCAATTGTTATCGGTGAATCAGCGAATTCTTCCATAAAAACAGCATTTTGTGCATTTTGTTGAGTCGGTAAACGATTTGTTGACTAAAAATGCGGATTATCCGTTGAAACAACTCATTCCGGGATATGTTTAAATATACGAATCAGGCCGCCAACTTCTGATTCGCATTATATATGATTTAAAATCAAATTCAATCCAACTCCAGCATATCCTTTTAATCCTGCCTTTAAATCTCTGATAGGAATATTCTTAGGATTCGATAAATGAGACACATCATAAATATTAGTTCTTTTTATACCATTTTCTTTTTCATAATATTGAATGAAAGACAAAAATATATCTATACTATCTGAGTATATATCTATCTGACTTATTATTTCTTTTAATCTTAAATATAGACTATGTAAGTATTTATCATCAAAAGGACTTTCTGTTTTTTCCATTTCAATAGTTCTTAATCTGGCTAGAATATATAGAACAACACCTCCTAATCCAAAATTTCTATCTATATTTTCTATTCTATTCGGATTTAATTCTAAAACTTTTTTATCTATATAGTTTAACGTTTTATTAATTTCCAATGTTATAAAATTATGCTGATATAAATATTCTATTCCCCATCCGATTCCACATAATCCTGTCGCAAAACAATATGAAACATCTAAACCTATATTATGAATAAGATCTGATAACAGTTGATTTGCTTTTTTTAAGTATTCTTGATTATGTAATAAATCCGCATAATGATACAAAAATATAATATTCCCCATTTGACCAAATAAAATACCTAAATCTAAACACGATGATTGAAATATAGTATGTGCTATTTCAGATAAAACACAATCAATATTATCTATGTAATTGCTTTGAGGTAGAAATTGATCATTAAATGAAGTAAACAGTGTTAAATCATCGACAAAAATAGTCTGGTAATATTCCTTCAATTGCTTAATTTCATTCCTATTCTCATATAGCATACTATGTATTTGTGATAGCGTCTTGTTATCATAGAATAGTTTCAAATATGAAAAAGACTTTTTCAACATATTATCAGATAAAAATAATGTGCACAAAAACATACGATTATATAAGCTACTAATTGTATCTCTACTGTAAGGATGTACAGAACGATACACATGACCAATCACAACATCTTTAAGTAATTTACAAACTCCACCAGTTAACCAAACCTTTATACTTATATACGCTTCGTCATTACCATATTGTTTTAATCCTTTTAATCCTTTAAGATATGACCAGTATTGCTTATTACAAGCATAAGTGGCTCCTAAAACACAAGGTATGTTTATAGTATTACTATTATATGAGTTACTTATATTGGCAATCCAATGAGGTTCAAATAATTTCAATGGATTATATAAGTTCACATATGCCCCATAAGATGTCATTCGAGATAAATCTTCTTTCAAAAGCCCATCTTCTCTATATAAAGCCTTTGTTTGACAACATAAAAGTGATTTAGAATCTGTAGATAACTCTGAAACAATCCTATCAATCCAAACGTTGTCATAAAATCGCATATGAGCATCCAACAATAAAAAAAAATCTGTTTTACACCTGTCTACCCCTTCATCTCTAGATGCTGCCACTCCTACTCTCTCTTTATGTTCTATATAAATAGCATTATAAATTTCAGCTAAGTGTTCATAGTCAAATCCATCATCGGAAGCATCATTTATCAATATTACATCAACTATTTTTGGTGAATATTGCTTGATACTTTCCAATGTCGCATATAATTCATACTTTTCATTTACAAATGGTATAATAATGGTGAGATTGCTGTGTTTCATGAATATAATAATTAATTGGATTTTATTTTTATCAATAGTTCGTTAAACATTAGCCTAGCCTAAGCGGCTTTGGCAGTAAATAAAATG
>USCT01000020.1 GCA_900553185.1 uncultured Bacteroides sp.
ATTATTCTTTGGGCGGATTAACCGCTGTCAATGTTGGCAAACATAGTAACTTTTCCTTTCTTTAAACCGACAAAAGCGTAATCATAGCTTTGTCTATCGGAATAACAAAGATACACAAAATTATTGAATAAACCATAAAACAAGCCCTTTTAGCAAAATACCGACCCGATACCTGACCGATTTTCCGCTTCCGCATCAAAATTCAGGAGAACAGGTTCAAAACAATCCGCATCGGCTTCAGAATTATTTTCCCATAGCCGGCGTCCGATAACCGGCCCATGAATAAAGCCTGCCGGTATTTTGCCGTCATGCGGAAAATCGCCTATCTTTGTATACCGGAACTTCATAAAAAAGAACCTGTCATGACAAAGCACTTACCCACCTGCATCATCGCATGCCTCCTGACCTTCATTCTGACCCTGACGGACGCTTACGGAGAGAACATACGTACCGGAGCCGACCAGACGGAACAATACTTTCCGCTTCTGAAAGGAAAACGGGTCACCCTGGTAGTAAACCAGACCTCCCGAATAGGCGAAACACACCTGCTCGACACGCTTTGCGCCCTGGGAATACGCCCCGTGCAGATTCTGGCACCGGAACACGGATTCCGTGGAACCGCCGACGCGGGCGAAACGGTCCGAAACGGGAAAGATACCCGTACCGGTGTACCCATCTACTCCCTGTACGGGAAGAACAAGAAGCCTCAACCGGAACAATTGCAACGGACGGACTGGGTGGTATTCGACATTCAGGACGCAGGTGCCCGCTTCTATACCTACATCAGTACCTTGTATTACGTGATGCAGGCCTGTGCCGAACAACACAAGCCCCTCCTCCTGCTGGATCGCCCCACCCCGTGCGACTACATCGACGGACCGGTGCTGAAGAGTGGCTACAAGAGTTTCGTGGGCATGTTTCCCATCCCGGTATTGCACGGATGTACCATCGGCGAACTGGCCCGGATGATGAACGGAGAAGGCTGGCTGGGCAACGGACTCCGGTGTGAGCTGACCGTCGTTCCGGTGAGCGGATGGCGACACGGACAACCGTATTCCCTTCCGGTGAAACCCTCGCCCAACCTGCCGAACGACCAGGCCATCGCCCTCTACCCTTCCCTGTGTCCCTTCGAGGGAACTCCCGTAAGTGTGGGAAGGGGTACCCGGAGTCCGTTCCAGATTGTCGGAAGTCCCGTTACCCGTAATTTCCCGTATACGTTCGTACCCAGGCCGACGGCCGGTTCGGACAAGAATCCGCTCCAGAACGGAAAGACCTGCTACGGACTCGACCTTCGCCAGACGACTCCTCCGGCCGGATTCTCGCTGGAATACGTCCTCCTGTTCTACCAGGCGTACCGGAAGGCCGGACAAGGAGACAAGTTTTTCAGCCGCCCCCGTTTCTTCGACCTGCTGATGGGCACCGACCAGGTACGCCTGGACATCCTGAAAGGAAAGGATGAAGCCGGAATCCGTTCTGCCTGGCAAGCCGACCTGGAAAAATACCGGAACATGCGGATGAAATACCTGCTCTATCCGGATCGGGAGCAGGAATAATGCCGAAAAACGATGTCCCCTGCCCGCACATTTTGTAAGAAACACCTGAACGAAAAAGGTGGAAAATACTCATCAAGAGCACTTTCCACCAACATAAACAAATCCAAACTTTCCTAGTTACCTCCATAACCAGGATTTTGTTCCAAAAGATTGTTTGCCCCGATAATACTATAATGAATCGGGAATCGGTTCAGATACTGATTATTAGTAGCTTTGTGATCCCACCAGTCTTCGGTTACGTATGCCCCCCAACGAACTAGATCCGTACGCCGGCGTCCTTCGCCCAAAAATTCAAGTTTCCATTCTTTCAGCATGCGATATTCATTAAGATTAGCGGCGGTTACAGGATCCGGATCAACTCCATCGACAAAATAGCGTTTACGAACGGTATTTATTAAATCAGCAGCCCCTTGTTTATCACCAATACGCATCTTGCATTCAGCCAGAGTATAATAGATTTCAGTCAAACGAATCACAGGGATATCAGGATTGTACATCTCCTTATACTCGTCAGCATTCGGTCTCGGACTACGTTTCATCAGACGTACACCAGAATCCTCCTCACCCGTAGCGATGGTAGAAGGCAGCTCGTCCACACTCGCATATTCCGTACCGACCTTGGTAAAACAAGCTATCTGGTCACGAATGACAAGCGGTTGACCGATATAGTCTCTCGCTCCTACGCAAACCCAGTCCGGATGATCAGGATTCACCAGCTTGCCCACTACAAACATGCCACGATACTTTCCACCTTCTTCATAGACATATTGCTGTTTACGGACATCCTTATCGTCGTAACCTTCATAATTATTACTCAAATTGAAGTGGTATAAGTTCCCTTTCGGATCACGGCTGGGAATCAAACAACTTCCATTGTCCGCATCGGAATCCTTCAATCCCCCCAAAAAGCCCTTATAATTATAGGGCATGGAAGGTTTCCAATAGCATCCATCGGTTTCCAGCTTTGCATTTTCACTGGGAAGTGTCCAGATGATTTCGGGACAGGTTTCATTCCGGAAACCAAAAATATCGGTCCAGTCTTTTGCCAGTTCATAACTTCCATATTTCCCATCGATGATATCCTGACAAATCTGGGCAGCCTCCTGATACATCGGTTTTCCGATATAAGCTTCCGCGTTGAAATAAAGCTTAGCCTTCAGAGCGGCGGCTACGGCCTGATGGACCGTATTGGTCTCCATTGCCCCCAATTCCGTCTTTACAGGCAATCCGGAGAGAGCCTCCGTCAGCAACGAATCGATAAAATTGAATGTCTCTACATCGGTAGACCGAGGCAAAACTTCACTTTGAGTAGTCGTATAGAGCGGAACTCCCCCGAAGAAATCCAGTCCGTCCAAGTAAAAGGAAGCTACCAACGTATTCATCTGACTCAACATGGACTCTTTGGTTCCAGGCTCAAAGCCCAAAGCTTCGAAATCAATCTTCTGCAAATCTTCCAACGCATCCCAGGACAATGCGATTCCCATCGAGAAATTCGTCCATCCATTCGCAATACTGGTCATGTCTTCGGTATACTCATGGTGATGAAATTTCTGATAGACGGCCCCATCATACCAGTCGCTTCCGCGAGTAGGAACACAGAATTCATCCGTACCGAGCTCCTGCAACTCCCATCGGGCCCTATCCTGGGCAATCCACCATCGCCAATGGGTAAAAGGTCTGTTAAAGCGTTCCCAAACCGCCTCCTGCGAAGAGTAGAACGTTTCAGGCACTACTTGAGAATAAAACGTTGGCTCCACATTGCAGGAAGTTCCCATAGTCAAAAAGAACAAGCTTCCTACAATTCCTGATTTTATAGTAAATACTTTCATAGCTATGTATCTTAACTTTGTTCAGTCAATATCATTCTAACCCTCATACTTCAGAAAGAAATCTGTAATCCCAATGTATACGTCCTTACCAACGGATAAAGTCCGTCGAAACGTTCCGTACCCTTATCCCAACCAGCAATATCAACTTCAGGGTTTACACCGCTATACTTGGTAAACATACCCACATTTCCCACCGTAGCATAGATACGGAGTCTGTCAAGCCATTTGGAATAGTCTTTCAACGAGAGTGAATATCCCAAAGAAATGGCATCAATCTTCAAAAAAGTACCATCTTCCAGATAATAGTCGCAAATCTGTTTCTCACCTCGGATGTGGTTGAACTTTCCATAAGCTTCTTTCAGCACATTGCACTCGTCGATTCCCTGGATACCGAAGTACATATTGATCATGTTGTACACATCGAACTTAATCCAGCTACGCATATTGATATTCAAATCAAAGTTCTTATACATGATCGAGTTATTCCATCCCAGCATAATCTTTGGCACATAATTGCCAATATATTGCTTGTCCGCTTCGGTCTTCTCAGCAGCAGGAATCACCTCTCCTTCCTTGTTGTACAACAAGAAATTACCATCATCGTCAAATCCGGCAAATTTCCAAAGATAGAAAGAACCGATGGTAGAACCTTCCTCCATTCTGGCAGCATCGCCCGGTGTACCCGGAGTCGGAAATGAGTTTCCATTGTAGTAAGTATTATTTCCCCATAGCGTAAGAATCTTACCAGTATTATGAGCCAGATTCACTTTGGAAGTCCACACAAAGTCTTTGTTCCGGATGATATCACCCCCTACTTCGAACTCCCAACCTTTACTTTCCATAGCTCCGATGTTCTGCCATTGCGTTCCTTGAGTAAATGGAGGTTGAGGTACCTTCACCTCGTAAATCATGTTATCGATCTTACGGCGATAGTAATCGAACTTTCCGTAAAGACGATTGTCAAAGAAGGAGAAATCCAATCCGATGTTCCATTCCTTTTTCTCTTCCCATCCCAAATTTTCATTAATATTTTGCGTTTTACCATAAGAATATGCCCAGGTTCCATTAGGTAGCATCCAGTAAGCATCCGAACCCAACATATTGGCCATGAAGGAGGAGCTGAAATCATTGTTACCTGTCACACCATAACCGAAACGAAGTTTCAGGTCATCCATCCAATCGACTTTCTCCATAAACTTTTCGTTGGAAATACGCCATCCTCCAGACAACGCCCAAAAATTTCCCCAACGGTTCTGAGCCGAAAATTTTGACGAACCTTCATGACGGATAGTTGCCGTCACCATATATTTATCATTATAGGAATAGTTCGCACGGGCATATAGCGCAAACAAGCGTTCTGTGATGTTCTTTCCGGAACCCATTCCGGCCTTACCATCACTCAGGTAAGAACCTTTACCAATATCCCAAAAACGGATTCCTTCTACATCGAAATTATAATTTTCAGCATAAAAGTTTTCACCGTTGTTTTCAAAGTAAGAATAACCTGCCACGGTATTCAGGCTATGTCCTCCTTCCAGCTCTTTCACGTATGTGGCGTAGCCTTCCGAAGTCAGGTTTTCGGTCTTACTGAACTCCAGTTTGGCCCATCCGGTACGACTGTTGTTTACTTCATCCAAGTGATAGCGGGAACGGAACTGGTGAAGCTCCCACTGACGGCTCTCATATCCGATGGTCTGCGTGTACGACAGACCAGGTATCGCCTTGACATTCAATTTCAAAGAAACTTCCGGTTTGAACCACTTATCAAGTCCTTCATAATCATACAAGGCCGAATTGGCCAACACGTTGTAATCCAAGGTTTCGCCTGTCCATACATTATATCCGCTCTCGCTATCCGGATCGTATGGAGAACGAGTCGGATTGTTTCTCAATGCCTGTTGGAAATTAGGCCAGTTGTTATTTCTCCAAGCCTGACGATAATCTACATTCGGACGAATTTCGAGCCATCCATCAAACAATTTGAAATTCGCATTGATTCTTCCTCCATAATCCTGCCGAGAATCATCAATGGCAATACCTTCATTCTTCTGATAAAAAAATGAAGTGAATACCTGAGCATTTTCCGTCCCCAATTCCAGAGTCAGATTGTGTTTCTGAGAGAAATTGTTGTCATTAATCAATTCTTCCCACCAATCCACATTATCCCCATAATCGATTCCGACGTTGTGATCCCTATATTCATCGGCGCTCAGCATTTCCGGTTTTCCGTAATCTTGCTTCTTGGAAAGTTCTGTACTATAAGTCAATTTAACTTTCCCGTTCGTATTCGATCCACTCTTGGTCGTAATTAAAATGACTCCCGAGGCAGCCCGTGTACCATAAATGGCTCCGGCAGAAGCATCCTTCAACACATCAATCGATTTCACATCATCCAAATTGACAGAACGAATATCACCACCAGGAAAACCATCAATTACAATCAACGGTGACCTTCCGGCATTGATAGAAGTCATACCACGCAACTGGATAGTAGTTCCGGCATTCGCGCTACCGTTGTTCTGCAACAACAATCCACTGATCTTGCCCTGCAGGGAAGTAGTTATATCGGCTCCTCCAACCCCT
This sequence comes from uncultured Bacteroides sp., assembly GCA_900553185.1. Lineage (GTDB taxonomy): Bacteria > Bacteroidota > Bacteroidia > Bacteroidales > Bacteroidaceae > Phocaeicola. The sequence goes on from USCT01000020.1 coordinate 5,966, forward strand.
TTCATCATATCATTTGCGGAAAGAGAAGTCACGGCGCTGGTCACCTGTTTCTTCTCCATGGTTCCATATCCTACCACAACCACCTCATCCAAGGTTTCCGAATCTTCGGACAAGGTAACTCTGATGAGATTCTGACCTTTTACCGAAACCTCTTTCGTCTTATAGCCGATAAATGATATTTCCAGAACGGCATTGGCCGGTACATCCTGCAAGACGACCCGTCCGTCAATATCTGTTACATTCCCGTTTGTTGTTCCCTTTACCAATACATTGGCTCCAATCAGTTCTCCCGCATTGTCAGATACGACTACCGTCACCTTCTGATGCTGCTGGGCCATTGATTTTTCATTCAAATCACGATGGGAGGCCGATAAATCTTTAGCTTGCAAGTTAACCGTTGTAATCCCCAATAACCCCGAGACAAGCAATACCGTCACTTGCCTGAACGAAGTACAACGCATGCCTAAGTTATGTTTCTTTCCAGATATCATAATCAAAATATTGTAGAATAAACAAAAATTAAAGGATTGATTCTCAATAGTAGTTGTTAATATTCTGCCTTAATGAAAGGGGCATCCAGCAGATATTCGATGCTCTCTCTCACACTCTTCAGTACGTCATCCGTACTATATGATTCTATCTCGGCTACAATGTCTTTTACACCTGCCACATCCGCATTCCGGAAAATCGCGTCGTAACCAACCATACCGCTTTGTCCGATTTCCCGATGGTCTTTCAGATGCAACATTCTGAAACGTCCCGGATACTTGTGAAAATAATCGACCGGACTATTCTGTCCTCTTACCACCCAATATACGTCCATTTCGAAAAATACATATTCAGGGTCTGTGTGTTGCAACAGATAATCCATCATCACCTCACGGTTTTCCACTTTCTGGAATTCATGGGCATGGTTATGATAACCGAATTGTAATCCGGCTGCCTTGCAACGTTTACCTATCTCGTTGAAATACTTGCAATAAAGATCCAGGTCCTTCACCGTTTTGGGAACTTCCAGATAAGGGAATACGATGTATTTCATGCCAGCTTCCTTGTGGTCGGCTATACACTGGTTCCACCAGGCCAATGCCTCAGACAAATCGCCGGTCTGCAATTCATGGACATTCAAAGCTCGGCTACAATGCGAAGACAACACTTTCATACCGGCATTCTCCACATCGCGCTTGAAATCGGACGGTTTACGTCCATAGAATTTATCTTCACCGTAATAAGCCGCCTCTACCGAAGTATACCCCATATCAGCCAGACTTTTCAATGTCTTGAGATACACATCAGAAGCTTTGCCGTCTTTATTGACATCATTAATCAGACTCCGTACGGAATAAAGCTGGATTGTTATTTCTTTTTTGGCCCCTTTTTCCGGGTGAGCCATAACGATCTGGAATGGAATCAAAAACAGAATTCCAAGCATCCAAAAATAACATTGTCTTTTCATAGATAAGATAAGGAATTAAGCAGTTCCGGGCTCAAAACAATCTTAGCCCGGAACATGCATCAACTTTTAATTTAATATAATGAAAACTAGTCAAGTATCTTGATACGGATGTTTCTGAACCAGACATCATCGCCATGGTCTTGAAGTCCGATAAATCCTTCATGGTTTTCGCCACCGCAATTATTCAGCAATTCAAAAGCCAACGGCCATTTATCTTCACTGAACTTACTTTCCTGCAACATCTTGGTCCATTGAGGAGTCCACAAATGATATTCTACGACGTTTTCTCCGTTCTGTCCATGAACTACGGTACCTTTATAAACCATAATTTTAGCCTGATTCCATTCACCATAAGGCTTCTGGTTCTGAGGAACAGCCGGAATCATATCATACAATGAAGCAGATTGGCGGTTGTTATCCTTACCCAATTTCGCATCCGGGTGGTTGGCGTTATCCAATACCTGATATTCAGGAGCGGAAATATAAATCGGCTCCAAAACTTCGTTTCCGTCCTTGTCTTTCGAAGTGACTTCCTGTGCCAGATACAAGATACCAGAGTTACCGCCTTTCGAAATCTTCCATTCTAGTTGCAATTCAAAGTTCTTGAACTTATGTCCGAAAATCAAATCGCCACCATCGTTGTTCTGTGCTTCACCGCCACCTGAACCATTGAATTTGATACAACCGTCTTCGATGACCCAACGTGAAGGAACCCTGTCCTTACCATAACCACGCCAGCCGTTGAATGTCTTTCCGTCGAAGATTGTAATGTAACCATCCTTGTCAATCGGAAATGCCAGACTATCTGTTTCAGGCGCCTTCAACGATTTGGAATAAGACAACATAGTGGTAGTAGGAGCGGTAGCTGTAGTTGCCGTTTCTTCCGCTACCTGATTATCGGCCTTTTTCTGGCCGCCACAAGCCGCCAAAGTACAACTCAAGGCCAATACGCCCAAGGTATAATTCATTTTTTTCATGTGAACAAATATTTAAAGTTATTGATAATCATTCTGTTGATATTCCGGATAATCATCTAGGCATATCCGGCAATGCCCAACCTGCACGGTAATGATGCTTGATCAATTCGGCGGCAAATTCCTGCGCGTTGATAGGCTCTGTCCATGTCTTGTTGAACGACGGATGTCCGTTATGAATGGTAAAGCCGTCCTTGATACAAGTCTTCAGCGTTTCGTTTTCACCGATATTGGTGAAGCGCATGTTTTCGCCGTCCCATTCCAATGTCTTGTTCAGGCCCTGTAGACGGACTGCCAATACACCCATTACGACCATTTCATTCAATGGACCAGCTTCGGAGAAATCAGACTTAACCGGAACACGGTATTCCGGATCTTCCTTACATGCACGTACCCAATCCATTTCGTGAGAAGTAGTCACACGACGGCAAACCTTCGGTGCATTAGGCACTCTTCCGGAAAGCAAGAACGGATTTTCTCCATAGCAGCTACAAACCAGCGTATCCTTGGTTCCATGGAAAATAGTCAGACCACCGTTTGCCGGCATCAACGGCTTTCCTTCCGGGAATCCTTTCGGACGTTCAGGCAACAGACCACCGTCGTACCAGTGTACTTCCACTTCGGGCATGGAAACTTTCGGCATGTTCTCGCGGGCAGGGAAAATCATTTTTACATGCTGTGCCTGAGGAGCACATGCATTCAGCAACAGGGTAGAACTTGCTTCCACTTTGGTAGGATAACCCAGTTTCAAGGCCTTGAAAGGCTGATGCAGGATATGACAAGCCATATCTCCCAAAGCTCCTGTACCGTAATCCCACCATCCACGCCAGTTCCAAGGATGATAAATCGAATTATAAGGATTCAGTTTGGCCGGACCGGTAAAGAGGTCCCAGTTCAATGTCTTCGGAATACGTTCTTCTTTTTCCGGTTCATTCAAGCCCTGCGGCCAGATAGGACGGTCTGTCGCACATTCCACTTTTACGACATCACCGATTTCACCGTTCCAAATCCATTCGCAAACCAGATCTGTTCCCTCGCCGGATGCTCCCTGGTTTCCCATCTGGGTAACTACACCGGTCGATTTCGCCAATTTAGTCAGCAAACGTGACTCATATACCGAATGGGTCAACGGCTTCTGGCAATAGACATGTTTCCCCATTGTCATCGCATCTGCGGTGATGATGGCATGGGTATGGTCGGCCGTAGCAATCATGACACCGTCAATGGATTTTCCCATTTCATCCAGCATTTTGCGATAGTCCCAATATTTTTTCGCATTGGGGAACTCATCGAATACGCCTTTTGCATAATTCCAGTCCACATCGCATAATGCAACCAGATTTTCAGTGTCTTTCACGGCATTAATATTGCTATGTCCGATACCTCCGACACCGATAGCAGCAATATTCATCTTATCGGACGGTGAGATGTGTCCGAAACTCTTACCCAAGATAGAACTAGGAGCGATTGTGAAAGAAGCCAACGTGGCAGCTCCTGTCTTCAAAAATTCTCTTCGAGATACTTTTACCATAAGATTCAATTTAAAGTTAATACTATCAATATTTTTATTTAAAGTGTTTTAAAAGCCCATAGCCGTTTGTCATCGTCCTTCTCCGTTGGCGGATTTCCTCCAGTGTGGCATTGTCACCGATAGCGGGTAAGGCATGCATCGTAGCGTCCTGCAGGAATTTCCAGGCATATCCGGACGCAATTGCCGAATCACGCATCGGAGGTAAATCCGGCGAAAGCTTCCCTTCAAGAATACACCGGGCAAACAAGTCGCACAACACATCGATATTCTTCCCGCCATAAGGTCTTTCTATCCGCTCGGTGCGGGTAACTCCATGTAATTCCACTACAGCCGTCTTGAAATCATGAGTCATTCTGGCTATCCCCTTGGTGCCTATCAAGTCAGTATATGAATTGTGTGTCTGGTCTTTCGCCAACTGCCCATATACGAATCCCTGTGTAATATCGAATACGATTCCGTTCTGGAATGTACCATGACACTGGAGCCACCACGGGTCTTTATAGCTCCACATTCTCATCCCCTGCGCATGCCAGGTCTCATATTCGCATCCGGCATACCAGCGGGCAATATCGACATAATGCATTCCACAATCATGGAAAGCAGGTCCTTCGTATTCGTGCCCTTCACCGGGAGCCAATCCCGGAGTCATGTGGCAGATACGGATAATGGCCAGTTCACCAATCTCACCGGACTCGACAAACTGCTTCAACACATGATGATACCAGGCATTACGCAAATACAGATTGACCGTAGCGATGATGGAACTATTCTCCACCAGTTTTACCGCTTGCCACTCCCGTTCGATGGAGTCGGCTATCGGTTTCTCGGCTATCACATGCTTATCGTAACGGACCGCCTTTTCAATCTGAGACAGACGCTGGTCCGCCAACGTGAACAGTCCGACGGCCTGGACAGATTCGTCTTCGAAAATGACCTGCTCGTCTGCTACAATCCGTGTGCCTTCCGGAGCCAGACCCTCCGCTTCTTTTCTGACTTCGGGATTCACATCGCAGATGTATGCAATGTTCCATTTCTCACTTTTCTTCATTTCATCCAGGTAGAATCTGCCCATTCTACCCAATCCGATGATTCCTATTTTTATCTGTGAATCTTTCATAACCTTTTAGATATTAAAATTTTTAAAGGCTTATTCCTCCGGCACATCATCCGCCTTTACCAGCCATGCACTCATTTCCCACAACATATAGATAGGAATAAAGACAGCCATTAGCGTGAACGGATCCGAAGACGGAGTAATCACCGCGGCTACCGTCAGAAGGATGACGATGGCATACCTCCGGTACTTCTTGAAAAACGTACGGGTCAGTAACCCTAATTTAGAGAACAAAGCAGCCAGCAAAGGCAATTCAAACATGATACCCATCATAAAGACCAGCATCAAAAAGTTATTCATGTATGAATCCAATGTCAACTGATTGGTAATGAACGAACTCAGTTCGTACGTATACAGGAACCGCAACGTCAGAGGAAATACAACAGAATATCCTACCACACATCCCAAAAAGAACATAAATGTACCAAAGACAAATGCCCATCTTATCTTGATACGTTCATTATCATACAAAGCCGGACAAATGAATTTCCAGATTTCATAAATCATATAAGGAAAAATAATCAGCAGGGATGTCCAGAAAGACAAAGACATGTGAATGAAAAACTGGGATGCCAGCTTGATGTTGATAACCTCCACCTGGAAAGGCTTCTCCAAAAAATCAGGGACCAACGAAGTATATGAATTCAATTTCGCCAGAAACCGATATAAGAAGAAGTCTTCTCTGGACGGAGCCAGCACCACCTGATTGAACAGAGAAGGTATAAACATAAAACTGGTCAACACTCCTATGGCCCATGCGATAAGAATCCGTATCAATGTCCACCTCAGCACTTCCAAATGCTCCCAGAGTGGCATTTCCATATGATCTACTACATCACGCATACCGGTTATTTCTTTTCAGGAAGTGAAGTTTCGTTGTTCAAATCAGTATCCAGACCTTTGTTGATATCCTTTTCGATACCGTTCATTCCATCCTTGAACGTCTTGATTCCTTTCCCCAAACCGTGCATCAGTTCCGGAATCTTCTTTCCACCGAATAAGAGTAAAGCGATAAAAGCAATCAACAGGATTTCAGAGGTTCCTACAGAACCCAAAAATAAAAGTGTACCCATAACAGCAATAGATTTAAAAATTAGTATTCAAAATTGAAGGTCGTCATTGAAACCTTGTGCTGCAAATATAAAGGAAGAGAAAAGGGCCGTGTAAAGTGAAATATTTTTTGTAGTATCCGGAAACTTCTAAAGAAACGATTTCCAGGAAGTTACAGGTATTCTCCTGCAATAATTTATAGAGAAGACTTGGAGATGGCACCCGTTCCAAACCTAAAGGAAAAAATGATACAATACATCCAAAGACACTTCCAATGCCCCCAATGGCATCTACACTTTCAAACTGGAAGCATTTTACAGAATGCTGTTTATCAGTCCATTAAAATTATATTTAGAAAAAACACTCTACACAAATAGAGTAAAAATCAAATTATTTATAATTTCGTACGATTAAATCTAGTTTTTGTGATGGCTTATGAAACGCACTGCTTTTTTCATCTTATTCGCATGCTGCTGGGTCTCGATTTTCTCCCAAACCCCCGACACCGGCACTCTGCTCCGACAATTGTCGGATTCATTGAACTATTGTATCAAACACAGACAAGAATATATAAATAAGAAGGAAACCCGCATAAGAACCATCAAACACCGGTTGACAAACAAGCCACAAGACGACTGGCAACGATACGAAATATACGACCAGCTCTCCAAAGAATATCAGAAATTCAATGTCGATTCGGCAATCCATTATGCGGAGAAGAAACTAGAATTATCAACTCTCCATCACAAGTCTACGGAACTCACCAGGTCTAAAATAGACCTTTCATTGCTTTGTTCCATGAGAGGCAGGTATCTGGAAGCTGAAAAAATCCTGCAAAGCATCAACAGCAGTTCACTGGACAAGAATCTACGCGCCGAATACTATAGCGCCTACCACCAGTTCTGGGAGTATTATTCCATTTCCTCCCGAGACAACGCCTACGCTAAAAAACAATTTGCACTGTATGATGACTCACTCATCCATGTCATGGATCACTCCAGCATATCCTATAAGATATTACAGGCAAATATTGCAGGAAACAAAAAACAATACCTTGAAGCCGAAAAGAAATTCAAAGAGCTGTTGGCCGATGAAGAAATTGGAAGTGCCCATTATGCCATGATAACCTGTGGGCTTGCCTTCAATTACATGACCCTGAACCAGCCGGATCAGGCTCAAATTTATTTCACCTTATCGGCCATTACAGATTTACGCAATGCCACCAGAGAAAACATGTCATTACAGATTCTGGCGATGATGGAGTTTCAGAACAAGAATCTGGAACTGGCCTCCACCTATGCGCAAATAGCCGTAGAAGATGCCGTAGCTTCAGGCATCCATTTCCGTACTTCGCAGATTTATCAATTCTATACAGACCTGAATGCCCAGTACAAACAAGAAGAAACCAAACAGAAAGCCAAATTGCGAACGAGTCTGATTGTCATCAGCTGTATCTCCTTCTGCTTGATTCTACTGGCTATTTATATTGTTCTACAGATACGGAGAATCTCCCGCATCAAGGAAACGCTTTCTCAGAGCAACGAACAGTTGAGGGAATTAAACAACCGGCTGAACCTGATGAATGAAGAACTGAACCACAAAAACGAAGAGTTGCATGAGATTGGAAACATCAAAGAAAAATACATTGCCCAGTTCTTCGATTTATGTTCCAGTTACATCAGTAAAATGGAGAACTACCAGAACCAACTCTATAAACTGGCCATCAATCACCACTATGAAATGCTGATCAAACGATTGAAGTCGACCAGCCAGATTGATGAAGAGCTGGAAGCTCTCTATAAACATTTCGACAGTATTTTCTTAAGTTTGTATCCTACCTTCATAGAGGAGTTCAATGCGTTGCTGAGCGAAAACGAGAAAATCACACTTAAATCAGAACACCTGTTGAACAAGGAGCTACGTATCTATGCGTTACTCCGGCTAGGATTGGTCGATAGCAATAAGATGGCAAGTTTTCTGCGGTGCTCCATCAGTACCATCTACAACTATCGTACAAAGATGAGAAACAAATCCAGAATCGAAAGGGATGATTTTGAAAATCAAGTCATGCAAATAGGAAAAGCAGACACCCACAAATAAAAAAAAGCGAAGCAGGACTTGCTTCGCCTTTCTATTGAAACATATCGCTTCACTTATTTCTTTTTCATCTTCTGCATCATACCGGCCATTTTGCTGCCCGTCACCATCTTCATCATCTTACGAGTCTGGTCGAACTGCTTCAGCAGGCGGTTTACTTCCTGAATGCTGGTACCGCTACCCTTGGCGATACGGGTACGGCGGCTTCCGTTCAGGATTTCCGGATGTGTACGTTCCTGTGGAGTCATGGAGTAGATAATCGCCTCGATACTCTTGAACGCATTGTCATCGATGTCAATATCCTTGATGGCCTTTCCTACGCCCGGAATCATGGAAGCCAGTTCCTTCAGGTTACCCATCTTCTTGATCTGATGAATCTGAGTCAGGAAGTCGTTGAAATCGAACTGGTTCTTCTGTATTTTCTTCTGGAGGCGCTTGGCTTCTTCTTCGTCATATTGTTCCTGGGCACGTTCTACCAGTGAAACGATGTCACCCATACCCAGAATACGGTCGGCCATACGGGCGGGGTGGAACTGGTCGACGGCGTCCAGCTTCTCGCCGGTTCCCACGAACTTGATAGGCTTGTTCACCACGGTACGGATAGACAGGGCCGCACCACCACGGGTATCACCGTCCAGCTTGGTCAGTACCACACCGTTGAAGTCCAGGCGTTCGTTGAACTCACGGGCCGTATTCACGGCATCCTGACCGGTCATGGCGTCTACCACAAACAAGGTTTCATCCGGATGGATGGCGTTCTTGATGGCTTCGATTTCGTTCATCATCTGTTCGTCGATGGCCAGACGACCGGCGGTATCGACAATCACCAGGTCATATCCTTTCGCCTTGGCTTCCTGAATGGCGTTCAGGGCAATCTGCACCGGATTCTTGCTCTCCGGCTCACTGTATACGGGTACTTCCACCTGCTGGCCCAACACCTTCAACTGCTCGATAGCGGCCGGACGGTATACGTCGCATGCTACCAGCAACGGCTTGCGGTTCTTCTTGGTCTTAAGCATCCGGGCCAGCTTTCCAGAGAAAGTTGTCTTACCCGAACCTTGCAAACCGGACATCAGGATCACGGCCGGACGATTTTTCAGTTCGAGTTCTGCCGTTTCGCCCCCCATCAGCTTGGTCAATTCATCGTGTACGATCTTCACCATCAGCTGACTCGGCTTCACGGCCGTCAGAACGTTCTGTCCCAAGGCCTTTTCTTTTACCGTATCGGTAAAACTCTTGGCTACTTTATAGTTCACATCGGCATCCAACAGGGCACGACGTACATCTTTCAAGGTCTCCGCAACATTGATTTCCGTGATTTTTCCTTCACCTTTCAATATCTTGAACGACCGTTCCAGTCTTTCACTTAAATTGTCGAACATATATTATCTTATCTTTTATTTATTTACTTGTGACATTGCACTTTACTTGGCAGGGTGCAAAAATACGGAAAATCTCTGGAATAATCGAATAAAATTAAAAAGAAAGACATTGCTCCCCCGAAAAGCCGCTTATTTTCCGGAAGCCTGACGCGTTGCCTCATACGCTTCCATTTCTTTCCGGCTCCGGCTGGACGTTACCAGATAGACACCGCCGAAGATCAGCAGGACGGCTACTCCCTTTATCATATTGAACGAATCCAGCCCCCAGCATACGGCTACAATGCAGGCCACCAACGGCTGAATGTAATTATACATGCCGGCTACGGTAGGACGAAGGTTCTTTTGACCCACAACCACCAGCATGTAGCTGAAGAAAGTAGCTCCCACTACGATGAAAGCCAGTCCACCGATTTCTTCCCAGTGCAATCCTGACCAGTCGACGCTCATCAGGTCGCTGGTGGAGAAAGGCAACGTACAGATAAAGGAATACGTAAACATCCATTTCATGATGGTAACCAGCGAATACTTATTCACGAAATCCTTGTACAATACAATATAAAGCGCATAACACAACTGAGCCGTCAACACCAGCAGGTCACCCCAGATAGCCGTGTCTCCACCGCCGGTTGTGGACGCCTGTACATGTTGTCCGCTTCCCAATATCAGCAACAACGCGCCACCGGCTCCCGCGGCAATTCCCAGAACCTTCTTCCCCGTAATCGGCTCCTTGAGGATAACCGCCGCCAGTACCATGGCCCAGAGCGGCATGCTGGTAGTGATGATAGAAGCATCGCCCGGAGAACTCAGGCTGACTCCGAAAATAAAACATCCCTGATTGAACACAATGGCCAGAAGCGAAGCCACGAACAGGCTCGCCAGATCTTTGTGATTCACATGTTCCGGTTTCTGAAAGAACGAAGTGATCCAGAACAGAATCATCGCTCCCCCAATACGCAAATCGGTAACCACCAGCGGAGTAACGGCCCCCCCTGCCATAATGAACTTAGAAATAGGAGACATCAGTCCCCACATGGTATTTGCTCCGAACATCGAAACATGACCCTTCCAACAAATCTTTTCCATTTCTTATTTTCTTCCAAATCTTTACTATATCCATACTTTCCGGACACATTTGCCCGCCAAGCCATAGGCCTGAACGGCCTTTTCCGAAAAAACGGTGCAAATTTAGGAACTATCCAATCAGTTTTTTTGTACTTTTACGCTATAATCATGAAGAAGACGACTATGTGGAAAGAAAACTTATACCAGCCGACCGAAATTCTCCTGAGAGAACACGACGAATTTCCCATAGGCGAACATCAGCACTCATTTTTCGAAATGGCTTACATTCTGGAAGGAACGGGAAAATTTGAGGCCCATATTTCCGAAACAGAAAAGGAAACTTATGAATATGCCCCCAACGATCTGTTCCTGATCTCTCCCAACCGGACACATCTTTTCACCATCCAGACGCATAGCCAGTACCTGTTCATCCGGTTCACCACCACGTACGTAACCGATTACATCAGCCGTTATCTCGGAAAGGTTCTCGACATCACCTCCCATTTCCGGATTTCTCCGGTCACCGGTGACGCGAAAAACCTTCGACAACTCATGGCCCTCATCGTGTCTGAAATTTCCGGCAAACACAAGCTTTCCGAACTGCTGCTTTCCTATTATATAAACAGCATTATCCTCATCACTGCCCGGAACCTTCCGGATACCTTACCCGAACACGACCAGTCAGACAACGACAAGGCACAATACATGTTGCAATACATCCAGCAACATATCCATCAACCGGAATTGTTGAAACTCGACGTACTGGCCGGAAAGTTCCACCTTTCACCTACGTATGCAGGACGGTTTTTCAAACGCAATTTCGGAGAAGACTACCGGAAATATGTTTCGATGAACCGGCTCCGGAAAGTAGAAGAAATGCTGGTTCACTCCAACATGAGTATCAAAGAAATAGCAAACCGAATGGGGTATATAGACTCGTGTTACCTCAACAAGCTCTTCCAGCAGCATCACGGAGTCACTCCCATCCAATACCGGAAGCAACATAGCCGGTCCTCCGAATGAATCCGGACACATCTAGATTTTCTTGTTCTGCCACCTGGCTTTTTTCAGATAAACCAGACTCAAGGCAAGCATCAGAACATAATACACTACTTCGGTGGTAAAACAAATCTCTACCGGCGCCTGGACAATCATACCCACTACCACAATGTAAAGCGCATAAAAGACCTGCACTACCACTTCCAGCGCCAGAGCCGCCTGTGTATTGCCCGTACCGGAAATGCCATTGAAATACACAAAGGCAAACGAAGCCAGCAACATGGCTCCGCATACGACATACAAAGAAGGTATCGCCTCGGCTACCAGCGCCTCCTCGCCGGTATACACCGAAAGAATAAAACGCCGGAATACAACGCACAAAAGAACACAACCCACCATGATCAGAAAAGACATCCGGGCTATCTTATGCAGGAGCGCCAATACCTGGGAAGTTCCTCCCGAACCAATCAGGTTGCTCACCAGCGAATTGGCCGTAGTAGAAAGAGATTGTACCGGAATGAGCATGACCACATACACGCTCCGCACGATGTTGGCAATGGCAAGTTCCCGTTGTCCCAGACGCTCCAGAGCCATGAAAAAGACAAACCAGATAGCCATCGCCAGAAAATATTGCACCATGGTAAATGCCGAGATCCGCAAAATACGCGAGACAAGTCCCAAATCCAGCCTACCCGGATGATTCAGTCCGTATTTCTTCACATCTATCCGATAGCAGGTATAAAGCAAGTAAAACACCAACGATGAAGCCTCGGCTATGACGGAAGCCAGCGCCGCGCCACGTATGCCCATTTCCGGAAATCCCCATTCTCCGAAAACCAGTACATAATCCAGAAATACATTCACTATCGCCATGACCACCGCACTCCAGGTAAGTACTTTCGTCTGCGTAATTCCTATATATAACGCACGGAACATCACATTCAGAAAAGCAAAAAGGAACCCGAAGATACGCCAGGAAAAGAACTCGCAGGTAGCCTCAAAAATAGCGTCCGACGAAATCAAGACACGAATCAACGGCCGGGCAAACAGATACATCAACAATAAAAGCACGACCGCCATCATCAGACTGAACATGGAACCCTGCCACATGACAGGGCCTACATGCCGGTAATTCTGTTCTCCGTTACGGCGGGCTATCAAGATCTGAGAGCCAATACTGAATCCGAAAGCTACCGTATAAACACAAATATACAACAACCCTCCCATGGCCGAAGCCCCCAACGCCACTTCTCCCACATGTCCAAGAAAAGCCGTATCGGTTACATTGATTACATTTTGCGCCAACAATCCCAGCAAGATGGGATAGGTTACCTGCCATATTTCTTTTTTGGAATACATCATCATAAATACAAAAAGCTTATAAATACGGATTTAGCGGCCAAAGATACGAAAAATAATAGAAAGAACGGAGAAAACGGCTACGTACCAGATTTCATGCTACCTGTCAGGAATACCCGTTTCAGGTTTCACCAATCAGATAGTTTCAATTGAAATAATTACATTTCAAAGCATACATCCGAAAATAATTGCACAAACTATTGGCTGATGTGCTATTAAGCACTAAATTTGCGGCCATTAACACTAATTCAACTATCGAATGAAAAAAATCCTACTCATCGGTGCAGCGACACTGATTGTTTCAAATCCAACTTTTGCAGGAGATTACTTAACCAACACCAACCAGAATGCGGCATTTCTACGCATGATAGCTCGCGGAGCTTCCATCGATGTAGACGGTGTCTATAGCAACCCGGCAGGACTGGCATTCCTGCCAAAAGACGGATTTCACCTGTCGCTTACCGGACAGAGCGCCTATCAGACCCGCGAAATCCTGGCCACTTCCCCACTTTGGACTCTAGACGGAAAAACGACCGAACGTTATTATAAAGGTACGGCATCGGCTCCCATTATCCCCAGCTTCCACGGAGCCTACAAGAAAGACCGTTGGGTTATCTCGGCTTCATTCGCCATCACCGGTGGAGGAGGAAAAGCATCGTTCGACAATGGACTTCCGATGTTCGACGCCCTGGCTATCGGAGGTATTTATACGAATGCCCAGTTGACAGGCCTGCTAGGAAAACCCGTAACTCCGGATATGTACGAAATCAATAGTGCCATGGACGGCAAACAATACATCTACGGAGTACAACTGGGAGCGAGTTATCGTATCAACGACTGGCTGGGAGCATTCGTTGGAGGACGCATGAACTATGTAAAGAGCGGATATGAAGGTTACCTGAAGGCCCAGATGAAACAAGAATATGGTGGCATGACCCTAACCAATCTGGAACTGGAGTGTGACCAGAGCGGATGGGGACTGACTCCCATCATCGGCCTCGATGCCAAACTGGGACGTTGGAATCTGGCTGCCAAGTATGAGTTCCAGACCAATCTGAATATCGAGAACAAGACCAACAAGCTGGAAGTACCGGTAGGCACTCCGGAAGAAGTCATCAAACCATACGCCGACGGTGAACAGACTCCTAGCGACATTCCTGCTTTCCTGAGCGTGGCCGCCGGTTACAAAATTCTTCCTACCCTGCGCGCCTCGGTAGAATACCATTTCTTCGACGACAAACGGGCAGGTATGCTCAACGACCGCCAGAAGACCTTGAAACACGATACTCACGAATACCTGGCCGGTATCGAATGGGACATCATCAAATACCTGACCATCAGCGGTGGTTTCCAGAAAACCGATTACGGACTGAGCGACGATTCCAGACCGACACTAGTTTCTATTGCAGCTCCTACTCCCTGGGATTCGGCGCCAGAGCCCGCCTGAGCGACGCCTTGAGCCTGGACATCGCCTATTTCTGGACTACTTACGACGACTATACCAAGACATCTGCCGACTACAACGGAACCGGTATGCCGGGAACCGATGTCTATAGCCGTACAAACAAGGTATTCGGTTTGAGTCTGAATTACCACTTTTAAATTCTATCTTCACAAAGAAATAACTTATAAGGTATCATGTAATACCTGTTGATAAATTACTCCATATTCTCCGGCATTGCTTCAGTAATCACTTTTGAGGTATCATCAGGAACATTCCTCGAAATCACAAAGTAATGTCGGAGAAAAGTTATTCAAACTGAAAGTGCTTTCAACTTCTCTATTTTATCTCTTCACTCAATTTATTTCATGATCAGACACATCATCGTTTGTAAAGTTCTCAGAAGAATTTCGTAATCCTTGCTAAGCCCTCCGGAACACTCAAGCAACGAGAATACATTGAAAATGTAACGAAGTGAATATTTCCGCTTGAAGTTTTTGTCATCTGATTTTTTTTTATAACTTGCTATTGTTTATCAGTCAAGCCAACACAATGTTTCATTTTTAACTCTTTAACGATGATTGGGTCATTGTATTTTAAAGATAAAAACGAACAACTGATAAACATTATGTTGAACCAAAACAGCCTTTAAAACTAACTTAAAATCTTTTTACAATGAAAAGCCACTGTTTTTACCATATAACCTAAAAATTGCCGTATACATTCGGATCTAGCCGCAGACGGACTCAATTGTGAGATTCCTTTAGAACTTACCGTTGCAAAATGGAGTACAGGATGAGGACATTATACAACATCACCGTCATCAGGCGGTGCACAATGTTATTACTATATAGTTTTATTAATTGAACAATGAGATGAATGGAAAGTATATACTATTGCTATTCTTTTTGCTAACCGGACTTTCGCTGAATGCCCAGCTACCGACGGATTTCCGTTCGGAACAAGTGTATCTGAATCCTGAGAAGCACACTTACTTGCCTGGAGATACGATTGCACTGGAAGGGATAGTGACGTGTTTGTCGGAAAAAGAACTGAACCCGTATAGCAACTATGTGTATGTAGAACTTTTCAACGGACAGGATTCTGTATTGCTCCGTCAGAAACTCTCTTGTAAAAGACGGGGCTATTTTTCTACGAGAATGGTTACTGAATACGAGTGGCCTGCAGGCATATATTACCTGAGGGCTTACACACAGTTCATGAGAAATTTCTCGCCGAAGAGTTTCCCTATCCAACCTTTGTTGTTAGGAAAGACTTTCCCACAACGGGAGAATCGGGTATATGAGGCTAAATGCGCACTTATTCCTGCCGGAAAAAGTCTGGTTTCCGGTTATCCTCAGACCGTCATTGCCCAGTTAACCGATGAAGCAAGTTTTCCTGTTCAGGAAGAATTATATCTGACAGATGATAAAGGAGACACGTTGTCGTATGTCCGTACTTCTTTATCAGGGATGGCACAACTGCGTTTCATTCCTCAGCAGGATGTCCGCTATACACTTGTCGGAAAGGTGGACGGTATCGATTACGAATTTCCACTCCCGAAACCGACAACGTCCATCAAGGTTCAGGGAAGCCTGAACGGACAACGGCTGAATTACCAGTTACTTCATGCAGGCACTGACTTAAGCAGGTATCGACTGTATGTGTATGACAGGGAAAACGGCCTGAGTGAACTGGCTTCGGTAAGGGAAAATGGAATCATTCAGTTGGAAAAATCACCGGCTGTTTTAAGTCTGTTTCTTACCGAAGGTAAAGAGATCTTATCGGAATATACGGTGACCTCCAAGTATCGTCAGACAAACGCTTTGCTGGCATCGGATACGCTATATGTGGGCGATACACTGTCTTACCGGTTGACGGCATCGCAAGCAGACACCCGGGTTATGGTACGGGTAATCACGGCCGAAGACCGGTTGGCGACGTATGCGGAAGGCACGTTGAATTATTTGTCGGATTATACCTCTTCCTTGGCATTTCCGGCTTCGTTCTATGCATGTACCGAGATACAGCGGGGAAATGATCTTCAATCCTGGCTTTCGGCCGCTACTTTCAAACGTTTCCAGCTTTTTGAGGCAGTGGAAAAAGATACTTCTCTGTATCAGATTCTCCCGGAACAGGTGCTTGAATTCAGCGGAACGATTGAAAAGAAAAACGGTTATCCGATGAAGAACGGAACTTTGCTGGCATATCGCTCGGACGGACTGGTATATGATACACCACTGGACGATATGGGACGCTTCCGGATGGCCGTGGATGATTTTACAGAAGGGGAAGAATTTTTTCTGCAGGCTATGACTTCGAAAGGAAAACCTGATTTCGCTTTATATCAGGTAGATGACGAAGAATACCCTCCGGTCATAAACCCACGCCCCTATCGTTTACCTTTGCCCCGATATGCCACTTCGGAGGCAGTAGCCGAATCGGAACAGTTGACCAGTTACAAGGATGGCGATGAACGAAATTATGTATTTCCGAATATTACGGTGAAAGCACGTCTGCAGACCGAAGAAATGAAGGAAACGAATGCGTTCTATCAGACCAATTTTGCGGACCGAAAGAAAATAGAAGAAAAAGATTTCAGAACATTATATGATATTCTGATGGATATGCCAGGTATTACAGTCCGACAGGGACAACCGTATGACGAGTCAGGTAACTATAGTCCGTCTTTGGCCTTGAGTCCGAAGTGGACTATCCAAAGTAACCGGGGAGCTTCTGTGTTATCGAGTTCACAAAACAATCTTCCCATCATCGTTGATAATACCCGTTACACAGAAGATAATTATGACATCTTGATGAAGATGCCTGCTTTCGAGATAGAACAAGTAGAGTTCCTGCGTCCATGGCAGACCAATGCCTATACGTACGGAGCTGTCAACGGGGCTATTATGGTGATAACCCGTGATTTCAAGGAACGCCCGGAATTACCCAGTAAGGGGGTGATGTATCAGCCGACCGGATTGATTCCTTCCATACCTTATCCGAACACCCCCTGGAAAGCATCGGCCAAAGGAATTTACAGACTGATTGTAGATGTATTCACTCCGACGGGTATACAAAGTTATGAACATCAGTTCGAAGTAGTGGAAAACTGATTTCCATGTTAACCAACAAACCGGAAGTACCGGTCGGAATACCGGAAGCGGTCATCAAGCCATACGCCGACGGAGAACAGACTCCAAGTGACATTCCGGCCTTTCGGTCTGAGCCTGAACTATCTATTTTAATACGTATTAAAGAACGATTAAAGATTAATTTATATTCCCCTGTTGCACATAACTGCCACAGGGGTTAACTTTTTTTAGGCCTTCTCTTTCCTCTCTTATAAAATATGTTCTATACTTTTGCGTCTGACAATGGTGTAAAACACAAAAGATATATGTTTAAAATAGGTATTGACGTAGGTTCGACGACCGTAAAGGTAGTCGTGTTGGACGAACAGGAAAAGATTTGTTTCTCCAGATACAAAAGACATCACGCAAAGGCAGGAGAAGTAGTGGCCGACATGCTCAAAGAATTACAGAAAGAGAAAGGAGACCTCCAAGTAAGCCTCTGTATCACCGGTTCTGTAGGCATGGGCTTATCGGAACGTCACTCCATCCCGTT
The DNA here is from genome assembly GCA_900553185.1 of uncultured Bacteroides sp. Lineage (GTDB taxonomy): Bacteria > Bacteroidota > Bacteroidia > Bacteroidales > Bacteroidaceae > Phocaeicola. The sequence goes on from USCT01000020.1 coordinate 24,058, forward strand.
CATTCAGGAGGTAGTAGCCGCTACAAAGGCCATCCAGAAAGATTATCCGGATGTTTCTTCCATGATCGACATCGGAGGAGAGGATGCCAAAATCGTTTTCTTCGAACATGGCGAGGCAGCCGATCTCCGCATGAACGGCAATTGTGCCGGAGGTACCGGAGCATTCATAGACCAGATGGCCGTCATTCTGGGTACGGATGTAGACCAGCTGAACCAGTTGGCCCTGAAAGCCAAGCAGGTTTATCCCATTGCTTCTCGTTGTGGGGTATTCTGCAAAACTGACATTCAGAATCTGGTAGCCAAGAACGTCAGCCGCGAAGACATTGCCGCTTCCATTTTCCATGCCGTAGCCGTACAAACCATTGTAACCCTGGCACACGGATGGGACATCCAGGCTCCGGTTTTATTCTGTGGTGGCCCGCTGACTTTCATTCCGGCCCTACGCAAGGCTTTTTCCGAATACCTGCATCTGAAAGACGAAGACATGGTGTTACCGGAAAACGGTACATTACTTCCGGCTACAGGAGCCGCCTTATCGAGAACGGAAAAAGACCAAACCTGTCAATTGTCCGATCTTATCACCCGCTTGACTACCGAAAGACATACCACATACAGTTCGTGCGAACTGAAACCCATCTTCAGCGATCCGCAGGATTATGACCGCTGGAAACAACGCATCTCTTCACATCAGTTGGGTAAGGCCTCCTTAAAAGAAGGCCCGCAGGATGTATTCATCGGGATTGATTCCGGATCAACCACTACCAAAATCGTGGCTATCGACAAAGACCGAAACATTCTATTCACTTTTTATAAACCCAACCGTGGACATGCCATCGAAACCGTGACCGAAGGCTTGAATCTGTTACGAAATCAATGTCAGGAACACCATACGCAACTCAATATCCAGGGAAGTTGCTCCACAGGCTATGGAGAAGACCTGATCAAGGCAGCTTTCCAGCTGAATGCCGGTATCGTGGAAACCATCGCCCATTATGTAGCCGCACATCAGCTGGATCCGGAAGTCTCTTTCATTCTCGACATCGGCGGACAAGACATGAAAGCCATTTTCGTAGACGAAGGAATCATTAACCGCATTGAAATCAACGAAGCCTGTTCTTCAGGGTGCGGTTCATTCATTGAAACCTTTGCCAATACGCTGGGATATACAGCTCACGATTTCTCACAAGCTGCCTGCCAGTCTCCGAATCCCTGTAACCTTGGATCCCGGTGTACGGTATTTATGAACTCCAAGGTCAAGCAGGTACTCCGCGAAGGGGCAACGGTAAACGACATTGCCGCCGGACTGGCCTATTCGGTTGTAAAGAACTGTCTGTACAAGGTCCTGAAACTAAAAGATGTATCAGAACTGGGACGTCACATCGTCGTACAGGGAGGTACCATGCGCAACGACGCCGTTGTACGTGCCCTGGAACAACTCACCGGAACCGAAGTCATCCGTTGCGATCTGCCTGAACTGATGGGTGCCTTCGGTTGCGCCCTGTATGCGCAAAGTCATTTCCAAAGCTCCGCATCGCTGGACGATATGCTCTCGAAAGCTGACTACTCTACCCACGAATTGCATTGCAAAGGATGCAACAACCAGTGCCAGGTTTTCCGCTACCGGTTCGCCAACGGACAAGACTATTACTCAGGCAACCGGTGCGAAAAAGTATTTACCAACGGTGCCAAGACCGAACCGGGCGAAAACGCCTACCGCTTCAAGAACGACCTGCTATTCAGCCGGAGCAGACAGACCGTAGAACATCCGTTGCTGACCATCGGTATTCCGCGCAGCCTGAACATGTATGAAAATTTCCCGTTCTGGCATACATTGTTCACTACCTGCGGCATTCAGGTACGCCTGTCCGATGAGTCGGACTACCGGGAATACGAACGGAATGCACGCATGGTGATGTCCGACAATATCTGTTTTCCGGCCAAACTGGTACACGCGCATGTACAAAATCTGATGGAACACGGAGTAGACCGCATTTTCCTGCCTTTTGTCATATTCGAACGAAAAGGCAACGAACAAAACAGTTACAACTGTCCGGTTGTAACCGGCTATTCGGAAGTCATCAAGAGTGTACAGGGAACCGGTATACCCATCGACTCTCCCGCCATTTCGTTCAAGGAGCCCCAACTGCTTTACAAGCAGTGCCGTCATTACCTGAAAGGACTGGGTATCAGCGAGTCGACCATAAAAGAAGCTTTTGGCAAGGCCAGGAAAGAACAGGAAGAGTTCGGAAAGGCTCTGGCAGAACACAACCGCCAACTGGTGGAACAAGCCCGTCAGAAAAAACGATGGATGGTGCTGCTGGCCGGACGTCCGTATCATACGGACATGCTGATTCAACACAAGATTTCCGAAATCCTGGCCGACATGGGTATCCAGGTACTTTCGGACGACATCGTACGAGACCAGTCTCTGCCACTGGAAGAACAGGTACATTTCCTGGCACAATGGTCATATCCGAACCGGATTCTGAAAGCAGCCCAGTGGAGTGCCTCGCAAGACAACGATGTTCAGTTTATTGAAATGACTTCCTTCGGTTGCGGACCCGATGCATTCCTGGTAGACGAAGTCCGCGACGTACTGATACGCAACAACAAGCCGTTTACCCTGCTGAAGCTGGATGACATCAACAACATCGGATCGATGAAGCTGAGAATCCGCTCGCTGATTGAAAGCATGAAACTGTTTCACGAGCGCAAAACTTCTGTTCCTCAAACGCACCAGAAACCCATCGGAACTTCTGTCAGCCACAACGACCTGCGCACGAAAAAAATTCTGGTACCCTATTTTACACCGTTCATCTCGCCACTGATTCCCGCCATCATGCGACTGGCCGGATACGATGTAGACAACCTTCCGCTCAGCAACACGGAATCCTGCGAATGGGGATTGAAATATGCCAACAACGAAGTATGCTACCCGGCCACTCTGATTGTAGGCGACGTAATCAAAGCTTTCAAGAGCGGAAAATACAATCCGGAACAGACCATCGTCGCCATGAGTCAGACAGGAGGACAATGCCGCGCCAGCAATTACATTTCACTGATCAAAAAGGCACTCGAGGAAGCCGGTTACCCATCGACTCCGGTTATCTCACTGACTTTCGGAAGCTCACTCGACAGCCGTCAGCCCGGATTCAAGGTAAACTGGCTGAAGATTTTACCGGTAGCCTTACGTGCCATTCTGTATAGTGACTGTATTTCGAAATTCTACTACGCCGCAGCCGTACGCGAAAAAGAGCCCGGACAGGCAGCCAGCCTCCGCGACTATTACTTGCAGGAAGGCGAAACACTGATCCGACAATTCCGGACAAAGGAACTTTTGGGACGCCTGTCGCAGGCAGCCAGCCGGTTCAACGAAATCTGTCAGGAAAAAGACTGCCCAAAGGTCGGAGTCGTAGGAGAGATTTTCCTGAAATTCAATCCTTTTGCCCAGAAAAACGTCATCGAATGGCTGACAGAACAGGGAATCGAAGTAGTGCCATCGGTGCTGACCGATTTCTTCATGCAAAATTTCGTCAACCGGAAAGTCCGGGTAGAATCTTGCATCCAGCATCAGCTGCTTCCGGATTTCGTTTATAAACTGGCTTACAAGATAATCAGCAGGCAAATCGGAAAATTCAACCGGACCGGAGAAGAATTCCGTTATTTCCAACCGTTCAAGGATATTTTTGATGAAGCCGACGAAGCACGGAAAGTCATTACCCTGAACGCTCAGTTTGGAGAAGGCTGGCTGCTACCTGCCGAAATCATGTCGTACGCCCGACAAGGAATCTACAATGTCATCAGTCTGCAACCGTTCGGATGCATTGCCAACCATATCGTTTCCAAGGGAATAGAAAAACGGATCAAATCGTTTTTCCCTGAAATAAATATTTTATCTTTGGATTTTGATAGCGGAGTTAGCGATGTAAACATAACCAACCGTTTATTGCTGTTTATTGACCATTTAAAATAAAAAGGTATGTCCGACGAAAATAACCCCCAACACAACCTGGAAGAAAGAATTCTCGAGGCTGCCAAATCCGTATTCATGGAAAAAGGCTATACAGATGCCAGCATGAGCGAAATAGCAGAGCGGGTAGGTATCAACCGTCCCGGTCTCCATTATTATTTCCGGACAAAAGACAAGATGTTCCATGCGGTTTTCGGAATGATTGTTGAATCCATCATTCCGAAATTTCAAGACATCCTGTTGCAAAAAGACATCCCCGTGGCACAAAGAATAGAACTACTGGTCAATGCCTATTACCAGATGTTGCAGGAAAATCCCAGCCTCCCCCTGTTCATCGTGAGAGAAATCAACCGGGATGCAGATTTTCTTGTCGATACATTCTCCCAACTGAATGTTGAACCTTTTTTTGGAAAACTCAGGCAAGGCCTGCAAGAGGAAATGGCCAGCGGAAAAATACGTCAGGTCCCGCTCCGGGTGGTATTCTTCACTTTTTACAGCGCCCTGATATTCCCGTTTATCTCCAGAAACCTGGTAACCCGACTCATGATGGAAAAGGACGAAACCTTCGAAACCATCCTCGAACAATGGAAGCCCTGCATCATCCGTCAGATGGTAAATCTGCTGAGTATGAAATAGACAGCCATACAACCCGGGCCGTCTGTCGGAGTGTATTCCAAACGACAGACGGCCTATTTTTACCATTCTGCCGCTGATATTCAGATAAAATAACACATCGTACGAAAATAATTTCTTCAAAATCACACCTGTCACATTTTTTTCTTAACTTTGCAGTGCTATCAAATATCCGATTAAAACACTTTAATAAAAATATTGAGATTATGATGACAATTGACAAATTCAACTTTGCTGGTAAAAAGGCAATCGTTCGTGTAGACTTCAATGTTCCTTTGAACGAAGAAGGTAAAATTACAGATGATACTCGTATCCGTGGTGCACTGCCTACTCTGAAAAAAATCTTGGCTGACGGTGGTGCGTTGATTATCATGTCACACATGGGTAAACCGAAAGGCAAAGTAAACGCTAAATATTCTTTGAGCCAGATCGTTGACGCTGTAGCTGCTGCTCTGGGTACTCCGGTTCAGTTCGCTCCGGACTGCGCAAAAGCTCAGGACGCTGCTGCTGCCTTGAAACCGGGTGAAGTATTGTTGCTGGAAAACCTGCGTTTCTATCCGGAAGAAGAAGGAAAACCGGTAGGTATCGAAAAAGAAGATCCTGCATACGAAGATGCAAAGAAAGAAATGAAAGCCCGTCAGAAAGAATTTGCCAAGACTTTGGCTTCTTATGCTGACTGCTATGTAATGGATGCATTCGGTACTGCACACCGTAAACACGCTTCTACAGCCGTTATCGCCGACTACTTCGACGCTGACCACAAGATGCTGGGTTACCTGATGGAAAAAGAAGTGAAAGCTGTTGACAACGTATTGAAAGACATCAAACGTCCGTTCACTGCCATCATGGGTGGTTCTAAAGTTTCTACCAAGATCGGTATCATCGAAAACCTGATGGATAAAGTAGACAACCTGATTCTGTGCGGTGGTATGGCATTTACATTTGCCAAAGCTCAGGGCGGTAAGATCGGTAACTCACTGGTAGAAGACGATAAACTTCAGCTGGCTCTCGACATCATCGCTAAAGCTAAAGAAAAAGGCATAAACCTCGTATTGGGTTGCGACTGTATCGCTGCTGATAAATTCGCTAACGACGCCAACACTCAGGTTTGCGACGACAAGAACATTCCTGACGGATGGATGGGTCTGGATGCAGGTCCTAAGACTCGCGAAGAATTCAAGGCTGCCATCAAGGGTGCCAAGACTATCCTGTGGAACGGTCCTGCCGGCGTATTCGAATTCGATAACTTCGCCGGTGGTTCTAAGGCTATCGCAGAAGCTATCGCAGAAGCAACTAAAGAAGGTGCATTCTCACTGATCGGTGGTGGTGACTCTGTAGCTTGTATCAACAAGTTCGGTATGGCTGACCAGGTATCTTACATCTCTACAGGTGGTGGTGCTTTGCTGGAAGCTATCGAAGGTAAAGTACTCCCGGGTATCGCAGCTATCCGTGGCGACAAATAAGATTTGATTTTCTGATCAATCTATCATAAAAAAGGAGGCTTAAAAGCCTCCTTTTTTATTTTATCTGCCGATCCATCATTCCGGCAATTCTTTTACAACCAGGGTATGGTTATTGGCATCTTTCCATTCTGCCAGAAGGGCATACAACTCCCTGTAATTGGATGGAGTCTGCAACTGACGGCCTACCCGAATGGTACGGGTCACCTTTACTCCGTCTTTCGTCACCTCGTAATTGAATGAAACTTTACCGCAGGCATTGCTGATTTCCTTATCGGCACGTCCGGTCCATTTCATTCCTTCAGGCAGACGGACAAAGGTTTCCAGTGTACAATCCATCGTCCTCGGCAACAGGATATTCTCTGAGACAGTCGTATTGGCAGCATACGCATAAAGCGTACGTACCGGCGACGGATCGGACAGCGTGACTACTCCCCACCCCTCCGCAGGCTTCTGTAACTTTTTCTCATCAACTTCCAGAGTATCTACCTGTCTGATTTCCTTTGAATTCAGGCAGGCATCCAGCAGCAGAGGTTTCCCTTCCAGGCCGGTCACCGTCATGAAAGGCTGCAGACAGGCTTCTTCGTTTCCCAGCAAAGTAATCTTCTCGGGCATCAGCTTGCTCCGTGCTACCAACGACATAACCGTAGCCAGTCCCCGACTTTCATTTACAGACGGACGCAAGGCACAAACTGCCACTTCGGCTTCCAGTCCGGCTGCCTGCTGCAAGGTGACATCCAGGTTTACCAGTTCCGCCTGGGTTCCACAGGCCGAACGGATCACTTCCGAAGCCGGACGCAACCGGTAGCCGGCTTCCTGCAAGGATACACCGCAACTTCCCAACCGGTACAGACCGGCCATATAACCGGCAATGGCATTACGCACTGCCTGGGGATCATCTTTTATCCCCCGGGTCAGTTCAGCCAGTTTGGCTTCAACCACGGAACGATTGCCGGGGTTAAATTGTTTACTCAGGGTTTTCAAGGCATCATTGTACTGTGCCCACGTAGAAGCTACAAAAACGGGCATCATGCCACTGCCAACGGCTTGTACCTGTCCCATATTTCCTCTTCCGGAAGGATACGCATAAGGACGAGGCTTCACATCCTTCAACGTCCAGGTAAATGACTTCATTCCACCTCTCTGAGCGATGACCGGTTTGGCCGAAGCATTCAGCAATTCATACCGTACCGATTTTCCAGCCGGAACATTCAGACGGAAAACAAACTCATCGATGGGAGAAAGTTCCTTGACCGGACAGCAGACATCAAGTTCCGGCAGATAACCGGCCTTGCTCACAATGGAATAGTCCAGTACGATGGTGGCACCCAGTTCGAGTCCGGTATGTACTACGACCATTTCTTTCAACCGGTTATAGGCCGGCGCATTGGCTGCTGCGGCCGGCAAGACCTCCACCAGTGCATTGGCCGGAGTCTGAATCACGGTACCATCCTTCTGACGGGTATAAGATTCGTGGATTTCCAGTTTCTGATATTCCGGATCATACACAATAAATGTTTCTCCATACAATCCGTTCATAGCCGCGTGTGTGAAAAGAGTCAGCTCCTTTTGTACACGTAACTCCTGACTGCCGTCGGCACGCAGGGTATAAGTCTTCGAAAGTTTGCGGAATTCGGCTTCCGATGCGGCTTTTGCCGGCAGAACAGCCAGCAAAAGCATTCCCAGTATTCCTATATATACAGATAATGTCTTCATTACTCTTCGCTTCATGTTAAACAATCGCATAAGTGGTTACTTTTTTACCACAATATATTCTCCATATCCCTTGGCTGCATTTACTGCCTTCCGGAAACTATCCCAGTCGGAAGCTTCGTAAACCCGCTTCTTCAGGCGCAGGGAAGTCTTCAGCTGTAACCGGTTCCCGTCCTGTTTCAGACATCCGGTAAATCCGGCGCCGGAACCATCCATACTATCCTGCTTTTCTTTCCCCTGCCACTTGTAACCGGCCGGAAGTTTCAAACTTTCCTCCAGCTCTACCAAACGGGAGCAGGCGTCCTTGAATCCGTATTTCCGTTTTTCCAGACTGGTATCAATCCGCAGGTAAGAAAGCACCTGCGTATAAAGATTATTCAGTACGAAAGGTTTGAAAATCAGCTCGTCTCCATCACCCTTCATTGCATAATCCGGGATTTCGTAGCGGAACGTAATCCGTATCGGAGCAAGCTGGTAGTCTTTCGGAGCACGCCCGTAATCTACACTTTTCAGCCGGGCCTTGGGAGAGACATTCAGCAACTGACGCTCCAGCGAATTTTTCCATTCGCTCTGGAATCCGGTGGTGAAGATGCGCCGGATGTTGCTGTCGCTCTGTCCTTCCGCCTCGATGGTAAAAGACCCTTTCAGTGTACCCTTTTCATCGAGTGTATTCTGAGCCTGAATCCGTACATAATGGTTTTCCGGATCTGAAACCGGTGTCAGGCACAGATCAGTTCCTTCCGGTGTCCCCGGCAGGTAATTCTGCTGCTGTTCGGCACTGCTCCACAGTTCCCGGCAGAAAGGTACCCACGTAGGATCGAGCGGCATCATCGTTCCGTCACTGAGCTTCACCACAGCCACACAGTGGTTGAAATGATCGGCAGGAATGGTTTCCACCCGACTGCCTGCCATGGTCATGGCCGGGAAAGCCTCGAATCCGGCCATCCGAAGAAAAGCAATCAGCGTACCGGCTATGTCCTTGCACACGCCGCAACGGTCCGTATAGTTCATTTTCAGATTATGCAAGGTAAAGCCTTCGCCCTTACCCATGGAAATGCCTGCATACCGGATGTTATCGGCTACCCAGTGTGTCAGAACTGCCACTTTCTCCAGTTCGGTTTTCTTTCCACGGATCAGCTCATCCACCTTTTTCCGGGCTTCCGGGATAGCGGTAAAGCTGCCATAATCTTCGTTGACACCATAAAACCAGCGCGATTTCTCTTTCCAGTCGGCCGTAGTCGACATCATCAGCTTCGGAGCGGCATCATACAGATCCACCATGTTCGGTTCCCGACGGAACGGCATGATAGCTTCTTTTGCGAAAGTATAGACTTTCCGGCCGTCTTCATAACGCATGGAAGAAGTACAGTCACCCTGGTAAAACTGAAACTGGATTTCTTTTTCGGCCGGAAGACTGACCCGGTACACCTTCCGCAAGGTAGGATCGCTGGACCAGAAAGGCACGATGTCGTAAAACTGTCCGCGCATGGGCGGAATGAAACGCGAATCATCTTCCTCCTGCGGCATATTGCCCAGCAAGGCATACGTAAAACCTTTCTTGTCGATTTCATAATCGATAACATCCCCCGATTTCAGTTCACCCAGCTCCAGCATGATCTGACGGGCTCCCCAGTAGATGGCTCTGGCCGGAGCCGCATAATCGTATGCCTTGCTCACATCGACCATCGTATAGGTTCCGTCCGTATGATAGATGGTCACCCGTCTGAAAGTGGCGGCAGCCGTCAGCGGATCGTAATCGTATTTCAACACCCGTTGCTGCAAAGCTCCCTCAGATGTCTGTACCTGAACCGCCCGGCAAACCGCAAACGAACCTTGTCCGGTAGGTTCCACCGTCACACTCGTACTGTCCAATAAATTCACACAAGGATAACCGGCATACTGCTTATCCAAGGGAAGCGGCCCGCCGTTTCTCCACGACTGGGCGTGTGCCACCGTCCCTCCCAGCATCAGGACAACAGCGCCCACAAAAAATAGTTTTGTCTTTCTCATAATTGTTCTATTAGGTTTCCCAGCAATACATAATGGCATAAAGGTATACATTCTCGTGCAACTAACCTAACAATTGTAACCTTTTATTTTTAAAACCAATTAAAGAAGTATCAAAATGACAATTTCAAGATGTACTTTTCAGACTACTTTGAAGCCCCTGTTCCAGTCCGACAGGGAACGTAAGGTACACATTCTTTCTGATTTAGTGAAAGAATCTACATTCTCCGTACCCGAAACATACATTCCAGACATGCAGAACGTACGTTCTCCGCACGGGAAACATACGTTTCGAATCCGGTGAACCCAATTACCGAGAGGACACACCGATTTTCGGAATCCCTACCTGTAAAAAAAATGAGCCTTCCACTTCGCCAAGCAGAAGACTCATTCCAAGTTAATAAATAAAAAATGTGCAACCTGCCGCAGTGTCACACGGGGGCAGGCCGCGGGGGAAATATAAATCAGATCTATTTATTT
>USCT01000021.1 GCA_900553185.1 uncultured Bacteroides sp.
TAGCCACCCACCCAGATACGCTGCTGTTTATCTTGAAATAAAACGGTTACACGTCTGTTATTCCAGTTTCATCTTTCCATCTTTCCAGAGAACCGTATATACACTGCCGGCTTCGGTAGCGAACTCCAGTTTTTCTCCTTTATAATAGATACTGCAAGGAACTCCCGAACCGGAATGAACCACAGCTTTGGTCAGATTATTATCCTGCCAGTACATGTCGATAACGAAATTTCCACGTGCGCGCACTCCGGTCAGTTTACCTTCATGCCATACATCGGGCAGCGCAGGAAGCAGGTGAATAAATCCCATGTGGCTTTGCAACAACATTTCAGTGACTCCGGCAGTGCCTCCGAAATTTCCATCAATCTGGAAAGGTGGATGAAAATCCCACAGATTCTCATTCGTACCGTTCTTAAGCAGATTGCCATACAGTGTATAAGAGCGATTACCGTCATGAAGCCGTGCCCACTGGTTCAGTTTCCAACCCATACTCCAGCCGGTTGCCCCGTCGCCCCTGTGTTCCAGCACCACCCTGGAAGCCTTGGCCAGTTCAGGCGTAGTAACCGGAGAAATGGTATGCCCCGGATGAAGGCCGAACAAATGATTCACATGCCTGTGATTGTCCGACGGATCGTCAATATCCTTCGACCATTCCATCAGCTGGCCATAACGTCCTATTTTATAGGGAACAATGCCGGCCAGTACCTGCTTCCATTCCTGACGCTCCGCGGTATCTGTTTCCAATACCTTGCTGGCCGCGATGGCATCCAGCAAAATTTCACGGATCACCGCATGTGAGAAAGTAGCTCCTTCGTCTATCGGACCATGTTCAGGCGAGGTAGACGGAGCTGCCGTATACGATCCGTCCGGTTTATGCCACAGATAATCCACCGCAAAACGGGCACTTTCTTTGATAAGATCATAACCTACCGTACGCAAGAAATCCAAATCACGGGTATAATCATAGTAGTTCCATACGTGGGTAGCAAGCCAAGGTCCTGCTACCGGTGAAAAATTCCACGACATATCCTTATCCCGTAACGGAGTTGTGAAACCGAAAATATTGGAAGAGATAGAGGTTGTCCATCCCCGTGCACCGAAATACGACTTTGCCGTTACAGCACCCGGTTTTACCTGTGTACGGATAAAATCGATGAGCGGAAGTTCACACTCTGCCAGATTTGTCGGACAGGCAGGCCAATAGTTCATCTGGATGTTGATGTTATTGTGATAATCCACCCGCCAGGGACCGTCTACATTGTTGTGCCAGATTCCCTGAAGGTTAGCCGGCAGATTTCCCGGTCTTGAACTGGCTATCAGCAAGTAACGGCCGAACTGGTAATACAATGTCTCCAACTCATAATCAGGAGCCCCCGTACGGTACCTTTCCAACCGTTTGGGAGTAGACAGTCTTTCCAGATTTGCAGTACCGCCATAAGAAGCATTCAGCTCGAACGCCGTACGTCCGAACAAGGAAACATAATCCCTATAATGTCTGTCCAGCAGCCCGTCATATCCATACGATACGGCCTGACGAATCCATTCCTCCGTTGTCTTTAAAGGTTTCACTCCGACGTATGTTTCAGCATCCGAAAAATCCGGATCAAAGTTCATCCGATAGTCCGTATCTGCCGAAATCAGAAAGACCGCCTCATCGGCATTTTCCACATGAATCCTGCCCTCATCATCAGTCCATGACTTTCCACCTTTTATCACCGATTTTACACGAACCACGTATTTCATGTGATTGTTATCGAGGCTGGAAACATAACAGCATTCGCCTCGCTTCCTGCGGACATATTTGCCCGTCGACAACGGATTAGGCAGATACGAAAATACCAGATTCTGCTTTCCGGCTTCCGACCCGCAGAACCGTACCACCATCACATTATCCGGATAAGACACAAAACACGTACGGGTATATTTTACTCCACCGGCAACGAATCCGATATTCACCGTAGCAGAATCAAGGGAAAGCACCCGGCTGTAATCCGTAACATCCGAATCGGCCAGTCCGGTCGCTATCCGGAATTCGCCTCCCGTAGTGAAACTTCCGAAGCGGAAAGGTTCCTCGGCATTCGATTCATAAGGCACACCGCTGTTAAAATTATTCTGAGTGAGTTCCGCCGCCTTCCGGGTATCATTATCCATGAAAGCCTGGCGGATATCCTTCAATACATGAGCCGACTCCTTGTTTACATTCCAGTAATAAGCCGCCCCTTTCGACGTATTGGGTCCGCCCCGCCACAAAGATTTTTCGTTGAAGGTAATGCGTTCCGAACCGATTGATCCGTAAACATTTCCTCCTATACTTCCGTTGCCAATCGGCAAAGTAGTATGTTCCCAGTTTTCATCGAGGTTTTTTATCGCGTCACCGGCAGACACTGAAGCATTCTTACCTCCCCATGCAGGAGTATCGGCCAGCGGATTGGGGGTATCAAACTTTATCTGATGCTGTGCATGCAGATTTGGAAACGACAGAAATGCCATTATCCATAACAGATTCATCTTTTTCATCGCATATCAGTTGTTTTTCATGTGTGTTGAGAAATCAAGGCATGTACATTTCCGGCTATTTTTTGTAACTTAGCCGCAAATAAAATACATAAACCACGTAAAGATACAAATGAAAAACGAATTTATACAATCGCTGCCCAAAGAAAAACTCATTCAGCTCATCGAAGACTATTCCAAGAACTGGCTGGCCATGGACGGAGTCTGGTTTCAGTCCGTCGAGAAGAAATACGGAATGGATGAAGCCATGTATCACGACATGGAAGCCTGGAGACGGTATACCGTCATCGAAGCCAGACGCATCAAGCAGTTTCTGAATCTGCCGGAACATCCCGGTCTGGAAGGGCTGGCCCAGGCCCTGCAACTACGCTTCTATACCAATGTAAACGAAGCGGATCTGATTTGGGAGGACAACGGAAAGGTGCTGATCTACCGTACGCGGGAATGTCGTGTTCAACGTGCCCGCGAACGCAAGGGAATGCCGTTTCACCCCTGCAAGCCGGTGGGCGAAATAGAATATGCCGGTTTTGCCCGTACCATCGACGACCGCCTTGCCTGCAAGTGTATCAGCTGCTTTCCGGAAGTAACCGATGCGACGTGTTGTTGCAGTTGGCGGTTTTGGGTAGAAGAATAATTGTCAGAATACCTGGTTTCGTGATCGCATTTGGAACTTCAGAATCCAGATTCATACGGAGCCACCCAAACAAAATAACACAGAATCAGGCAATACACTTTCATTTTCACACAAATATATCCTGTCAACTTATTTGTCATTCATAAACCTCAGTTCATTCCACACACTTAAAAGGTATAAAAATGCATCAAAATACAATAAGATACATGTATTTATGCAGAAATCATACATTTTCCATCCATAAAAACACAATAAAACATGAGAAAGAAAATAATTTCTGACTAGGAAAAACAGTAAAGACTCCTTGACAAACGGAACAAGATGAGCGCTCATCTTTGAAAAACCACCTACAGGTACTATTTTCAGCACCTAAAAATTCCAGATAGAAGAAATCAGACAGCCAATCAACAGGAACAAGAAGCTATAAAAACAACACATCCACCTGTCACAAAGAAACCGGTCTTTGATTTACACAACACAAGAAAACAGCAATACAGACAATAGAGAGACAAAAAGGGAAAAGACAAACGCACAAGAATCTCTTTTTCACAATCGGATCCGGTAACAACCCGAACCGGACGATTCTCAGGACCCGACAGTATCATTTTGACATTTTGCCATTCTATCATCAGACCATCGGATTTCTAAAGGATAAACAGACATTCCCTATCACCCCCCCAATAAAAAAGGCCACCCTTTTACGGGCAGCCCTTGTTAGTTTGTCATACAGACGATTGTTCTATTATCCCAAGTGGATAGCTTCAGAAGGACAAACGTCAGCGCAAGTACCACATTCAGTGCAAGCGTCTGGGTTGATAGAATATTTGTCACCTTCTGAGATTGCTCCTACCGGACATTCATCGATACAAGTACCGCAAGCGATACAATCGTCACTAATTACGTAAGCCATTGTAGTAAAAAAGTTAAGTTATTATTAGTACTAATTGATGGTACAAAGGTAGTATTTTTAGCATAGATTGTAACATCAACATTGCATTTTCTGGCTAATTTGTATTTCGTCTAAATAGAGTCATTTCATGAGTGACTGATACATGAGCTGCTGAATACGCGGACGGATATTCAGACGCATCAGCGCCTTCCGGTCAAACGGACGGGGATAAATACGGTTGCTCAAAAAGACGAAAACGAGATCGTTGTCCGGATCGGCCCAGGCACAGGTCCCGGTAAATCCGGTATGTCCCACCACCGAAGCCGGAGCTTCCACGGCACAGGGACTGCTTTCCTCGTGCTCCATATCCGGCTTATCGAAGCCCAGTCCACGCCGGCTTTCCTTCGATTTCATGGTAAGAAACAGTTCACATGTAGCACGACTCAAATAACGACGGTCTCCGAAAACACCCTTGTCCAAAAGCATCTGGTATACCTGGGCTACATCGCGTGCCGTAGCGAACAATCCGGCATTGCCGGAAACTCCTCCCTGAAACGCGGCAGCCTCATCGTGTACATAGCCTTGCAAGGGACCTTTCCGAAGGAAGTCCTCCTTTACCGTAGGTACAATCTGTGACTTGTCAAAATAGCGAAGCGGACAATAAGCGATATGCGTCAATCCCATCGGACGGTAAAAGACACTGTCCAGGTATGCGTCCATCGGAGCACCCGAAATCGCTTCAACCATTTCTTTCAGCAACATAAAATTCAGGCAACTGTAGCGATAGGAACGTCCTTTCAAGGGAGCCTTGACGATTTCGTTCAAAATCACCTTGCGGAATTCCGGTTTCAGGTATAAGCTATCGGCCACCTGTAGGGAATATTCTTCAGAATATGTATCCGAAACCCATTCCGGCTTGTACGAAAAAGAAGTGCAGGCATACAGATTGGCATCTACCTGTACCCGATGGTTGGCATCCTGTTTTTTACGGAACAGACCGCCCTTACAACTCTTCAGGTCAATAGCCTTCATGTAGAACGGCAGATATGCCGGAAGTCCGGATTCATGGAAAAGCAGATCCTGCACAGTCAGGTTCTCCTTATTGGTTTTACGAAGCTCCGGAACAAATTTGGAAACCTTATCCGTCAGTCCGAACTTTCCTTCATCATACAGTTTCATCACAGCCAGTAACGTTCCTGTCGTTTTCGAAAGTGAAGCCAGATCGTACAAATCGTTCTCCTTGACCGGAATCTCTCCATCGTACGTATACGTTCCAAAGCATTTGTTGTATACCGGATAACCTCCTTTCTGAATCAGAATATGGCATCCCGGATAAGCTCCGTTACGGATTCCCTCCCAGGCTATCGAATCAATCTGTGCCAGTACGGCCGAATTCATGCCAAAATCTTCGGGCTGATAAGAACGGGGAATATCCGGATCGATGGAAACACCAGCTCCGGCCAACAGGTTCTCACTCACCGCGATAGACAATCTTCCGCTCACCGCCTCTTTTCCAAGCAACACACGGGCCACATACTGCTGCAACCGGTCGGTCTCTTCGTGTGCTACGATAACGGCAGCGGCTTTTGCCAGAATCTTCGGCAACTTTTCCAGGACTTGCTGAGGCTCAAAGCATATCAGTATCAAAGGCTTATCGGCCGCCAGTCTCTCCAGCCATTCGTCGTAAGGGGCTACCTTGGAAGTATGCAACGCAACAATCAGACGCTGGGCCGGACGCAGCCGTTCCTCGACAACATTCAACGAATCCTGACCGACACGCATCCAGGAAATCGACATCTTTTCACGCAATTCTTTATACAGCGGATAGCTCTCCGACAGGGAGTTCGACACACTCAGCAATACATTGCCCGACAACGACAAATCCAAAGGCAACCAGTCACTGTCATCCTTGGCTACCGTAACCGAAGCCCGCTGCAGAGCTTCCGTCAGCCGGGCCGTTTCCGGTGTAGACAACCGGCTGTCCAGCCCTTCCAAAGTTATTTTCGGAGTCTTGTTCAACCCCATTGCATATTTATACGTCAACACTTTCCGGCAACGTTCGGTTATCTCTTCCTCCGTCAGCTTGCCTTTCCGGACAGCTTCCAGCACACTGGCCATCGACTTCTTCAGATTACGCGGTGCCAGCAACAGATCGTTTCCGGCAATCAGTGCCTGCGCACAGACAGCCTCCCTACCGGAAATACCTTTCATCTCCAGCGCATCCGTAAAGACCAGTCCCCGAAATCCCAGCTGATGTTTCAACATATTCTGTACAATATCCACCGAAACCGAGGCCGGCTCCGTACCCAGTTCCGGTACATCCAGGTGTCCTACCATTACTCCGCTGATACCGGCCTCTACCGCTTTCCGGAATGGATACAGCTCAATACTGTCCAGGCGTTCACGGGTGAATCCCAGCCTGGGCAAAGCTTTGTGTGAATCGACATCCGTATCTCCGTGACCGGGAAAATGCTTGCATACTGCCACGATTCCACCATCCTGCAAGCCTCGCATATAGGCTATGACTTTTCGCGCGACATTTGCCGGATCGCTGCCGAACGAACGGACATTGATCACCGGATTGTCCGGATTATTGTCGACATCGGCTACCGGAGCAAAATTTACCTGAACACCTATTTCATGCAGCTGGCGGGCTACTTCACGCCCGTAAGCATAAAGCAACGAATCCTGACTGATACAGCCCAACACCCGGTTCTTGGGAAATGAAGGAGTACCTTTCAGTCGCATGGCCAGCCCCCATTCACCGTCGAAAGTTATCATCAAGGGAATTTTAGACTGACGTTGGGCCAGGTTGGTCAGCTCTACCTGTTTCTTAAGGTCGCCTCCCGAAAACAACAACCCTCCTATTCCGTATTCCTTAATAGCCGCAGCTATGTTTTCCTTGTTGCGCTGCGAAAGCACAGGCGCTACCGTGTGAATGAACAGCTGACCTATTTTCTGCTTCAACGTCATCGAACGAAGCTGTTCGTCGACCCATTTCCGACAGGCTACCGTATCGGATACCTGGTTCAGTATGCCAACAGGCTGCGCCGCCACCTGTCCCGCCAGCAACAGCCCGATAAGTATCCAGCCAAAACTTTTTTTGCCCATACATCAATTCTTTTTCATCCTTACGATCATTTTGCCTACAAAAGCGGCGTTTTTCCCCATCTGTTGTACAGGAATTTCCACGCCATCCAGATTCCGGTAATACTTCGGACTTTCAAAATAAGAATGTGAATGTCCTCCCAGCACCAGGTCAATGTTCCGGGTATTCTCTATGAGTTCCACATCCGAGTAAGGCTCACTCTCCCAACCCAGATGAGACAGACAAATTACCAGATCGCAGTTCTCCTGATTTCTCAGAATATCGGCCACCCGCTGGGCTTCCGATACCGGATCCAGGAACTTGACATTTCCGTAATTCGCCTTCGAGACCAGTCCTTCCAGTTGAGGTCCCAGACCGAACACCCCGATACGCACCCCATCGCGTTCAATAACGGTATATGGCTTCACCAGCCCTTCCAACACCGTACCTTTCACATCGTAATTGGCACATACAATGGGATAGCTGGCCATCCTGAACAGACGGGCCATGTTATCCAGCCCGAAATCGAATTCATGGTTACCGATAGTACCCGCATCGTATCCTATCCGGCTCATCAACTGGATCTCGACCTCTCCCTTAAACAAATTATAATAAGGTGTACCTTGTGAAAAATCGCCACAATCGAATAACAGCAGGTCTTTATGTTCCTTGCGTTGCTGCTTGATAAAAGCCATCCTGCGCAACAAACCTCCCTTGCCAGCCAACATTGTATCAGCATATTCCGGACTGAACGGTTCTACCCTGCTGTGCATATCGTTTGTGTGAAAAATATATATTTCCTTGTCATGCTGAGCCGAAAGCGTTCCGGCCAACAGACATACCCACAAAAACAAAACTATCTTTCTCATATTTTTCCTTTCCCTCTCATTTTACAACAACACGTCCTTCTACTTCAGCCTGCACGAATTTACCCTTTTGCTCACACTCTTTCACATAATTCAGCAAGACATCCCGCAAAAGTCCGTGGGCCGGCAAAGTTTTTGATTTCGCCTCCAGAAAAGCGGACATCTTATCATTTCCTTCGGCCAGATAGTCGATAGTAGCCACCCGATAAACAGCTTTCGGATCGATTGCCTTTCCACCGACAGTGGCATTCAGCAGCTCTCCGTCCTTCGAAATGACCAGCCGGGCTCCGCTCAATCCTTCACCATGCAAGGCAGCAATCTGTTCAAACAGTTTCTGCAGGGATGTTCCCTCCATCGTCAACAGGCATAACGTATTTTCAAAAGGAGCGATCTCGAATATGTCGCCATACGTAATTTCACCCTCTGAAAGCGAACTGCGTATACCCCCCATGTTCATGACAGCCACATCAACCGATTCTCCCGTCAATCGGGAAGCAGACAATTTAATGACATCGGCCATCAGATTCGACAACGGAGACTCCGGACGGTACGATGTCAGGCTGGCAGCCGAGTGTCCGACCACCGGCGACATTATACTGTCAATACGCAACTGATAGGTTCTAAGCAAAGCAGCCGCTCCGGCATCGGGATCTTTATCGTATACCTCCGTCATGGCTACCCGTCCACCCTCTATACCTGTCACCGTATAACTGGAAGAACAGGCATACAGAGAAAACAGTCCGGCCAAAAAGCCGATTTTTACGTAATTCTTTATCATAAGCTTTCTACTTGATTTCATTTGAATGGTCAAATTTAACCAAAAAAGAAAAGTCAACCAACTTTCGATAAAAAATAACTGTCTTTATTTGGCCATTCCAAAGAAAATGACTTACTTTGCACCGCTTTCGCGTAATCGCTGTCAAGAAGAGTTACTTGATATGTTGCGTTGTAACGATCAAACAATTTAATTTAACAAAAAACAATGGATTTAATTAAAATTGCAGAAGAAGCATTTGCTACTGGCAAACAGCATCCTTCATTCAAAGCAGGTGATACTATCACAGTAGCATACCGTATCGTTGAAGGTAACAAGGAACGTGTACAGTTGTATCGTGGTGTTGTTATCAAAATTTCTGGTCACGGTGAAAAGAAACGTTTCACTGTACGTAAAATGTCAGGAACTGTAGGTGTAGAACGTATTTTCCCGCTGGAATCTCCGGCTATCGACAGCATTACTGTCAATAAAATCGGTAAAGTACGCCGCGCTAAATTGTACTACCTGCGTGCTCTTACTGGTAAGAAAGCTAGAATTCAGGAAAAGCGCGTTAACGCATAAGCTGAAAACTATTATTCCTTACATAAAAAAGCCGGTTGGACTTACCAATCGGTTTTTTTGTTGTCCTTACTTGTGAAGCCAATAAAAAAATCGACCTATATATAATAAAATATAAGTCGATTCCTTATCGGTGAAAAAACAAATCAGTTTTCTCTTACTTCCCAGCCCAATGCACTTGCGCCCAAAACAGCGGCATCAGCATCTTTCAACTGAGAAAGCAGCAATTTCGTCTTACCTGCGTAGATTTTCAAGACATTC
The DNA here is from genome assembly GCA_900553185.1 of uncultured Bacteroides sp. Taxonomy (GTDB): domain Bacteria; phylum Bacteroidota; class Bacteroidia; order Bacteroidales; family Bacteroidaceae; genus Phocaeicola. Next base: position 9,586 of record USCT01000021.1, read on the forward strand.
TCATCCAGCGCTTTCTGAATAGGTTTCATGATATAATCGCCAGATTTTGCCAGACCGCCAAACAGAATGATAGCTTCCGGACTTGAGAAAGCAATGAAATCAGCCAGTGCCTGACCCAGAATAGTTCCGGTAAAATCAAAAATATCCTGTGCCAGCTTATCGCCTTTTACAGCTGCATCGTATACATCCTTTGACTGAATTTCATCGGCCGGAATGTTTCTCAGCAAACTCGGCTCTGTACGCTGAATCAGGAATTCGCGTGCCGTACGGGCCACACCTGTAGCAGAACAATAAGTTTCCAGGCAACCCTTACGTCCACAACCGCACTGACGACCGTTACGATTAACAATAACATGTCCCAGCTCGCCGGCAAAACCATCGTGTCCGTATACCAGCTGGCCGTTGATCACGATACCGCTTCCTACACCTGTACCCAAGGTAATCATGATGAAATCCTTCAAACCACGAGCTGCGCCATAGGTCATTTCACCAATAGCAGCAGCATTCGCATCGTTAGTCAATGCTGTAGGAATACCCAACTGTTCTTCGAACATAGAAGCCAATGGAATAACACCTCTCCACGGAAGATTCGGAGCGAATTCAATCGTACCATTGTAATAATTTCCGTTAGGAGCACCGACACCCATGCCTTTTATTTTTTCTGCACCACCAAACTGCTGAATCAGTGGTATCAGTTTCTTGCAAACAGCATCCACGTACTCATCAATTTTATCATACTGCTGAGTCTTTATTGAATCAGTAGCCAATACATTACCACGTGAATCAACGACGCCAAACACCGTGTTTGTTCCGCCGATATCCATACCAACCACATACGGTTTCTCCATGTTGTTCATGTTCATGACATTAATATTATTAGGGTTAATTTTATGCACAAATGTAAAGAATACCCTAAAATAGAACAAATATTTTTCGTACTTTATTTACTTATTCATGTAACTTTTTCTAAATTCGCATCGTCTTATTAACACAAACAACGAAAAAACATGATTCATTTAAAGAACATTCAAAAAACCTATCACAACGGAGCTCCTCTTCATGTGCTGAAAGGTATCAACCTGGACATCGAAAAAGGAGAATTTGTCTCCATCATGGGAGCTTCCGGATCAGGGAAGTCCACACTGCTCAACATTCTAGGCATTCTGGACAATTACGATTCAGGAGAGTATTACCTGAACGATGTATTAATCCGTGACCTCAGCGAGACAAAAGCTGCAGAGTACCGAAACCGGATGATCGGCTTCATCTTTCAATCCTTTAACCTTATTTCGTTCAAGAATGCCATGGAAAATGTGGCGCTTCCTCTCTTCTATCAGGGAGTGAACCGGAAAAAACGTAACGAACTGGCTTTGGAATACCTCGACAAACTGGGTCTGAAAGAATGGGCCCATCACATGCCGAACGAACTCTCCGGAGGACAGAAACAACGGGTCGCTATAGCCCGGGCACTGATTTCCAAGCCTCAAATAATCCTGGCCGACGAACCGACAGGAGCCCTCGACAGCAAAACGTCCATCGAAGTCATGAACATTCTTAAGGAATTACACGATCAGGAAGGGCTTACCATCGTAGTAGTAACCCACGAAAGCGGAGTAGCCAACCAAACCAACAAAATCATCCACATCAAAGACGGAGTTATCGAACAGATCGAAGAAAACCTTGACCATAACGCTTCACCGTTCGGTATCAACGGATACATGAAATAATACGACAACTATGATTGACCTTATACAAGAAATATATGGAACCATCATGCGTAACAAACTTCGAACCGCACTGACAGGTTTCTCCGTAGCATGGGGAATCTTCATGCTGATAGTCCTGCTGGGAGCCGGAAACGGACTGATCCACGCTTTCGAGGGACAAACCGCGGACATGAAAATGAACTCCATGAAAATTTATCCCGGATATACCAGTAAACCTTACAACGGACTGAAAGAAGGGAGAAGTATTTCATTGAACGACAGGGACAGAATGCAGACAGCGCAAAGCTTTCCCGACAAAATCGTAACAACAGGAGCCACCGTAAGCCAAAGCGGAGTCTACCTGAATTATGAAAAGGAAAACGTCAGTATCACACTGGACGGCATATTTCCCAATTATACGGAATTGGAAGCTGCCAGGCTGAAAGAAGGACGTTTCATCAACAAAAATGACATCGATGACCACCGGAAAGTGATCGTTCTCCATGAAAAAACCGCTCAACAGCTGTTTCCACGTACCCGACCCATCGGAAAATACATCAACGCACAAGGAGTCGTTTATCAGGTAGTCGGTATTTACACTGACCAGAACAGCTTCTCTCCTTCCGCTCTCGTACCGTTTACTACCTTACAACTGGTATATGGAAAAGGAGACAGCATAGACAACCTGACATTTACCACCCAAGGAATCACTGACGAAGCAGCCAGTGAAAAGCTGAGTCAAGATTACCGGGCAATGATGGGACTCCGAAAACAATTTGCAGCCGACGACGAAGGAGCCATCTGGATATGGGACCGTTTTACCCAATATCTTCAGCAACAGGCCGGAAACGACATTCTGCACATTGCCATCTGGGTAATCGGTATCTTTACCCTGTTGAGCGGTATTGTAGGAGTCAGTAACATCATGCTGATTACTGTTCGTGAACGTACACACGAGTTCGGAATCCGGAAAGCACTGGGAGCTAAACCGCTTTCCATCTTATGGCTAATCATTTCCGAGAGTGTGGTCATTACGACATTCTTCGGTTACATCGGTATGGTAGCAGGCATTGCCGTTACGGAGTACATGAACATCGTGGCCGGCAAGCAAACCATGGATATGGGAGTCTTTTCGATGACATTCTTTGAAAATCCGACTGTCGACCTCAGTATCGCCGTCCAGGCTACCCTTACACTCATCATCGCCGGAACACTGGCCGGACTTTTCCCAGCCCGAAAAGCAGTCCGCATCCGTCCCATTGAAGCACTTAGAGCAGAGTAACTATGAAAAAATTTGATTTAGATACATGGCAGGAAATTCTTGTCACCATCACCCGCAACAAAACACGCAGCCTGCTGACTGCCTTCGGAATCTTTTGGGGTATCTTTATGCTGATAGCCCTGATGGGAGGAGCACAAGGTATGCAAGACAAACTATCCCAACAGTTCCAGGGATTTGCCACCAACTCCGGATTTCTGGGTACCAACCCGACCAGCAAAGCTTACAAGGGCTTCCAGCAGGGACGGACCTGGGATCTGGAAAACAAAGACGTGGAACGCATACGCCGCAATGTCAGTGAGGTAGAAATCGTAACACCAAGCCTGGCCCGCTGGGGAGTCAACGCTGTTTATCAGGATAAAAAGATCTCCAGTACCTTAAAGGGACTGTACCCGGAATATGGACTGATAGAAGAACCACAGATCACAATGGGACGTTACCTGAACGACATGGATATACGAGACCAGCGGAAAGTATGTGTCATCGGAAAGAGAATTTATGAGACCTTATTTCCTGGCGGAGAAAACCCATGCGGAAAGTTCATTGAAGTGAACGGTATCTACTATCAGGTTATCGGAGTCAGCATGGCCAATGGAAACATCTCCATCCAGGGACGCTCGGAAACTTCCATCATTGTTCCATTCACCACCATGCAGAACAACTACAATTTCGGACAGAAAATCCAGTTGCTATGTTACACGGCTCATAAAGGATATTCCATCAGTGAAGTAGAAAAGAAAGTGGCACAAGTCGTCAAAAAAGCTCACATGATTCATCCGGACGACCAGCAAGCACTGATACAAGTCAATGCGGAAGCCATGTTCAGCATGATAGACAACCTGTTTTCGGGTATCCGTATCCTGGGATGGATGGTCGGACTGGGTACCCTGCTGGCCGGAGCTATCGGAGTAAGTAACATCATGATGGTAACCGTCAAGGAACGGACCACCGAAATCGGTATCCGGCGGGCCATCGGAGCCAAGCCCAATGACATCCTGCAACAGATTCTTTCAGAAAGTATCGTGCTGACCATCATTGCAGGTATGGCCGGAATTACATTCGCAGTCTTCCTGCTGAACATTATGGAAAGTGTCACTTCCACCCCTACCGCTCCTGTCCGGTTTCAGATCGGTTTCTGGGAAGCAATAGGTGCCTACATTCTGCTGATCGTACTGGGACTGCTGGCGGGACTGTTCCCGGCATACCGGGCTATGGCCATCAAACCGATAGAAGCCATTCGGGACGAATAACATAAACAAACCAAAATAAAAACGATTCAAAAAGTCAAAACCAAAAAAATTTAGCCTTATGAAGAAGTATGTAAAAGTAGCTGTTCTGATTATTATCGGACTGATTTTTCTAGGAACATTTGTTTTCCTGTATCAAAAATCCCAACCTAAAGAAACGGTATACGAAGTAGCCAGGGTAGAAAGAGATACTCTTATTCAAACAACTGTCGCTACCGGTAAAATAGAACCACGAGACGAAGTACAGATCAAGCCTCAGATATCAGGTATCATTGCCGAAGTGTATAAAGAGGCCGGACAGACGGTAAAGCAAGGAGAAGTTATTGCCAAAGTAAAGGTAATCCCGGAACTGGGACAACTGAATTCGGCCGAGAGTCGTGTACGTCTGGCAACCATCAACGGCAAACAGGCAGAAACCGATCTGGAACGTATGGAACAGCTTTATAAGAACAAACTGGTGAGCAGCGAGGAATACGAAAAGACATTGCTGGCAGCCAAACAGGCACGCGAGGAACTGCAAGCTTCCAAAGACAACCTGGAAATCGTAAAAGAAGGTATCACCAAAAACAGCGCCTCATTCAGCAGTACCCTTATTCGATCTACCATCGACGGACTGATTCTGGATGTACCCATCAAGGTAGGTAACTCCGTTATCATGAGTAATACGTTCAACGATGGTACCACCATTGCTACAGTAGCCAATATGGGCGACCTCATCTTCCGGGGAAATGTAGACGAGACCGAAGTTGGACGCATCCACGAAGGAATTCCCGTCAAAATCACTTTGGGAGCTCTGCAAGACATGAAATTTGACGCCGTACTGGAATACATATCCCCCAAGAGCGTAGAAAACAACGGAGCCAACCAATTCGAAATCAAAGCAGCCATTCAGGTCCCGTCCGACGTAACCATCCGTTCCGGATACAGCGCCAACGCAGAAATGGAGCTGCAGCGCGCCGACAATGTACTGTGCATTCCCGAAAGCACATTGGAGTTTCAGGGAGATTCCACCTTTGTCTATGTATTGACGGACAGTGTTCCGACTCAGAAATTCGCCCGACGTTCCATCAAGACAGGTATCAGTGATGGAATCAAGATCGAAGTGAAAAACGGATTGAAAGCAAACGAACTGGTTCGAGGACTTAAAAAGGAGGTATAAGCCATGAAACTGAAATACATTTGCCTGGCAATGCTCTGGATAGGTACATTGCCTATATACGCCCAATCAGCCTGGAATCTGGAACAGTGCATCCGATATGCCATCGATCATAACATTACCATCAAACAGCAAGAGGCCAACAAACAGCAAAGCGAAATTGAACTGAATACAGCACAATGGAGCCGTTTACCCAACCTGAACGGAAGCACCTCTTATTCGTTCAACTTCGGACGAAGCCTGCAGGCCGATAATACTTACCAGAGTATCAATACACAAAATACCAGTTTCAGTCTGAGCACCTCCGTTCCTCTCTTCACCGGAATGCAGATACCCAATAACATCGCACTGGCAAAACTTAATCTGAAAGCGGCCGTTGAAGACCTTGAGAAGGCTAAGGAAGACATCAGCGTTCAGGTGGCATCGGCCTATCTGCAGGTACTCTTCAACGAAGAACTGGCCAAAGTAGCCCACGAACAGGTAAAACTGAGCGAGGAAATGCTACAACAAAAACAAGCTTATTTCGACAACGGGAAAGCTTCGGAATCGGAGCTGTACGAGGCAAAATCACGCCTGGCACAGGATCAGCTTTCGGCCGTACAGACTGACAACAACTACAACCTGTCGCTACTGGATCTGAGCCAACTGCTGGAATTGCCTTCGCCGGATAATTTCCAGATTGTATCACCAGACACAGATGCCATCCAATATTCCAGCCAACTGACTCTTCCGACAGACATCTATCATCAGGCACTACAAATTAAACCAAGCATCAAAGCGGCACAATACCGACTGGAAGGAGCCGGAAAAAGTATCCGCATCGCTCAAAGTGCCTATTATCCACAACTCAGCTTTGGTGCCGGACTCGGAACCAACTATTACAAAGTATCCGGACACGAAAACAACGGATTCGGGACACAACTCCGGGATAACTTCAGCCAGTATGTAGGATTTACACTCAGTGTACCTCTTTTCAACCGCTTCAGTACCCGTAACCGGGTACGAAGTGCCCGTGTACAGGAAACCTTGCTGAACTGGCAGCTTGAGGAAAGCAAGAAAACACTGTATAAAGAAATACAGCAAGCCTACTATAATGCAGTAAATGCTGAAAGTAAATACGAAAGCAGCAAAACCGCCGATGAGGCTGCCAAGGCATCGTTTCTGCTGATAAAAGAAAAATATACGCTCGGAAAAGCCAATGCTACCGAATACAACGAATCACGTACTACATGGATGAAAGCCGTATCCGACTGCATACAGGCCAAATACGACTATATTTTCAGAATCAAACTTTTAGATTTCTATCAAGGAATCCCTCTGACACTGGAAAAGAAACGATAACATAACCGGATAAATCCAAACAGTCGCCCCTGCCCGATGATTCAATGCCATGAACTCATCCCGCAGGGGCGAAGTTTTATCGTGCAGGTACAGAATCGGCCAATACGGTCAATGTATCTGTCCGTAACAGCCAGGACCTGGCAGGTCCTTTCACCTCAATGACAGGAGCAACAGCCTCTGCCTCTTCAGCCGTAATAACTCCCTTTACCTGCAGACGTTTTGCCAACAACCGGAAATAACCTTCCTGATTTTCCTTCAACGTAGCATCCGGATTGAATACAGAACGAAAATGTTTCGGCTTCGGAATGATGGAAGCCAGGAAAATGGCTTCATTGACTGTCAGATCGGACGGTTCCTTATCGAAATAAAAATGAGAAGCTTCACACGCTCCATATACCATCGGACCCCATTCCACAATATTCAGATAAACTTCATACATCCGCTCCTTGGTAGTGATCCGCTGATTCTCGATCAGCCAGACCAGTAAGGCTTCTTCCAGTTTCCGGGCGATGTTCTTATGCCGGTTTAAAAAAATGTTCTTCACCAACTGCATGGAAATGGTACTTCCGCCCCGGGCAAAACGGCCGACCTGTAAATCGTACGCCAAAGCTTCCTGGATAGCCCCAGGCAAAAATCCCCGATGATAAAAGAAACCTCCGTCTTCAGACTGCATGATAGCCATCTGCAGCAACGGAGAAATGCGGTCCAACGAACGGAAATTAGGATTGGAAGGACCAATAGAGAAAGTACGGACAGGCCGGTCATCTTCATAAGCGGTATACTCAAACTCATCATTCATACGCGTCAGTCCGGTATTTCCAAAATCAGTAATCCGAAAGCCTTCCCCCACCAGGTCGGAAGAAAACCGAAGACTATCCAGACTGTTCCAGTCAATATCAACCGACAGGTCATATTTCAGATTTCCATCGGTACGCAATCCCTGTACATGCCGGAACAGTCCGACAGGAAGAGAAGCAAAGAGCTGGGAAGCAGGAAAGGCCTTCTTATGAATGGATGCGGTCAGATGCCACCGTCCTTCCTTCGACATCCGGACAAAAGGGTGGAACTGTAATTGATTAAACGTAACTTTTGATACGCTGTCCAGTGTCACCACCTGTTTATCGACCAATAGCCTGTAATCCAGCTTTCCGCGATTCAACAATATCGTATCAGGAGACAGTCTGTGATGAAAGACCTCCAACCCGGCAACCGATGCGCTTCCTTCCAAGACTCGTTGTCCTTTTGTTCCAGCATGTTCCTCCAGCGCAAACGCTATGGAATCAAAAGCAACCATTGCCTGATAATGAGGACCTATATACGGCAAAGCTACACGTCCAGAAGGCTCACAGGCAAAAAGCTGTCCCTCCATCCTTCGCTGGTCATGCGCCAGAAATCCCGAGACATTCCAACAATCCCTCCAATTGGCTTCTGCCACCTGAATAACCGCATGAAAGTGATTGTCTTTGATTTTCAGTGAAGGCACACAGAAAGAAGTAATCAGCGAATCACGCTGACCGGTAATGCGCGTATGGTTCAACTCTCCATTCTCCGGCAACAATCTGAATACGGCATCGGACAGATGCTTTACCCGTGTCGAATAATCCGGCTGATCTTGAGACAATTCATTCCCTGCCGATTTTTCACTCCGGCCACGAAACAAACAATCGTAATTGGATATTCCGTTTTTCTTGACGAATGAAACAATCAATCCGTCTGTATAAACCCTGCGCACAGACAGTTTTCTCTGCAACAAAGGCATTACATCCACCCTCAAGCGAAGTTGCTTTAACCGAAGCAACGTATCTTTTCCCGGAGGAACAACAGAAAGCCCCGTCATCTCTACCTCGGAAAAAGAAACAAACCGAAGCTGTTCATAACGGATCTGTACCCCCAGACGTTGCTCCAATTGTCCGATCTTCCGGTCGGCAACCCGACAGAGTAAAGCACTCCGTCCTAAAAAAAGTCCCGCTATCGTAAGCAACAACAGCGAGACCAATCCGATTGTAACACGCTTTATCCACGATTTCATTTTTCACGAACAGATTGGTAACGGTTACAAAAATACGAGTTAACTACATTTCACGCAAGAAGTGACGGTCAGTTTGTTTCCGGTTATTGTTATTATTCTTCCGTTCTACCTTACGGACATTTTCGCGTGTATGAGAACGTTCCCTCACATTCGGTCGTGAATATACACCCGAACGGGAAGAGCGGCTTACTCCATCCCGCTTGTCCGTACTACCTTTCATCCGGTTAGTTACCGGACGTCTACTTTCCCCGTCCGAACGTTTGCCCACTTGCGGCTTCCGGTCGACAGGTTTATTGGGACGGACAATCCCCGAGTTTTCCAGACGGTTTCCCGGACGGTTTACTTCCTCCCTACCCGGACGTTTTCCTTTGTCGGGTTTAGGATGAACCGGAGTAAAATGATATCCAGGTCCACCAGGTCTGACACCCGGACGGACATTCGGTCCGAAATCGTGTTTCCGAAAATCCGGACGAGCTCGAAAAGCTCCTCCATATACGGCATGCGTATAACGCCGGCTGAAATGTGTCCGATAATAACTCTTTCCGCCACAATGGAACCGGCTGTGCCCTCCACGATAAGTCAGGTAATGATGCGGACGACCAAAATAAAAGAAACTCCGGTTTGGATAAATCTGATACACCCTTAAGTAACAACAATGATTTACAGCATAAATCGGACGGAAAAAATAGTCGATAGCCATGAAACGCAAATACTCCGCGCTCGAAAGAATCCAGCGTAAATCATCGTTTCGTTCATCCAGATAGCGATAATATGCGTCCATTGCCGCAGCTCTGGAATAAGCCAGATCGCCGACATACGGATCAATGCCATTCAAGAAGTCAAAGTTTACCTCATACAAGTCATCATATTGAGACTGATTCAGGTTCAGTTCAAAAGCCATACGGTCTGTCAGGAAACGGGCATTTATCCGAATATCCCCCAAACCAGCAGCCTTTACAGGAAGTGTTACCCAACAAAGGACCGCAACAAGCCACAACATCATTTGTCTTATCTTCATACGCTTCAAGTTTTAACATATTCTAGAAATCGGAGTAGTTCTTCTGGTTCTACAATACAAAAATAGGAGGATAAAAATCCTCCTGCAACAGAAACTTCCCATCCTTTGATAGGGAGTTTCCTATTTCTAATAGGGAATCACGCCAAACGGATTCCCCCTTCTTCCAATATCACCAGACGTTTCTTGTACAAATCGCCTACTGCCTTCTTGAATGTTTTCTTACTGACTCCAAATGTATGGTATATAACTTCTGCATCAGTCTTATCGTTCAACGGCACATATCCCTGATTCTCGCGAATATAGTCCAACAGAATATCTACAAATTCTTTCACCTTTTTCCGTCCGTCAGGCTGTAGTTCCAGATCTATCTTTCCATCTTCGCGTACCTGTTTCACGTATGCTTCCATTTCCATGCCCGGCTCCAAGGTCTGGAATATCTCATTGTGGTAAAGCATTCCGTAATAACGATTTTCCACAATAACCTTGAATCCTAAATCAGTACGCTGCCATACCAGAACTTTCACCAGCTCTCCATGACGATAATCAGCTTTTTCCTTCGACAGGAAATGCTCTACTTTGGCCGAAGCCATGATACGATAGCTTTCTTCGTCCAGATGAACATATACCAGGTATTTACGGCCTTTCTGCATTTTCATCTTCTGCTCACGGAACGGAACGAACAAGTCTTTCATCAATCCCCAATTCAGAAACGCTCCGAACTCATTGACCCAGGCTACCTCCAAATAGGCAAAATCCCCTACCTGCGCATAAGGATGCAACGTCGTAGCCACCAGACGTTCGTCCATATCCAGATAAATGAATACATTCAATACATCTCCCGGCTTACAACCTTCCGGAACATAACGTTTCGGCAACAAAATTTCGCCGTCTTCTCCTCCATCCAGATACATGCCGAAATCTACTTCCTTAACAATCTCCAACTGATTGTACCTGCCTAATTGTATATGACTCATTCTTTTTTCATTTTTAATAATATCCGGTGTAAAGATACAAAATGAGTTCATTTTTCTTCTATACTTCACCAAAAATCTCTAACTTTACTCCTACTAAATATTTATCATTTAAAATTCTCAATCTATGAAGTACTTAAAAAAATGGATGCTGATTTCCCTACTAGGAGTCGGATTTCTTGGAAGCGCCTCTGCGCAAACAACCGCACAACCCACAACTGTCAACTGGGGAACCTTTAATATCCGCTATGACAATCCGGAAGACAATGAAAATAACTGGAAATACAGAAAAGATCACGTAGCAGAATTCATACACCAGGAAAAACTGGACATCATAGGCATGCAGGAAGTACTGCACAACCAGCTGGAAGACCTAAAGACTCGTCTGCCGGAATATGCAGAAGTAGGAATAGGACGGGAAGACGGAAAAGAGCAGGGAGAATATGCTCCTATCTTTTACCGGAAAGACCGCTTCAAGCTGTTGGACAGTAACACATTCTGGCTTTCACAATATCCAGACAGCATCGGATTTATCGGATGGGACGGTGCCTGCACCCGCATTGCTACCTGGGCCAAGCTGGAAGAAAAAAGTACAGGAAAAGTATTCCTGGCCATCAATACCCACATGGATCACGTAGGTGTGGAAGCCAGACGAAAAGGAGCGTTACTTATTATCGAACGCATACAGGAACTTGTGGGTGAACGTCCGGCTGTCCTGACAGGAGACTTTAATGTAGACGATACTTCGGAAGCATACCAGACCTTGACAACCAACGCCTTCGTACTAAAAGATGCTTATAAAACTGCCGATACGAAAGAAGGAGCTTCTTATACATACCACGATTTCGGACAACTGCCTATGGAAGAACGGCAGAAAATAGATTTTATTTTCGTTACCCCACAAATAAAGGTAAGTCGCAGCTGGATTCCTAAGGAAAACGCCGATGGAAAAGGATTCCTTTCCGACCACAACCCGCAACTGGCCACCTTACAATTCTGACACTTCAACTTTTAAACCCATCCTTCGGAAAAACGAACGGACGTCTTATTCCAAATAAACGGATGTTTTACTTCAAACGAACGGACGTCTCACTTTAAACGAACGGATGTTTTTCCAACAATATTATACAGAGGCATCCGGCTGACCTTTCACCGGATGCCTCCAGTTTTTCTGATAGCCAACCGAAAAGCCAACTGTTCTTTCCATCTCACCCCTCTCTCCTTCAGAAAAGGAAAATATGAATATCCAAAGCGAAAATACCGTAATGAACACATGAGTGTAACTATCTATCTTTGCATCAGATAAACGAACAAAGATATGAAAAGATTATTACTCACATTTACCGCATTCTGCTCGTATTTCTATTTGAATGCACAAGAGATCCTCACCTTGGACCAATGTCTGAAAATAGGCATAGAAAACAATTTATCTTTAGAAACCAAACGGAACGATATTGTCAAGGGAAGACATACAATCTCTGAAAACCGTGCCAAACTGTTGCCACAAATCAATGCCATCGCCTCGTTTACCGATAACTTCAATCCACCCGTATCGGTCACGGACGGATCTGCCTATGGGAATCCATACAACGTAACCCATACGCTGCAATACAATGCCTCAGCGGGTTTGCAGCTTCAAATGCCTCTGTATAATCAAACTGTATATACAGCACTTTCTCTGTCTAAAATCATGGATGACATCAATAGTCTGTCATACGAAAAAGCACGCGAGGATCTGATTATGCAGATTACCCAAATGTACTACCTCGGACAAAGTACAACGGAACAGATTGCCATTGTGAAAGAGAACATCCGCCGCCTGCAGGAACTGAAAGATATTACAGCAGCTTTTTATGACAATGGAATGGCTATGGAAGTAGATATGAAACGGGTCAACATCAACCTGGAAAATCTACAGGTACAATACGACAATGCTACATCCATGCTTACCCAGCAGCTGAACCTGCTGAAATATGTCATGGATTATCCGTCAGAAACCGCCATCGCACTGACACCCATTGACACAGAAGACATCGTTCCCGTAACATTGAGCGGACTCTCAGAAAATCTATACGAACTGCAAATGCTGAGAAAACAAGAAAATCTCGCCGGAGAGCAAAAGGAAATGCTCCAGCAAGGTTACCTTCCATCGCTCAGTCTGACCGGCAGCCTCATGTATTCGGCTTTTACAGACAAAGCCAGGAACTGGTTTCATTCCGGACCATCCAATCATTGGTACAATTCGTCAGGCATAGGAATAACCCTGCGCATTCCGGTATTCGACGGTCTTGACAAACGCGCTAAAATAAGGAAAGCCCAAATAGACAGAGAGAACATAAGACTCAACTACGAAAATACACTCAAGAATCTGCAGACCCAATACCTGAATGCAACCAACGAACTGATGAACAGCCAGCGAAATTTTACCAAACAAAAGGACAATTATCAATTAGCAGAAGATGTATACGAAGTCACTTCCGACCGCTATCGCGAAGGCATTGCTTCGATGACCGAAGTCCTACAAGACGAAATGCGCATGAGCGAAGCACAAAACAACTACATCTCCGCTCATTACAATTACAAAATAACCAACCTCTCTCTGCTGAAATTGACAGGAAATCTGGAGAACCTATTGAAAAAGAACATTTAAATACCTTTTAAAAACGATTTAACTCCCCAAACATTGCGATAATTATGGAAACAAAAGAACAAAATACACAGAATCACTCATTGGAACAACAAGCACTGAAACTAAGAAAACAGCGTCGACGCCAACGTATGGCAAGTGCTTTCGGAATCATCATTCTTCTAATAGGACTGGCACAAGTCGTACAAATCTTCATGAATTACAAATTCAACGAAACCAGCAACGATGCCCAGATAGAACAATACATCTCTCCTGTAAACCTGCGTGCTTCAGGTTACATCAAAAAAATCTATTTCACAGAACATCAGTCTGTGAAAAAAGGAGATACACTCATGGTACTCGATGACCGTGAATATAAGATCAAGGTGATGGAAGCTGAAGCCAGCCTGAAAGACGCGCTGGCCGGAGCCGCCGTTATCGGACAAACCCTGCACACTTCGCAAGCTTCCGCATCCGTATTCGAATCATCCATATCCGAAGTGGAAATCAGACTGGCCAAACTGGAAAAAGACAAGCAACGTTATGAAAACCTGCTGAAAAGAAACGCCGCTACTCCCATCCAGCTGGAACAGATAACCACCGAATACGAAGCCACCCAAAAGAAACTGGAAGCGCTGAAACGCCAGCAAAAAGCTGCAATCTCAGGAGTCAATGAGGTATCGAGCCGTCGGGAAAATACAGAAGCTGCCATACAGCGGGCACGTGCCGCACTTGAGATGGCCCGATTAAACCTGTCATACACTGTCGTTACGGCTCCGTGCGACGGGAAATTGGGCAGACGTACCATCGAAGAAGGACAATTCATCACGGCAGGACAAACGATTACCTACATTCTTCCAGATACTCAGAAATGGGTAATCGCCAACTATAAAGAGACACAAGTGGAAAATCTCTCAGTCGGCCAGAAAGTCATTCTGACCGTAGATGCAATCAAAGGGAAAGAATTTACCGGGAAAATTACAGCAATCTCCGGAGCCACGGGCGCTAAGTACTCACTGGTTCCCACAGATAATTCGGCCGGCAACTTTGTAAAAATACGCCAGCGCATACCGGTACGCATCGATTTCGAGAACCTTTCACCGGAAGACAACGAACGTCTGGCAGCCGGTATGATGGTCATTGTAAAAGCTAAATTATAAACCGATCATGATCCCGTATACTCAAAACTATCCGTTCTACCGCTGGGTTCCCAAACCGCTGGGAATTGTCATCCTGATACTGCTCTTTGTACCGATTCTTACAGTAGGAGGCGTATACACAGCCAACAGCGGTGAAATGACCGGAGGATTGGGAATCCAGTCAGAACACATCCAGTTCGTGGGTTTTGTAACCTCCGTCGGAATGGCTGCTTTTTCTCCTTTCTTTTACCAGTTGGTCTGCATCCGGCGGGAAAAACTCATGTGTATTACAGGTTTTTCCATGCTGTATCTGCTAAGCTATGTATGTGCCGTGACCGACAACATCTTCCTGCTGGCTCTATGCAGCCTCATCATGGGCTTTCTGCGAATGGTACTGATGATGGTCAACCTGTTTACGCTCATAAAATATGCATTCGATATGGAAGCAACCCGAAACATAACCCCCGGAATGGAACCCGATACCGCCGAAGGATGGGACAGACTGGACAAAGAAAAAAGTCAGAGTATGCCTGTCATCTACCTGTTCTTCATGATACTGGGACAGATAGGAACTTCGCTTACCGCCTGGCTGGCCTATACCTATCAATGGCAGGATGTTTATTATTACATGATGGGAATGACGCTGTGTGCCATCCTGATTATTTTCATTACCATGCCTTACCACAGCTATACGGGAAGAAGATTTCCGGTCAACTTCCGGAAATTCGGAAGCGTATCCGTATTCAGTGCCATGATGGTATGCATAATCTATGTATTAGTATACGGAAAGACACTCGACTGGTATTCTGATCCGACCATTATACGTTCTACTTTACTTGCCGTATTTTTCGGAGCCGTATTCTTTTACATGGAATCTTCAGGGCATTCACCTTACTTTCTGCTGGACATATTCCGGCTGCGTACCATCAACATGGGAATCGTACTCTTCCTGTTGCTGATGATATTCAACACAAGTTCCCTTTTTGTCAATGTATTTACAGGAGTAGGAATGCAAATCGACAACTGGCAGAACGCAGCGTTAGGAAACTGGAGCATAGCCGGATATCTTATCGGTGCAGTCATTGCCATTATCCTGGGAGCAAGAGGAGTAAAACTGAAATACCTTTTTGCCGTCGGATTTCTTCTACTGGGTGTTTCGGCCCTGTTCATGTATTTCGAGGTACAGACCGCAGGCCTTTATGAACGCATGAAGTATCCGGTTATCCTCCGCTCTACCGGCATGATGCTGATCTATTCGCTTACAGCGGTTCATGCCAACCAGCGAATGCCGTATAAATACCTTTCCACCTGGATCTGTATCATGCTCAGCGTACGAATGGTCATTGGCCCGGGTATAGGAACAGCTTTGTATACCAATGTACTGCAGCAACGCCAGCAACATTTCATCACCCGGTTTGCACAGGATACAGACAGAACCGATGTCCAGTCGGCCATATCGTACGACCAGACCGTGCAAGGAATGCGCCATCAGGGAAAAAGTGAAACAGAAGCCGAACACATGGCGGCTATCTCCACAAAAGGAAAGGTCCAGGTACAAGCTACTCTAGCCGCCGTAAAGGAAATGTCCGGGTGGACTTTCTACGGTTGTATGATTGCCATGCTCTTTGTTCTCGTTTATCCATATCGCAAGAGGAAATTATCGGCCTGACGGGAGGAATTCCCGTCAAGTCCGGTAATTTATCACAGGAATTGTTATCTTAGCGGAATCAATCGCTTGATCGGTAACAACAATGGAAAACGCAACTATAAGACTCGAAAAATTGCAGAAAGAAATAACCGGTCGGTCTGATGTCTGTTCATCGGGCGGACCGGTTTCCGATTTTCCGGAAAGTTTCAAAAACGGACTTCTGAATTTCGGTATCGGGCTGATTGTCTGCACAAAAGGGGAATTCGACTTTTCCCTTTCGGCAGAAACCTATACGGCCAGAGCTGGAGAAACGGTTTTTCTTCCCGAGGGAAAAACATTTCGCATCATCCGCCAGTCTGACCAATTGGAAGTTTATATGCTTATCTACAAAGTTGCCCCCATTAAAGATGTACTGGGAAATCAGGTATATTCTGTCCATTTATACAGTAAAATGTCACCCGATACCCACTATGTATGGAAAACCGGCGACGAAGAAAATGTATCAGGTTATATTGCTCTTCTAGGAACAGATACCCCTTCACAGGAAGACCTGTTTGCCACCAGCGAACGAAAACTTCTTCTCCTGTCACTTACCTACCGCTTATGTTCCGTTTTTCAGCGGCTATACCTTTCCAGAAAAGCCAACAAGGCCCGGCAGACAGAAATCTTCCTTCGCCTGATCCAACTGATTGATAAATACTACATGAAGGAACGCGGAGTGGAATTCTATGCCGGCAAACTTTTTCTATCGCCCAAATACCTGTCAGGAATTTCCAAATCAGTATGTGGCTACACCGTACAGGAACTGGTATTCAAAGCCATCATCCGAAAAAGCATGGCACTTCTTGACGGAACGAACAAGACTGTTCAAGAAATTTCCGAAGACTTGAACTTTCCTACTCCTTCCAGTTTCGGAACCTTTTTCAAAAAACAGACGGGCCTGTCTCCCCAAAAATACAGGGAAAGAGAAACAACAGAATCTCACTGATAAATCCTGTTTATACCGTGGAAGTTTCTGATACAGGTTCCATACCGGTTTCCGTTTCCACAGATAAGGAGGATTCCGGCTGAATGATCCGTCCATCTACCAGATGAATCGTACGGTCGGTCTGGAGTGCCAGTCCCTCATCGTGTGTCACAATGACAAAAGTCTGTCCCAGTTTGTCACGCAATTCGAAAAACAAGCTGTGCAGTTCTTCCTTATTCCGGGTATCCAGACTCCCGGAAGGTTCATCTGCCAGAACCACAGCCGGATGATTGATTAAGGCACGCGCTACCGCCACACGTTGCTTTTCCCCTCCTGAGAGCTCAGATGGCTTGTGTCCTGCCCGTTCCTTCAGTCCTAGAAACTCCAGCATATCCAAAGCCTGCCGGCGAGCATTTCCGGAAGAAACTCCTTGAATTAAAGCAGGAATCATCACGTTCTCCAGCGCCGTAAATTCCGGCAACAGTTGATGAAACTGAAATACAAAACCGATGTGTTTGTTTCGAAATGCAGACAATTCCTTTTCCTTAAGCCGGTTTACTTCCGTATTATCCAATATAATCCGTCCGGTATCCGGTTTGTCAAGGGTTCCCATTATCTGCAGCAACGTGGTCTTACCCGCTCCACTAGGCCCTACAATACTGACAATCTCTCCTTTATCTATGGTTAAATCGATTCCTTTCAATACTTGCAACGAACCGAAACTTTTTGTTATACCTTCCAGTTGAATCATATTTCCTTATAATTTACGAATAACATACTCTGCCAGATAACAACCGAAAACAGCCGGCATGTAACTGACAGTTCCTGCCGTCGACTTTTTATTTTGCTCATTGTCTACCAGAATAACGGCTTTCGGATCGGCCTGTTCGGTACTGAAAACTACCGGCAACTTGCGTCTCATCCCCATCTTCTGCAAACGTTTCCGTACAGCCTTGCTCAATCCGCAATGATAAGTTTCCCACAGATCAGCAAAACGTACCTGGGTAATATCACGCTTTGCTCCGGCTCCCATACTGCTTACAATCTTTATTCCACGTTGCAAGGCATGATAAATCAAATAACATTTGGGAGCTACCGTATCAATGGCATCGACTATAAAATCATAATTTGTCTTGTCCAGCAATTCCGGAATAGCTTCATCTTTCAAATAAACCGGAAGCACCGTCAGATCCAGATCCGGATTTATATCCAGGAAACGGGCAGCCAGGACTTCTGCCTTCGGACGTCCAATGACAGAATGCGTAGCCGGAAGCTGACGATTGATGTTGCTTGGTTGCACCGTATCGGCATCCACAATGGTCATCCGTCCTACCCCGGCACGACAAATCATTTCGGCCGCATACGCACCTACTCCTCCCAGTCCGACTACCAGCACATGAGCCTTTCGCAGACGTTTCATCTTTTCTTCACCCAACAGCAATTCCGTACGTTGCTGCCAGGTCTGATCTTTTTCACACATGTATCTTGATGAAATAAAAAACTTATGAATCTTTTTTAAACCACTTGTAAAACCATTTCCCCACCTTATCATAATACTGGGTTTCTGCATATCCACGTGGATCAGCAAAAGTCAGTGATTCATTGGGATCTCCCATTTGGTCAGGATAAAGAACCATGATACTGTTATTATTGAAATACCGGGATATCTGGTTGGGAAGCCGTTCAAAAGCCGAATCATACGAAATCGATCCCCGTCGCGAACTGACTATCACCAGTAAATGATCATAATTTACCTGCCCCGTAATAATTAACAGATCTTCCCAGTTATCCAGTTCCTGATACTCAGCAAACACCTCTTTATGTAATTTCTGAATACAGCCCTTCAGATACCCGAGTGTCTGAGGATGAGCAAAAAAATGCAGTCTGCATCCCAGTTGCGTACTCATTCGGCACAGATGAGTTACCCACTTTACAAAACCATGCTCGAATTCAGCTTTGGGAGGCACAGCCACCAGAATACGGCGTAACGTATTTACAGGCATCTGAAAACGTGCAATCATGACCTGCTGATAATAATTCTTCAACAAATTCTCGGCCAGACTGCCAAAGAAAGAATCCACGATATTGGTCTTGTAATGAAGACCGATAATAATACCTGTCACATCATATTCCTTGGCCGTATGAAGAATTCCTGTCGCAATATTCAAATCAAAACGACTGACTGTTTTCATTGGAACATTTACTGACGCGGCAATCTGTGCGGCCCGCTCCAGATTTCTTTTCCCACGCATCTCCAGACGAACGGAATCATCGTTATCATTGATGACATTCAAGGCTACCATATTATCCATCCGCTTCGGATTACGGACTACCAGTCCCAGCGCAATCAGGTTTTCGAGTGTTTCCGGATTGGCCAGCGGTATCAGAAAACGTTCTTTCTCGTTGGCCTTTTCCTCATTCAGCTCCACATCGCTCATTACAATCCGCTTTGCCGCATGCTCCGTGATAAAGGAGCTGACTACGCAGGTAACCAAAATTAATAATATCGTTCCATTCAGCACATCTTCATTCAACAGCCGTTCACCATCCGGCAAGATAATATTATATCCCACCAGCACGGCAGCCAGGGTAGCAGCCGCCTGAGCATTGCTCAAACCAAACATCAGCTCACGTTCGACGGCCTTCATCCGGTAGATTTTCTGTGTCAGCCAGGAAGCAATCCACTTCCCCAACAATGCCACCACAATCATGACGCCAGCTACCTTCAAGGAATCAATGTGTCCGAAAAGCACATTCACATTGATAAGCATTCCTACCCCGATCAAGAAATACGGAATGAAAAGAGCATTTCCTACAAACTCCAGATGACTCATCAGCGGTGATACATGCGGAATCAACCGGTTCAGGACCAGACCGGCCAAAAAAGCCCCCAGAATACCTTCCATACCCACCAGCTCCATCAGCCCGGCACCCAGGAAAACCATGGCCATTACGAATATATACTGCACGACATTGTCACTGTAACGCCGGAAGAACCACCGTCCGATACGGGGAAAAGCATACATAATCACTGCACTCAGTACAATAACCTTCAGCACCAGCCATATCCAGAACATTTCAGAGGTATCTCCTTTGAACATACCTCCTATTACCGCCAGAACCAGCAATGTCAACGTATCCGTCACAGCCGTTCCACCAACTGCAATACCTACAGCCCGCTGCCGGTTAATACCGTAACGGATCACAATGGGATAGGCAATCAACGTATGAGAAGCATACATACTGGCCAGCAATACTGAAGTAATCAGTCCATATCCCAAAATATGCAAGTTGGTCCAGACACCTATTCCTAACGGAAAAATAAAAGCCAACAGTCCCAAGACCGTAGCCTTGACCCGGATACTCTTGAAATCCTCCATATTCATTTCAAGACCGGCCAGAAACATGATATAATAAAGCCCTACCTTGCCGAACAGCTCAAAACTACTGTCACGTGCCAGAATGTTAAATCCGTGTTCTCCGATAACCACTCCGGCCAAAATCATCCCGATGATATGCGGAATGCGCAACCGTTCGAGCACAATGGGGGCAAACAGAATTATAACCAGTACCAGGAAGAAAATCCACGTAGGATCTGTAATGGGGAAATGGATATTCACGTCTATCCAGTCAAGCATTTCTTTCATAAAAGGGCATTCACTATTCATTTCTAAGACAAAAATATGAAAAAACTTTCATTTTTACTGATAGTTATCCAAGAATGTTTTATTTTTGCAGGCAATTGAAAAATAGGACGGAGGGAATGAAGCCGGCCTTATCAATCACACTTAGTAACACGTATAAAAGTAAAAGAAAATGAAAGTAGCAATTGTTGGTGCGAGCGGAGCAGTAGGACAAGAGTTCTTGCGTGTGCTCGACGAAAGAAATTTCCCGGTTGATGAATTACTGTTATTTGGTTCTTCACGCAGTGCAGGCCGAAAATACGCATTTCGCGGCAAGGAAATTGAAGTCAAACTTCTGCAGCACAATGATGACTTTAAAGGTGTAGATATCGCCTTTACTTCAGCGGGTGCAGGCACTTCCAAGGAATTTGCTGAAACCATCACGAAGTATGGAGCCGTGATGATTGACAACTCCAGCGCATTCCGTATGGATACAGACATTCCATTGGTCGTACCAGAAGTAAATCCGAATGACGCATTAAACCGCCCACGCGGTATCATTGCTAACCCGAACTGTACAACCATCCAGATGGTAGTCGCTTTGAAAGCCATCGAGAACCTGACTCATATCAAACGTGTACACGTATCTACCTACCAGGCAGCCAGTGGTGCCGGTGCAGCGGCCATGGACGAATTGTATGAACAATACCGTCAGGTACTGGCCGGAGAACCTGTTACCGTAGAAAAATTTGCCTACCAGCTGGCATTCAACCTGATTCCTCAAATCGACGTATTTACCGACAACGGTTATACCAAGGAAGAGATGAAGATGTACAACGAGACACGCAAAATCATGCATTCGGATGTACAGGTAAGCGCTACCTGCGTACGTGTACCGGCCTTGCGTTCTCACTCGGAAAGTATCTGGATTGAGACAGAACGTCCGGTTTCTGTAGAAGAAGCCCGTGAAGCTTTCTCGAAGGGAGAAGGACTGGTTCTGATGGACAATCCCGAAAAGAAAGAATATCCGATGCCGTTGTTCCTGGCCGGTAAAGACCCTGTGTATGTAGGACGTATCCGTAAGGACCTGGCAAACGAAAACGGCTTGGCATTCTGGATTGTTGGCGACCAGATCAAGAAAGGTGCCGCACTGAATGCCGTACAGATCGCCGAATATCTGATTAAAGTAAAGAATATCGGATAAAGATATTACACAATATAAGGAAAAAGGTGGTTGTTTCCGTAACGGGACAATCACCTTTTTTATACTCTCTTGTTCGGATGTTTCTTGCCTTTTCTTTTTGCCGTCAAAAAGAAAAGGCTAACAAAAGGAAAAACTGCCGGCCGTCTTGAGGCGAATCTGAAACGTTTCCTGTCGGAAGCGCAGGACTACATTTCTACGCTTTTTCACCTCAAAACCAAGTCCGGAATCTTTCTCTCTGCTATTGGATGTATGTAAAACACATCAATACGTCAACGCTTCTTTGTGGTAAGTGTCAAAACATGGATAATGCTCCAACGGATGCGGCTGACAGAAATCCACATCCTTGAATATCGGATTCATCGCTACCGGTTTCTCCGGCAAAATCAGTTTCACTTCAGCATCATCTCCTACCAGTTTCACATTGAACTTACCGCCTTTATAGATATAATAAAGGGTACCCTTTCCTATCTTAACGGAAGTTTCCAGTTCCGTAATTTCGGCAGGTAACTTCGGTTCTACGGTAATAACCCTTTTCATCATGTCCGGACGGATTCCCAGAAAATACTGATACCACACGCGAAGCTGTTCCGAATTACTCCATGCCTGTAGGAAGGTACCCGAACGTCCGGCCCACTTAGCTCCCTCACGTGGATGAGCATCAGCATTCTCACTCAGACTGCCTACTGCGCCTTCATGCAAAGCCTGACGATTCATGTTACAGAAAAGTTTCCATGCCGTTTCCTGCTGACCATACTCAATCATGCGCTGCATGGCAATGCCGTTGTTCCACAACCATACCGTACCGTTATGATAGGCATCGTCTTTGTGGTAATAGTGCCAGTTTTCATGCTGCGGATGAAACTGAGGATCCCACTGAGCCAACGAAGACACTCCCCACGGATAAACCAATTCTTCCCACACGCGCCTGGTTACCTTCTGCTTGAACGTATCGTCACCTATCAGCTCAAAGCAATACAACTGATTGGGACGATACTGTAAATCGGGAGTACCATCCGCATTCAAATGATCGTATATCAGAATGCTGTCCTTGTTACAATAATCCTGTTCGAAGTTCTGTGCCAACTTATCGGCCACTTCCTGCCAAGCCTTTGCATGGGCCTCATCGTTCATCAGTTCAGCCAGATGTACGCCGGCTATCAGCTGACTGTACCACAAATACTGAATGTCGTTTGCCCGGTTTCCTCGCGGTGAGCCCGGTATACCATTGCGCTTTACATCCATCCAGGTATCAGCATCTTCGTGCAGCAAATATCCTTTTTCATCGATGTGATGCCTGATACTCTGATCGATACTAAGTACTACCGAAGGATAAATATCTTTCAAGAAACTCTGATCGCCGGAATACTTCAACAATTCCTCGGCCTCCATCACATAACGGGGAGTACCGTCGGTCGTGTTATACAGAATGCCTTCCAGATTGGCCCGGTTCGGGACACGTCCACACGTAACAGAAGTCGTATCTGTATCTTGCAATTTTGCAAAATCCTTCAGAATTTCCTTCGTACAGTCAAACTGACCCGTAACCAGAGTTGCCCCCGGCATGGCTATGAACATGTCGCGTCCCCAGTATTCATTAAACCAGGGCAGACCGGCATAAATACCTTTTCCCTGCTGCTCCGTAATCAGCTCATCCATAGTCAACGTAATCCAGGCCAATGACTTATCCAGCTCAGGCAGGTTTGTATGCAACGGATTATTTACTTGAATCAGGTTGTTCATACGCGCTTTACGTGCAGCCAATAATTCATTACCCTGATTCCGGAAAAGAGCTACTAATGAATCACAATGTGCCTCCGTTCCACAAGTAACCAGAAAACCTTCTGCCGATTTGGGAGCCTTTATTGTATTTCCATCGAATGTCACTTTCTGTGCTACCAAAGGAACCACCTTCAGCACCCTATCTTGTGCTTCCACCGGTGTATAACAGAGTGCCTCCGCCTGCTTTACGGCATCTTTCAGCAAAGTTTCATTCAGTGTAAAAGAAATACTGTCACCCTGTACCTCCGACAAACGAATACACAACAGCTCGTAATTATCCACCAGTTGCAGCTGTTCCTTGGCATTTTTCCAACAGCGAGTCAAACAATCAGGCAAAACCTTAACTTCAGCATCCTGACGTACCAGACGTTTTCCGTCAACCGACAAGGTATAATCAGAAAAGATACGTTTCTTGGCCAGGTTCCATCCGGCATACCAGTCAACAGGTTCGTCCTGATGTGCCCGTCCATACCAAAATCCAGCTTTCTTGTCGGTATAAGAATATTCCCGATTTTCTTGCGGAGTAACTGATACGGCCAGCTCGTCTACCGACAACGCATGTATCTCGGGCAATTTTTCCGAAGGGGAACAAGCTATTAAAAAAGGCAAGATCCCAAGTGACAATGTTAGTTTTTTCATAGTAATCTGAAAATATGTAATTGATTTTAGAGATAAAATTCCGTAACCCCATGTAAACCTCAAGGGTCCATGACCAGACTTACAACCCGTAATCCGGCCATCGACACCTGTTTTATGATTTTGCGAATTTAGACATTTATACCGAACTTACAAAAATTCAAACGTTTTTCAGCTTCTCTTCATCTTAAAAATATTTATCACACCAAGAACCACCGTATCAATAGTTTTATAAGACAATCGAGTAGGAGGAAAACGAAGTAGTTTTCTTCCTACTTTCGTTCTCCGACCTC
>USCT01000022.1 GCA_900553185.1 uncultured Bacteroides sp.
CGGATTACAGGAATGCATATTGAAATAGGCAATGCATGTGTTCCATAGAAGAGAAA
This sequence comes from uncultured Bacteroides sp., assembly GCA_900553185.1. Taxonomy (GTDB): domain Bacteria; phylum Bacteroidota; class Bacteroidia; order Bacteroidales; family Bacteroidaceae; genus Phocaeicola. Next base: position 57 of record USCT01000022.1, read on the forward strand.
TTATCCGAAATGTAGGATAAACCAAAAAGAATTCCTATCTTTGTCGCAGTTTTGTTCCGACCAGGTTCCTTTGCGCGGACCTGCGGATGAAAAGGGAATCGGGTGAAAGTCCCGGACAGTCCCGCTGCTGTAAGCTCCCTGAAGAGCCGTTTCCATCTCCTCTTGCCACTGCCCGGAAATCGTTGACGGGTGGGAAGGCGGAAACGGCTGGAGTAAGTCAGAAGACCTGCAAAACAAAAGTCATGCTTGCATCCTCGAGGAAAGGATGGCAAGACCATGCAGCAATGCTAGTTTTATTTTTACATGATTGAACCGAAACAACTGACCCGTAGCGGCAGCTGGAAAATAGGCCTGACTGCCGGTATGCTGTGGGCTACTGTATCTGTACATGCGCAGACTACGGAGCCGGACAGCATTACAGGACGCGTACACGACATTCCCAACGTGACCATCGAGGCACGGAGGGCGCCCAACCGTGTCTCATCGAATGCTCCCATACAGACGCTCAACCGGGCCACTATCGAGGATTTGGGCATACAGGACATTGCCGATGCCGTACGCCGTTTTGCCGGTACGGAAGTGAAGGACTATGGAGGCACTGGCGGAATGAAGACTGTCTCGGTACGTAACATGGGAGCCGCCCACACCGCCATCAGCTACGACGGAATTGCCGTAAGCAACTGTCAGGCAGGTCAGATTGACATCGGACGCTTCTCGCTGGACAACGTGGCATCCCTGTCACTCTGTGTAGGACAGAGCGATGACCTGCTCCAGTCTGCCCGGATGTATGCCTCGGCCGGTGTACTGAACATAGAGACCGAACGGCCGGAACTGACGGGCGGAAAAGACTGGGCACTGAAGACTCAAGTAAAGACCGGCTCCTTCGGTTATGTAAACCCGTATCTCCGCTACAGCCAGCGTCTCGGCAGCCGGACCACCGCTTCCATCGACGCCGATTACCTCCGTTCGGACGGACAATATCCTTTCATGCTGGAAAACGGAAAATATACCTCCGAAGCGAAACGTTATAATTCTGAAGTGGATTCCTGGCACACGGAAGCCAATCTTTTCCACGAGTTCGGCGAGAATAGTGAACTGGCCGTAAAAGGATATTATTACCAGTCGGACCGCGGCCTGCCGGGAGCTGTCATCCTTTACAATCCCTATTCGCAGGAACACCTGTGGGACAAGAACGGATTCATCCAGGCCCGCCTCAAACACCGTTTCTCTGACAAATGGAGCTTGCAGGCGCAGACCAAATATAACTATTCCTGGAACAAATACCAGGACAAAGGCGTACAGTATGAGGGAGGCGTATCGACCGACCGCTATACCCAGCACGAATACTATGCTTCGGGAACAGTTCTTTACCAGCCGTTGGACGGACTCTCCGTCTCACTGGCGCAGGATGTGGCAGTGAACACGCTGAGCAGCACTTTGGCAGACTGTCCCTTCCCTACCCGCTTCACCTCGCTGACAGCTCTGCAGATACAATACCGCTACCGCCGCTTCAAGTTCGGCACCACGTGGGTGAATACCTGGATAACAGAGCATGTGAAGGAGGGCGAACGGCCGGACGACCTGAAAAAGATTTCGCCTACCGTGTCGCTCAGCTGGCAACCGTGGAAAGAACAGGCCCTGTACCTGCGGGCGATGTACAAGAACACGTTCCGTACACCAACCTTCAACGACCTGTATTATTACCGCATGGGGAACCGTTCGCTCCGCCCCGAAAAAGCGACCGAATATAATATAGGTGTCACCTGGAGCGCAAATCCGCATCCGCTTCTGGAATACCTGACGGTGACGGCCGACGGTTATTTCAACCGGGTAACCGACAAGATTGTAGCCTTTCCTTCCACTTATGTCTGGAAGATGGCTAACTACGGCAAAGCTCACATCACCGGTCTAGACGTTACCCTGGCTACCCGGACAGTCATCCGGAAAGGCATTGCCCTCACCCTGAACGGAAACTATACCTGGCAGAAAGCCATCGACCTGACCGATCCGGAATCGAAAAACTACAAGGACCAGCTGCCTTATACACCGGAACATAACGGAAGCGCTTCGGCCAGTCTGGAAACTCCCTGGGTAACGGTAAGCTACAGCCTTATCGGAGTGGGGAAACGCTATTACCTCTCGCAAAACATCCCGGAGAATGAGATAGACGGATATGTAGAACATACCCTGTCGGCCTCACGAACTTTCCGTTTCCGGAAATTCCAGCTGCGTCTGCAGGCCGACGCGGTAAACTTTACCGACGAGCAGTATGACATCATCAAGTTCTACCCCATGCCCGGACGGTCGTGGAAACTGACAGTGAATTTTACTTTTTAATCACCAATATAAAACAGAGACGTATGAAAATCAGAAAATTACTTTTTTCTACCCTGTGCATGCTGGCACTGGGAACCTCTTTTACCGCATGTAGCGACAACGATGACCCGAACGATGATTTCCACGATGAGGGTTCACAAGTTACCCTGCCACATCACCGTGCTTTCATCCTGAACGAAGGTACCATGGGAGCCAACAACGCCAACATTTCACTCTATGCGCCGAACAAGGACTGCGATTTCATCAACGACCTGTATTATCAGCAGAACAACGCCCGGCTGGGAGATACCGGACAATCGATGATTGAGTACAACGATTACCTGTACGTCATCGTAGCCAACTCGAAATACATCGCCCGCCTGAATACTGCCGGTGTAGAACAGAACCGTTATGCGTTCAGCGAAACAGAAGGTGACCCGCGCTACATGACTGCCGACGACGGTTATATCTACATTACCCAGTACGGCGGTAAAGTATCGAAACTGGATGCAGAAAGCCTGAACGTGGTGGCTACCTTCGAAGGGGGAAGCAACCTGGAAGGTATCGTAGAATGCAATGACAAACTGTATGTAGCCAATTCCTACTCGAAGACCGACGCCGGCTACCAATACCACAACGAAGTGTTCGTCATCAATCCGCAGACCATGCAACTGGAAAAAACACTGACCGTAACGGTAAACCCGAACCAGCTGATTGAAGAAAACGACAAGGTATTCCTGATTTCGTTCGGCGACTACGGAGCTGTAGGCTACACCGCACAGATGATTGACCCGAGCAACAACGATGCCGTAACGGTACTGGCTACTGCCACCAGCATGACAGCCGGAAACGGAAACGTATATTTCGTGAACTCGGAAACCGATTATTCCAACTGGCCGGAAACCAGCACCAACAACACTTTCTTCTCTTACAACATCGCTACTTCCACACTGAACCAGACTTCTTTCCTGAAAGATGCGCCGGCAGAACTGGCTACTTCCAGCATCTACTCGATGGATGTAGACGATGAAGACGGAAACATCTACATCGGTGTCACCTTCTATTCGAACAGCAACGGTACCATCTACCGCTTCCAGCAGGACGGAACCTTCGTGGAAAAATTCGACTGCGGCGGCCAGAACCCGAAAAAGATGGTATTCGTAGATTAATGGATTCATGATGAAACAATTCTTACTATCTGCCCATATAGTAATTTCAGTCTTACTTCTATCCGCCTGTGGTGGAGGAAGTAAGACTTCTTCGCTTTCGGCCGGAGGAGATACCTTGACATTGAAATATGCCGAAAACCTCTGCCTGGTACAATACCCGGACTATACAATAGCTACCCTGCAAGACCCGTGGAACAAACCGAACCTCCTGCATACCTACATCCTGGTAGACAAGCATAAACCTACCCCGGAGCACCTGCCGGAAGGAACAGTCGTGAAAGTTCCGCTGGAACGGAGCATGGTCTACTCGTCCGTACACTGCAACCTGTTCAAACAGTTGGGAAGCCTGGACGCCGTAGCCGGCGTATGCGGCCTGCAATACATCAAAGTACCCGAGATACAGGAAGGATGCCGGAACGGAAACGTGACCGACTGCGGAAACAGCATGAATCCGGATATCGAAAAAATCATCGACATCCATCCCGACGCCATCCTGCTCTCCCCCTTCGAGAACAGCGGAGGTTACGGACGTATCGAAAAACTGAATGTTCCCATCATCGAATGCGCCGATTACATGGAAACTTCTCCCTTGGGAAGGGCTGAATGGATGTATTTCTACGGCCTGCTGACCGGACGGGAAACCCAAGCTGACTCTCTGTTCCGAAAAGTGGAAAAGGCCTATCTGGATATCAAGAAGAAAGCTACGGCCACACAGACACACCCCACTGTACTGAGTGACCTGAAATACGGTTCGGTGTGGTATATAGCCGGAGGAAAAAGTACCACCGGACAACTTTATGCCGATGCGGGAGCACGCTACGTCTTTGCCTCATTGCCCAACAGCGGTTCCGTACCTCTGTCTTTCGAAGCCGTATTCGAGCAGGGACAGGATGCCGACTACTGGCTCATCAAATACAATCAGGCCATCGACAAGACCTACCGTGAACTGGCCTCGGACTACGCCCCGTATGCCAACTTCGCCGCTTTCCGGAACAAACGCATCTACGGCTGCAATACCAACCGCATACCTTATTACGAAGACCTACCCTTCCGACCGGACCTGCTGCTGAAAGATATGGTAAAAATCTTGCATCCGGAGGTATTTCCGGCAGATTCCTTGAAATATTTCACTAACTTAGCCGACTGAAAAAGCAAGTGAAACACCGTGGACTTACATACGAACTTATACTGGCGGGACTGATCGTAGCACTGGTGGCCGCCAACCTGCTCATCGGCTCGGTACATATTCCCGCCGGGGCCGTATGGCACATTCTGTGCGGCGACGAAGTGGAAAAAGCCAGCTGGACGTTCATCGTCTGGGAGTCGAGACTTCCGCAAAGCATTACCGCCCTGCTCTGCGGGGCCGCGCTGGCCGCATCGGGACTCATGCTGCAGACGGTGTTCAACAATCCCCTGGCCGACTCCTCCATCCTGGGAATCAGCTCCGGCTCCAGCGTAGGAGTGGCCCTGGTCATGCTGGCCGGCGGAGGAAGCATAGCTGCCGGAACCTTCACCCTGTCTGGTTTTGTCACCGTCATGCTGGGCGCCTTTGCCGGCGCCATCGCCGTCATGGGAATCATCCTGTTTCTGTCCACCCTGATCAGGAACAACATCATGCTCCTGATAGCCGGTATCATGATCGGCTACATCGCTTCTTCCATCATCTCACTGCTGAACTTCTTTTCGACCGAAGAAGGAGTGCATTCCTTCATGATCTGGGGACTGGGCAACTTCGGAGGGGTATCGCTCGACCAGCTTCCCGCCTTCTCCCTCCTGACACTGGCCGGCCTGCTGATTGCCGTCCTGCTGATCAAGCCGCTGAACGCCCTGCTGCTGGGACCTCGCTATGCCGAAAACCTGGGAGTCAACATCCGGCGCATCCGGAACCTGCTGCTTGCAGCCACGGGTATCCTGACGGCCGTCACCACGGCCTTCTGCGGTCCCGTCTCGTTCATCGGACTGGCCGTGCCACACCTGGCCCGGCTGATGCTGGGCACCTCGAACCACAACCGGCTGATGCCGGTCACCATCCTGACAGGATCCGCGCTGGCCCTGCTGTGCAACCTGCTGTGCATACTGCCGGGAAGCTGGGGAATCATTCCGCTGAATGCCGTCACTCCCATCCTTGGAGCACCGGTGATTATCTATGTCATCATCAACCAACGTAAAATACAATATTTCAACTGATACATGGACTCTTCACGCATCCTCCTGAAAGCTGTCGACGCCACCATAGGCTACCGGAACGGAAAAACGGTCTGCCCCGTACATACCCGTTTGAATTTTTCCCTGCAGAAAGGGGAACTGACCTGCCTGCTGGGAGCCAACGGAGCCGGAAAATCGACGCTGCTCCGTACACTGGCAGCCGCCCAGCCGCTGCTAAACGGTACCATCACCTTGTGCGGCAAAGACCTGAATGCCATGTCAGAGCGCGAACGCTCCCGCAACATCGGCGTGGTACTGACCGACAAGACGCAGACCGGCGGACTGACGGTATACGAACTGGTAGCCCTGGGCAGACAACCCCATACGGGATTCTTCGGACGGCTTCATCCGCACGACAAGGAAATCATCGGCCACGCGCTGGAAGCCGTCGGCATCAGCCACAAGGCACAGACCTACACCGCCGAACTATCCGACGGCGAACGACAAAAGGCCATGATAGCCAAAGCCCTGGTGCAGGAATGCCCGCTCATCCTCCTTGACGAGCCCACCGCCTTCCTGGATGTGGTAAGCCGCATAGAAATCATGCACCTGCTGCACCGGCTGGCCCAGGAGGAAGACAAGGCCATCTTACTGTCGACACACGATATCGAACAGGCACTGGTCCTGTCAGACCGGCTCTGGCTGCTCACACGGCAGGACGGCCTGCGCTGCGGCGTGACCGAAGACCTGATCCTGAATCACTGCATGGACACCCTTTTCCCCAATGGAACGGACATTCGTTTCGACCTGATGCACGGTATCTATTCGCCCAGGGTAAACGGAAGACACACCATTTACCTGGAAACCACCGACGAGGTACTGCGGCACTGGACACAAAACGCCCTGAACCGAAACGGATACCTCTGCCTGCAACCCGCCAATTCTCTTCCGCAGCCTTCGTTGCCCCTACTCCGGGTAATCTCGGCCGCCCACATCGAGCTCATAAAGGAAGAACAAACGTTCAATTGTTCATCTTTTGAAGAATTATTGAACATTCTTTGCTAAGCAACGGGTAGAACGGTACACTTTTTTCCGTAAATTTGCAGAATTCTAATCATCAATTAACAGACAAACATGACTTTTACAGCGGAAAATATCCTTTTAATCGGATCTGTACTCATTTTCTCAAGTATCCTTATCAGTAAGACAGGATATCGTTTCGGCATTCCTACCTTGCTGCTCTTCCTCCTGGTGGGAATGTCTTTCGGAAGCGACGGACTGGGACTCCAGTTCAACAGCGCCGAAGACGCACAGTTCATCGGCATGATGGCTCTGAGTATCATCCTGTTCTCAGGCGGTATGGACACCAAATTCCAGGACATCAAGCCCGTACTGGCTCCGGGTATCGTGCTTTCTACAGCCGGCGTCCTGCTCACTACCCTGCTGACGGGAACTTTCATATTCTTCCTCTCAGGATGGAACCGTACCAACATCGAACTGACCCTGATAGCCTCCCTGCTGCTGGCCGCCACCATGTCGTCCACCGACTCGGCCTCCGTTTTCAGCCTGCTCCGGTCACAGAAAATGAACCTGAAGGAAAACCTGCGTCCCATGCTGGAACTGGAAAGCGGTAGTAACGACCCGATGGCCTACATGCTGACCATCGTCCTGATTCAGGTCATCTCCAGCGGCAGTGAACTGAGCCTGGCCGTCTTGGGCAAGGACCTTCTGGTACAATTTCTGATAGGCGGTATCGTGGGATACGCCTTCGGACGTTTCGCCGTATGGTTGGTAAACCGTATCAACCTGTCCAACAGCTCCCTGTACCCCATCTTACTGCTCAGCCTGATCTTTGCGACATTCACCATTACCGACCTGCTGAAAGGAAACGGTTACCTGGCAGTCTACATCGCCGGCGTCATCGTAGGAAACGCCCGGCTGACATACCGGAAGGAAATCAATACCTTCATGAACGGCATGACCTGGCTCTTCCAGATCATCATGTTCCTGACCCTGGGACTGCTGGTAAACCCGCACGAAATGATTGACGTGGCGGCGGTAGCCTTGCTCATCGGACTGTTCATGATCATCGTGGCCAGACCTGTAAGCGTATTTCTCTGCCTGCTCCCTTTCCGGAACATATCCGCCAAGGCCAAACTCTTTGTTTCGTGGGTGGGACTCCGTGGAGCCGTCCCCATCATCTTCGCTACCTACCCGGTCATCGCCCATATAGAAGGCTCACAACAGCTTTTCAACACCGTATTCTTCATCACCCTGTTGTCGCTGGTGGTACAAGGAATGACCATCTCGTCCATGGCACGCTGGCTGCACCTGGACCTGCCGGAAGAAAAGGAAGGCAATGAATTCGGCGTGGAACTGCCGGACGAAATCGACTCCAAGCTGAACGACCTGACCCTGACCGATGACATGCTGTCGCATGGCAACCGTCTGAAAGACATGAACATCCCGAAAGGGACACTGGTCATGCTGGTAAAGCGTGGTAACGAATTCATCATACCGAACGGACAAGTGGAACTGAAAACCGGCGACAAACTGCTGTTTATCTCCGAAAACAAGGAAAACAAAAAAGAACAGACTCCCGCATGAAACGCATCGGACTTCTATCGGACACGCACGGATATTGGGACGAACGATACCTGCGCTATTTTGAAAACTGCGACGAAATCTGGCACGCAGGAGACATCGGCTCAGACGAAGTGGCAGACAGGCTGGAGGCGTTCCGCCCCTTACGGGCCGTATACGGAAACATCGACGGCCGGGACATGCGTCTCCGTTTCCCCGAAATAAACCGCTTCAGCCTCGAAGGAGCCGACGTCCTCATAAAACACATCGGAGGATACCCCGGAAAATATGACCCTTCCGTACGCCGGCTGCTGCAGACACAACCTCCGGCACTGTTCGTCAGCGGACATTCACACATCCTGAAAGTGAAATACGACCCGCGGCTGAAACTTCTGCACATCAATCCGGGAGCCGCCGGAAAATACGGATTCCAGCAGATACGCACCCTGGTACGTTTCTGCATCGCAGAAGGCAACTTCACAGACCTGGAGGTTATTGAACTACGTGATTCATAACCCAAAAACTTGGCACTTTCAAAAAACTTTCCGAAATTTGCAGGAATAAAAACTAACACGCCTTTATGAAAACATATCTTGTCACAGGAGCTGCAGGATTTATCGGCTCAAACTTTCTGAAATATATGCTGGGCAAATACGATGACATTCGGATCATCGTACTCGACGCGCTGACTTACGCCGGCTATCTGGGCACCATTTCAGAAGACATCGACAACGAACGCTGCATCTTTATCCGGGGAAACATTTGTGACCGCAACCTGGCCGACCAACTGTTCGCCGAATACAAGTTCGACTACATCATCAACTTTGCAGCCGAAAGCCACGTCGACCGCAGCATAGAAAACCCTCAGCTTTTCCTACAGACCAACATCCTGGGAACCCAGAACCTGCTGGATGCCGCCCGTTGCGCCTGGGTAACCGGAAAAGATGAAAAAGGATACCCTACATGGCGTAAACACGTACGTTTCCATCAGGTATCTACCGACGAAGTGTATGGCTCCCTGGGAACCGAAGGATTCTTTACGGAAGAAACTCCTCTCTGCCCGCACAGCCCGTACAGCGCATCAAAAGCCAGTGCCGACATGATTGTCATGGCTTACCGCGATACGTATCAGATGCCTGTTACCATCACCCGCTGCTCGAACAATTACGGACCATACCACTTCCCGGAAAAACTGATTCCGCTAATCATCAAGAATATCCTGGAAGGAAAACGCCTGCCGGTATACGGCGACGGAAGCAACGTACGCGACTGGCTGTACGTGGAAGACCACTGCAAGGCCATCGACCTGGTACTGCATAACGGAAAAAATGGCGAAATCTATAACGTGGGCGGACACAATGAAAAACAAAACATTGAAATCGTGAAGCTCACCATTTCCACCATCCGCCGGCTCATGGAGGAAGAACCGGAATACCGCAAGGTACTGAAAAAAAAGGAATACGATGAGAACGGACAAATCCGCATTGACTGGATCAACGACTCACTGATTGCGTTCGTAAAAGACAGGCTGGGACACGATCAGCGGTACGCCATCGACCCGACAAAAATAAAAAATGAACTGGGCTGGTATCCGGAAACAAGCTTCGAGGAAGGCATTGTGAAAACCATCAAATGGTATCTGAACAACCAAGAATGGGTAAAAGCCGTAACCAGCGGAGAATACCAGAACTATTACGAAAACATGTACAAGAACCGGTAACGGAACGCATATACGGAAAAACAGCGGTGTGAACCCTCTCATGACAAGAATTCACACCGCTGTTCTTTTTCCGAACAACACGGATCTGCGTCCGTATCCAATCAGAACTGGAAATAGATAAACGGCTGTATATCGCTGCTTTTTACCTGCATAACCACATAAATCAGCAGAATCAGAACCAGCGCCTGACCTGCCAGCGGCAAACGTACCATGCCCCGGCTGCAGGCATCCTGCCACCTGTCCGGGCATATATGCAACAAATATCCGACTCCCATCAGCAGAAAGACCTTCCAGTATCCGGAAAACAACTGCCCGATAAGTTCAGGATGGAAAGCCGTAAAAATCTGACGAATCATGGTAGCCGAAGCCTCGAACGTGGCGTTTCGGAAAAAGATCCAGCAGAAGCAAACGAAATGGAAAGTCAGGATCACGGCGAAAAAGCGTCTCCATCCGGTACTCCGATAAGTCTTGGGACGACCCAACAGGCTACGTAGGTATTTGTGGGCAGCCAAAGCAATGCCATGCAACCCTCCCCACACAACGAAATTCCAGGAAGCACCGTGCCACAATCCGCCTAACAGCATCGTAAGAAACAGGTTAATGTACGTACGTATCTTACCCTTCCGGTTGCCTCCCAGCGAAATATAAAGATAATCGCGCAACCAGGTAGACAATGAGATATGCCACCGGTGCCAGAAATCGGTCACACTGTCTGATTTGTACGGAGAATTGAAGTTGATGGGAAAACGGAATCCCAACAACAAGGCAATACCAATGGCCATATCGCTGTAACCGGAAAAATCACAGTAAATCTGTAACGCATATCCATATACGCCAAACAGATTCTCCAAGCCCGAATACAATCCCGGATTATCAAATATGCGCTCCACAAAGTTCACACTGATGTAATCGGAAATCACCGCCTTCTTGAACAATCCGCTTACAATGAAAAAGACTCCCTGACCGAACATTTCGGACGAAACAAACAAAGGCTTGCGGATCTGTGGGATAAAATCACGCGCACGGACAATCGGACCGGCTACCAGCTGGGGGAAAAACGATACATAAAATACGTAATCCAACAGATTGGACAGAGGCTGCAGCTCTTTCCGGTACACATCTATGGTATAACTCAAAGACTGGAATGTGAAAAAGGAAATACCTACCGGCAGGAAAATATCCAACGGTTCAAAATGGCCATGCCAGAGAGGGGCCAGCATTTCATAAAAGAAATTGGTATACTTAAAGTAACAAAGCAATCCCAGGTTTATGCAGAGGCTAAGCATCACGATCAATTTCCGTTTCCACGACTTCTGCGTCCGCGACATCCAGTGGGCCAGAAAAAAATCGGAAACGGTAACAATCCCCAGCAGGAAAAAATAAAATCCGCTGCTCTTATAGTAAAAATAATAGGAGAAAAGAGAGACGAACAGTAATCTGGCCGTCGTTTTCTTCTGCAGAATCCAGTAAACCAGGCTAAATCCCAGGAACAGCCACAGGAAAAGTCCGCTACTGAAAATCATCGGTTGCTCAGGATCGTATTTCAAGACATCTGCCAGTTTAGTCCAGTCTATTCCTATATCCGGTAAGTTGAGTTGCCACATAGTTATTATACGCTTTAATCAATGCTTCATGTAATAATAATCCCTGAATCGTGTATCCCTGCTGGGTAAAATGTATCCGGTCCTTCTGAAAATAATGACCGGCTACCCAGTTCAGACAGGCTCTCCGCTGTCCTCCTACAATGTCATACATATCCCAAACGGCCAGATGATTGGCTTTGGCATACATCTGTTCGGTCTCCACCACATGTACGGTCTGACTGTTGATCACCCTTCCTTTTCTTCCCTGCCGCTTATAGGCACCGGGCGGAGTCGTCAGCAGGAAAGCACTCTCCGGACACGAACGCTTCAAGGCATCCAGCAACGTTTTCATTTCATGGAGATGAGTTCCAGAAACATACCGCGGAGCATGCGCCTCATTGGTTCCAAAAGATACGATAATCAAATCCGGCTGCAGGCTGGCTATTTCCCGTATCCGTTCCGGAGTATAATACGTACCGTATGTCGATCCATTTACACCCAGTATATGATACACGATACCCCGCTCACCGGTTTCCTCGGCCAGACCGGAAGACTGATAGGTTATTGTCTGATTAACCACAGCCTCACTTCCAAAATCATTCTCCAGCTGTTTACGGATAATATAAGGAAATACATGTCCCCGAACGTGAGAATCTCCGATATGTACAATGCGGACCGGACCTTCCATCCGCATCAGCTTGTTCCAGAATGAATCCAACGTATGTTCAGGATCTGTAATCTCATTTTCTTTCGTCTCCCGGAAAATAGCAGGCATGGGAGACTGAACGTCAATCAATCCCAATACACGGGCCATAGCCTGTTCGCTATAGACAGGCCCGGAATTCTTGTCGGGATGTGTCTTTTCAGGCAACAGATCCTGCGCGTGCAGAAAAGTCCCTGTAAGCCAAAGAAAAAGGCACAATATCCACCTGCTACTGCATTTCATAAGCTTTCCGCTTCTCATACTGTTCTTTTCCATACACCAATGTCTCAAACAACAGACTTGCTATGTGTTTACCTCCCCGGAAATTTATGTGAGTATAATCATAATTGGCCAACGAAGGCTTTTGATTCACAAGCTTCGCCATACTTCCTTCGCCTCCCATGGCTTCAAAAAGATTCCAGAATGCCACATGGGTCTCGGCCGCCAAAGCCTCCTGAAAACGAATCAGGTTTTTCACGCCGGGCATTGTACGCAATTCACCGGTCTCAGTCTTGTAATCCCGGTCGCCTACCCCTACAATTAATATGGAAGCCTGTGGGAAGACCTGCTTTAAATAATTTATAACCTTAGTCATGGCACGCTGATAATAGGAATAGTTGACTCCCTGTTCGGAAGCGACATTCAAACCATATTGTAAAACAATTAAATCGTACATACGCATCTTGTTATATTGATGCATAATTGCCGAAGGAACGTGTATCAATTGTTGTCCGCTGCTTCCACGGGTACTAAAATTATCCAGAACAATACCCGAAGCAGGATCCATGGTAGCGGCATAAAAAGTTGCGGTATTCATCGAATCCAGCCGCTCGACCTTCCAGTTGACGGTTTTGATATTTCCCTCAACCGAAACGGATTGCATCAGACTGTCACCTCCCAAAGCAAAAAACTCAGGCTCTCCTCCATTCACGGAAGCAGACAAATAAATAGAATCGTTTGTCCGAAAGTAAATGGTCGAATACCTGCAGGAATCAGCCTGATTACCTGTCTGTTTCCCTTTCAGAGTTACAAAAGCTCCCTTCCGGGGAATAAAGTAATGATTCGATAGGTCCTGACGTTTCCGGTCAAAAAAGACAGAGTCTGTAATGGCATGACTGCTCCATCCGCTGAATGAATGCCGGACAGTAGGCCGATAATTAGAAAATGTAGAAGCAATCGATACGTATCCTACTCCACTTCCTCCAAACTTCTGCTGAAGCATGGAACGCAAATCACCGGTCAGAATATCTGCCTCAATAAAAGAATCACCAAAATAAGCGATACGCACGGGACGTCCCAACGAAGCCCGATGGATCAATGCTTCATAAAATGACTTCATCCCGCGCATGGTAGAATCAGAAAAATCCTCAATACACACCATACCGGACTTACAAGTATCTACAAAAGCAGGCTTCACCGGTTTGGGAAGAACCAGCGTATCCGAATCCGCAAGCACAGGAAGCTTATCCGGACGCAAATCAGCCAGCAAATCGACCCTACGCAGTTGTTTATCACCCCATGATATACGAGGCAACCAATGAAGTAATCCTAAGCCGAAAACAACCAGTAAAGTCAGCAAAAACGTCGCAGCAACCTTATTCTTCATACAAAAAATTCATAAAGACGGCTGCAAAGATAATCGAAAAATATGATTAATTCATGTTCTTTGAACGAACTGTTTGCAAAAAACAATCTACCATACGGGCTCCTTTTTCCGTCGTAATTCCCCGCATGTGCAAAATAGTAATCTCACTATAAATCTCCGCTAACGGATAATTGTCTGCCAGATCCGAATAAACCAGTACATCCAGTTGGACTGACATGACCTTACTGATGATATCGAAATTTATATCTTCACGGAAAATACCTTGCCGCACTCCCAACTGAAAATGCTCCAATGCCTCTGCATCCGAATTCCGTTGCTCTTGTCTTAAAAACTCCACAACTTCAGGGTATTTCTTTAAATCACGGAAAAAAGCCGGATTCATCTCACAAAGTTCACTCGACTTCTTCTTATAAAAAGCAAAGATTACTTCCAAGGCATTTTCAGCCTTGGAAGCAATCTCCTCTCCATATAAGCATGCATTTCATTTCGCTGAAGACACATAACCTCCAACAACAATTGCTTCTTATCTTGAAAAAGTTCATAAAGAGTCCGTTTCGAAATAGACAGGGAAGCAGCAATATCATCCATGTGTACATTTCGGATACCTTGGCTAAAAAAAGCTTTTATAGCCTGCTCCAAGACCCGCTTTCGAAGTTCCGAACGATCTTTTCGTGCTCGTTTTACAATCATTTCCTCATCAATGAATAATTCCCAACTGAGATGAAGATACAAATTCAATGATATGATCAATCTCCTTACTACCAGGAACCTGTTCCTTGATGCGGAGCAATGCATCATGTTGTGAAGTATTGGCCTTATACAAAATACGATAAGCCTGAGCAATATGCTTAATCAATGTTTCAGAAAAGCCCGTATGCTCCAGAACAACGGTATTGATGCTATAAAATTCAATCGGTTCGTGAGCTGCCACAATAAACGGTGGAATATCTTTGATGAACCGACATCCTCCCTGTACCAGAGAAAAAGTTCCCAAACGGGTTTTACCCTGCATCAGCACGTTGGAAGTCAAAATGGCATTATCTTCCACAATACAATTCCCGGAAATCTGAGAGCCATTACCAATGATACAACGATTTCCTATAGTCACATCATGTGACAATCGCGCACCCGTCATGATAAAGTTACCATCACCGACCTTTGTTTCATGTCCGGCATGAGTTCCACGAATAATTACGGCATTCTCACGGATTACATTATTATTTCCAATGCGGGCAATGGTATCTTCGCCTGTATAGTTAAAATCCTGTGGAGTAGCGGCAACCACAGCTCCCTGATAAACCGTATTACCGTTTCCCATACGAGTGCCACTCATCAAACTGGCATAAGGCATAATTACATTATTATCACCTATTTCTACATTTTTATCGATGTAGGCAAACGGATGAATCGTCACGTTGTTGCCGATCTTTGCAGAGGGGTCAACATAAGCCAAAGGACTAATCATAATTTTTCTTGTATTTAAATTTAAAGGTTAATTATTCTCTACCTCCTCCCAATGCACTATACAAGTTAATTACAGCCTGCATACGCTGGAAGTTATCAGATACCTCACTCAACTGGGCACTCAACAGATTCTGCTGGGCTGTCAAGATCTCCAGATAAGTAGCATCACCACTTTGGAACAAAGCCTTCGTATAAGTAACCGCTTTATCCAACTGTTCAACTTGTCCACGGTCCTCAATCAGTTTCTTGTTCTGTGTGTCAAACAAGTACAAGGCATCGCTGACTTCCTTGCCTGCCTCCAGAATTGTCTGCTGGTAATTCATCTGAGCAATCTTCTCTTCTGCCTTCGATACTTTCAAATTAGCAATCAGCTTACCGTTGTTAAAAATAGGCTGTGCCAGTGAAGCCACCGCACTCAGAATCAGTTTTCCCGGATTTACCACCGCGATACCTGCACTATTGGTCCATCCGGCAGTACCCGTAATATTCAGTCCCGGATAGAAAGCCGCACGTGCCGAATTGGTCGTATAATATGCAGCGGCCAAGGTCATTTCGGCCATCTTCACATCCGGACGGTTTTCCAGCAATTGCATAGGCACTCCTGCAGCCAGTTCCTCCGGCATTACCTGCTCATCCAGTGTATTACGATCAATTGTCTGCGGAGTCTTGGCCAATAATACAGCCAAGGAATTTTCCGTTTCACGCACCTGACGCTTCAAGTCCATCAAAGAAGCCTCAACCTGATGGCTGGCCGCACGCATCTGTGCGACAGCAGCTTCTGTAGTCATACCGGCTATTTTCATAGCCTCCATCACCCGTACGTTTTCCTTGTAGATAGCAGCCGTTTCAGTAGTAATTTCCACCTGGCGGTCAAGCATCAACAAAGAATAATAGGTATTGGCAATACCACAAATTATCTGTGAACGGACAGCCTGTTCAGAAAACTTGCTTTGTTCATAAGCTACTTTCTGTCCCCGCTTGGCATTCAGAATTTTTCCAAACAGATCTATTTCCCAACTTGCGGAAACCGGTAACTGATAAGTTTGTGACGGTTTCGACTTGTCAAAACTACTGAGTGTACCCTGGGGAGTGAAATTTATAGACGGCAAGTAAGACAGCTTGGCTGAAGTCAACATTACTTTTGCCTCCTCTACGCGAAGGGCAGCAGCCTGCATATCCACGTTGTTGGCCAATCCTTCTTCAATCAAAGACTGCAATTTTGCATCACGGAAGATTTCTTTCCAAGGCAGATTTCCCATGTTAGTCGTATCGGCAGCCAGTGTATCGGTTGCCGAAGCCGGATCACGATAAATACCTGACGTAGTAACAGTGTCCGGACGATCATATGCTTTGTAGATATGGCAGCTACTTAAGGTAGTAGCTGCACACATCATGACAATCAGTTGTTTCTTCATTACTTCTTATTGTTTTTCAATGAATATTGTTCAATTTCTGCTTCCACTTCACTTTCGTCCAAGCTATCCCATTCCATCGGCTTAACCTTCTCTTGCAGCCACTGGAAGATAACAAACAATACCGGAACAATGAAAATCTGCAGAATCATACCGATCAACATACCACCGATGGCGGAAGTTCCCAACGTACGGTTACCGTGGGCACCAACGCCGAAGGCAAACATCAACGGAAGCAAACCGACAATCATGGCCAGAGAGGTCATCAGGATAGGTCGCAGACGAGCGGCGGCACCCAATACAGCGGCCCACGAGATACTCATACCCTGTTTACGACGGTCGAGTGCAAACTCAACAATCAAAATCGCGTTCTTTGCCAACAGACCCATCAACATGATCAATGCAATCTGCATATAAATATCGTTTGACATGGATCCTACGATCATCTTCAATGCCGGAATACTACCCAATGCACTGAATCCGTTGACGAAAAGGAAACTACCCATCAGACCGAACGGTACAGAAAGCAATACGGCCAACGGCAGAATATAACTTTCATACTGGGCACTCAACAGCAAGTATACGAATACAAAACAAAGCACAAAGATAATACCGGTTGTACTACCGCTTGAAGAAGCCTCTTCACGCGCCATACCTCCCAGTTCGTAACCAAATCCGGTCGGCAAGTTTTCCTTGGCAACTTCGGCAATGGCCTGCAATGCCTGTCCTGAAGTATATCCGGAAGCCGGAGCCACCATTACTTTCATAGAAGTATACAAGTTGAAACGGTTGATGATATCCGGGCCATATACTTTCTTCATGCTGACAAACTGTGTGATAGGAGCCATTTCACCATTGCTTCCACGAACCTTCACTCCGTTCAGTGATTCCATGTTCTTGGTTGCATCGGGTTCGGCCTGAATCATTACACGATACATCTTACCGAAACGGTTGAAGTTAGAAGCGTACAGACCACCGAAGTATCCCTGCATGGTAGAAAGGATGTCGCTCGGACTGATACCTGCCTTCTTACAAGCTGCCGCATCAATATCCAGCTGATACTGCGGGAAGCTCGGGTTAAAGGTTGTCTTTGCAGAGCTGACTTCCGGACGTGCTTCCAGGGCAGCTGTATAACTGTTTACAACTTCGAAGAAGTGATCCAGACTACCACCGGTCTTATCCTGCATGTTCAACTCAATATCACTTGATACAGAATAACCCGGAATCATCGGAGGAGCAAAGAACAATACCTGCGCATCCTTAATGACTTTCTGTGCACGCATGAACAAAGTCGCATAAACAATATCAGAGTTCTGCATCATGGAACGTTCTTCCCAGTCTTTCAGCTTGATGATGACAGAACCGTAAGAAGGTCCCTGACCACCGATAAAACTATAACCTGAAATGATGGTACGTGACTGAACGGCCGGTTCTGCTGCCACCAGACTGTCTACCTTTACCAACACTTCCATGGCACGTTCCTGTGATGTTCCAGGAGGCAATGTCACGGCACCCATGATCGTACCCGTATCTTCGTTCGGTACCATACCTGTCGGAGTAACCTTCATAAAGAAGATCAACAGAACGATAGAAGCGACTACCAATCCCATTGACAGCCATTTCTTATGGATAAAGAATACCACACGTTTCTTGTAACTCTTCAGCAAAGAATCGTATGCCGCGTTGAAAGAAGTATGGAAACGGTCAACCAGACTCATTTTCTTCGGCTGATGTTCAGAATCATGCGGTTTCAGGAAGAGGGCACACAAAGCCGGTGACAAAGTCAACGCATTCAATGCAGAGAATCCGATAGAAATGGCCATGGTAATACCAAACTGACGGTAGAACGTACCGGCTGTACCACCCATGAAACTTACCGGAATAAATACGGACATCATGACCAGTGTAATGGAAACCAGCGCACCACCCAGTTCTCTCATGGCATCGATAGAAGCCTCACGGGAAGACTTATATCCCTGGTCCAGTTTCGCATGGACACCTTCTACCACAACGATGGCATCATCGACCACAATCGCAATGGCCAGCACCATCGCCGACAAAGTCAGCAAGTTCACACTAAAGCCAATCAATTTCAGGACAAAGAATGTAGCAATCAACGCAACCGGAATGGCAATAGCCGGAATCAACGTAGAACGCATATCCTGCAGGAAGATATATACTACGATGAACACGAGGATAAATGCCTCGATCAATGTCTTGATTACTTCATGAATTGACGCATACAAGAAGTCGTTCGCATTCTGAGCGACGTTGATCTTCAAACCAGCAGGCAATGTTTCTTCTGCCTTGCTGATTACATCCAACAAATTGTTGATGGTTTCCGTAGCATTGGTTCCCGCCATCTGGAACACGATACAAGTTACGGCCTTATGACCGTTTACCGTATTATTAAAGGTATAGGCCAGACGACCCAGTTCGATACGGGCTACATCTCCCAGACGAAGCACTTCGCCGTCAGGCAAAGCCTTGATAACGATATTTTCAAATTCTTCGGTTTGCTGCAGACGTCCTTTGTAACGGATAGTGTACTGGAAAGTCTGGTTACCACGCTCACCGAACTGTCCCGGAGCCGCTTCAATGTTCTGTTCAGCCAAGGCATTGGAAATATCCGACGGTACCAGGCTATACTGTGCCATGATATCCGGCTTCAACCAGATACGCATGGAGTAGTCCTGACCCATCACATTGGCATCACCCACACCTTTTACACGCTGTACTTCCGGAATCAGGTTGATCTTGGCGTAGTTTTCAATAAATTCGATGTTATACTTGTCTTCGGCATCATACAAAGAGAAGATCAGCAACATGGAGTTCTGACGTTTCTGTGTAGTCACACCGACTTTGGTTACTTCGGCCGGCAACAGACCTTGTGCCATAGAGACACGGTTCTGAACGTTGACCGCAGCCATATCCGGGTCAGTACCCTGGTTAAAGTAAACACTGATATCGGCAGAACCATTATTTGATGCACTGGACTGAATGTACATCATGTTTTCCACACCGTTAATCTGGTCCTCCAACGGTGCAATCACTGAATTCAGTACGGTCTGCGCATTGGCACCCGTATAAGTAGCTCTTACCGAAACGGTAGGAGGCGCAATGTCCGGATATTGTGTAACCGGCAGTGTAGCCAGACCAATCACACCCAGAATAACTATCAAGATAGAAATTACCGTTGACAGTACCGGACGGTTAATAAATTTATCTAGTTTCATTCTATTCCTTAATATATGATATTATACGAATAAATTGTTACCCCGCACAATCATCAATTAAAAGCGGTCTGGATATTTCCATCACGCTGATCCTGAAGTGCTTTCTGGAATTTAGCTTCTTTCTGAGCTACAGTAATCGGAGATATTTTCTGTCCGTCCTGCAGGGTTTGAACGCCTTCTACAACGATCTGATCACCTTCCTTCAAGCCTCCGGTAACGATATAATTCTTACCGTCGTTCAAATTGGAAACCTGAATCTCAGTATGTTTCAGTGTGCTATCTGATTGTAGTACATAAACAAATTTCTTATCCTGTATTTCTTGTGTAGCCGACTGAGGTACCAGAATAACATCGTTCATGGTATAAGGGAACACAACATTTGCCATACCGCCACTACGCAATACATTCTGCTTGTTCGGGAAAATGGCACGCATGCTTACGGAACCTGTTGTCTGGTCGATTACTCCACTTACCGCATCAATCTTACCTTCTTCAGCATACATCGTACCATCGGCCAACTGCAATTTTACAGCCGGCATTTTTTCCAATTGTTCTTTCAGCGTACCCCCGGCGCGTGTCATATCCAGAAGTTGCTTTTCTGTCATGGAAAAATATACATACATATCACCAATTTCAGATACGGTAGTCAACGGTTCAGCAATGGACGGGCTTACCAGCGCGCCGATACGATAAGGGAATGTCCCGATTACACCATTCGACGGACTTGTAACGGTACAAAAGCCCAGGTTTTGCTTGGCAGCCGAATAAGCGGCTTCGGCCTGTGCCAAACTGGCTTTTGCCGTAAGCAGATTGTTTACAGCTGTCTGATATTCAAAGTCACTGATGATTTTCTGATCATGCAGCATCTTCTTATTTTTTTCTGTAGCTGAAAGTGTTTCCAGATTGGCTTTTGCCGATTTCACAGAAGCAACAGCCTGATCATACGCTGCCTTATATTGGGTAGGATCTATTTGAAACAATGCTTGTCCTTTCCGTACGGTGGCACCTTCATCCACACACAGCTTCACGATAAGTCCTGACACCTGAGGACGGACTTCAATATCCTGCAAACCTTTGATTGTTGCCGGATATTGTTCACTCTGATTGCTGGAAGTTACCTTCACAGTTTCCACGGCAAACTGATTGTCACCCATCTTCATACCGCCCTGACCTCCGCCACAAGCAGTCAATACCGATAAACCCAATGCACAGAAGGCTATCCGGCTTGAAGAAAAACTTTTGTTTCTTTTCACATTCATTTTCATATCAATTAATAGTTCTTTCTCGTTACGTTCTTTTGTTTCCACAATTTCCATTTCTACAAACACTGAAAAAGTATCGGAAATGAAAACTTTTTAAGGAAATTCAGTTTTATAATCGGGTGCAAATATAGCAAAAAATACTTAGCAACAGGATGTTTTAACGAACAATAACCCTCACCTGTCTGTTATGTAAAAATATACCATTTTATCAGACTTATTAACAACACTACTTTTCCAAATCGTCCTACATTCCGATAATTCATAGTTTTTCCGACCAAAAAAGCTTGTAATTATCATTTTATTTCTACTTTTGCGCAACACATTAAAAATAACAGAAATGGCAAAAATAACGAAAGAAGCTGCCTTACTATATCACTCGCAAGGCAAACCGGGAAAAATAGAAGTAGTTCCCACCAAACCTTACCAGACCCAACGAGATCTGTCGCTGGCATATTCGCCTGGAGTAGCCGAACCATGCCTGGAAATCCAGAAAAACCCCGACACAGCTTACGATTATACGGCCAAAGGTAACCTTGTGGCTGTTATTTCAAACGGTACAGCCGTTTTGGGACTGGGCGACATCGGCGCCATGAGCGGAAAACCGGTGATGGAAGGCAAAGGACTCCTTTTCAAGATCTATGCAGGAATAGACGTTTTCGATATAGAAGTGAACGAAAAAGATCCGGAAAAATTCATCGAAGCCGTAAAAGCCATAGCTCCGACTTTCGGAGGTATCAACCTGGAAGACATCAAGGCTCCCGAATGCTTCAAGATTGAGAAACGGCTGAAAGAAGAACTGGACATTCCGGTCATGCACGATGACCAGCACGGAACGGCTATCATCTCCAGCGCCGGACTGCTGAATGCCCTGGAAGTGGCCGGAAAGAAAATTGAAGATGTAAAAATCGTCGTCAATGGAGCCGGCGCATCTGCCGTATCGTGTACCAGACTGTATATCTCACTAGGAGCGCGGCTGGAAAACATCGTCATGCTGGACAGTAAAGGCGTCATTTCAAAACAACGTACCGATCTGAACGAGCAGAAGCAATTCTTTGCAACCGACCGTACAGACATACACACCCTGGCTGAAGCCATCAAAGGTGCCGACGTATTTCTGGGACTGTCCAGAGGAAACGTACTGTCACAAGACATGATACGCAGCATGGCCGATCATCCGATTGTCTTCGCACTGGCCAACCCCACTCCCGAAATCTCGTACGAAGACGCCATGGCTTCCCGTCCCGATGTCCTGATGTCGACCGGACGTTCAGACTATCCAAATCAGATCAACAACGTCATCGGATTCCCCTACATCTTCCGTGGAGCCCTTGATACCCGTGCCACAGCCATCAACGAAGAAATGAAACTGGCCGCCGTACGGGCCATCGCCGGATTGGCCAAAAAGCCGGTACCCGACATTGTCAACGAAGCTTATCACGTGAACAACCTGACTTTCGGCCCTGACTATTTCATTCCGAAACCGGTAGATCCGCGTCTGATTACCGAAGTATCCATGGCTGTAGCGAAGGCCGCTATGGATTCCGGAGTAGCCCGCAAGCAGATTACCGACTGGGAAGGCTACAAAAACCATTTGCGCGAACTCATGGGACAGGAAAACAAACTGACCCGCCAGCTGTACGAAACCGCACGCCGCGATCCGCAACGGGTTGTCTTTGCCGAAGGTATCCACCCCAATATGCTGAAAGCTGCCGTAGAAGCCAAATCCGAAGGAATCTGCAAACCGATTCTGCTGGGTAACGAAGAGCGTATCGAAAAACTGGCCAAAGAGCTTGATCTGAATCTGGAAGGCATAGAAATCATCAACCTGCGTCACGACCGCGAAGCCGACCGCCGGGAACGCTACGCACGCATCTTGTGCGAGAAACGCGCACGCCAGGGAGCCAATTTCCAGGAGGCCAACGATAAGATGTTCGAACGAAATTATTTCGGCATGATGATGGTAGAGACCGGCGAAGCCGATGCATTCGTTACCGGCCTGTATACCAAATATTCAAATACCATCAAGGTAGCCAAAGAAGTAATCGGTATCCAACCGGGTTACAACCACTTCGGCACCATGCACATCTTGAATTCCAAGAAAGGAACCTACTTTATAGCCGATACGCTGATCAACCGCCATCCGGACACCGACACTTTGATTGACATCGCAAAATTGTCAGCAAAAGCCGTCCGTTTCTTCAATCAGGAACCGGTCATGGCCATGCTTTCTTATTCTAATTTCGGCTCTGACAACGAAGGCAGTCCGGCCAAAGTACACGAAGCGGTAGCTACCATGCAGGCAGAATATCCCGACCTGGCCATCGACGGAGAAATGCAAGCCAAATTTGCCTTGAACAATCAGCTTCGAGATGAGAAATATCCGTTTACACGCCTGAAAGGTAAAGAAGTAAACACACTGGTATTCCCGAATTTAAGTTCGGCCAACTCCACTTATCAGCTCATTCAGAGCATGAGTGAAACCGAAGTGATCGGCCCGATCCAGATGGGACTGAACAAACCCATCCACTTTACCGACATCGAAAGCTCCGTACGCGACATTGTCAATATCACCGCCATCGCCTGTATTGACGCCATTGTGGCCAAAAAGATCAGTCACCAATAACATTTAGATAAAAAATGTAACATATATCCAGCAGAGATCCGACTCGGCAGCATTCAAAGCCGCTTCCGGATCTCTGCTGTTTTTTATCCGAAAAAACTATGAAAAAACCACTCACCCGTTTTCAATGCATACTTCTCACCCTGCTGTGGGCCAGTCTATGCGCCCTGGTCATCACTACAGCTCCGCGCATAGACGGACCGACCATTGTATCTATCCTCATCTCGGGCGCCCTGGTGTTTATCCCGATAGCACGCTCTGTCAAAACCTGGAAGAACAAGTGAACATTTTCCAAGAAATCGAAGCTTTAAATAAAAAAACGATATATAAAGTTCATTTTATCTGTTTTTTTTGTTGGAAGTAAAAGATATAATACATACATTTGCCATCACAACCAATGAAAAACATTAATCAATTAAAGAGATTTCAAAATGAATGCAGCTAAAGTACTGGAAGATCTGAAAAGAAGATTTCCAAATGAACCTGAATACCATCAGGCAGTAGAAGAAGTGTTGGGTACAATCGAAGAAGAATACAACAAACACCCCGAATTCGACAAAGTTAATCTGATAGAACGTCTTTGCATCCCGGAACGAGTATACCAGTTCCGCGTAACATGGGTAGACGATAAAGGCAACGTACGCACCAACATGGGCTACCGCGTACAGCATAACAACGCCATCGGCCCGTACAAAGGCGGTATCCGTTTCCACAGCTCTGTAAACCTGGGCATTCTGAAATTCCTCGCTTTCGAACAGACATTCAAGAATGCGTTGACTACCCTTCCGATGGGTGGCGGCAAAGGTGGTTCCGATTTCTCTCCACGCGGCAAGTCAAATGCAGAAGTCATGCGTTTCTGCCAGGCTTTCATGCTGGAATTGTGGCGCCACATCGGTCCTGAAACCGATGTTCCGGCCGGTGATATCGGCGTAGGTGGCCGTGAAGTAGGTTTCATGTTCGGAATGTATAAAAAACTGACACGCGAATTTTCCGGTGTCCTGACAGGTAAAGGCCGTGAATTCGGCGGTTCACTGATTCGTCCGGAAGCTACAGGTTACGGAAACATCTACTTCCTGCAGGAAATGCTGAAAACCCGTAACATCGACATTACCGGAAAGACTTGTCTGGTTTCAGGTTCTGGTAACGTTGCCCAGTATACCGTAGAAAAACTGATCCAACTGGGTGCCAAAGTCGTTACAATGTCCGACTCTGACGGTTACATCTACGATCCGGACGGTATCGACCGTGAAAAACTGGATTACATCATGGAACTGAAGAACCTGTATCGTGGACGTATCCGCGAATACGCTGAAAAATACGGATGTAAATACGTAGCTGGCGCACGCCCGTGGAACGAAAAGGCCGACATCGCACTGCCTTCGGCTACACAGAACGAAATCAACGGCGACGACGCCAGAGCATTGATTGCCAACGGAGTATTCGCTGTATCTGAAGGCGCAAACATGCCTTCTACTCCGGAAGCCATCCGTGTATTTCAGGAAGCCAAGATCCTGTATGCTCCGGGTAAGGCAGCCAATGCCGGCGGTGTATCAGTTTCTGGTCTGGAAATGACCCAGAACTCCATCAAGCTGAGCTGGAGCCAGGAAGAAGTAGATGAAAAACTGAAGAGCATCATGAAAAACATTCATGAAGCATGTGTCAAATACGGTACAGAACCAGACGGTTATATCAACTATGTGAAAGGTGCAAACGTAGCTGGCTTCATGAAAGTAGCCAATGCCATGATGGCTCAAGGTATCATCTAAATTTAAATCAAGACCCTATTTTTTATTTTAAATACGTTTTGTCTGACAAACGTCATGCCTGATTTTGTTGAGAAACAAGATCAGGCTTTTTCTTGCTTTTCACGCCGTCTTTCCCTACACCCGAAAACGAACAGACATCCGACCGAAAACGAACGGACATTCCAATCCGAAGAAACGGACATCTTATCAAAAACGAACAGACGTTTTCAACAGAGATACAAATCATTGAACACCAGAAAATTACAAACAAACCGATAAGATAAGCCTTCTGCATGAAAAGAGGGCATGCATTGTCCATACATGCCCTTTGTCCTCATATATTTCTCATCATACCCTTGAAAATTCTAAATTTCATCCGGCCAGGGACATGCTTTTCCCGTCGCCTTGAAAACAGGACGCTGACCGCCTGCCTTTCTTAAATATTCGCCCAGCTCTTTCGACAATTTCTTCACAATATCCGGATGCCGGGCAGCCACATTGTTTTTTTCTCCGATATCTTCCGGTATATTGAACAACTCTTTCCGGCCGGTTTCGTAATAATAAACCAGCTTCCACTCGTCCTTGCGGATGGCACAATCCAGATTGATACCCGGTCCGTCATTTCCCCAGATATTCGGGAAGTTCCATACCAGCGAACGTCCTTTGGAAGTGTCCCCCGTCTGTTTCAACATCGGCACGAAGCTGATGCCGTCAACAGGAGCTACGGTCTTATAATCCTTGACCCCGGCTATCTCGAGAATCGTGGGATAAAAATCCTCGATGATCAGATACTTGTCACACCGGGTATCCGGCTGTACGGTTCCCGGCCATTTTACGATCATCGGCTCCCGGATACCCCCTTCGTACATGGAACCTTTTCCACTGTTCAGCGGCGCATTTTGTGTATGGATCGTTCCATCACGCCAGCCCGGTTCTGAAGCCAGTCCTCCGTTGTCGCTCATAAAAATAATTACCGTATTGTCAGCTTCTCCGTTCTTTTCCAGCCAGTCCATCAGATCTCCCAGACTCTTGTCCATTCCTTCTATCAAGGAAGCGTATGCCGCTTCCTTGTCGCTCAGTCCCTTGCGGACATACTTCGGGAAGAAACGCATATCTTTGTCAATAGGGATATGAATGGCATAATGAGCCATGTACAGGTAGAAAGGCTGGTTGTACTTCTTGGCCTTGTCGAGTGCCTTGATGGCTTCCTGCGTCAAGGCCTCGGTTACAAACGTACCGGTTCCCCAATAGTCCTCCAGCCCCGGAATCGACATCAGTGAGTAAGGTTTGCCATCCCTGGTATGCCCGTAATTCACTTCGCTCAGGTAAGAAGCCAGTCCTCCGGCCGCATGCCCGGCTATATTCACCTCAAAGCCCCAGTGCGTAGGGTTTTCTCCCGGAGTGTCAATGGCCCCGAAATGAGCCTTGCCGCAATGGATGGTATGATAACCGCTCTGACGCAAAAGTTCTACAAACGAAGTCCCCACATAGGTATTGTTCGTACCCGGCACCTGAGATACCCCGTTATAATTCCAGTCGGGCAATTGCACGGTCTCGCTGGTACGGTCGGTCGGCTTATTTTTTTCGAGCGTCCAGTTGGTAACCCGATGGCGTACGTTATTGGCACCGGTAATCAGGCTGCAACGTGTAGCCGAACTCAGCGGACAGGCATAGGCCTGCGTAAACATCATTCCCTGTCGGGCAAGCCGTTCCATGTTGGGAGTCTCGTACACACTGTTGTAATAAGTCTTCTCGGTCCAGAACGGCAAGGAGGTATCCTGCCATCCCATGTCGTCGACCAGGAAAAGGATGATATTCGGACGTTTGTCCACCTTCTCCGGCGCTTCCTGTGCCAGTGCCGGACCTGCATGTCCGGCCAATGCCGCCAGCGCCAGGGAATAAAGCACGTGTTTGTTCATATTCTCTTCGCATTTAAATTAATCAATAGATACTGAAATCACGAATCTCCGGCTGGCCAACCGATTTCGTCACCTTCAGACGGAAAGCCGAAGCCTTTACAGGACCGATCTTTTCGATACGCTTGTGGCCGACCGATTCACCCTGGGCTACCTTGACCCAACATCCGTTTACCTTTGCCTCGATTTCATAATTCCGGATGCGTTCTCCCTTCGTAATATCCTCCTGAAGGATATAATAATTCACTTCGGAATCGCCTTTTACCGGCAATGTCAGCTGTTTCTTTGCCCCGGCAATCCTGGCCAGCGGTGTTCCCCAGCGACGATGAATCTCTTTTCCCCATTCTTCCAGCCTCCTGCAATCTCCTTCCGGCAGCAGTCCCGAAGGGTCGGGAGTCAGACCGATAATCAAAGTAGCGTTTCTTCCTACCGATTTCTCGTACATGTCCGTCAGTGTAGCCAGAGAACAGACATTGTTTTCATCGTCCGGTTCCCAGAACCATTCATGCCTGCCGTTCGCACCGCGCAAGGGGGTATCGGCCATGGCCGGCACCCAGTACTTGCCGTCCGCGTCTCCATGCTTCAGTCGTTCGGTATAGCCTTTCACGTCTTCCGTGGCATTGCTATGACTGAACGGAGTAGCGAAAGCAGACCAGCAAGGATAGCCTACCGTACCCGATTCGGAACCTCCCCAGCGGAAATCAGCCCGGTCTACGTTATGATAGAAAAGACAGTCCGGCTGGTATTTGTTGACAATCGGCTCCACATCAGGTCCCAGTCCTTTCGGATCATCGGCGCCTCCGTCAAACCAGATCAGGAACAGCTCGCCATAACGCGAACAGAGCTCTTCCACCATTTTCTCACAATAGCGCTTATACCATTGCTGGCGGTTGGCCGCAAAATCGCCCTCGCCCGCTACCTTGAAGTTATGAATACCCAGCAACGAGTTCCAGCGGATTCCCACATAAATTCCGGGCTGAACGCCGTATTTCCGGCAGGAATTCACAAAATCGCGTACAATATCTCCTTTCCCGTCGCGCCACTTCACGGCTTTCAGGCAATACGGATTTACGTCACTCTGCCAGAGTCCGAAGCCGGTTTCATGCGTAGCGGTCAGTACGGCAAACTTACATCCGGCCGCCTTGGCCGCCCGTATCCACTGGTCGGTATCCAGGCTGTCCGGCGAAAAGATGTTATAATCCTCAACAGGCTGAATCCGGTTGTTTCCCTGTCCGTAGCGTATGCCGTCGAACACATGCAGGTCATAATGAAAGACAGCTCCCAGTTCGGCTTCATGCCATTTAAGCTGACGGGGAGCGGGTACCGGAAGGACCTGTGCGTAACCGGTCATTACGCACAGCATCCATCCCAACAATAAGTTAACAATCTTGTTCATGACAATATCAAAAAATTTATCCAGTTACTCAGCGCCTTCGTATCCCGGATTCTGAGCCAGACTTGGATTTGCCTCGCGCTGCCGTTGAGGAATGGGATAAAGCACCTGATACGGTTTGGCATTTTTTCCACGTGCCACCGCATTCGAGATAAACTTACCGTGACGGATCAGGTCCTCACGTCTCAAACCTTCCGAGAAGAACTCACGTCCACGCTCAGCCAGGATAAAATCACGGAGACTCTCCTTCGTAGCATAATCGCCCAGCACAATGTCGGCCACCTTGGCACGCTGACGTACCTGATTGATCAGACCGATACTTTCCTGGTTCGGACCGTTCAGTTCATTCAGCGCCTCTGCACGGCACAAGAGAATGTCTGCATAACGGATGTAAACGATGTCGTTACCGTTATTTTCTCCGGTAGCATTCGGATCCGGCCAGTATTTGAAACTACGCACATTATCCAGTGCATTGCCTTTCTCATCGCGCAACAGCTCTACCTCCTCACCGTTCTGATCGGTGTAATGAGTAATCAAAACTTCCGTACGGGCGTCTCCGGATTCAAAGGTATCATAAAAAGCCGTATAAGTACGAAATTGAGCGCCAAAATTTATCCAATTTGTCTGAATCGGATAATTCGGAGGAAAAGCATGCGGCATATAATTGTTGTGATAACCCGATTGGGCAATACACGGAGCACGGTAAATGTATTCCTTATTGTCCTCACCTTCTACTGAGAACATTTTCTTATAGTCCGCATACAACGAATAATAATTCAAGTCAATAACCTTCTGGGCAGTGGCAGCCGCATTCTCCCAGTCTTTCTCGTGCATGTAAAGCTTTGTCAGGACAGACAAGGCCGCTCCCTTGGTAGCCTTACCGATCGGGTTCTCTTCCACCGGCAGGTTTTCGGCCGCAAAAGTCAGGTCATTGACCAGATACTTTACAAATTCTTCCTGTGAAGCACGGGGAGTAGACTTACCGATCTGCTCTATTTCGTCGGGCGACGCATTCTTCGGAATCTCAATGATCGGAGTAGGACCAAACAGATTCAGCAGGTAATAATAAGACACCGCACGGATGAAACGAGCTTCTCCCTGAGCCGACTTCAACTGGCTTTCCGAAATGCCGGTCAATCCGTCCGTCACGTTCAATACAGAATTGGCGCTGGCAATCGCTTCGTACATTTTCCCCCAGAAGGAATTCAGAAACGAATTATCAACCGCCCACGAAAAATTGATGAAGGGATACGCGTCACGCTCCAATCCACCTCCTGTTTCGAACGAAACATCCGTAGGAAACTCATTCATCAGAAACGTATAGTTACGGCTGTTATATTCAATAATCCTCGAACGGGCATAGGCACCGGTCAGCAGGGCGTCCAGTCCCGACTGATCCTGCAACATAGCGTTCGGGTCATATTCCGTATAAATCTTCTCTTCCAGAAAATCAGTGCAACCTGTCAGGCCCGCCATCAGAAAAGTGAGTGCCGACAAACGAATATAATTTGATAATTTCATAAATTTCTATTTTTAAAATGTAACATTTACTCCTACTCTCACGGTACGCGCCAATGGATAGCTGTTATAATTTACCTTGGAAACCGACTCACTTCCCTGCGCGCTCGCATCCGGATCGAATCCGTCATAACTGGTAAAGGTAGCCACGTTGTCTATCGCACCATAAATCTGCAAAGCCTGAATGACATTGTTCTTCTTGACAGGCACATCATAGTTAAGCTGAATGTTCTTGATACGCACAAACGAAGCATCGCATACGGTCAGAGAATTGATGGAATACTGACCACCATAGTTCGACGGATTCACACCGCTCGGATACTGATTGCTCGGATTGTTTTCTGTCCAGCGGTTCAGGTAATACTTGGCAATGCGGTTACGGTATTCATTCGTCGGGTAAAGTGATTCCAGTACATTGGCATCCAGCGTACTGATACCGAAGGTTCCCTGAAGGAATACACTCAGTGTCAACCGCTTGTAACGAAGCGTGTTGGTAAATCCGAATGTTGTACTAGGGAACGGCTTTCCCAATATGACACGGTCGTCCGAACTGATTACATGATCTCCGTTCTGATCCTTGAACTTCAAGTCGCCCGGATTGGCATTGGGCTGAGCCGAACCGGCAATGTCATCGTTCTTCTGGAAAATGCCTTCAACCTCATAACCGTAGAACGAATAGATAGGATCGCCTACACGCGTAATTTCATAACCGGAAACAAAGCTTCCGATACTACCCGTAATCAGCTCCGGCATGAAGTCCGGCAACTCTTTCACTTCGTTCTTCAACAAAGAGAGATTCAAGGACGACTCCCATCCCCAGTTCTTCTTGTCAATATTTACCGTATTCAGCGTCAGGTCAATACCCGAATTACGCACCTTACCGGCATTCACCTTTACACTGCTGAACCCGATGGCCGAAGGCAAGGGCTTATCAAACAGCTGGTCTTTGGTATCTCTCACATAAAAGTCAAGAGTACCTGTGATGCGGTTATTAAAGAAGCCGAAATCGAAACCGATATTGGTCTCGGCGGTAGTTTCCCACTTCAATCCGGCATTCGGCAGACGGGCTTCTATTACACCTTGCGACAAGGTATTTCCGAATACGGCCGATCCGCCGGCTGTCAGGGTCTGGATAGTCTGGTAATTACTGATTCCCTGATTACCCAGCTGACCGTAACCTACACGAAGTTTCAAATCGCTCACCTTATCGAAACGTTTCATGAACGGCTCTTCCGAAATACGCCATGCCAAGGCTACCGACGGGAAAAACGCATATTTGTGGTCGTCCGAGAAACGGGAAGTACCGTCGTAACGGAATGAAGCCGTCAGCAGATAACGGTTCTTATAATCATAATTGATACGTCCCAGAAAACCGTTCAGACGGTTACGCTCCTTATAGGAATATACATCGTCACCATTCAGGTTATCGCCGCTATGCATATTATTGGCTCCGGTAATGTCCGACAGGAATCCTTTGGCAGAACCGCTCAGATACTCCGACATAAACTGCTCAAAAGTAGCACCGGCCAGAACCGTCAGGTTATGTTTGTCATTGAAATTCTTCTTGTAAGAAACCAGAAACTCAGCCAGCCATTGCGTACTTTCACCACTTTTCTTCTCGGCCGTACCGCCGGTAGCCAGTCCGTTCATCGTATCACGTCCGCGATAAGTCTGGGTGGAATAAGAATCGATGGTAGCACCTAAACGGATGGTTGCCACCAGGTCTTTCAACGGTTCAATTTCCGTAGTAAACGTTCCATACGCATTGTTACGATGCTCTTCTGAAGATACACCATACAGCAAAGCCAGCGGATTATCCAGCGCAATGTAGCTGTTCTGGTAGTAACGGCCTGTTTCAGGATCCTTACCTACCGGAAGAGTCGGGTCAAATTGCAAGGCCGAGTTGATAGGACCGGCATTCTCATTGGCTCCCTGCATGTTTTCATAAATCGAATTGCCGTCCTTACGGGTAAAGTTCAGATTGGCCTTAAAGCGCAGGAAAGTCTTCGGAGAAAAATTCATGTTCGCCCGCACGTTGTATTTCTTCAGGTTTGAAGTCTTTACCACACCCTGCTGATCGAAATAATTCAATCCCAGATAATAATCGCTGTTCTCACCACCTCCAGAAATAGCCAGCTGATAGGTTTGTACCGGAGCCCCCTTGCGGAAGATTTCATCCTGCCAGTTAGTTCCCTTGCCAACAGCCGCAATTTCGGACTCGCTATAAATAGGACCATCCGAACTTCCGGAAGCCAGACGCAAGGCATTCAAGGTTTCCATATATTCGCGTCCGTTCAGCATTTCTATCTGCTTGGCTACCGACTGAAAACCGACCTCGGCTCCAAAACGTACCGTAGTTTCTCCTTTCTTACCACTCTTGGTCGTAATCAGGACAACACCGTTTGCCGCACGGGTACCATAAATAGCGGCGGCAGAAGCATCTTTCAAGACCTCGATAGACTTGATGTCACTCGGATTGATGGAAGAAGGATCTACTCCAGGCAATCCGTCCACTACGACCAATGCCGCATTGCTGCTATTGATGGAGCCGGCTCCGCGAATCTGAATCTTGGTAGAAGCTCCGGGAGCAGAACTGGTCTGGCTGACATTGACACCGGCGGCCTTACCATTGATCATCTGAAACGCGTTGGTATTGACGCCTTCCGTAAACTTACCTTCGCCGACAGATACGACAGAACCCGTAATATCCTGTTTCTTCTGCGTACCATACCCCACTACCACGACTTCATCCAATACCTCACTATCTTCCATCAACGCTATGCTGAATTGCTTTTTGACTCCATCCATTACTATTTCCTGCGACTTATACCCTACATAAGAAACAGAAAGTACATCTCCCTTGGATACACGATCCAGAACAAAATTACCGTCCAAATCGGTAATCACTCCGTTCGAAGTGTTTTGTACAACAACACTCGCTCCGATAATCGGATCGCCCGACTTATGATCGGTCACGCTCCCGGAAACTTTAAATTGCTGGGCATAGACAAGACCCACCGCCAGCAAGAAAAAGAAAATTAAAAATGATCTTTTCATTAATTAGAATTTTAAGTTAAACAAGTAGTTTTTTGAGATCGTTCAAAAGTATTGATTTCCAACCGTAAAGGCAACGCATGTTCTTTTCAGTCTTTATACACGTTTAATTCATTTCACCTCAAACCCCATTCAAAACCTGTTTTTCTATTGTTTTTCTAAAAAAATAATGCTTGTTTTGTATCAATACTTCGGTAAATTTTTACCGATAAATTAAAATTAAACATAGAATCGGC
>USCT01000023.1 GCA_900553185.1 uncultured Bacteroides sp.
ACGGACGAAATAAACCAAACGAACGGACATTCTGTGTCAAACGAACGCACGAAACGATTCAAACAAACGTACGTTTTTCAAAACATGGGAGAATTGTTCCAAGAACCTCAATTTATACAAAAATGAGCTCCCTTTTTTATCCCAATACGAGGCTTTTCGGGCATTAAATGTTATTTTTGTAAACCCGATATTAACAATAAATACTATTGAATACATGAAACATTCAGCCATATATGCGCTCATTTATCTGCTATCTCTTTTACCGTTTACACAAAGTATAGCCCATACAGGATGGAATAGCTTCATTGTAAACTTCGACAAAAGGCTCTATGGCAAAGGAACACAGACCTGGCAGATAGCTCCTTACGACAGTAAATGGATCTATTTTGCCAATAAAAACGGGATGTTGCAATTTGACGGAAGCAATTGGGACGTATTTCCACTACACAACCAATTGGATGTACGCTCCGTCTCCATTTCATCCGACCGCAAAAGGATCTATGCTGGAGGAATCAATGAATTCGGATTTTTTGAACCGAACAAAGAAGGCTTTCTTACCTATCATTGCCTGTCAGATTCATTGGAATCTTCCAATAACCTCATCGGTAACGTATGGGGTATTCATGAATTTGAGAACACGTTATATGTACAAGGAGATGAATACATTGTCAAATATACAGGAGGGAAAAGTACTTTCATCCGACTCCATGCCAAAATAGACTGTTCAAATATCATCAACGGAGTATTTTACATCGGCACCAATCAAGGAGTATGGTTTCTGACCGGTAATAAATTTTTTCCATTACAAGGAGCCGAAGATTTAACACAAGCGCGCATCCGAAGCATACTTCCCTATCAAGAAGGGATTCTCGTCGTCACCGCATACAACGGACTATATTACTGCGACGGACAGTCCATGCATAAGCTGACAACAGGAGCAGAAGAATTCATGAAGGAAAACGAAGTGTTTTGTGCAGCCGAAAACAACGGACTAATTGCTTTGGGGACCATTCACAAAGGAATCCTGCTCTTAGATACAACAACCATGTGCCTGAAATACTTTGATGAGCACAACGGATTGAGAAACAACACAGTGCTCTCTGTGGCCTTCGATGACAAGGGAGATCTCTGGGCCGGATTGGACAGCGGAATAGACTGCGTCTGCCTGAGTTCACCATTTACCAGCCTCTACTCTTATCCCCATTCTTACGGGACCGGATATACGGCTGCCATAAAAGACCACCATCTGTATTTGGGAACCAACCGAGGCCTGTATTACGTACCCTATCCCGTAGAATTCGGAGAGAATCAGCCTGCCATATCTGCCATACCGACCTCAAGCGGACAAGTATGGAGCCTAAACCGAATAGGGAATCACCTATTCTGCATGCACGACAGAGGAATCTTTCTGGTAGAAGGCAGTTCCCTGAAACGAATTCCCGGTATCACAGGTGCCTGGAGTTGCCAATCCATACTGGGTCATACAGACAAACTATACGTAGGTACCTATACCGGCATGTACGTATTGTGTCTCCAAAACGGGACGTGGCAGATAACAAACAAAATAGATGGATACACAGCCTCAACCCGTATCTTTGAACAAGAAACCGACCGGATCATCTGGATATATCATACCGATCACGTCACACGTCTGGAACTGGATGGAACCTATTCCAAAGCAATCAGTATCCGAGAATATGGAAGTCAAAACGGATTTCCTACAGAACGCAACATGATCGTATCCAAGATAAAAGATTCCATCTGTTTTGCTACCCCATGCGGCATTTACCGATACAATGCTTCACAAGATATCATGGAACCCTGGAATGCCATGAATCATTTATTAAATGGAGAAACAGCATACGTCAGGCTGCAAAACAACAAAAATCACCTGATTTGTCTGAAACCGGACGAACTGTGCATCTCTAACCTGGATAATTACAAACAAGGGAACCGGATCAATATTTTCCCGATTCAAAACAGGCTGATAGAATTTGTACCCGATTATGAAGCCATCATTCCTGTTTCCGACTCATTGATGATTATTCCCAATGAAAATGGTTTTGCCCTGTTCTCCTTGCCTGAATCAGAAGAGCATCACGAAATCTCACAGGAATTCTGTATCAAACGAATGTTTCTGACGGCCGGGAAAGACTCACTTGTATATACAGACAACTACCTCAGAAAAAAAGAAATTCCTGTCATCACATACGATTATAACTCGGTCCGATTTGATTACAACCTTCCGTTATTCGAAAAAAATGGTATCCATTTCCAATATCGGCTGAATGAAGAACCATGGTCCGACAATGCCGTAAATCATACCAAAGAATACAGTAACCTGCACGAAGGAGACTATACGTTCGAGGTAAAGGCCATTTTCCCAAACAGAAGAGTGTCATACGATTCCATCAAATTCAGGATACTTCCTCCCTGGTACCGGAGCCTATTGGCATACATCTGCTATACCATTCTGATTATAGCAGTTTTATGGGGCATTTACCGCTGGGATGAAATTCGCCTGAGACGGAAAAAACAGCAAGCCGTAAAAGAGAAAGACAAACGAATGCGTGAAATGGAAAAAGAATATGAACAAGAAAAAGAACGACAGGAAAAACAAATCATGCAGTTGGAAAAAGAAAAGCTGGAATATGACTTGAAACACAAAAGTCAGGAAATGGCCAATTTAATGATCAACTTTCTCCGGAAAAATGAAATGTTGACAGAAATCAAATCAGAAATCATGAAAGTAGCCTCCAAACTATCCGGTGAAGGCGCCAGCGAAGGTAAGAAACAACTGATTCTTATCAATAATAAAATAGACTCAAATATCCAAAGTGACAAAGTGCTGAAACGAATCGAAGACCAGTTTGACCTAATACACAACAATTTTATGAAACGCCTGCACGCCAAACATCCGGATTTATCCAACAACGAACGCATGATGTGCGCATACCTGAAAATGAATCTTTCTACCAAAGAAATCGCTCCACTTCTGAATATCTCGGTACGTGGAGTAGAGACGATACGCTATCGTCTACGCAAAAAATTCCAACTGGAAAGAGAAGAAAGTCTGACCGATTACCTGTCCAATAAGCTCTGAGTCATTCTTCTGTTAATATCCCTTAAATGCAAGAACTCAAGCAGAACATGCCGCGTCAGGTCATGCTTATATGTTATAAAGCATAATCTGACGTATTTGTTTGTAGTATATCTTAAATCTTAATTATCAATGACATACGAAAAGATGACGTATTCCTAACGTATTTGTTTTTTGCTTCTGACGTAATAATGAAAGGAAGATTTACTCCAGTCCTATGCTTTTTCTAAGTACGTTTGCAATGTTCGATTGAGAACCAAATGTGAATTAGTTAATCTTTAAATTCTAAAAACTTATGAAAAAGCTATTATCAGTTCTGTTCTTACTGAGCTTTTCCCTGGCTTCTGTGTATGCACAGGATATACAGGTAAAAGGTACGGTAATAAGCGCTACAGACAATGAGCCTTTACCTGGAGTAAACGTATCAGTAAAAGGAAACACCTCCATCGGTACCATCACTGATTTTGATGGAAATTTTATCCTGTCCGTCCCTTCGGATGCTACATTACAAATTTCTTTTATCGGATTCAAGACACAAGAAATCCAGGTAGCAGGAAAGCCGGAAATACATGCAATCCTAAAAGAAGACACGGAAACCCTGGAAGAAGTGGTCGTTGTAGGCTATGGTGTACAGAAAAAAAGTGTAGTAACAGCCTCCATAGCCAAAGTATCGGCCGATGACCTTTCGGCTACGGCTCCCGTACGTATGGATAATGCCCTGAAAGGTCTGGCAGCCGGCGTAACGGTTACCTCTTCCTCCGGACAACCGGGTGCCGCAGCACAAATCCGCGTACGCGGTATCGGTACAATCAACAATTCCGACCCGCTCTACATCGTCGACGGCATGCCGATAGAAGGCGGTCTCGACTACCTGAACCCAAGTGACATACAGTCTATCGAAGTTTTGAAAGACGCGGCTTCGGGAGCCGTATACGGTGCACGTGCGGCCAACGGCGTCATTCTGGTTACGACCAAAACCGGAAAACTGGGAAAGACCAAAGTGACCTATGATTTTTCCTACGGATGGCAAAGTGCCTGGAAACACCGTGACGTGCTGAACGCTACCGAATATGCCCTCCTGATCAACGAAG
The DNA here is from genome assembly GCA_900553185.1 of uncultured Bacteroides sp. Lineage (GTDB taxonomy): Bacteria > Bacteroidota > Bacteroidia > Bacteroidales > Bacteroidaceae > Phocaeicola. The sequence goes on from USCT01000023.1 coordinate 4,192, forward strand.
GACTGGTAAACGCCGGCATGTCGCCTATCTACAACGATCCATACTCATACGGCGAAGGTACAGACTGGCAAAACGAAGTATTCAACGACAATGCTCCTGTCATGAATCATCAGATAAGCGTAAGCGGTGCCAGCGAAAAAGTGAGCTACCTGCTGTCGGCCGGATACTATACGCAGGATGGTATCGTAGGTGGTGACTACGGCCGTTCAAACTATGAACGTCTGACTCTGCGCAGCAACAATACCTATACGTTATTTGACGAAAGTAAAAACCGTAACTGGCTGAACAGTTTGAAAATCACCTCCAACCTGTCATACGCCCGCATCAAGAGTACCAGCATTGAGGCCAACTCCACCTGGGGGTCGCCGCTCGGTTCCGCACTTTCCCTGTCGCCCATTCTGACCGTTTACGATGAAGGCGAGGCCGCCCAGGCACAACTTGACAAATATGCAGGTTCGGCCAACTACACTCCATTCTACGATCCGAGAAACGGTAAACTGTTCATGATTCCCGGATCTGAATACGGAGAAATGACAAACCCGATAGCCAACCTCTCCCTACCGGGCACTCAGGGATGGAGTCACAAATTCGTAGCCAATTTCTCGGCTGAACTCCAGATCTGGGAAAATCTGAAATTCAGGACATCGTATGGAGCCGACCTTTCATTCTGGGGAAGCGACGGATATACTCCGATCTATTATCTGCGTGACGGTGGTTTCTCTACCCGTTCGACAGCCTTCTCAGAAAAACATGACGGAACCGTATGGCAGCTGGAAAACGTATTGATGTACGACAATACCATTGACAAACATTCCTTTTCTGTCATGCTGGGACAATCTGCCAAGAAAAGCAACGGATCATACCTGTGGGGTTCCCGAAACAACATTATCAATTACAGCCGACCGTATCTGGACGGAAGCACGGGACTGGCCTCCGACGGTGACCAAAGCGCATCAGGAGCACCATCGGAAGTAGCTACCCTGGCTTCGCTCTTTGCACGTGCCAGCTATAACTACGACGAACGCTATATGTTGCAAATGACGGTCCGTCGGGACGGTTCATCCCGCTTCGGATCAAACAATCATTACGCTGTTTTTCCTTCTTTCTCCCTGGGATGGAATCTGACCAACGAAAAATTCATGGAAAAACGTCCGGAATGGCTGACCAGTACCAAAGTACGTTTCTCATGGGGTAAAAACGGTAACGAAAACATCGGAAACTTTCGCTACACCGTACTGGCTGTAACAGGCAACAATGCCATATTCGGGGCAAACGAGCAAGTTACCATCGGCTCAAAAGCCAGCGGACTGGCCAATCCGGACCTGAAATGGGAAGAATCCGAACAATACGACCTGGGAGTGGATTTCGGTTTCTTCAACAATGCATTGACATTCACCGCCGATTATTACAAGAAAATAACAAACGGCATGCTGATGGAAATGAACATTCCTTCGTATGTAGGCGAATCAAAGCCGATCGGTAACGTCGGAAAAATGGAAAACAGCGGTATCGAAATGGAAGCTTCCTATAAATTCAACGTTTCCGACTGGAATTTCCGTATTGGTGGAAACCTGACTTACCTCCACAACCAGCTGATAGAATACGGCAATGACTCCGGATGGGCCAATCTCGATTCCTTCCAAGGTACAGGAACCATCAGCCGTGCCCAGAACGGAAAACCTTTCCCGTTCTTCTATGGATACAAGACAAACGGTATATTCCAAAACGTCAATGAAATAAACGCCTACACCAATGCCGCAGGTGAACTGATTCAGCCCAATGCCGTTCCCGGTGATGTCCGTTTCGTAGACGTCAACGGTGACGGTCAGATCACCGATGAAGACCGTACAGACATCGGTAAAGGCATGCCCGACTGGACTTACGGATTCAATATGAACATCAGTTGGAAAAACTTTGATTTCAACATGATGTGGCAAGGAACCATCGGCAACGACATATACGATGCGACTCGCCGTACGGATATTTCGGCAACCAATCTCCCGTCATGGATGTTAGGACGATGGACCGGTGAAGGTACTTCCAACCGCATACCACGCTTTGTCCGTGGAGACAACGTAAACTGGCAGTCTTCAGACCTGTATGTATACGACGGCAGTTACCTCCGTCTGAAAAACATCCAGTTGGGATATACCCTGCCTCAACACCTCACCAAGAAAGTGTTCATTTCTTCCCTGCGACTGTATGTAGCCGCCGAAAATCTGTTCACTTTCACCAAGTATCACGGTTTCGATCCTGAAATCTCATCCGGAGGTACCTCGCTCGGTATCGACTACGGTGTATATCCTCAGGCCAGAACCTGGACTATCGGTGCAAACCTTTCATTCTAACCTCTAAACATATAAAAACATGAAACGATATAAATACATTGCAGCAGGACTGATTGTGTCTGCTTCTCTAACCACAGGATGTTCCGATTCATTTCTGGAAGTAACCTCCCCCACCCAAGAGTTTATTGATACGTATTATACCACCGACGCACACATCCAGGAAGCCGTAGTGGCAGCATACGATCCGTTACACTGGACCGACTGGGGAATGGACGAATATAACCCCGTTACCCTGATGAGTGACATCATGGCCGATGACTTGTGGATAGGCGGACAAGACCGCACAGACAACCAGGCATGGCACCTGATGATGAACTTCGAGGCAATCCCTACCAATGTAATCAAAGGCCTCTGGTCTGTAGCTTACAGTGGCGTAAAGCGCAGCAATGACGTAATAACTTATCTGGAATGGGCCGGCGACAACGTCACTGCAACCAACCGCTCTTACTATACCGCCCAGGCATTGACTCTACGCGCCCTTTACTACAACTGGCTATGGAAATTCTGGGGAAACATTCCTTATTACGATGTCAATCTGACGGCTCCTTATCTGGCTGAACAGTTACCGGCAGACCAGGTTTATGAGAAAATAGTAGCCGATCTGGAAACCGTCATCTCCATGGATGTATTGCCTATGCGGGAAGCTTCGGAGAACTACGGTCGTGTTACCAAAGCCATGGTTTACATGCTTTATACGGAAGTCGTGATGTATCAGAATGACGAAAGCCGCTACGGGAAGGCCCTCCAGTACATGCAGGAAATCATCAACAGCGGAGAATACGATCTGGTAGACGATTACGGCAGCATTTTCAAGGAATCCGGCGAATGGAGCAAGGAATCCATCTTCGAAATAAACTATACCGACGACAATGCCGTACGTTCCTGGAGCAGTCCGCTGGTAGCGGGAGGAACTGTCCTGCCTACCTTACTCAGTCCGCATACCTGGCCCGACGGCACAGACGGACACGACCAGGGATGGGGTTTCTGTCCGGTAAGACTGGAAACCTACGAACGTTACGCCAACAACGATACCCGCCGCGACGCTACTTGCTGGAATGCCGGCGCATTGGGAATAGATTACAACAAACGCTACCAGGATACCGGATTGTTTCTCGAGAAGTATGCCGCACTGACCGGAAATAATAAAGACCAGAAAGCCGATGCACAATTAAACTGGAACAACAACCTGCGTATCTACCGGTTCTCTGAGACGTTGCTGAACGCTGCCGAACTGATTACCCGTGGAGCCGGTTCAGGAGACGCTAAATCATACCTGAACAAAGTACATAAACGTGCCGGACTGGTAACAGAACTCGAACCGACCATCGACAACATCATCGAAGAGCGTCACCTGGAATTTGTGGGTGAAGGAAAACGCTATTGGGACCTCATCCGCACCGGTAAAGCCGGCAGCGTACTGGTACCTGACGAATACGGATATCGCACCAACACCTGGACGGAGAACAAGAAGTACCTGCCGATTCCGCAAAGTGAAATCGATGCAGCCCAAGGAACTCTGACCCAAAACAATTATTAACCTTAAAGCAGTAGAATCATGAAAAAAATACATCATCACATCGGATGCATGGCACTGGCTATTGCCATGACCTGCGGTTTCAGCGCCTGTTCACCGGAAGAATTCTCCGCTCCTAATGAAAGCGGAATTCCGGTAGTATCTGCCTACGAAGACGGAATCCGGATTGACGTAAACCAGGAAACCAACTACGTGACCTTCTCATTCGAAGGGAAAGGAGTCATGCCTGTATGGATTATTGACGGACAATATTCCACCTCCTTTTCCATAACAAAATACTACCGGAAAGCCGGAGATTATTCCGTGGATATAAAGTTCACCAATGCCAACGGAATGAGTGACGGAACCATCACCAAGACTTTCCACATTGACAAGACTATCATGAACGGCTTTAGCGGGTTCAAATATGATACAGATTTCAACTTATGGAAAAATGCCACCGTCAGTACACCGACCTTCTATTACGCACCGGGATGGACACAGATAGCAGACCCGGCTTATAAGATAGAAGGCACCGGTTATAAAGTGACGCTGCCGGAAGCCACTACGGAAACCTGGCAGGCACAAATGATGTTGCCTACCAATATATCGTCCGAAGCTTCAAAACATTACGACTTCTCGACTATCCTGACCTCAACGACAGACCATCCGCACGTCATGGTGAAACTGGTAGACAGCACCGACGATAACGTATTCTTCTTCGCCCAGACCATCGCGCTGACAGCCAACGAACCGGTCTGCTTCTGGAAAAGTAACATGGAAGGCCTTGACATCGCCAACCTGAAGCTTGTACTTGACTTTGGTGGCAATGCCGCCAATACGGAAGTGACTTTCGAAGACATTGTTTTCAAAGACCATGCAAACGATGACGGTACCATTGTCCCGTCAGAAGAACAGGTACCGGAACCCAACTGGAGCACCGTAGACGGAACAGATAACCTGTGGAACGGAACCAGTTACACCACATCCTTCTACTATGCACCGGGATGGAATCAAATTTCCGACCCCGCATGTACGGCAGAAGGCACCCAGTATTCCCTCACCTTTCCGGAAGGAACTACCGACCAGTGGCAGAATCAGGTTACGTTTACCACAGATAATCTGACCACAACTGCTACTGAAAGTTACGACTTCCGTGTTAACTTGAAAGCCACTCAGAATATCACGGGCGTTACCGTAAAACTGGCTCAAGCCGATGACGACAACATCTTCCTCTTTATGGAACGATACGATCTGACAGCCAACGAAGAATATACAGTTAAGATAATCGATGTGAAAGGAGCAGATATCAATCCGGCCAAACTGGTTTTCGACTTCGGTGGAAATCCGGCAGGGACCGAAATTATCATCAAAGATATTATTCTACAGACTCATAAAGACTAGCCATGCAAACAAGGAAAAAATTACTAAATTTGCTATGGGTGCTATGCTGGTGGATCATATTGCCGGGATGTAGCCAGGGCAAAGAAGGCCCCATCGACGAGTCTGCCAGTATACAGGTTACCCCTACGCAGCTGACCATCTCCTGCGAAAGTACGGTTTCTATCCTGACGGTAAAGTCCGTACAAGACTGGACCGCTTACAGTGATGACAACTGGATAAACTGTAACGTAAGGATGAATGACGGACTGGTAGAAATATCCGCCACCGAAAATACAGACTACCACCCCCGCGAGGGGCTGGTAGTGATAAAATCGGGAAGCACACGGATTACTGTAACCATCACCCAGGAAGCAAGGCCGGAAATGACAGATCCCGACATCATTACTCCGGAAGGATACAGACTGGTATGGAACGACGAGTTCAATACGGAAAATGAACCTGACCTGTCAGACTGGTATTATGAAACAGGTGGAAACGGCTGGGGAAACAACGAACTGCAGACGTACGTAGCCGGCAGCAAAGACAACGAACAACTGGCCGCCATAGAAAATGGAATTCTGACACTCACCGCACAAAAAATAGCAGGGACCGTATATTCCATCCGGATAAATACCCGTGAAAGCTGGAAATACGGATATTTTGAAGCACGCATGCGTCTGCCCGAAGGAAAAGGTACCTGGCCAGCCTTCTGGATGTTACCCCAGGAATTCACCAGCTGGCCGGACGACGGAGAAATAGACATCATGGAAGAAGTTGGGTATGATCCCAATGTCATAGTGTCTACCATTCACTGCAAAGCCTACAACCACAGTATCGGTACTCAAAAGACCGACAACCTTCTGGTGCCTACGTCGCAAACGGAGTTTCATGTATATGCACTGGAATGGACAGAGGATTTTATCCGTACCTACGTCGACGGACAGGAAATCTTTTATTTTGCCAACGATAAAGCCGGGAACAAAGAGACATGGCCGTTTGATGTTCCTTTTTACCTGAAGCTCAACCTGGCCTGGGGAGGAAACTGGGGAGGTGCCCAGGGAATAGACGAATCCGTCCTGCCGGCCCGTTATGAAATAGACTATGTACGGGTATTCCAGAAGAAATGACCAGAACGATACTCCATGTTTTCTGAACCTAAACTTATAACCAACAAACAATATCATGAAAACTATGAAATTTATTTCGACAACCTTCGCGGTACTTCTGTTAGGAATGGCTTCCTGCGTACAGAAACCCGAAAATCCGGAAGCAGCCATCGAACAAAAAGTAGATGCCTTGTTGTCACAAATGACGCTGGAAGAGAAAATAGGACAGATGAACCAGATTTCCTCTTATGGCAACATCGAAGACATGACCGAACTCATCAAGAAAGGAGAAATCGGTTCGATTCTGAACGAAGTCGATCCGGGACGAATCAATGCCCTGCAACGTGTAGCCGTCAAGGAATCCCGACTGGGAATTCCGCTGCTGATGGCCCGCGATGTCATACATGGATTCAAGACCATCTTCCCGATTCCACTGGGACAAGCCGCTTCGTTCGACCCTCAGGTAGCCGAGGACGGAGCACGGGTAGCAGCCATCGAGGCCTCATCCGTAGGCATACGCTGGACCTTTTCTCCCATGATAGACGTGGCACGTGACCCACGCTGGGGACGTATAGCCGAAGGATGTGGAGAAGATACTTACCTGACTTCCGTCATGGGAGCAGCCATGGTAAAAGGGTATCAGGGAGATTCCCTGAATGATCCAACCGCCATTGCAGCCTGTCCGAAGCACTTCGTAGGCTACGGTGCCGCCGAAGGAGGACGTGACTATAACTCCACCTTTATCCCCGAACGTCGGTTACGCAATGTCTACCTGCCTCCTTTCGAAGCGGCAGCCAAAGCCGGGGCCGCTACGTTTATGACTTCATTCAACGATAACGACGGTATACCATCTACCGGAAATACATTCATACTCCGCAACGTCCTGCGCGAAGAATGGGGATTCGACGGAATTGTGGTGACCGACTGGGCTTCTGCCGCCGAAATGATGAATCATGGATTCGCCGCCGACGAAAAAGAAGTAGCCATGAAAGCTGTCAATGCCGGTGTAGACATGGAAATGGTCAGCTATACCTTCGTCAAGGAATTACCCAGACTCGTCAAAGAAGGCAAAGTACAGGAAGCAACGATAGACAATGCCGTACGGAATATTCTACGCATCAAATACCGCTTAGGACTGTTCGACCAGCCGTATGTAGACGAAAACAAACAGGTAATGTATGCCCAGGCTCATCTGGATGCCGCCAGACGTGCAGCCGTAGAATCGGCCATTCTGCTGAAAAACGAAAAGCAAGTCTTGCCGCTGGGAAATGCCATCAAGACCGTTGCTGTCATTGGACCGATGGCCGACGCTCCGTATGAACAAATGGGCACCTGGGTATTCGATGGAGAAAAAAGTCATACCGTTACGCCGCTTGCCGCTATCCGCAAGCAGTTCGGCGACAAGCTACAGATACTGTACGAACCGGGATTGAGCTACAGCCGCGACCGGAATACCAGTGACATCGCCAAAGCGGTTTCTGCCGCTTCACGTGCCGACGTAATCCTGGCATTCGTAGGCGAAGAGGCCATTCTATCCGGCGAAGCACACTGTCTGGCAGACCTGAATCTGCAAGGAGCACAGTCTGAACTGATTGAAGCTGTCGCTAAAACCGGGAAACCTCTGGTTACCGTTGTCATGGCAGGCCGTCCGTTGACCATCGGTAAAGAAACAGAACTCTCCGATGCCGTTCTCTATATGTTCCATCCGGGTACCATGGGAGGACCGGCACTGACCGACCTGTTGTGGGGCAAGGCTGTTCCTAGCGGAAAGACACCGGTTACCTTCCCCAAGATGGTAGGACAGATACCGGTTTATTATGCTCATAACAATACCGGGCGCCCGGCTACCAAAAAGGAAACCTTGCTGGATGATATTCAGGTAGAAGCCGGACAGACCTCACTGGGATGCACTTCCTTCTACATGGATGCCGGATTCGATCCGTTGTTTCCATTCGGCTACGGCCTGTCTTATACGACTTTCGCCTACTCCAACATCAGGCTTTCAGCCACAGAACTGAAAAAAGACGACGTACTGACAGTGACATTCGACCTAGAAAATACCGGAAATTACGAGGGAACAGAAATCGCGCAACTTTACGTGCAAGACAAGGTAGGCTCTGTGACTCGTCCGGTCAAAGAACTGAAACGTTTTTCACGCATCACCCTAAAACCGGGAGAAAAGAAAAACGTATCGTTCGAACTGCCTGTAAGCGAACTTGCCTTCTGGAACATCGACATGAAGCATGTAGTAGAAGCCGGTGATTTCAACCTGTGGGTTGCTCCCGACAGCCAAAGCGGAAGCCCGATAAGCTTCAAGGTTACGGACTGACCGACACTATCAGTGAATTAAAAAATCCGTTCTGCAAGAAAAACTCCTGTAGAACGGATTTTTTATTCTCCGCTTATATGATACGTCCAGTTTCTTCATAAAAAAGAGCCGGTAACGACTTCCGTCCTTCTACCAATAGATAAAATTCATCCGAAATATGAATATTGATCCCATCTGCCACCTTAAATCAAAATGAAACAGATATTTCCAAGTTTCTGATAACAAAATTTTAGAAGATTATCCTATCTTTGTAACTATTAGAAACCTGAAAGCCTTTGCTGATTCTAAAAAGAAAACAAAAGCAGATTCAAACTTTCCCAATTATAACCAATAAACAACTGATCTATGGAAGAAACAACGCTTCTCACCCCGTTACTGCTGACCATTGCCGGTCTGACAGTAGGAGCTATTTTTAAGTCCCTGTTTCAGCGGACACGCATTCCTTATACAGTCGGACTGTTTGCCATCGGACTGGCAGCCGGAATACTGAACCGTACCGGTGTATTTCAGGCCATGCCTCAGGTAAGCCATGCACTCGACAGTGTAGCCAACATCAATCCGGACCTGATACTTTATATCTTTCTACCTATCCTGATTTTCGATGCCGCTTATGAACTCAACCTGCATATTTTCAAGAAAACACTGACCAACGCTACCTTGCTGGCAGGACCGGGACTGATTATCTGCATGATACTGACTGCCGCCCTGCTGATTGCCATCAGCCTGCTGGTACCGGGATATGAGAAATGGACCTGGGCTTCGGCCTTGATGTTCGGAGCGCTGATCAGCGCAACCGACCCGGTAGCCGTGGTAGCCTTGCTTCACGAACTGAAAACCAGCAAACGTTTCTCCACACTGGTAGATGCCGAATCACTGCTCAACGACGGGACCGGTATCGTCTGCTTCATGCTTTTCTATGGGATTACCGTCTGGGGACGAAGCGACGATCTCACTCCTATCCTCGAATTCTGTCAGGTAGTAGCAGGAGGTGCCATTCTGGGCTTCGTCGCTGCCCGTCTTGTCATCTGGTTTATTACCCGGGTTAATTCAGAAGATATGATACAAAACAGTGTCATCATACTTTCTGCCTACCTGGTATTCATCCTCTCACAATATTACCTGGGAATATCAGGAGTCATCGCCCTCGTCGCTTTTGGCCTGACCGTCGCATACGTAGGCAAACCCAGGCTCAAGCCACAAGTAAATACCTTTATGGGAAGCTTCTGGGAACTGCTTACTTATATAGCCAATACACTGATATTTATCATCGTGGGCGTAGTAATTGCCGAAAAGGTAGACTTTTCCTGGTCACACTTCGGCATATTGCTGCTCGTTTATGTATTCCTGAATATTTTCCGATACATCACCATCATGATCCTTTATCCCATCATGAAACGCTCGGGCTACGGACTGAATAAAAAAGAATCCATTATTCTTACCTGGGGCGGACTGCGCGGCGCTCTTGGAATGACTCTGGCGCTGATGGTTTCATACACGCCTGCCATTCCGGAAGAAATACGGAGTCAGGTACTGTTCTTTACGGCAGGCACCGTAACGCTTACCTTGTGTGTCAATGCCACCACCATGCGATGGCTGCTTAACAAACTGGGACTGATCTATATACCTACCGCCCGTACCATGATGGAAAACAAGATTCAGAACCTGTTGCACGAAAATGCAGAAAAATATTTCGAACGGCTGAAAACACGAGAAGCGCTCAATGGTGCCAACTGGGAGAAAGTAAGCCAGTTTATCACTACCCGCCCCAACATTCAGGAAGACAACATGGTCAATGATGTAATCAACGAAATCAGACTCCGCATAATGGACAAGGAAAAAATGTTTCTGCGCCAGATATATGATGAAGGTATTATCGCCAAGACCTCCTTTATGCTGCTAAGTAATTCGCTGGATGAGCTCTACGATCATGACGGTAAAAGTCAGCTTGATAACCGGAAATCCATCTTCAACTTCTGTAACCGTACCTTCATCCTTGACGGCATGCAGAAAATTCCTAAAATCGGCTCCTGGATAAGCTTCTACTTCAAGGAACGTATCGGAATCGTCTACGACCTGGGAAGAGGATTTATCATCTTGCAAAGAGAAGATATAAAACTGCTGGACGAACTGGAAAGCTCAAAAATGCTGAATGATGAACAAAAGGTCGTACTGAAAACATTAAAAGAAGAAATCCAACACAACCTGAACAGCATGGACGAGATATTGAACAAACTGGCCAAAGACTTCCCCAAGGCCTACCACCATGCCTTGACTCAAAAAGCCATACGTATGTTGCTCTGTAACGAGCGCCGAAACATTGGCCAACTACAATCCGACGGAATGCTGTCCGACAAAGATGCCGAACAACTGTACAAGCACGTAGACGAACGAAGTGATAAGCTCAACTCGCTAAGTCATACCATACCGGCCTCATTCATACGCTGGATATTATTTAGAAAAGGTAAACATACAGCATCCTAACAGGAAGGAAATCTTCTCTTTCCGGATGCATCTGAGGGCTGGCAGGAATTCTCACGTGATTTCCTTCCTGCCCTTTGGCTTATACATACGTCCATAAGGCCATAGAATACATGAGGCCAACGTATGTCCACAAAATATTGGATAGTCAATCAATTTGCCTTGCCATCTAACAAAAACAAACAGTTCAGCAAGAATAGTCTTGCTGAACTGTGATAATTGTCCAATAACTACTGTTACTGTTATTTAGAGTTAGTCGATTCTACTTATTCAGCCGGCAATGTGATGATTTCTTTTGCTGTACCAAAACTTCCAGCACTAACCGTAAACTCTAAAGTAACCGTGATAACCCCATTTTCCAAGGTACCACTTCCTGCCACATAGGCAGTTCCGTATCCGCTAATATCAGATGCAATAGCTTGTTTGTCTACAGTAACAGTTTTACCATCATCTCCAATCTTGAAAACTACATCATATCCATCTTCATACAGACTGATGGCTTTATACCAGTTAATATCATCAGCTTTTTGAATCTCGGCTTCGCCTTCAGCTCCAAAGAATTCAGATACTAACTTACCTGTTCCAAGAGTTGAATATGTATAATCTCTATATACGGAAATAGTTTTTGTAGTGATGGCATCTTCAAAAGAAGAAGCAGCTGAAGGATCCAGTGATATTGTAACAGAATATGTAACACCTGATTTAATATCTCCGACTGTGACATGTAACATTTTTCTGTATTCACCCGCTTCAAATGTAATAGTAGAAGGAACATTTATTTCAGCAGGTAAAGGAGATCCGTCAGACAATGTAGCAGTTAACGAAATTGTTGCAGCTTCAGCCGAATTTGCCCGTGTTACTTCTACATCAAAGCCTTCATAACCATTTGCCGGAAATGAAACAGATTGAGCACCAAATGAAAAGGCCGCTCCCATTGTTGTTTCTTGGAATACTTCTTTCATATTGTCTGTGTCACAAGAAGCAAATAATACTGCCATCGCAACACCTATTCCGTAAATATATCCTTTTATTTTCATTGTATTCTAAATTAAATGTTATTTGGTATCACCTACCGGATTTTGATCTGTAACCGGATTCATATTTGCATTACCATCGAATTCACTCTGTGGAATGGTTAATACCCACATATAACTTTCAGGATCATCAGTAGGACGATTTGTCAACAACGCAGCGGTTGGCCACCCCATAGCTGTGGTACGAATGAAACCTTGTTTTAAACGGCGAATATCGTAAATACGACCGAATTCACCCCAAAGTTCTATACGACGTTGAGTAATGATTTCTTCCAGCAATGATCCCGTTACGTCTGTAGTCAGTTTACCTAAAGCAGTACCAGTTTTTGTACAAGTATAACCTTCAACACGCTGGCTCATTACTGCAGCAAGATCTTCCTTAGCCGCAGCTTCTTCACCCAAACGGCATTCTGCCTCAGCCGCAGTCAAGTACATTTCTTCTACACGCATCCATATATAATCTCCTGTCCAAGTCTGTGTATCAGCAAATTTAAACTTCTTCTGCATGTAACCACTATCACCATTTCTGGCATCGGTCGGATCCCACCAGCCACGGCGAGTGTCTTTAGAATCCATTCCATCATATAGAAGTTTATTGATCACTTTATAGGCTCCACTATTTGCATAACCACTTCCATCAGCATCCATGTGTGAGAAGAAACTTGCATACATTGTAGACTGATCCGAAATAATTTTTGCTCCCCACATCACGTTGCCTGCAGTAACATCGTTCAGTCCCATGAAATTAGCGACAGGCTGTACTTTGCAACCACTGGCATCGATAGCTGCCTTTGCTGATTCTTTGGCTGTAGTCCAGTCTTCCATTACCAATGCAATACGTGCTTTTAAACCTAAAGCTGTTGCATAATTAATGTGAGTAATATGTTTGCGAGTACTACCATCCAACAAATCGATAGCTGTATTGATATCGGACAAAATCTGATCATAAACCTGCTGAACTGTAGAACGTGGTTGTCCTTGCGTTCCAGCTACAGTAGGTTCCGTATAGATTGGACAACATGGTTCTGATTCATGGCCTTTATATGTACGTGCAAAACTTTGTGCCAACATGAAATAAGAGTAAGCACGGATTGCATAAGCTTGTCCCATTACATAATTAATATCAGCCTGCTCTCCAGCCATGCTTTCCTTTGCAGCTAAAATATAATTGGCATTTGAAATCCATGTATAATAAGCATTCCACAAATCGTATGAACGCCAAGAAGTAGAAGTATATCTATCTTTGACCATATATAGACAGTCGTACCAGAACCATCCACTACCTTGAGCAGCCTGAATAAAATCTTCTCCCATTACATCTGCCATCAGATTGTATGAACTGATACCAAAGCTTTGGTGTGTGTTCCCTGCTGGTGACCAAGAAGAATACATAGAACGGTAAATACCATTCAGAGGTACAAGAGCTGCATTAGCGTTTGCAAGCAAACCTGTTCCAGACATAGAATCAGTCGGTGCCGTCTCCAGTGAACTCTCCAAACAAGATGACAATGTAGCACATCCTAATAAACCAACGAATATATATTTGAATGTTCTTTTCATTTCTTTTCCTTTTTATTAATTAGAAATTAACTTCTACACCTAACGATATAGTTCTGTTAGGAGAATAGCTGTAATCTGTCTGTCCTGAGAAATTATATTGTGGATCCATACCTTTCAAATGACTAAATATTGCCAAATTGTCTACAGAACCAAAAACACGGACAGAATTTAAGGATGCTTTATTCATCCAAGCCTTAGGTAGAGTATAACCTAAAGTAATATTCTTTATTGTAAAATAAGAAGCATCTATCAGGAAGCGATCAGTTGTTGTATTTGAACTTGCAACTTCAATACGCGGTACATCAGTGATGTCACCTGGTTTTTGCCAACGACGCAAAGCATGTTCATTCCATGCATTGTTGTAATACATATTTTCCATAGATCCCTGATATAAGCTATCATAAATTTTTCCACCAATAGAATAGGTCGTCAAAATAGACAAATCCAAACCTTTCCAAGAGAAATCAGTGCTTAAGCTACCATACAAGTCAGGAATACGGCTTCCTAAATAATACTTACTGTTGGCAGCTTTAGAATAGTCACTACTAATGCGTTCATTAATAATATTACCATTCTCATCTTTATCATATACCCAATATAATTGTGCACCTGTTGCTGGATCAACACCCGCAGATTTAGCCATATAGAAAGTATTGATAGGCATACCTTCTTTAATGCTGTAAACACCATTGATTATTTCAGGAGATTCTCCCGTAAGTTTCAATACTTTATTATTTACGGTAGATCCCATCCAGGTAATATTCCAATTAAAGTTATCTGTACGGACAGGTGTAACTCTCAATTCAAATTCGAAACCACTGTTACGCATATTACCTACGTTGGCGTTATATCCATTGAAACCAGTAGAAGTAGCCATCGGATAAGACAACAACATATCTACAGTTTTCTTATTATAATATTCAGCATTCAAGCTAATGCGATTATCAAATAATAATGCTTCGATACCAACGTTCATGTTACCATTCTTTTCCCATGTAACATTTTTGTTTTCCAAAGAGCTTACCATAGCACCGATTTGATTTTCGTTTGCCCAACTTAAATCATACAAACTTTGCCACAGGTAATAATTACTTGCTCCTAAAGAGTTCAAAATATTATCATTTCCTTGCTGACCATAACTCAGTTTTACAGACAAATTATCAATCCATTTGATATCTTCCATGAATTTTTCTTTAGAGATACGCCAGTTACCTCCTACAGACCAGAATGTACCCCAACGATTATCCTTGTAGAAACGAGAAGATCCATCTGTACGAATAGATGCAGAAAGATAATATTTCTCATCAAAGTTATAATTAACACGTCCCATCCAAGATTCAATGCGGTATTTGTCTGTATAAGAATCTGCTGCATACAATGTTGTACCTGGACGTAACTCTAAAATACCATCTACCAGATTTGTCTTACCTGCTTGCAAATATTCGTATTGATAAGCATAGAATTCATGACCCGCCATTACATCTACATTATGAAGCCCAAATGAACGATTCCATGTTAATAGCTGGTTGAATGTAAAGCTCTGCATACGGCTATTATCTTTCGTCAGCAAACCACCGGCAGCAGCCTGATTACCATGATACATATTCATATATGACATTTTATTCTGGCTGCGATAATCCAGACCAAAGTTTACACTCAATTTCAGACCTTTAAATACTCCATATTCTTCCTTATCAGATCCTAAAGTAATACCAGTACGAAGTCCGGCAACATCATTTTTAATATTAGCTTTATCATCTAACAATCCACCCAATGGGTTGTAATCATTATAGCTACCCGGACGTCCGTTTTCTCCATAGTCTAATTGTGGATTACCATTGGCATCCAATACATTATTACCGTCTTTATCTTTTATATAAAGAGGGAGCAATGGTGAAACAAACTGAGAAGAATACCAGACATTAGAAGTGGAAGATCCGTCATAATCGCTATAATTCTGTACAGAATGAGATAGCGAAGTATTAACAAAAGCATTAAACCAGTCAGTAATCTGAGAATTTACATTAGCACGTGCATTATAACGCTGAAATCCTGTTGTTACCAAAATACCGTCTTCATTCAAATAACCCAATGAAAACATATATTTTGTTTTCTCTGTACCACCATTTACACCCAACTGATGTTCATGACGGAAAGCATTATTTTTTAACAAAGCATCCATCCATCTTTCGTCCCATGCAGACTGAGCATCTGCTCTTACAGTTCCTGTCTGAGGATCAATAATGTTATCCCAGGTATAATTTTTAAATGGATTATAAAGTTCACCACCTAATGTTCCACCTAAATCTGCGCGTGCTTGTGCTTCAGCATCGGCCCAGTCATAACCATTATTAAAAATATATCCGTTGCGTAATGATTCGTAAGTCAGTTGAACAAAATCCTTTTGATTTACTGTACTGTATTCAGGAAGAGCTCTTGATGACCATCCTACTGTAGAACGCCATGTTACGGAAGTTTTACCTTCTTTACCCTGCTTAGTGGTAATCATCACTACACCATTGGCACCACGTGCACCATAAAGAGCACCGGCAGAGGCATCTTTCAATACGGTCATTGACTGAATATCTGACGGGTTTATAGAAGAAAGATCACCATCATAAGGAATTCCATCTACTACATACAACGGATTCTGAGAAGCATTGATAGAACCATAGCCACGAATAACAATTTTTGCAGATTCTCCAGGCTGTCCTGAACCGGAAGTCGTTAACAATCCGGTTGTTTGTCCTTCAAGTCCCTTGGTAACATTAGTAATAGGTCTAAGTTCCAACTTTTTACTATCAATATTAGAGGCAGATCCTGTGAATGATGATTTTTTGGCTGTACCGTATGCAACAACCATCACTTCGTCCAGTTGTTCTGCATCTGATTTCAATACTACTTTTACCACCGGCTTGATAGCCACTTCCTGAGCCTGCAATCCGATGAATGAAACAACCAAAGTCTTCGCGGAACTTGGCACGTTAGTCAACGTAAAATTACCATCAATATCAGTAACAGTACCTACTGTAGTACCCTTTACCAATACAGATGCACCTACTATAGGTAAACCGTCTTCTTCTGAAGTAACATTACCTGTTACCTTAGAAACCTGAGCGTTTACCAGACCGATTCCTATCACTAGGAAGGCCATTAACAGCATCAATGTTCTTTTCATAAAAATCTCTCTTAAAGTTTAACTTTACATTAATAAAATTTTATTTACTCTAACAGGGTGCAAAAATAGTAATATTTTCTTAAAGATTACCTAAACATGAAAAAATATCAACTAAAAATCTGTTTTTTAACATTTATCTGACAAAAATCTTAAAGAGTCACTTATAATTATGCAAAATGTTTTGTCACAATCGTGACAAAACATTTTGTATTCTTGTCGTACCTTAAAAAAGGTTTACATGCCTTCATCACATCTTTATGTCCTTCATGATATATTTATAAAATCAACAATTGTTTTTTTAATATAACTAACTGATAATAAAATGGAAAAGATTAGTTACCGTTTAGTCTATAATCGTAAGAACAGCTTAAATGATAAAGGTACGGCTTTGATTCAGGTAGAGGCTTATTATAAAAAGAAAAAAGCTTATTTTTCAACCCATATTTATGTCACTCCCGAGCAATGGGACAAAAAACAACAATTAATCAGATTGCATCCTCAAAGTGAAATTCTTAACCGGATGTTGGAAGAATTCGTATTAAGTCTCCAGTGGAAAGAACTGGAAAACTGGAAACGGGGAAAACTTATATCCTTGGAATTATTAAAGCAATCACCGATGAGAACGCAAAAGAATTCTGTCGATTCTCTGGTACAACTGGGTAGAAACTGGGTAGAACAGTCCGTCCGTAAAGAGAGCACTAAAAATAACCTTTACTCTACCATATCACTCCTCCATGAATTTTCTCCCGATCTGACATTCCAACGTATTACATATACCTTTTTAAAAGATTTTGAATTATTCTTAAGGAATAAAGGGTTTATAGTCAATACGGTAGCCAAACATTTACGTCAATTGAGAACAATCCTGAATGAAGCTATAAGAAAAGATCTGCTATCACCAGAGGCCAATCCGTTCCGAAAGTATAAAATCCGGACCACAACAAGCAAACATAGTTTCTTACTTCCAGATGAACTGGCTAAGCTGGAATCGTTATTGATCCATGATGACCATAAAAATCTGCAACACACACTGGACGCCTTTCTGTTTTGTTGCTATACAGGATTGCGATATTCTGATTTCACCCACCTGACAGTAAATAATCTGATTAAGCCGGATGGTAAAAATACATGGATCGTTTTTAAGTCCATCAAAACCGAAGTAGAGATACAAATACCTCTTTATCTGCTTTTTCAAGGAAAGGCGATTCCTATTCTTCGCAAGTATCAAAAGAACCTCAATGATTTTTTTGTACTCAGACCTAATTCCACTATAAATAAGGAGTTAATAAGAATAGGCAAATTGGCCAAGATTGAAAAACATTTTTCTTTTCACACGGCCAGACACACGAATGCTAGTTTACTCATTTATGAGGGGGTACCTATTACCACCGTCCAAAAATTATTAGGACATCAGAGCATAAAAACAACAGAAGGTTATAGCAATGTTTTTTCCACTACGATTGTCAATGATCTGAAAAGATGTAAACGCTAATATTTGCGGGAAGAATCAGGGTATAATAATATTGGCTACACAATGATATTTTGCTATATTCTCTCTTTGATACACCCTATATATTATATATGATACAATTTCATTTAGTCGAAAAAATGGACTTTTATGCATTTTATCAGTTCCGCGAAGACTTTGGTTGTTTCATTCATCGGATTGCAGGCTCAGGAAGTGGCTATCAAGCCGGTGGTAAAAGTAGTATTGAAATCAGATGCAGAACAACTGGACGAAGTAATGGTTGTTGCATACGGTACAGCTAAAAAGTCTGCATTTACAGGTTCTGCCGCAACAATTAAGAATGAAAAAATTACTAATCGTCAAACATCTAACGTAACAAATGCTTTGGCTGGTCAGGTTGCCGGTGTACAGACAACAAGTAGTACCGGACAGCCAGGTAAGGATGCTACTGTTCGTATTCGTGGTATCGGTTCTATTTCTGCCAGCAATACTCCGTTGTATGTAGTCGACGGTGTGCCTTACGATGGAGAAATTTCTGCAATCAGTACTTCCGATATTGAATCTATGACTGTTTTGAAAGATGCTGCTTCAAATGCCTTGTATGGTGCTCGTGGTGCAAACGGTGTTATCTTGATTACAACAAAACGCGGTAAGACAGGTGATGCTCGTGTCACTTTCGATGCCAAATGGGGAGTAAATAAACGTGGTGTTCCTTCATACGAAACTGTAACAGATCCAGGTAAGTTCTATGAAATGGCTTATTCTGCCATTTATAACGGTGACCTGAAAGGCTATGCTGCTGCCGGCGATCTGGTTAATGCCAATGCGTATGCCAACCAGGCAATGTTGTCATCTTCTTATTTGGGATATCAGGTATTTACCATTCCCAATGGAGAACAGTTGATAGGCATGGATGGTAAACTTAATCCACATGCAACTTTAGGTTATTCAGATGGTACTTATTATTATAGACCAGATAACTGGAGTGATGAATTGTTTGAGAACAATACCCGTCAAGAATATAACCTGAGTGTAAGTGGTGCAAATGATAAGATGAACTACTATATGTCTGCAGGTTACTTGGACGATCAAGGTATCGTGCCTAACTCCGGATTCCAGCGTTATTCAGCCCGTTTGAAAGCTGATTATCAGGTAAAACCATGGTTAAAAATGAGTGGTAATGTTTCATTTACTCATTATGACAGCCGTGAGCAAGATACTGAAGGGGGTACTTCGAATGCCAATGCTTTCTATGCAGCCAACATCATGGGTGCCATCTACCCGATGTATATCCGTGATGCTTCCGGTAATATCATGACTGATAATCGTGGCTATTTACGTTATGATTATGGTTCAGATACAAATTTCTCTCGTAACAATGTTATTCCGAATGCCAACCCGCTGGCAAGCTACATGCTGGACATGATGAGATATGCCGGTGATGTAATCAGTGGTAAATGGTCTGCTGATATTGACATTTGGGGTGGTATCAAAGCTAAAATCAACATCGGTGTAGATGCAAACAACGTACGTTATACCAACTTGACCAACCCGTTCTATGGACAGTATTCTGAGACAAGTGGTGTAGGTGGTTTGGTTTCTGTCGCTACACAGCGTACATTCAGTACTAACCAACAGTATTTGTTGACTTACAACAAGACATTTAATGATGTTCATAACTTGGATATATTGGCCGGTCATGAAAATTATAACTACAAATATCAGTATTTGTACGGTTCACGTGAAAAGATCTATAATCCAGGTATTCCTGAATTGAACAATGGTATCTTGAATCAGAACAATGCATCTTATTCTCAGAACTATGCTACTGAGGGCTGGTTGTTCCGTGTACAGTACGATTATAATGGCAAATACTTCGGTTCAGCTTCTTATCGTCGTGATGCTTCTTCTGTTTTCCATCCGGATAATCGTTGGGGTAACTTCTGGTCTGTAGGTGCCGGCTGGTTGATGAACAAGGAAGCTTTCCTGGAAGACCAAAACTGGATTGATATGTTGAAATTCAAGATCAGCTACGGTTTGCAGGGTAATGATAACTTGATGTATGAAGGCGGTTTATACCGTAACTACTATCCGTATATGGATCAGTATACTCTGGCTAACAGTAATGGAGATTTCTCTACTTCACTGTATTATAAAGGTAATAAAGATATAACATGGGAAACTTCACACAGTTTCAATACTGGTTTTGATTTTTCATTCTGGAATGGTAAACTGAGCGGTACTGTTGAATATTTCTCTCGTAAGACAACAGATATGTTGTACTTTAAGCCGGTTGCTCCATCTATGGGTTACTCTCGTTTCCCGGAAAATGTAGGTTCTATGATTAATCGTGGTGTCGAACTGGATTTGAACTCGAACATCATCAATACGAAAGACTTCACTTGGGATATCAATTTCAACTTGACTCACTTCAAGAACGAAGTTTTGGAATTGGCTCCTGAACTGAACGGGCAGTTGATTGATGGTAGTCGTATCTACCGTGAAGGTGAATCTATGTATCAGCTGTATTTGCCGAAATACGCAGGTGTAAATCCTGAAACAGGTGAAAGTCAGTGGGCATTGTTGGAACCGAACGAAGCCGGTGAGACTGTTACAACTTCTTATTCAGAAGCTTCTTCCAATCGTTTTGCTACCGGTGATATCCTGCCGAAAGTATATGGTGGTTTCGGAACCAGCTTGACTTTCCATGGTTTTGATTTCTCAATTGCTTTTGCTTACCAGTTGGGTGGACGTATCTTGGATTATACTTACCAGAGTTTGATGAGTACGGATGCACAGGGTGCAGCATGGCATGTAGATATGTTGAATGCCTGGACACCTGAAAATACAAATACAGATGTACCTCGTATGAATGTACAGGATTTGTACACTAGCAATTTATCAGACCGCTGGTTGACAAGTTCAGATTATTTGAGCTTGCAGAATATTACTTTCGGTTATACATTGCCGAAGTCTTGGACACGTAAATTGCAGATTGATGGTATTCGCTTGTATTTTGTAGCTGATAACGTAGCTTTGTGGACAGCTCGTAAAGGTTTGGATCCACGTCAGGGTTATGTAGCTGCTGATAACGTTTACTCACCGATTCGTACAATTTCAGGCGGTATCTCATTAAATTTCTAACCGTTAATTGCATTTAGAGAATTATGAAAATGACAAATAAATATTTAATGCTCGCAGGTGTTACGTTAATGTTGGCATCTTGCGATTTAGATAAATTCCCGGAAGGTCAGTATGTAAGTGATTCACAAAAGGAAGACATCATTGACCAGCGCCCTAATCTGATTACTGCTGAAGTAAATGCAATGGCCGCCAAGCTGAATGTGTTTGGAACCATCTCGGACGATGCAACTACTTATCATAATGATTATGGTGTGGCTGCTGTCAGCCAATTCTTGGAACAGGGTGGTCAGGATATGCCTTGTTCTACCTCTGGTTATAACTGGTTTGGAACAGCCCAGAATTATTCCGACCGCCTGTATACCAGTGCGGGAGATGAATTGATCTGGAAAACTTTTTATAATCATTTGAATGCTGCCAACAATGTGTTGACTCTGACCGAAGGTAGTGAAGATGAATCAATGAAACGTTATCGTGGACAAGCTTTGGCAGCCCGCGCATACGATTATCTGAATCTGGCTCAGATTTATCAGTTTACATACGCAGGACATGAAAATGAACTCTGTGTTCCGATTGTAACTGAGACTATGACAGAAGAAGAAATGCAAACCAATCCGCGTGCTACGGTTCAGGCAGTATACGATCAGATTATGAGTGACTTGAATCAGTCCATCGAATTGCTGACTGGATTTGATAATGGTTCAAATAAGGATCAGATTGATGAAGCAGTTGCTTATGGCTTACGTGCACGTGCTAATCTGTTGATGCAGAAATGGGCTGATGCGGCCAGCGATGCAACAAAGGCTATTGCCGGTGGAACTCCTCAGTCATTGGAAGAAGTGTCAAAACCGACATTTAATTCTGCTTCTGCCAGTTCTTGGCTGTGGGGTGTTTTGATTACTCCGGACAACGATGTAGTAACAACGGGTATTATCAACTGGCCGTCTCACTTGTGTTCATTGACTGGTAATGGTTATACCACTCTGACGGGTACTTTCCGTTATGTAAGTTCTGCTCTGTATGACCAGATTCCTGATACGGATATTCGTAAGCAGTGGTTTATTTCTCCGGAAGGAACATCTACTTTGGTTGATAATGAAACGGTAGGCGGTACACCGGTTATCGAATATTTTGGTTTGGCTCCTTATACAAATGTGAAGTTCGGTGCTTATCAGGATGTAATGGGTAATACAACCAACTCACAGGATTGGCCGTTGATGCGTGTAGAAGAAATGTACCTGATTAAGGCTGAAGGTGAAGCAATGTCTGGAAATGTATCAACAGCTAAACAGACACTGGAAAACTTTGTCAAGACTTACCGTAATCCGTCATACGTATGTCAGGCTTCTTCTGCAACAGAAATGCAGGATGAAATCTGGTTGCAGCGTCGTATGGAACTTTGGGGTGAAGGATTTGCCTTGTTTGATATTCTGCGTTTGAAGAAACCTATCATCCGTAAGGGAACAAACTACGAAGCTATCGTTCAGTTTAACCTGGAACCGGAATCACAGATTATGATTTATCGTATTCCGCAGTGTGAAATGGAAACCAATAAGGGTATTAAAGAAGAAGATAACAACCCTGCAGCTCCGCAGCCTACTGTTTAAATCTAATCGGATAAACGGATAGCCAATAGGTATCCGATTGTCTATAATACCAAAAGAGTCATATCTACATTCGAATTTGAATGATGATATGACTCTTTTTTATTGTTTACGGGTTAACTTTAACTGTTTGCTTTTTATAGCTTTTAATAATTCACAAAGTAGTGAGACCAAGAATGCCAGAATTCCCCAAATTCATAATACCGCATATTTACGTCTCACCCAACATCTTTTATGCCATGAAGCATCACAAGAACTTTGGGAGGCCTTATCCTGATCTATCTGTCACGACAAAACAATCAACAGCCGACAAGACATCGACACACAGATAATTCCACAACCCTACAGGGCTTTCCGGATATTGGTTTCACACTTTCACACAAGCGCAAGCGATTGTCCAACAGCCTTTTCCAGTGAATGAAGAAATTCCACGGTGAAATCACAAACGATCTGCAAATGATTTTTCACCGGTCAATATTACAGCACCTCTCCGATTTTTCCCCAGTCCCGTAAAACAAATGTAGGACGGAATTCCAGGTCAACCGGTTCCGCGTCGGGACAGTAATACCCTTGCCCCATACCCACTTCCCTGGCTCCGGCAATGTCATTTTTCCAGCTATCGCCAATCATGAGCGACGTACGAAATTCCGACTGGGTAGCCGACATGGCAAAATTGAATATAGCCGGGAAAGGCTTATGTACACCGATGTCTTCCGACAACACTATTTTCCGGAAATAATGCAAGATACCCGCCGAGCGCATCTTCTGCTCCTGCAGTTCCCTGAAACCATTGGACAGGATATAAAGCCGGTATTTGCCCGATAAATAATCCAGAGCCTCCAAGGCATGGGGTTTAAGCCTTTGCCTGTAAGGGATCTCAGCAAAAAAGTTGTCAGAATACGCCTTCACCAGTGCCGGGTCGTCTACCCCCACCTGAAGCAGGGGATAAGAAAACCGACGGAGATTCAATTCCTCCTTACTGATTTCATGGCGACCGTAAAGTTCCCACAATTCCAGGTTCCTGAGGGTATAAAGTGCCATGAAATGCTCGAACGACTGGAAGTATCGCTCGAAACGGTATTTGTGATACATCTCCTCGAACGTATCACGTGCATTTTCGGTAAATGCCCACAGCGTATCATCCAGATCTATAAAAATACTCTTGTATGTCATCTTTTTAACCTAAAAAAGGCGTGTCCGGATGGCCGGACACGCCTCATTGCATGTATGATTCATGTAATTTACGCCACTCTTAACGCACCTGGATAACCAGATAGCGTGATACGCTCCAGAATTCTTTCGGATTGGTAATCTTCAGAGTCAGCTGACCTTTATCATCTTTTACCAGTTCGTATGAACCTGCCGGATGATTGGTCAGCAGTTCCGCACGTTTGGAATAAAGCTTGATTTCCTTGTCTACACGGATATCGATTTTCGTAAAGTAATCCTTGTTGAAATCCTGGTTTTTCAGGACATCGCCTTTTTCCAGTATCTTCTGGTCTTTCAGTTCCGATTTCGTACCAAATACATACCAGGCCGTATTCAAAGCCTGATCCTGAGCTTCTACAGTCTTTGTCTTGGCCTCGTTCTCGGCACTCAGTTCATCCACGTTCTTGTTCAGATCGACCACAGCCTCATCCAGTTCGGCTATACGGATGTTCTTCGAAGCCAGTTCAGCCTGCAGGGTTTCAATCTGCTGCTGTTTGGCGGCCAGTTCGGCGGTCAGGTTTTTGATGGCTTTTTTCAGCTGTGCTGACTGATAGCTGCTGTTCTGCAATTGTTTTTCCAGTTTGGCAATCTGTTCGCGGTTAGCCTTCAGCTTTTCGCTGATAAAACGGATGTCATCCTTAATCTTATCGGATACAGACTGGCTTTCAATAGCTCCTCCCTGCAAGTCAACGCGGTTTTCGGCCTCATTGATTTCGCGGAATCCTTCCTGAATCTCATTGAAAGAACCCATGATCTCATCCAGTTCCGCATCGCGGTTAGAGAGTTCAAGCATCAATGAATCATTCTGAGCCTGCAAGGCATCATTATTGCTCTGAGATTTTTGGTTACATGACGCCAGAAACGCAGCGGCACATAATGAAAACAACACAACTTTCTTCATAATCTTTACAGTTTAGATTTATAATTTAGTTTTCTTTTCCACCTAATATGATGACAATCTCTCCCCGCGGCTCTGTCTCGGTAAAATGATCCACCACTTCCTGCAGCGTTCCGCGTACACTTTCCTCGTGTACCTTGGAGATTTCACGACACACGGATACCGGACGTTCGGCACCGAAAAACTCGATAAACTGAGTCAGTGTCTTCACCAGCCGATAGGGAGACTCATAAAAAATCATGGTACGCGTTTCTTCCTTCAGTGCATTCAGGCGTGTCATGCGTCCTTTTTTCTGAGGAAGAAATCCTTCGAAACAGAAACGTTCGTCGGGCAGACCGGAAGAAACCAGGGCCGGAACAAATGCGGTAGCTCCTGGCAGGCATTGTACTTCGATACCGTTCTTCACACATTCCCGGACTACCAGAAAACCCGGATCGGAAATACCCGGAGTACCCGCATCCGAAATCAGCGCAACGGTCTCACCTCCCTTGATACGTTCTACCACCTTTTCCACTGTCTGGTGCTCATTGAACTTATGATGTGACTGCATGGCATTTTTTATTTCAAAATGTTTCAGCAGAATGCCGGAAGTACGTGTATCCTCCGCCAGTATCAGGTCGGCTTCCTTCAAGATACGAATGGCGCGAAACGTCATATCCTCCAAATTTCCTACCGGAGTAGGCACTACATATAGTCTTCCCATATCTGTTTATTGTCTTTACGAGCAAAGGTAGAAAGATTTTGCATCCGTCCATGAAATAGGGCCAATATTTAACAGATGTTTCACCTTTCTTCCTCTTTTTCTCATCTTGTAGAAATTCAAGCCCTTAAAATAGCGACATTTGAAACACAAGTTGTAATTTTGCAGGCACAATTTAAAAAGATCACACAATATTTACAGCTAACCGATAAACGTATGGTTGTTTTCTCAGAAGACCACAAGGAAGAAACTTACCGAAGAGGGAGAATTGAAGTAATCTGCGGATCCATGTTTTCCGGAAAAACCGAAGAACTGATACGCAGACTGAAACGGGCCAAGTTTGCCCGACAGCAGGTAGAAATTTTCAAACCGGCCATCGATACCCGGTATTCCGAAGAAGAAGTCGTTTCGCACGATCATAATTCCATATCTTCTACTCCGGTAACGTCATCGCGCGACATACTGCGCTTCACGAACGAAATCGACGTGGCAGGCATCGACGAAGCCCAGTTTTTCGACGGGGATCTGGTTTCCGTATGCAATGAATTGGCCAATAAAGGCATACGGGTTATCATAGCCGGGCTCGACATGGATTTCAAGGGACATCCGTTCGGCCCCATGCCCGCGCTTTGCGCCATAGCCGATGAGGTGACCAAGGTGCACGCCATCTGTGTAAAATGTGGCGATCTGGCCTATATTTCGCACCGCACCGTCCCCGATGAGGAACAGGTTCTGCTGGGAGAAAAGCAGGAATACGAACCGCTCTGCCGCCGCTGTTATCAGAAGGCGCTGGACAACGAGAAAAAATAATACCGACATGTTTACGCAAAAGAAAATTACATTCGACAGGCTTATCCGGGGAATTATCAGCGGCGCCATCATCATAGCCATCCTTTTTCTGCTGGATCGTCTCAGCGGTGTGTTGCTGCCATTCTTTATAGCCTGGCTGATAGCGTACCTGATGTATCCGATGGTCATCTTCTACCAGACCAAGTTGCACCTGAAAAGCCGGGTAGTTTCCATACTGGCCGTCATGCTGACCCTTGCCGTCGTCATCACGGGTGCCTGTCTGGTATTTGTACCTCCCATGATCGAAGAATGCAGCCGGCTGAAACAGCTCATCGAACTTTACTTCACCGAAGGAAGCGGACACTCGGCCATTCCCAAAGTCATCAATAACTTTCTGCAGCAACACATCAGTACCGACTGGCTCGAACAAAACCTGAATACGGAAAACCTGATCAAAGCCGTACAGGGACTCGCTCCCAAACTCTGGACACTGATTTCCACTTCGTACAACATCGTGGTAGCCATTCTTACATTTTTTATCATGGTGCTGTACATATTCTTTATCCTGTTGGACTACGAACAGATAGCCGAACGCTGGGTAACACTGGTTCCTGCCCGCCATCGGAAAACGGTTGTCCGTCTCATGACAGACATCAAGGTCAGCATGAACCGGTACTTTCGCGGACAATCGCTGGTAGCCTTCTGTGTAGGTATCCTGTTCTGCATCGGCTTTCTGATTATCGACTTTCCCCTGGCCATTCCACTAGGACTTTTCATCGGACTGCTGAACATGGTACCGTACCTTCAAATCGTAGGCTTCATACCGACCATTCTGCTGGCTATCCTGAAAGCGGCCGACACCGGCGAAAGCTTCTGGTGGATATTCTGCATGGCCCTGTTGGTGTTTGCCGTCGTGCAGATGATTCAGGACGGATTTCTGGTACCTAAAATCATGGGAAAAATAACGGGACTGAATCCTGCCATCATCCTGCTGTCGCTCTCCATCTGGGGATCGCTGATGGGAATGCTGGGAATGATTATCGCGCTTCCACTGACCACGCTGCTCCTTTCTTATTACCAGCGCTACATCCACAAGAATGACCTTGATTTTTTATCGCAGCAGGACAGCACTGATTTCCAGATGAATAAGGAAGGCCAGAAGAAAATAGAGAAAAAAAGTTAGTCTAAAGTTTGGAAGATATTAGAAAAAGGTCTACCTTTGCACTCGCAATCAGGAAATGACTGCAACACAGGTTTGATTCGCTAGCTCAGCAGGTAGAGCACAACACTTTTAATGTTGGGGTCTTGGGTTCGAGCCCCAAGCGGATC
>USCT01000024.1 GCA_900553185.1 uncultured Bacteroides sp.
AGCATCTGCCTTACAAGCAGAGGGTCGGCGGTTCGAATCCGTCAACGCCCACGAAGCTTCGCACTGTGCGAGGCTTTTTTTATGCAAGTCCGTCTGATGATCTGAATATGCTTGTGATCATCAGACGGACTCTCGTCTTATAATGGATATTCTTCGAATGCGTACAGGACGGTAGAAAGGTATCTTTCGCCAGTATCGGGTAGTAGCACTATGATGTTTTTCTCTTTGTATCTGGGGTCTTGTGCTAACTGAATGGCGGCGTATGCGGCTGCTCCCGATGAAATTCCTACCAATAATCCCTCCTTGAAAGAAAGTTCTCTGCCGGTTCGGATGGCGTCATCGTCTGTGACACGAATGATACGGTCTACCACATTCGGGTTGTAGCTTTTTGGGATGAATCCGGCTCCTATCCCCTGTATCTTGTGGGCGCCTGGTTTGTCGCCTGATAAAACGGCGGACGAGTCTGGTTCTACTCCGATGATTTCTATCTGAGGGTTGTGTTTCTTTAGTCCGGCTCCTGTTCCACTTAAAGTGCCCCCTGTGCCTACTCCGGCTATAAAGACATCTACTTTGCCGTCGGTGTCTTTCCAGATTTCTTCGGCAGTAGTATGGAAGTGCGCGTCGGGGTTAGCCGGATTTTCGAATTGCTGCAAGATGACGGAGCCTTCTATTTCTTCTTTCAGCTCATTGGCTTTCTGAATGGCTCCTTTCATGCCCAGATCTCCCGGCGTGAGTACCAGCCTGGCGCCACGGGCTTTTAAAAGATTCTGTCGCTCTATACTCATGGTTTCGGGCATGGTAAGGATGGTCTTATAACCTTTTACAAGGGCTACCCATGCCAGTCCTACGCCTGTGTTTCCGCTGGTAGGTTCAATGATAACGGATCCTGGTTTCAGGATTCCTTTCTTTTCCGCATCTTCTATCATGGCAAGTGCGATTCTGTCTTTTACACTGCCTCCTGGATTGAAATATTCCAATTTGGCAATGATTCGGGCACAGGTTTGATACGTATTTTCCAGTTTCTTCAGTTCTAGCAATGGTGTATTGCCGATAAGCTCGGTCAGGCTGTTCTTGATGTTTGCCATAATCTTTCAAAGTTTGTTGATACAAAAATAGAAGGAATGTTTGAAGAAGGCAATACCTTATTTGGGGTATATTGATAGAAAACAAAAAAGAGAAGCTTGAGGCTCCTCTGATAGTTGCGGAGGCCTGACTCGAACAGACGACCTTTGGGTTATGAGCCCAACGAGCTACCAACTGCTCCACTCCGCGATGTTTTTTCTTTTGTAGTTGCGGAGGCCTGACTCGAACAGACGACCTTTGGGTTATGAGCCCAACGAGCTACCAACTGCTCCACTCCGCGATGTCTTTCTTAATTCGAGTACAAAGGTACGGCTTTTGTTTTAAATAAGCAAATTTTTCGTATTCTTTTTTGGGCATTATTGTGCTTCTGTAGAAATATGCGGATATTCACGGATGTTTTTTTACTGTCTATGTTTGATAAAAGGACCGGATTATAGGAAGGTTTCGTTCATCCTCTCATGTGATTAAACTGATTTTGAGGGTTGAGACGCAATTTGTTTGGCCTTCGATTTGTATAGTCGGAATAAAAGCTGTACTTTTGCTCAGTTTAAGTATGTGATGTGCAAAAAGTATGACAGTTTTAAAAACCAGAGCCCAATTAGTTGATGTAGCGCGGCAATTGTTTGCCAAGAAGGGGGTAGAAGATACTACAATGAATGATATTGCAGTGGCTTCCAAGAAGGGACGTCGTACATTGTATACTTATTTTAAAAGTAAAGAACAGATTTACAGGGCCGTTGTAGAGTCGGAACTGGAAATGCTTTCGGCCCGTATGGAGGTTACCGCGGCCAAGAATCTGGAACCTGACGCCAAGATTATGGAATTGATTGTGGCCCATCTGGATGCCATTAAGATGGTGGTGTATCGAAACGGGACACTGAGAGCCAATTTCTTTCGGGATATCTGGCGGGTGGAAACAATGCGCAAGCATTTCGATACAAAGGAAGTGGAACTTTTCCGGATTGTGTTGCAGGAAGGGAAAGACAAGGGTATTTTCCGGATTGATGACGTAGAGATAACAGCCGATATTCTTCATTATTGTATAAAAGGAATTGAAGTGCCTTACATTCGTGGACAGATTGGTGAAAATCTGGATGACGAGACCGGATGGCGTTATGTGGCAAATATCGTATACGGTGCTTTGGGATGTACAATGAACAGAATTTCTTAATTAAAACGTAATATTATGGGATTATTAACAGGTAAAACAGCGATTGTAACAGGTGCTGCTCGTGGTATCGGTAAGGCAATTGCTTTGAAATTCGCTTCTGAAGGTGCGAATATCGCATTTACAGATTTGATAATTGACGAAAACGGTCAGAATACAGAGAAGGAAATAGCTGCATTTGGCGTAAAGGTAAAAGGTTATGCTTCGAATGCTGCAAGCTTTGAAGATACTGCCAAGGTGGTAGAACAGATCAAGGAAGATTTTGGAACAATTGATATTCTGGTAAACAATGCCGGTATTACTAAGGATGGACTGATGATGCGTATGTCTGAAGCACAGTGGGACGCAGTTATCAATGTCAACCTGAAATCTGCTTTCAATTTTATTCACGCCTGTACACCGATTATGATGCGTCAGAAGAGTGGCAATATCATCAATATGGCTTCTGTAGTGGGTGTTCACGGTAATGCCGGTCAGTGCAACTATTCTGCTTCTAAGGCAGGTCTGATTGGTCTGGCAAAATCTATCGCTCAGGAACTGGGTTCTCGCGGTATCCGTGCCAATGCAATTGCTCCGGGCTTTATCATTACAGAAATGACTGCTAAATTGTCTGATGAAGTGAAGGCTGAGTGGAACAAACGTATTCCTCTGCGTCGTGGAGGTACACCGGAAGATGTGGCAAACATTGCGCTGTTCCTGGCTTCTGACTTGTCTTCATACGTATCAGGACAGGTAATCCAGGTAGATGGTGGTATGAATATGTAATTTTATGCTGCATAACTTGCAGGCACGGATTTCGCAGATGTAAGATGTACAGAAGTCGAAATTCGTGCCTGTTGTTTTTTTACATTCGAAGAAGTAATGCTATGACAGTAGTTTACGAAGATAATCATATTATTGTAGTCAATAAAACCGCCTCGGAAATAGTACAGGGGGATAAGACAGGAGATGTACCTTTGTCAGAACTGGTCAAACAATACCTGAAGGAAAAATATGCCAAGCCCGGAAATGTCTTTTTGGGAGTGACGCATCGTCTGGATCGTCCGGTGAGCGGACTGGTGGTATTTGCCAAAACGGGAAAGGCATTGACACGGCTCAACGAAATGTTTCGTAAGGGAGAAGTGAAGAAAACCTATTGGGCCATTGTGAAGCAGGCTCCAAAGGAAGAGGAGGGAGAGCTGGTAAATTTTCTGGTGCGTAATGAAAAGCAGAATAAATCGTATGCCTATGACCGTGAGGTCCCGAATTCAAAGAAAGCGATCTTACATTATCGGCTGATTGGAAAATCGCAGAATTACAGTTTGCTGGAGGTCGACCTGAAGACAGGGCGTCATCACCAGATACGTTGTCAGCTGGCTAAGATGGGGTGTCCCATCAAAGGAGATCTGAAATATGGATTTCCACGTTCTAATCCGGATGGAAGTATTTGCCTGCATGCACGCCGGGTACGTTTTGTTCATCCGGTTTCGAAGGAGCTGATTGATCTGGTCGCTCCGGTGCCGGATGGAAATTTGTGGAGTTGTTTCAAGAATCTGTAGCTTTCGTATAACGTACCGGTTTGATAAAAAATTGAGTGGGATCGCTTCACAGCGTTCCCACTCATTAACACATAGGCATCTTCTTTATAAAAAGAGGTTGAATCCTCTTTATATATGGGGTTGGGTTTTAAAAAAAGCCTAATCTAATTTTTGTGTATTCAATTTGTACCATAAATATATCAGCAAGATGTGTGCCAAATTACAAGGTTTATTGGCAACTGCCTTATATATAATGATTTATGTATTTTATTCCAGTACAAAGTTTTCTTGTTTTGTGGAGAAAACTGTGGAAGGTGTGGAAAAAATCCACATTTTACTGTGGAATATTGTAGAGTTTCAGTTTGTTGTATAGTGTTTTCCGGTCAATTCCCAAAAGCTGTGCGGCACGTGTCTTGTTGTTGCGGGTCTGGTGTAAGGCTTGCAGAATACGTTGCTTTTCATCTTCTTCGTTCTTCAATACCAGGTTGGGAGTGGATATTTGTTCTTTGGTGGCATTGTTGAGTTCCTCTCCAAGTTCCTTGCAGGTGATAAAGTCGCCTGTTGCCAGTAGTGTGGCTCGTTTCACTACGTTTTTCAGCTGCCGCAGATTTCCCGGCCAGCTGTATCGCTGCAAAGCTTCGCAGGCTTCCGCATCAAATCCTACCAGGTTACGTTCCAGTTCCTTGTTGGCCTGGTCAAGGAAGAAATTGGCAAATAACAGAATATCCTCTGCCCGTTCTTTCAGTGAGGGCATGTACAATGTGAATTCATTGATTCGGTGATACAGGTCTTCACGAAAATTTCCTTTGGCGATGGCTTCTTTCAGGTTTTCGTTAGTGGCTGAAATGAGTCGTACGTCCACTTCAATTTCTTTTACCGATCCGATTCTGCGTATGCGCCGTTCCTGTAAGGCACGAAGCAGCTGTACCTGTACCTCGTAGCTCAGGTTGCCTATTTCATCCAGAAACAGTGTCCCTCCATTGGCTTCCTCGAAGGCTCCTACCTTGTCGGTCAGTGCACCGGTGAACGAACCTTTGATGTGTCCGAAGAATTCGGAGGCCGCCAGGTCTTTGGGAATTGATCCGCAGTCGATGGCTACAAAAGGTTTTTCCGCGCGTTTGCTTAACTGATGAATGCGGTGGGCTACATATTCCTTTCCTGTGCCGCTGGCTCCGTTTATCAGTACCGACATTTGTGTCGGTGCTACCAGACGCACGTAGTTGAACAGTTGCTGTGCTGCTTCACTTTCTCCTTCCAGAAAGTTGCTGGACGGTGTGAGCAGTATATTTTCGGAATCTTTTGATTCTTTGTGAGGAAGTGTAATGGCTTCATTAATCTTTTTGAGCAGCTCGTCCGGATGTATGGGCTTTGATATGTAGTCGGTAGCTCCCAGTTTCATGCACTGTACGGCACTTTGTATTTCCGCATAGCTGGTCATGATGATGAACGGGGTATTTTTTTTCTGTTCTCTGAGCCAGGAGAGCAGGTTGATACCGTCCTGATCTGGCAGGCGCAGGTCAGAAATAACCAAGTCGAATTCTTTTGAAAGCAGAATTTTCCGTGCACGTGCGTTGGTGCTCGCTGTTTCTACATCAAATCCCTTTTTCCCCAGCCATGTTTTCAGCATGGTAGAAAATGTCAGATCATCTTCAACGATCAGTACTGATGAAACCATAATTGTTTTTTTAATCGTACAAAGATAATCTTTTTATGCTATTATATAGCTTCTTTGCATGGATTTTATGGAA
Source organism: uncultured Bacteroides sp. (assembly GCA_900553185.1). Classification (GTDB taxonomy): domain Bacteria; phylum Bacteroidota; class Bacteroidia; order Bacteroidales; family Bacteroidaceae; genus Phocaeicola. The sequence continues at coordinate 5,517 of USCT01000024.1, forward strand.
TTCTTGTAGCAGATTCTGGTATATTTATGCATATTAAAGAACTTAAAAAAATACGTGCGTATGTTTTCAGTAAAACGTGCGTTCGTTTTTACTTGAATGCACGTTCGTTTGAATAAAAAGATTTAGGCGTTTTTCAGCCGGTAATTTGGGGCTGACGCAGATCTGCGCAGTAGTGTTCGGCCTCTTGGATAACTTTCTGTGCACAGTTGGTGATAAGGGCCGTATAGGTTTCGCTTTCGGTATCCGAGAGTCCGCTTTTTCGTCGGCGGTCCATTTCCTGCAGGGTAGGTATTATTTCCTTGGCTTCTATCATGGTGAAGGTAGGAAGCATTTTATGGGCGATGGCACAGAGCTGCTGGGGATCCTTGGTTTGCAGGGCTTCCTGCAGGGATTGTATGTTCTTGTAGGTTTCCTGTATGAAGGTCTTCATGATTTCGGTGGCAGCTTCGGAATCGTTTTCCGAGAAGGCGGTCAGCGGGGTAAACTGGTATGTATAGGTCGGAACTTCTTCTTTGTGTTCCGGAGTTTCTGTAGCGGGAGTTTCGGATGAGTCGGAAACCGGCTGTACAGAAAATAAGCGTGTGAATATCTGCAGGATGTCCGACTGGTTGAAAGGTTTTTGCAGCATACCGGAAAAACCTTTTGCCTGAAAGTCTTTTTCGTCCAGATCGCCGCGGGCAGTTATGGCGATGACCGGTAGCGTATCGGCATGCGGAATCTGCAGCTGTCGGATTTGCTGCAGCAGTTCGAATCCATTCAGGGTAGGCATCTGTATGTCGGTAAATACGATGTCTATTGACTGGCTTTTCAGTATTTGTATGGCTTCTTCCGGTTGCTGGCAACAGACTATGAGCGGTTTTTTCTCGGCCGAGGTCTCGTCGTTTACCAGGGTGTTCAGAATGATGGCCTGTGTAAGATGCAGCTGAATGCTGTCGTCGTCTACGAGCAGGATATGCATACGGGCATTCGGCAGCAGCTTGTCGTTTTTACTGATGCTGGAATTACTTGTCGAAATGTGTGGTAAGGGCAGGGAGACGGTGAATGTACTTCCCTGCTTCGGAATGCTGTCTATGTGAATGGTACCATTGGCCAGTTCTACCAGCTTTTTGGAAATCGAGAGTCCCAGTCCGAATCCTTCCTGGCCCTGTGCGCTTTGCAAACGGGTAAACTCCTGAAATATTCGTGTCTGCTCTTCGTGTGTCATGCCGCAACCGGTATCTTGAATGCTGAATGTAAACCGATTTCCCTGATAGTTTACCCGGAGCCGGATATTTCCTTTGCTGGTAAACTTCAAGGCATTCGATAGCAGATTCTCGGCTATCTGGCGGATACGGAACGGATCGCCTTCCAGCACGAGTTCTTCGGGAACACGTTCGTCGAAAGTAAGTGCGATTCCTTTCTTCTCGGCCAGTGGAAGGAAGCTGTGGAAAATATTGTTGAAAAGTTCATCCGGATGGAAAGCCACTTGTTGCAAATCCATTTTTCCGGCTTCCAGCCGGTGAAAGTCCAGTAAGGATGTGATCAGTTCAAGCAAGTGCTGGGCCGAACTTTTCATGTTCGTAAGATAAAGTTGCTGGCGGCGGTCTTTGGTCAGTCTGACCAGCAGGTCGATATATCCGATGATAGATCCGGCAGGTGCCTTGATGTCGTGGGTTATGGTCAGCATTAGCTTTTCACGGGCAGCCAGCAGGTTTTCGGCATAGAGTTTTGATTTTTCCAGTTCTTTTCGGTAGTGGCTGCTGCGGGTCAGGTCTCGCCAGATGATGATAAAGAAGATAAGTGAAAGCACTACGGCAATGGTAGCGATGATTTCAATGGTCTGGGCGGCCTGGTTACGGATTTCCTGTTCCTGGCGTATTTTGCTGAAAGCTGCTTCCTGTTCGTCGGTCTCAATGCTTTCCAGCAGTTGAGTGACACGTAGGCTCAGTTCGCTTCCGGCAATTCGCAGTTTGTTGATTCGTTCCAACAGGGTACGCTGTTGCTGTTGTTGGGTATCGAATACTTTTCCCCGGATATCTGAAATCAGGTTGACGATGGTGTCTATCGGATTGTATACTTCGCTGATTGTGTCTGCATATTCTTCCCGAATAATGTTGTTTACCTGTGTGGAATCATTTTTCCCGGGTGAAAAGACTTCTGCCAGTCGTTTGAAAAATCCTTTTTTCTTATGGTGGATGGTGTAGGTATTGCGGTGGGTGATTATTTTTTTCTGTATACGGGGGGCTCTGAGCAGTGAGTCTTGCTTGTTGAGCAGACTGTCCAGTTCGGCCTGGTAAAGCGCTTCGGCAGGACTGTCTGCCATAGCCTCCAGAACCGCTATCATGTTTTTTTCCTTTTCTCGAAGCAGTCCTCGTACGGTGTCCAGACGGGCCTGCTGCAGGGTGTCGGTCAGGTACAACTGGAGGGTATCGATACTTGCGGAAGCTTTTCTCATGGCCTTCAGGTAAGGATGGAATTCGTCTATTTTTCCCGAACGCAGTGTTTGCCCGATGATTTCTGCATCGTATAGCTGACTGATGATCTGGTTCGTGATTTTACGTCGTGTATTGATGTTGGTTTCCAGGGCTGACGGAGCAGTCAGCAAGTTCATTTCCTGGTAGATATATCCTACAGCTCCTAACAGCAGTGAGATGAGCAGGATGAATCCGAAGGCTATTTTAGACGAAGTGGAAATCATGAAGCGATGGTTTTGGAACGGGTTTTATGGGTAAAACGCAAATAATACATGATACCTGCACTGGTCAGTCCGAAAGGAAAGGCCATCCAGATACCGGTTACACCTCCCTGAAGGATAAAGCCGAAAAGGTATCCTGCAGGCAGGGAAATGACGAAGTAGGCAATGAATGAATACAGCAGCATGGGACGTACGTCGGCAATGCCTCTCAGAGAGTTGGCATAATTGATTTGCAGACCGTCGCCGAATTGATAGATTACCAGAGGAACAATAAGCTGGGATACCATGAGACTGACAGAATGGTTGTCAGTAAACAGACCTCCCAGCTGATGACGGAGCAGAAAGATAGGGATTGAGGTGATTACGATCATGACGAGAATCAGGTGAAAGCCTGCTGAGGCTGTTTGCCTGACATTTGCGGTATCTCCCTGTCCGTGATAATTGCTGATACGGACCGATACGGCCGCACCCATTCCGTAATACATCATGAAGCATACCTGTGAAATGGTCAGCATAATCTGATGAGCCGCCAGTGCCGTGCTTCCCAACCAGCCTACCATGATGGTGCTGAGGCTGAAAGAGGCCGTTTCCATCCCCATTTGTCCTGCGATGGGCCATCCCAGACGGTTGAGCAGGAAAAAATCTGAACGGTTGATTTTTCCGCTGGAAAAGCCTTTGTGGAATTTGCGGTAGCGTCCGGTACAGAAGAACAGGTAAAGATAGGCGATGAACATCAGTATGCGTGCTGTCAGCGTTGACAGGCCTGCACCGGCCAGTCCGAGTTCGGGCAGTCCGCATTTACCGTAAATCAGCAGGTAATTGCCGATGATGTTCAAGACGTTTCCGCCGAGTAAGATCCACATGGAAACCCGTGTGTCGGTAATACCGTCGGTGAACTGCTTGAATGCGTTAAACCACAGGACGAAAGGAAGTGAGGTCAGAAGAATCAGAAAATAGGGACGCATCAGCGGAAGAAGTTCCTCCGGCTGTCCCAGGCGGTGGATGTTCAGGTAGAGAGCATACATTACGGAACATACCGCGACAGCCAGTAGGGTATTGGCGGCCAGGCTGTTCTTGAACGATTGTCCGGCTGCCTTGTATTTTTTCTGTCCGAACAGACTGCCTATGACCGGTGTCAGTCCGTATGAGAATCCGGTGCTGAAGATAATGGCCAGACCGAACATGTTGTTGACGAAACTGGCGGCTGCCAGTTCCGGGGTGCTGTGGTGTCCTATCATGAGGGTATCGGCGAAACCTAAGATGATTACGCCGATTTGTCCGATTACGATAGGGATTCCCAGTCTTAATAAGGCATGGTAATGTGTTTGCTGTTTCATTGGGCGGCCCGGTAATAGAGTACGCTGCAATTTTCGGGTATCAGATACGTCTGTGCGGTCTGCCGGAGCTGTCCGGCGGTCACTGCACGGTATTTTTCCACTTCTTCGTTGATGTCTTCGGCTTTGCCGAGCAGTTCGAAATAGGCCAGGTTTGTCGCTACGTTCAGATAGTTGATATTGTTGAAGATCTGTTCACTTTCGTATCGGTTTTTTACTTTTTCCAGTTCTGTTTCGTTTACCAGGCCGGTTTGCAGTTTGCCGAGTTCTTCCCAGATGGCTTCTTCTGCTTTTTCCAGTGAAATGCCGGCTGCGGGTTTGCCCGTAATTTGCAGCAGTCCTTCGTCCAGACTGCCGGAAATGTAGGCATCTATGGAAGTAAATACTTTTTGTGTGATGACCAGTGACTGTATCAGACGGGATGAGCGTCCGTTGGCCAGCAGGTCTGTCAGCATATCAAATACGTAGTATTCTGGCTGATGGCGGTTACACATGTGAAACGCCATATAGAGCATGTCAACCGGAACATTTCGTGTGACGGTTTTGCGTCGGATAGCCGTCTGTGGTCTTTCTACAGGGAGATTTCTGTGTTTTACCTGGCGGGCAGGAATAGGACCGAACCATTTTTCGGCCAGGCGGATGGTGTCATCGAACGAGATATGTCCCGATACGGCCAGAATGGCATTGTTGGGCGCATAAAACCGATAGAAGAATGCTTTTACCTCTTCCAGGGTTGCATTGGCTATGTGGCTGATTTCCTTTCCAATGGTCGGCCACTGGTAAGGATGATCCTGATAGGCCATTTCACGTATCAGGTGGGAAGCATCGCCATAAGGCTGGTTCAGGTTGCGTTGCTTGAACTCTTCGATGACTACCTGTCGCTGTACTTCCAGACTGTGCGGGCTGAAGTCCAGGCTGAGCATGCGGTCACTTTCCAGCCAGAAGCCTGTTTCCACATTCTGGTAGGGCAGCGTGATGTAGTAATTGGTGATATCATTGTTGGTCCATGCGTTGTTTTCTCCTCCCGCATTCTGTACCGGTGTATCGTAATCGGGAATGTTGATTGAACCACCGAACATCAGGTGTTCAAACAGGTGGGCAAATCCGGTGTGTTTCGGGTCTTCGTCACGTGCTCCTACATTGTATAGAAGATTGAGGGCGACCATTTGGGTAGAGTCGTCCTCGTGATGAACAACGCGCAGTCCGTTGTTTAATATGTGTCGGTTTATGCTGATCATATATAGCTTTATTCTACGACTACGGCTTTCAGGATGCGGATATTGGTAAGTGGCCGGTCGGCACCGTTTGTCTTGGCTGTTTCAATCTGATCTACTACATTCATTCCATCAACGACTTCACCGAATACGGTGTAGTTCCCGTCCAGATGCGGAGTACCTCCCAAGGTAGTATAAGCATCAATCTGTTGTTTGGTGAAACGGAAACGCGGTTCTTTGGCAACTTCGGCGCGTGCCTGGGCTTCCAGGGTATCCTGCAATTCCAGCAAGCCTTCGTTGTCGCCTGCCTTACGCATCTTGTAGATTTCTTTCATGTGTTTGCGGGCCAGAACATTGAAAGCTGTATCCAGACGTGCTTCATTAATCTGGTTTTCCATGTTGATAAGCTGTGCCTGTGAGTATTTCTTTCCGGTGACGATGTAGAACTGACATCCGGATGAGGCTTTTTCAGGATTGACGTCATCTCCCTGACGGGCAGCGGCCAATGCGCCTTTCTTGTGGAAAAGAGCCGGATTGAATTCGGCGGGAACGGTATAACCTACATCGCCGTAACCCAATGAAGCGGTATCATTGGCGTTTTTACTGTCCGGGTCGCCTGCCTGAACCATGAAGTTCTTGATGACGCGATGGAACAAGAGGCTGTCGTATACCCCTTCCTTAACCAGTTTAATGAAATTGTCACGGTGTTTGGGAGTCTCGTTGTACAGCTTGACTGTAATGTTTCCGAGTGTGGTTTCCAGGCGTACAAGTGTTGCGTTATCTGTTTCCATGTTGGTTTTCTTTTGTTGGTTGCCGGTGCAGGCCATGATGCAGCAGGCAGCCACTGTTAATAATAAAATTACTTTTTTCATAAGGATTCATGTTGGTTTGCAAAAGTACAAAAACATTTCTGAATTAGAACGGATAACCGATGGCGAAATGTATTCCCATACCATCCTTGAACCGGGGGATGTTATAATAGCCGCTCTTGCCCGTATCGTATGGAACGTGGAGCGCGATTCCCCAGTCAAGACGAAGTACAATGAAATTCATGTCGTATCGTATTCCGATACCCGTTCCTAATGCAAGCTGGTCAAAAAACTTGTTGAACGTAAACTTGGCTCCTGGTCTGGCCGAGTCTTCCCGTACCAGCCATACATTTCCGGAATCCATGAATACGGCTCCGTTCAGGTTTCCTCCGGCCAGGTTGGAAAGCAGTCGGAAACGGTATTCTATGTTTGCTTCCAGTTTGAGGTCACCGGTTTCGTCGACATAGGAATAATTGGCATTTTCGGTCGGATGAAAGCTTCCTGGTCCGATGGAACGTACCGTAAAGGCACGAATACTGTTGGCTCCTCCTACGTAGAACTGTTCGCTGTAGGGAGAAATTGTCTTATTGCCGTATGAATAAATGATACCTCCCATGAAACGTGTGGCCAGCTGATGTTTCTCGTTGAAATTATGCAGATAGCGTATTTCTGACGAGAATTTCATGAATTGTGCGAAAGGCGTTCCAAGCAGCTTTTTGTCCTTCTGGCTGAACTTGTTGCCGAAAGCTGCATAAATCAGTGAAGTAATGTTTCCAGCCGAGGTAATCGAGCTTTCCCACCAGATTCTGTTTTTCTTTTTCAGGTAATTGTTATCGTATGTATACGTATACGAGATGGATGGGATAAATTGGTCATCCAGACTGTGAAACAACATCGGATTGGCCGTTGCTATTGAATCAAAAGTGGCTGTCCTGTGTTGCAGCGTGTTGAATACCAGCTGAAACGGCGTTACTGTATGCTTTGACATCGGAGAAGAACGGAAATCGTATGAAACAGTTCCTCCGAAGGAAAGCATTTTAAAGTAGCGGGCACGGTTTACCTGTTCTCCATAAATGCGGAAATAGGTATTCGACGGAAACCTGAACGGATTGATACGTTTCTTGACAAACGGAAGAATGATACGTGGAAATTCCAGTGACAGTTCGGCTCCTAATTCATAAGAGTTCATGACGGAACTTTCCCCGTCAACCGTCGAGCTGGTCTGCCATTCGTAGGAACCTTTCAATCTCAGATTCAATGAGGCTCCCATTCCTCTGAAGTTTCTGCGGGAAAGATTGAAGATGGCACCTGGACCGGTTTGTTTGGTACTTTTGGTTGTAACGTTGAATTCCAGTTCACTGTCGTAAGGAAGATCGTACATGGCATTTACGCGTACATCCAGCGTATCGTTCAGTAAGGAATCTCCCCGTGGAATGTAATTTATTTCGGTAAACTTGAAGGCTCCCAGACGTGCCAGAGCTTCTTGGGTATAATCCTGGCGCCGTTGGGAGTATAGTTCTCCTTTACGGTATAAGAAACGGCCGCGGAGTACTCCAAAGCGGATTCCGGGTTTCCCTTCGGGATAATGAACCGTGAAAGTCCGGGTTTTTAAGGAGTCGGCAGGGCGTTCACCGTTATATCCGGTTAAATATACGGATGTGTTTCCCAGGTAATACTGTTTGAGTCCTTCTTTGGGAATACTTTTTTTTGCTATGACTTTCAGGTTGACATATCCTGGTCGGATCAGTGTGTCGGCCAGGAAGGTTATGAAGTCCGAGCGGAAATAGTAATAACCGTTGTCGCGCATCAGGTTTACCAGTCGTTGTCTTTCGGCCTCCAACTGGTTTACATTGAAGTTGTCTCCTCTCTTGATGAGTCGTTCAGACAAGTGAGTCCGGATAAGGCTGTCGGCTCGTGGCGCGAATCCTTCGTATGAGATGGAATCTAAAAAATAAGGTTTTCCCATATCAATGTCGTACGAAAGTTTGACAGCACGCGGGTTTCGGGTACTGTCTACCTGATAAGTAACTTTTCCGTTGAAATAGCCGTAATTGCGCAACAGATTGCTTGCTACTTTTACACGGGTTTCGGGATTGACTGTGGATAGCAAAACGGGATCGGCTGCCAGTTTGTTGAAAATCCATCGGCCTATCCCTTTTTCGTATCGTTCAAAACGATTGTATACCCATAGGCCAAAAGGAAATGGGATGCGGTACTTTGCACTTCCCAGAAGCGAGTTGTTCGGGGCTATGCTGATGGCTCCTTCTACTTCATCAAGAACTGTATTTCCGGCACTTGTGGGATCCTGGTTCTGAATCGTAATTTCTTTGATACCTGTGTACAGGGTTTCTCCTTCCGGCAAATGCTTGGTTGTAGAACAAGCTGTTGCCAGCCATACGGTCAGTATCCATAATACGATGTTATTTTTCTTTTTCGGCTTCATCTTTTTCTTCTTCTGTTACAGCTTTTTTCCGTTTCTTGAAAATAAACAGGTCACTTAATTTGCCTACTTTCTTACGTAAAACAATACCGGCTCCTGTTTCTATTACTTCTCCTTCCAGTACGCTCTCATAATTCTTGTCGTGGAAAATCTTGATGTAGCGTGTGCCGCTGTTATCCAGACGGTATTCCAGTGAGATATTGTCTATGAATGATTCACTTTCATTGACATTGTTTCCTGTAGAAATCTTACCACCTATCACTACCTGAAAACGATTGTTCCAGAACCGTTTGGCAAACTGGAAATTGTAATCGGTGCTTGTTCCACCGGTTTCACCGTTTTCGTTGGTTTCCATACCAAAATTTACATCAATACTTTTTAAGGCACTTCCGGCGATGTTGCTGATTTCACTCTGCAGGAAGGAGTTTAGGGCGCTGTTGGCATCAAACTTGTTATTGGAACTGCTGGTACCCATGTAAATACCCGTTACAAGCATGGTTACGGCCAGTTTGTTCTTTTCTTCGGCCGACATGGAAGCCAGTTCGTTTTGTAAAGTTCCGTCATCGGGGGCTTCAAGAGTAAAGGTGAATCCCAGGTTCTCCAGCCGGTTGGTGATATTTACACCTACGTCGAAATTCACATTACGTGATCCCTGGTTGCTGTCGCTTACCGCTGCCCTGACTCTTTCTGACGCTTGAATGTTCAGATTGGGATTCATGATGTTTCCCGTCCATTCAATGTAGCTTCCATTCCGGATGTAGAATGTTTTAAGAGGAATAACTGGTAATTCGTATTTCATTTCTCCACTCATGAGTGAGTAACGTCCGTTGAGCAGCATGGATCCGTCTGGAGTATATTGAAAGGACAGATCTCCTCCACCTTCCAGCAACATATAGTTACTTCCATTGGGAGTCAGATCGATTCGGGCTTGTACGGCTTCATCTATGTGGATAGTCATCAGCATGTTCAGGCCTCCCAGACTTAGTTCCTGTAGTGGTGGTTTCCGGGCAGTAGTCGTATCGTTGAAATTGACGAAAGTTACGGTTTCGGCCAGTTTGTCTTCTACTGTCAGTGGCGAATCCTTTAAAATATAAGTAAAGTCACTGCTACCCAGTATATTCATGTTTCCACGCATGGTGAGTTCTTCCATTCCTCCTTTCAGGATAGAAGAAAAATCTACATACAGTTTTCCATAAATCAGCGATTCCTTGGTCCGTTTGCTGTTTATCAGCTCAAAGTTTCGTGCGTTCATTTTCAGGTCCAGTTTTGGATCTGCCAGGTCGGCCATGTCTACGGTACCGTCGATGGTAAACGGTGATTTCCCTTGAGTGAAGATATTGAACTTGTCAAATTGAAGTTTACTGTCTTTTACTTGTACAGGTTGATTGTCAAAACGGAGCTTTAACGATGCTTGCGGAATTTCTATGCCTACGTCGTCAAGGTTAATGGAACCGTTCATCAGATAACTGTCTGTTTGCCCACTTATTCCCATGGAACCGTCTATGTCTCCACTCAATAGAGCAGAGCGGTCGGGAATGAATGCATTGGCAATATCAAGCGGGAAATGATGCAGATTCATGCTGGCCGAAACTGTTCCGGGGTTTGAATCGTCTGTCCCTGAAAAATATGATCCATTCAGGCTGGCAATTTCTTCTTCATTGAGCGTAAGGAAACCATCAATTCTGTGCTCTCCGGTTTCTTTGGGCAGATAAACTCCGCTAAATGTCCAGTCTCCTAGTGCGATTTGGTTGTATTGCAATTGGCTTATGCTGGTGTCAATAGAAATCTGTGATAACTTTTCCTGTTGTATAAAATGAGTTTCTGCACTGATAAGGCCGGCTATATCGGGCATGTAAGGTATGATGCGTCGGAATTCGGCAATGTCTATCCGGTTCAGCTCTAGCGTAAGGTCTTGCTGTACCGTTGAGTCTGGAGACGAATAGAATTGAAGGCCTGTGTACTGGTCATCATATAGTTTCAGGTTTGCATGGATGCGTCCCTTATCGCTCAGATAGATATAATTGTCAGGATTCACATGGAATGTCCGATACACCAATGTCGGTTCATCCGGAGATACCCGAAGGCTGATTCCGTTTTTATGTAGGGCAGCTACCAGTCCCAGGTAGGCACCACGTTGTTTCTTGTCGTTTAAGTATTCAATCATTAAGTGAGCATCGTCAGATCCGATGTCACCGTTAAGTGATATATCAAACGCATCCTGAAACGGAGTCTTGTTGGCTTTAACACCACTTGCAAAAACCAGTTTCTCCGGATTTTGTGAACTGTTAAAGTAAATCGTATCTAATTGCAGACTATCTGTGTGCAGGTTATAGATATATGCTTCTCCGTTCAATCCGCTTGTCGGTGAGGTCGTTAAGTTTACATACAAACGATTGAAACGTATCTGGTCCATGGCCAGAAGATTGGACAGGGGATTGTCATTTTTGGCAAATATTCTGAAACGAGCCTCCGGAAGTAATTTCCGAATGGCATTCTGGTCTATATTTTTAGCTTTCCATTGTTCATCCAGGTGTTTGGATATGGACTCGAAACTACGGCTCAAGTAATCTACATCTCCTTTGGCGCCAAGCAGGAATGTTAAGTCGCCTGCATTGGCATAACAGCGTAGTGAATCCTTGGCCGTTGTAAATCCGGCCGAAACATCTTTGGTCTTAAACGTTTGTTTAGGAGTTATGATCTGAATATTATTCATGGAAGCCAGCATTTGATGAGACTTCTTCATGTCTGTAGCAAAACGTACATTCAGATTCTGACTTATTTTAAGGGACTTACTTGTTAGCTGTAGTTCTTGTAAGTTCAGGTTCTGTACGTTGACATTCAGGTCACCTTTAATCTTATGTGGGTGTACCGAAGCTTCCAGCTGTGAAGTGATAGTTGCCAGATTATCTTTGATATTAAGTCCAACCAGAGCGTTTGACTCCTTGAAGTTGGCATCCAGCTGGACTCCGGAAAGAGTTCTTTTCCCATATTGTAGGTGATTGAGGTCTGCCTTGGCCTGTAATTCTGTCTTCGAAGAAAAGAAATCAGTTCCTTTCCCTTTTGCCTGTATGGAGGCGGACAGATAGAACAAGGAATCTGTCGGCATAAACGGATGCAGGTTTACGTCATTGATGAGCACTTGGGCTTCATATTGTTCATTCCCCAGATGATAATCGGCCTGTGCCTGTAGTTCACCTTCGGGTGGAGTTATCTTGAAAGCTGTGCGAAGCTGTTCACCTTCCATACTGAATGTTCCTTTCAGCTGTGTATGAGAAGGTATGATAAGCCCTCCAGTCAGCGGTTCCAGAAAGCGGGTATCCGTGAAACGGGCGTCCAGATTTACTGTAGCCTTTCTATTTACGCTGTCCATCAGGTGCGTGATGTCACCGCTGGCTGTCATACGTGCATGACCTTCCAGTCCCAGTGTCATTCCCGTCAGTGTAAGGTGATCCATTGTACCATCTATGCCGGCTCTGATTTGCAAGGGGGCAGAAGGATATTTTTTGATGAATTCCTCCGGCATGTCCCGTATGAGTTTGAACATATCATTCTTTCCTATTTCGACAAAAAGTCGCCCGCTGATCCGTCCTTTTTGGGCCGGCTGAGTTATGCTCCAATCGGCCATTGCATCAAAATTGAGGTAGGAGTCGAGTGTCTTTAGTTCCAAAGAAGGTATCCGGATGACTTCTTTATCGGCTATCAGGCGTCCTTTGGTAGAAAGCAGTTCCAGCCCGGAACGTTCTTTCAGTTCGAAGTTGTGAATATTGGCACGGATGTTATTTCCTGCATAATACATGGAATCGACGGAAAGGTTAAGTCCGGAAACTTCGATGTGTGCCGGATCCAGTCCTTCCTGTGCCGGCATGTTGCTTGTATGGAATTCGGCTTTTCCTTGTTGAAGTGTCAGATGTTCTGCACTGTAAGCAGACTGGTGCAGGTCTACAGTTCCGTTTTTTAACAGGGCTTTTCCCAGTTCTATGCTCATTCTCATTGTGTCGAGAGGCATATCAAGCATGAACGAAACGTTTTCCATATCGGCTTGTAACAGCTTTATTTTCCAAAACAGCGGAGCGCTGGACGTCGTGTCGGTAGCTGTTGTATCGGCCAGATTCATGGCCAGATGAGTATCTTTCAGATGTATGCTGTTGATGGTAGCTGTTTCCGGATCCAGGGCGACTCCGTGTGATTCGATGAAAAACTCTCCCAAGTGTCCTTTAAGCTGCATGCCTTCTATCAGTTGGGCGGTATTGACTGTTGCACCTTTCAATTCTAATCCGTCCAGTTCTACTTCTTTGCGAAGTAATGGCCACATCTGTACTTTGGCCGTCAGTTTATCAACGGTCAGAATGGTGTCTTGCTTATCGATGACTTTCGTTTCGCTGACGACCAGATCGAGAGGAAAAGACAGAGAAAGTCGTCCTATGTGAATTTGCATGCCTGTCGTTTCGGATGCATATCGGGTGACCTGCGATACCAGAAAATTCTGTACCGGTGGTAAATAGATCAGAATAGACAACAGAACAAACAAAATGACGGGTGATAGAAGAACTATCCCGGTCCATTTTACATATTTCTTCATGTGTAGCTCGTTTATCATGCGAATATAGATAAAATAACCGAAATATTCGATATTTTGTTTTGCATCTCTTTGATGGGATTCATAATAATTTTTCTAACTTTGTGCAGTTATTAATTTATTCAATACTTATGAAACCTACATTATTTGTATTAGCTGCCGGTATGGGTAGCCGTTACGGCGGTTTGAAACAATTGGACGGACTGGGTCCAAATGGTGAAACAATCATGGATTATTCAATTTTTGATGCTATCCGTGGTGGATTCGGTAAACTCGTTTTTGTTATCCGTAAAGATTTTGAAAAAGATTTCCGTGAAAAAATCGTTAGCAAATATGAGAATCATATTCCGGTAGAAGTTGTATTTCAGGACATTCATGACCTGCCTGCCGGATTTACTTGTCCGGAAGAACGTAAGAAGCCATGGGGAACCAATCATGCGGTTTTAATGGGTAAAGATGTTATTAAAGAGCCATTTGCCGTAATTAATGCGGACGATTTCTACGGACGTGACAGTTTTGCTGTTCTTGGCAAGTATTTATCAGAACTTCCGGAAGGTGCCACCAACGATTATTGCATGGTAGGCTTTCGTGTAGGCAATACATTGTCTGAGAGCGGTACTGTAGCGCGTGGTATCTGTTCTACCGACGAGAACGGCCATTTGACTACCGTTGTAGAACGTACAGAAATTATGCGTGTAAATGGCCCGGTATGTTATAAGGACGAAAAAGGTGAATGGGTTGCAGTAGACGATAATACTCCGGTTTCCATGAACATGTGGGGCTTCACACCTGACTATTTCAACTATTCAGAAGATTATTTCGTAGATTTCCTGAAAGAAAACATTGACAAGCCAAAGGCTGAATATTTTATTCCGTTGATGGTGAACAAACTGATTACTGAAGGTACAGCTACCGTAAAGGTGCTGGATACAACATCTAAGTGGTTTGGTGTAACGTATGCAGCCGACCGTCAGAGTGTTGTTGATAAGATCCAGGCATTGGTAGATGCTGGTGAATATCCTTCAAAACTGTTTTGATTAAGATTGTATCAGATAGAAAAAGTCGGGGTTGATGCCCCGACTTTTTTTGTGAAAGAATTTATTTGACTGTAATTGTCGTAATTGGTTGACTCTTGACTGCATCCAGTGGAACGGCCCGATAAGTAACCTGCTTGAAGTCGATATTGTTTAAGTCGAAACAACGGATTTCGCTGTTGTACATCGTCCGGTAATAAAGTTTCCGGTTTTTGATGTCTGTCGCTGTTGTCCATTGGGTAGCGCTGGGAATATCAGGTATGGTTTCTCCTGTAGAAAATTCGATTCCGATCGGAATATCGAAGTTATTCAGAATTTGGAATCCGGTCTGTACGGCAGTCTGTGCATTAGCCGGCTGAGGAGCTGTCGACTGGTAGAAGGCGGCACGGACAAAGCGGGATGGAGGAGTGACATCGCCGGGTAATCCCCATAATCCGTTTCCCATGCCAAAAGGTGCCAGTTTCATGTTTCCCAGTGTCTGTGCACTGACAGGTCCAGGAATCAGGTGAACAAAATTATTCAGGTTGGTCCATTGCCATTTCAAGTCTGGAGAATTGGTCAGTACGCCCAGGTTATCGTCGTAAAAGTGACATTCTCCATCGATGATTTCCAGTACGATTTGTTTCCCGGAAGCATCCGCAAATCGCCAGTGTACGGTAGATGCGCGCGGGTCGATGGCAATGACACGCACTTCTTCCATTGCTTTCTTGACATCGTCTGTGGTGGCACAGTTTCCTAATATCCATGAAACCAGTTGCAGGTCGGCGATACTTTTATCTTTCTGGGCGGGGTCATAGTCCGGATATTTCCCATATCCCGGAAAATAGAATAGTCCGGCTGAGAGTCCGGCTTCGTTCAGTCCTTCTGCGATGAATTCCTTTTGTTCTACGGCCAGCCCTACATATCCATAACTCGATGTGAATGTCATTCCTTCTATTTTTCCTCCTGGAACGTACGACTGGGCCGTATAACCGCGAGGAACAATGACATACTGGCTGTTAAGATCGGTACCTCCCCATTCGATGGTACGTGCTACTACTTTCGACTGATCTTTTGCGACAAGTGTGATGCCTGTGCAAGCGTCGGCTGATTGTGTTGGAACGATAGCAGCTACTGCAAGTAGCATGGCAAGTGAAAAAGAATGTTTCATAATCTGTTTTTGAAGTATTTTAAGTTCATAATAAACAAACAAAGACAGCTTTGGTTCTGTCTACTCAGATATAATATTCCATCATTTCTATCAGTCCGGCCCGAAGTGCATATCGGGTGGCTTCATAGACATTGTTTACTTCCAGTTTCCGGAAAATGTTTTTCTTGTGAGTCATGATGGTATGTACACTTGAGAAGCGGATGCCTGCAATTTCCTTTACACTTTTCCCCTTGGCTATAAGTTTCAGAATTTCTGTTTCAGAAGGGGTAAGTGGTATTTGTGGCTTATGATGACTGGCTTCTTTCTGAAACACGCTGGAAATCGGTTGACAGAGATAGCGTTTGCCATCCGTCGCATATTGCAGGGCTCTGCATATTTCTTCTTTGGGACAGTCTTTCAGAAGTATGCTTATCGTTGATTCGGTTCCTATCCGGCGAATAGTACGTTCGCTCAGATCGGCCGAGAAAAGAATCCATTGTGTAGTGGGGAAGCGTTTGACGATGGCTATCAGTTCTTCTACGTCTTTTATGTCAAACAGTGTGTAATCCAGGATGACTATGGTCTGTCCGTTCGCGTGCATCAGCACGTTCAGGAGCATTTTCTTGTCGGCTACGTCAAGCATTCTGCAAGACGGGCAGGTCCCTGAGACATATACATGCATTCCTTCTCGCGTAATGTCCTGGTTATCTGCAAAGATGAATAGCGTATTCATGAGTATGGCATCATTCTTTCCGTTTCACAAATATAGTTTTCTTTGTCGGTTTTTCAAAGATATAAACAAAGAAACTTGTTTTCTGTTCATGAAAAAACAGAAAAAACGGTGAATACTTCCGGTGTTTTTCTTTAGTCCGGTAGAATAAGATTATCGGTGTGGCGTAAGTTATTCTTTGAATTTTCCAGTATTGCCTCCCATCAGCCATTCTTTTAAATCGCCTACCCGGTTCTTGCTGATGATTATTTTCTCCGGCGTTTCGCTGTACAGGTTGACTACCAGCCGGTTATTGAACCATAAATCAATATCCTTTACGGCTTCTTTCGAGATCAGGTACTGTCGGTTGGCCCGGAAAAAAGACTGTGGATTCAAGCATTCGGCCAATTCATCCAGTGTCTGATTGATGGCGTATTCTTTGCCTTGTGCGGTGACTGCTTTTACAATGCCTTCATTGATATAGAAATAGGAGATGCTGCTGACGGCCAATGGCAACAGTTTGTCTCCCTTGACAGGTACCAGAAAATGGGTCTTGTAGTTTTCTGTCCGTTTGAGGGTCTGCATCAGTTTCAGGAAATCCGGTTCCGGAGAACTGGTGGAATGCAGCCGGTTCAGTTTGTTCAAGGCCGCACGCATTTCTTCCTTGTCGATGGGTTTAAGCAGGTAATCGATACTGTTTACTTTGAAGGCCCGCAAGGCGTACTCATCGTATGCCGTTGTAAAGATGATGGGGCATGTAATATCCGTATGATCAAAGATTTCAAAAGCCGATCCGTCTGCCAGGTGAATATCCATGAAAACCAGTTCCGGCATGGGATGCGTATCAAACCAGTCAATCGCATCGGCTACACTGTCCAGTATGTCGATGAGCTCCATTTCGGGGGCAACTTGTTCCAATACTGCCTTTAAGTTTCGGGCAGCGGCCTTTTCGTCTTCAATCATCAGGTATTTCATGGCTAGATTCTTATGGTTTTACAAGTGGAATGCAGACGCTGAATATTCCGTCTGTTTCAGTTATTTTTATGTCTTTGCCCAGCAGCAGGGCGTAACGTTTGGAAAGGTTGACCAGACCGATTCCTGTTCCGGTGACGGCTGTCCGCCGGGGTTGAAGATTGTTCTCTATGGAGAGTGAAACATTTTCTCCTTCTGTTTCCTGAACGGTTCTGATGGTGATGGTCAGCGGTTTCCGGTTGCTGATTTCATTGTGCTTGATGGCATTTTCCACCAGTGTCTGTACCGAAAGCGGTGGCAGACAGTAGTCCATCCAGCGTGGATTTACGTCCAGAATGAAGTGCAGGTTGTCTTCATAGCGCATTTTCATCAGGAATATGTAGGCTTCTACGAAGTCCATTTCTTCGCGGAGCGTGACCACATGCGTCTCGTTTTCCTGAAGTGTATACCTCAATACCCTGGACAGTTCACGAATATATTCCTGAGCTTTGTCTGGATTCTCACGTACCAGTGACTGGAGCGTATTGAGCGAATTGAAAAGCATGTGCGGGTTCAGCTGGTTTTTCAGTGTCTGATACTGGTTTCTGACATTTTCGGCAAGCAGTTCTCCGTTTTGCAGCCGGACGGCCTGATGCTGTTTGATGAGGTAACTGATGTAGCAGCTTCCGGTTACAATCAGGCTTATCATGAAGTCGCGTATCGGATGAAGGTAATGGTGTACCATCGCGTCGATGGCGGGAATGTTGAAGTGGCGGTGCAGGAAAACGAATGCCTCGCCGAGAATCTTGCTGAGCAACCAGATGAGGATAAAGGACAGTCCTACTTTCCACCAGGGCATACGTACGGCCGGAGTCGTAAATCCGAACAGCGCAGTATTGATGGCAAAAAGTATCAGCAGGGACAGGAAGGTATATCCGGCTTCGAAGAGTACATCCATGGCCGACATATTGGGGAATAATGTCTGCTGTTCCCGTGAATCGGCCAGTGAGACCAGTTCCGGGAAGTGGATGAGAAATCCGACGGTCAACGAGATGATGACCGTCAGATAAATGTACTTTTTGTTTGTTGCCAGCATGTTG
Organism: uncultured Bacteroides sp.; assembly: GCA_900553185.1. Classification (GTDB taxonomy): domain Bacteria; phylum Bacteroidota; class Bacteroidia; order Bacteroidales; family Bacteroidaceae; genus Phocaeicola. The sequence goes on from USCT01000024.1 coordinate 23,487, forward strand.
GTTCCCATTTTTTGTACCGTCTTACAAAGATACACATTCCTGTTTTATTCTTTTTCCATTCGGGCAGAAACATACATACCCGGCCGGAACAGCGGATTGTTTTCCGATACTTCCGCATAAAGTTCGATGGAACGGTTGGTATCGTCTACCTGTTGTCCGATGGATATCAGCTTTCCGTGGAAGGTGGTATTCCCCAGACCGTTTACGTGGAACAGGATGTGGCATCCTACTTTCAGGTCTTCAAGGTCTTTTTCATAAGCTATCAGACGGACCATGATACGGTTTTTGTCGATGATGTCGCAAATGGGTTCTCCCAGGTCGAGGTATTTCCCCAGATTGGCCTGCAGGTTACTGATGTAGCCGCTGATAGGTGCCTTGATTTCCAGGTAAGGAGATATGCCGGTGTTTACCAGCTTTTCCGGCTGTATGCCCAGTAGTTTCAGTTGTGCGCTGGCTGCCTGCAGCCGGCTTTTCATAGAGAGGTAATCGGCCTTGCTCTGCTGCAGTTTCTTTTGTGAAGCCGCTTCCTCACGCGACAGGTTCTGCTGTCTGCGGTATTCCGCTTCCAGGTATTCCAGTTGTGCGCGGCTGTCCAGGTACGATTGCTGCAAGGCTATGAAGTCCGGGTTTTCCAGTGTTCCCAGTACCGTTCCTTTTCGTATGTAGGTGCCGGGTACCAGTGAAAGCTTCTTTACGATACCTCCCATGGGCAAGGTAACCGTGGCATGGTTCTGGGGAGGAATGACCAAGGTACCGTTGAAGGAAGCCGCATTGGCCACATTGGTGGCTCCTGTCATTCCGTCCACCTGCGTGGTATCGGCAGGCTGGGTGGTTGTTGTCTTTGTGGTATCCGGCTGGCTGTCGGATGTATTGTTTGTGGTCTGTTTATCGGATGGGTTGCAGGAAGCCAGAAGCAAGGCTACAACCGGAAAGATTATCTTTTTCATGTGTGTATGGTTATTATTGGTGATACAATTCATATTCCAGAGCGGCGATGTTGTATTGGTATACAGCTTCGATGTAGCCTTTCTTGATTTCACGGGCCGCGTTCATGCTCTGTACATAGTCTGTGATGTCTGATTCGCTTTCACGGAATTGTGCGTCGGCCGTTTTCATGAGGTTTTCGGCTTCTGTCAGCGCGCTTTTGGTATAGAAACGGATACTTTCTGCATACCGGCGGATATCCGCCCGCAGTTGGGATACTTTCATCCTCAGTTCGCGGGCATTGGCTTCTGCCTGTGTTTCCGCCATGTTCCTTTCAAACCGGGCCTGACGGATTTTGCTGCGCTGCGGCAGGAACCATACCGGGAAAGAAACACCTACCATCCACGAATTCAGTCCCTTGTCGGGAAGAATATCCTGCCGGACATATCCGAAGGAGAATTCAGGAAAGAAACGGCTGCGCTCAATGTTCAGCAGAGCCTGTTTTTCGTGAACCTGGCTCTGGAAATAATTCAGGTGAGCTTCGGAAAGCGACAGTGTATCTGTACTTACCGGATAGAGCTGTATGGAGTAATCATTCGGGATGATCGGAAAATCCGAATAGCAGGCCCACTGGAGGCGTGAGGCGGCCTGCTTCAGCTCTTCGTTTGCCTGGAAAAGTTTGTTCCGCATGTCGGAAGCAACAGTAGTAATCATGCTTTTTTCCAACAGATTGATCTCTCCCTGGGTATAACGTATCTCGCCGGCTTTCTGTATTTTGTCGGCCAGTGTGCTTTGCTGCTGATACATGTCTTTCAGGTTCCAGGCATACAGGTAGTATGCCCATGCCCGTTTGACTTCCGCCTTCACCTCTTTTTCTACCATCTGCTTGTAGAAGGTTCCGGTCTGAATCTGCTTGTTGGTCAGCGCATTCTTATAGAAAGGAGTAAGCAGTGAACCTACAGACTGTGTGATTGCCATTTCTTTATCCTTGCGCTGCACGCCGTTCAGTTGTCCCCAGGAATAGGAGAATTCAGTAGGTGCCATTTCGACGGTTTCTCCACGTGTGGCACGGATACGTCTGATGTCGGTCTCGGCTATTTTCAGGCGCGGACTGTTCTGCAACGCCATTTCCGTGGCTTGTTCCAGGGTGATGGCCTGGGCCGGCTCCTGTGCGGAAACGAACGACGGAAGTCCTGCCAGCAGGGCAATCATGCCGAAGCCGAACCATTTCTTGAATTTACTGTATCGTAACATAACCGTTGAGTTTACTATGTGATAAAAGACAGGGATGATCAGCAGGGTCAGTACCGTTGATACAATCAGACCTCCGATGACTACCGTAGCCAGCGGACGCTGAACTTCGGCACCGGCAGAAGTGGCTATCGCCATCGGTACGAAACCGAGTGAGGCAACCAGTCCTGTAAGGAACACCGGACGGAGCAGGTGCGGGCAGCTGATGCGGATGATGCGTGAGGTACACATCGGGTGCCCGGTACTTTTTCGTACTTCCTTGAAATGGTTGATCATCAGGATACCGTTGAGCACGGCTACACCGAAAAGGGCGATAAATCCTACTCCGGCAGAGATACTGAACGGAAGTCCGCGCAGCCACAGTGCCAGAATACCTCCGATGAGCGACAGCGGTACGGTACTGAATACCACCAGGGTATACGTAATGGACTTGAAGGCGAAGAACAACAGCAACAGAATCAGCAACAGAGCCACCGGGATAACAATCAGCAGGGTGTTGATGGCATTCTGCAGGTTCTCAAACTGTCCACCGTAAGAGAAGTAGTATCCGGGCTTCAGCTGGATATGCTGTTCAAGTGTCTGTTGAATATCGTTTACCACCTGCTGGATGTCGGCGTCGCGCACATTGACACCGATGACGATACGGCGTTTCGTGGCGTCACGATTGATCTGCAGCGGACCGTTTACCAGGTCGATTGTAGCTACCTCGCTGACAGGTATCTGTATGCCGTCGTTCGTACGTACGAACAGTTTGTCCAGATTCAGGTCTTTCACCTTGTCGTAATCGAGACGGAGAACCAGGTCGAAACGGCGTTCGTTTTCGAAAACCACTCCGGCCGCCTCACCGGCGTATGCCGTACGGACAATGGTATTCAGTTCTTCGATGTTGATACCGTAACGGGCTATCTTGGCACGGTTGTATTTCACAACCAGCTGGGGAAGTCCCATGGCCTGTTCTACGATGACGTCGGCAGCTCCCGGTACCTTTTCGATGTAGGTTGCCGCTTCTTTGGCCTTGGCATAGAGTTCGGCCATGTCTTCGCCATACAGCTTGACGGCAATGTCGGCTTTGGCACCTGTCATCAGCTCGTTGAAGCGGAGCTGGATAGGCTGTGAGAAGTTGAATTCAGCCCGGCTGGAGAGTGGCTCCAGGGCGTTTTTCATCTTTTCTACCATCTCGGCCCGGCTGGATGCGCTGGTCCATTCCTTAAAGGGCTTCATGACGATCATCATATCGGCGTCTTCTACCGCCATCGGGTCGGTAGGAACTTCGGCCGTACCGATCTTGGCTACTACGTGTTTGATTTCGGGGAACTGTTCCATCAGCGTCTTTTCTGCCAGTCGTGATACTTCGATGCTTTCGGTCAGTGAGCTTCCGGCCGGCAAGGTCATCTGCATGGCAAAGTCTCCTTCGTCCAGTGTCGGAATGAATTCAGCTCCCAGTTTGGTGAACAGCCACAAGCTGAAGGCCAGTGCCAGAAACGCGGCCGAAACAGTCAGACGGATGTGACGCAGGCAGGCCGCAAGCGTTTTCTGGTATACACGTCCCAGTTTCTCGAAGAAGCGGTCGGCAAACACTCTCTTTTCCTTGATTTGCCGTTTCAGGAAGAACGAAGCCATCATCGGTACGTAAGTAAGCGAAAGGATCAGGGCGCCGATGATACAGAATACCAGTGTCTTGGCCATCGGGGTAAAGTATTTCCCCTCGATGCCTGTCAGTGTCAGGATCGGGAAAAATACAATCAGGATGATCAGGACCGCAAATGTAGCGGAGCGTGCCACGTGGCTGGCTCCTTTTTCCACTTCGGCGTCCATTTCTTCTTTGGTAAGCGTACGTCCGCGGAACTGGCGGCTATAGATGTGTGCCAGTATACCTTCCAGAATGACGATGGAACCGTCTACCACAATACCGAAGTCGATGGCTCCCAGACTCATCAGATTGGCCGAGACTCCGAAAATACGCATCAGGATGAAGGCAAAGAGCATGGCCAGCGGGATAACGGAAGCTACTATCAGTCCGGCACGTACATTTCCCAGGAAGATGATCAGTACCACGAAAACAATGACTGCTCCCTCTATCAGGTTACGGATGACGGTGGAAATGTTCCGGTCCACCAGTTCCGAACGGTTCAGATACGGTTCGATGCGGATACCTTCCGGCAGCATTTTCTGTACCTGTGCCACCCGTTTCTCCAGTTCGGTGGTTACCACGTTGGCATTGGCGCCTTTCAGCATCATGGCGATACCGCCTACGCATTCGCCTTTTCCGTCGATGGTCATGGCGCCGAAACGTTTGGCACTTCCGTAACGTACCTTTGCCACGTCGCTGACGTGTACGGGCATTCCGTTACGGTTGGCTACTACCACCCGCTCGATGTCTTCCAGACTGCCTATCATACCTTCCGAGCGGATGTAATAGGCCCGGTTCACCTTTTCTATATAGCTTCCGCCTGTATTCTGGTTGTTCCGGTTCAAGGCTTCAAACACTTCGCCGATGGTGATGTTGAGCGAATACAGGGCGTCCGGATCGACAGCTACCTCGTATTGCTTCAGGTTGCCGCCGAAGCTGTTTATTTCTACAATGCCGGGAATGCCGGACAACTGTCGTTTAACAATCCAGTCCTGGATGGTACGCAGCTCCATGGCGTTGTACTTGTTTTCGTATCCGGGGGCTACCTCCAGGGTATACTGGTAGATTTCGCCCAGACCGGTCGTAACGGGCATAAGTTCCGGTGTACCCAGTTCCGGAGGAATCTCCCCCGCCACTGCCTGTATCTGCTCGCCTATCAGCTGGCGTGCCTGCAGGGTAGGAACACTTTCTTTAAACACAACCGTTACCAGTGACAGGCCGAAACGGCTGACCGAACGGATTTCTTCTACGTTCATGATGTTGCTCATGGCAATTTCGATGGGGAAGGTTATCAGCTGTTCGACTTCCTGGGGAGCCAGGGTAGGCGATACAGTGACAATCTGTACCTGATTGTTGGTGATGTCTGGTACTGCGTCGATGGGCAAAGTCATCATCGCATAGATTCCCCCGATGAGGAGAAAGAGGGTAGTCAGGCCGACGAATAGCTTTTTCCTGACTGAGAAGTGTACGATGGTATCAAACATGGTTGTTATTATTTTAATTCTGCATCAAATGTAAAGTTATTTGGTGTTGTATATCGGTAAAAAGAAAGTGAAAAGGCGCAGATAGGGGGTGAAAGGGAAGAAATGGGGAGTGAACTTTTGTTTCTGTATAAACAAATGTCGGTTGAAATTTGGAGACTTGCGGAATATGTCCCATCTTTGCCACACATTTAAAAACCGAAATGAGAGTTTTGTAATCCTCATCGGAGGCAAGTATCGAAAAGCCGGATAAGATGACTGGGTAAAACCAATCAGCTTATCCGGCTTTTTTATTTGGCCACTGACTTGTATAGAGGTTATTAATAACAGTTGGATATGGATAGAGATGCGATTGATCTGAGTACATTGAATGTATTTACGTTGTTCAGAAAGTATTTTGTGCCTACCTTATTAGGTATGCTCGGTATGTCGGCGGTTACGGCCATCGATGGAATCTTTGTCGGTCATGGAGTAGGAAGTGATGGTATTGCGGCCATCAATATTTGTATTCCTTTGCTGATGCTCTTTACCGGATTCGGCTTGATGGTTGGAGCCGGTTGTTCGGTGGTTGCTTCCATTCAGTTGTCGCGGGGGAAAAGCAAATCGGCTCGGCTGAATGTTACACAAGCCTTGCTCTTTGTAACGGTTGTTGCGCTCATTCCTTCTGTGCTGATGATGATATATCCTGAACATACAGCCCGTTTGCTTGGCTCTTCCGAATATTTGTTACCGAAAGTGACCGACTATTTGCTATGGTTTGTGCCGTCGTGGGTGTTTCAGATTTGGATAACGGTATCATTGTTTCTGATCAGGCTGGACGGCTCTCCCAGGCTGGCCATGCTGTGCAGTCTTGTCAGTGCCGTCATCAATGTAGTACTTGACTGGTTGTTTATTTTCCCTTTGGGGTGGGGAGTCATGGGAGCAGCTTTCGCCACTTCCATCAGTATTATTGTCGGTGGGGTAATGGCTATTGTTTATTTATTGTTTTATGCCCGCCGTTTGCGTCTGTATCTGCCGAAGCTGAGTTATAAGAGTTTGCGTCTTACCATACGAAATCTGGATTATCAGTGCCGCATCGGTTTTTCGGCCCTGCTGGGAGAAGCTACCCTGGCAGTTCTTATGTTTGTAGGAAATCAGGTCTTTATGAGTTATCTGGGCGATGATGGTGTGGGGGCATTCGGGATAGCCTGCTACTATATTCCCTTTGTCTTTATGGTTGGAAATGCCATTGCCCAGTCGGCACAGCCCATTATCAGTTATAATTTTGGCCTGGGGTATCAAGACAGGGTGACAGGCACGGAGCGGATAGCCTTGCTGACGGCCGTCGTTTGTGGGGCGGTGGTAACACTGGTGTTTACGGTTTATCCGGACTTGTTGGTAGGGCTTTTTGTGAATCCGGAAAATGAGGCTGCCCGGATAGCCATAAACGGTTTTCCTTATTTCTCGGCTGGCTTTGTGTGTTTTGTCGTGAATATCGCTGCCGTGGGGTATTTTCAGAGTATTGAACGGATCAGGCCTGCAATTGTTTTCGCGTCGCTGCGTGGTGCTGTTTTTCTGATACCTAGTTTTATTCTGTTGCCTGAGCTGTTGGAAGTAGCAGGTATCTGGTTGGCTTTGCCATTTTCGGAGTTTTTGACTTCTATGGCTGTCCTGGCGTTTTTCCTGGTTGGAAGAAAAAAAACGTGCCGTTGATTTAATTGTTTGCCAGATTTGTATCAATTATGTAAACAGGAAAAGGCCTTGAAAACAGGCTCATGTCTTACATGAAACGTCCGTTCGTTTCGATAAGGATGTCCGTTTGTTTGGAATAGAACGAACGGACGTTTTTAAAGGACTGTTTTCGTCCTGATTATCTGATGTCTTAATCAACCGGTATAAGCCGGGTTCATATAGAATGGATAAAAAGAAAGCCGCTGATAAGAGTTAGTTATCAACGGCTTTTTGAATCTTTTCTGGTGATCCGCCTGGAGGCGGAACCTTATATTTTTTATCGCTAATAATCAGTTACTTATCTTGCTGTTTAT
>USCT01000025.1 GCA_900553185.1 uncultured Bacteroides sp.
CCAACGACCCTCTGATTAACAGTCAGATGCTCTAACCGACTGAGCTACTGAAGAATGATAAGAATATGTAAAAAAGATGCTCTTCAGGTTGGACTTGAACCAACGACCCTCTGATTAACAGTCAGATGCTCTAACCGACTGAGCTACTGAAGAAGGTTTTTTCTCAATTGCGATGCAAAGGTAGTAGGATATTTTGAAATATGCAATATCTTTGCAAAAAAAATGTGATAAAATGGATAAAATTATTGGAATGGGTAACGCTTTGACGGATATTTTGGCCCAAATGGATGATGATGTGCTGCTGGAAGAGCTGGAATTCCCGAAAGGAAGCATGCAGCTGATTGACGATGAAAAGCTGTCGGCCGTGCGCGAGAAGTTTGCATTGATGAAAAATCACCGGTCGGCAGGAGGATCGGCTGCCAATACAGCCTGTGCATTGGCCAATTTGGGGGGAGAGGCTGGTTATGTAGGAAAAATAGGCAAGGATGAAACAGGAACTTTTTATCGGAAAGCGTTGCAGAAGAATGGAGTGGACACGCATCTGCTGACCTCCGAACTGCCGTCGGGCTTTTCATCGGTTCTGATTTCTCCTGACGGGGAACGGACACTGGCTACCTACCTGGGTGCGTCGGGTACGTTGAAATCGACCGATCTGAGCCGTGACCTTTTCGAAGGATACACCTATTTATATATAGAAGGGTATTTGCTGCAAGATCATGAACTGGTGATTCGGGCCATGCAGCTGGCCAAGGAGATGGGACTTCAGATTTGTCTGGACATGGCCAGTTATAACATTGTAGAGGCGGAACGTGATTTCTTTGACATGCTGATTACCAAATACGTGGATATTGTGTTTGCCAACGAAAGCGAGGCGTTCGCCTATACGGGAAAGGAGGCTCCCGAAGCTCTGGAGGAAATCGCATCGAAATGCAGCATAGCCATCGTGAAGACGGGCAGGAAAGGTTCACTCATCAAAAAGGGGACAGAATACATCGAGGCAAAGCCTTTGGAGGTTAAGAAGGTGGTCGATACGACTGGAGCCGGCGATTTTTATGCGGCGGGATTCATGTACGGGCTGACGTGCGGATATTCGCTGGAGAAATGTGCGCAGATCAGTTCCATTTTGGCCGGTCATGTCATTCAGGTCGTAGGAACGACACTGACGAAGAAAAAGTGGGACGAAATTAAGTTAAATATTGACGCTGTTCTGCATACATAAGCGGAATAATATGTTTCTTTGTAACATTGAAACGAAAGGAAGAATGTATATGCATGTGAAAAAATCATTGATGGGAGCACTGGTCCTGCTGATGGGGCTGGGCTTTTCCAGCTTTACGGACGATGACCGTAATTTTCAGATATCCAAGAACCTGGATCTGATGAATGCCATTTTCAAGGAACTGGATATGTTTTATGTGGATTCGCTCGATGTAGAAAAGGTTATTCAGTCGGGAGTAGACGGCATGCTCTCTACTACCGATCCGTATACAGAGTATTATCCGGAAGAGGAAGAGAGCAGTCTGAAAGAAATGACGACCGGCAAGTATGGCGGTATCGGTGCCGCCATCCGGTATTATGAGGCGAAAGACCGTATTGCCGTCATAGAACCTACCGAAGGAATGCCGGCTGCCGAAGCCGGTGTAAAGGCAGGCGATATTATCTTGTCTGTAGGTGGCAAGGAAATGGTACGTGGCGACATGAAACCTCAGGAGTTTTCGTCGAAGGTGAGTGAAGCGCTGCGCGGAGAGCCGGGTACATCGTTTGTATTGAAGGTACTCCGGCCGCTGAAGAATGACAGTACGGTGATGGAATTCAAGATAACCCGCAAGAACATTCGTACCAATCCGATTCCTTACTTCGGTATGGTACGCGACAGTATCGGCTACCTGACCTTGACAGGCTTTACCGAGAACTGTGCCAAGGATTTCAAGAAGGCATTGATCGGTTTGAAACAGCAAGGTGCAAAGGCACTGATCGTAGATTTGCGTGACAACGGAGGAGGTTCGTTGTCGGAGGCTATCGACATCGTGAACTATTTTGTTCCGAAGAACAAGGAAATTCTGGTTACAAAGGGGAAACTGAAACAGGCGCAGAATTCATACAAAACGCAGAATGAGCCGTTGGATGAAAATATTCCGTTGGCTGTGCTGGTAAACGGAGCTTCGGCATCGGCTTCGGAAATTGTCAGCGGTTCGTTGCAGGATCTTGACCGGGCTGTGATCATCGGTTCTCGTACGTTTGGTAAGGGATTGGTACAGACCATCCGTCCGTTGCCTTATAACGCGAGTCTGAAAGTGACGACTTCGAAATATTATATTCCAAGCGGACGCTGCATACAGGCCATCGATTATGCCAAGAAGAATGCCGACGGTTCTGTAGCCCGCATTCCTGACAGCCTGACTACCGTTTTTCATACGGCAGCCGGACGTGAGGTACGCGACGGAGGAGGTATTCGTCCGGATATAGAGGTAAAAAGTGACCGGATTCCGAACATCATCTTTTATCTGATGAATGAGGATGTGATTTTTGATTATGCTACACAGTACTGTCTGGATCATCCGGTTCTGAATTCGATAGCGGACCTGAAGATAACGGATGCCGATTACGACGCTTTCAAGAAGCTGGTAAAATCGCGGAATTTTACCTACGACCGTCAGAGTGAGAAAATGCTGAAATCATTGAAGGAACTGGCGGAATTTGAAGGATACATGGAAGGGGCTTCCGAGGAATTCAAGGCTTTGGAAAAGAAACTGAGTCACAACATCGACAGGGATCTGGATTATTTTGCCAAACAGATTAAGCCTTATCTGGCAGAAGAGATTGCCACCCGTTATTTCTATCAGCGGGGAAAGGCCATGGAACGCCTGAAAGAGGATGAAGATCTGGAAAAGGCTATCGAGGTACTGAAGGACCCTGTCCGTTACAAGCAGATTCTTTCTGCACCTGCACCGCAGGCTACGGAAGAGGCAACTCTGTCTGAGGAAAAGCGGTAAAAAGAAAAGCATGGCTATGAAACAGACGAAGGAGACTCCGGGGGGGTCTCCTTCGTCTGTTTAAACGGAATATCCGGTTACGGGAGTTGTTCACGATAATCGCCGTTGGCCTTGATCAGTTCGATCAGTTTTTCCACGGCCTGGTCTTCCGGAATGTTTTTCTCGATGCATTCCTTTTTCTTGTACAGACTGATTTTACCTCGACCTGCGCCTACGTAACCGTAGTCGGCATCGGCCATCTCGCCCGGTCCGTTGACAATGCATCCCATGATACCGATTTTCAACCCTTTCAGGTGAGAAGTGGCGGCCTTGATGCGTGCGATGGTCGTTTCCAGGTCATACAGTGTACGTCCGCAACCCGGGCAGGAAATATATTCTGTCTTTGAAGTACGGATTCGTCCGGCTTGCAGAATACCGAAAGCGGTTTCGTCTACCTTTTGTGCAGAGATGTCTTTTCCCTGGTTGTAGAGCAGGATACCGTCGCAGAAACCGTCGAAGATGAGTGCTCCCATATCGGCAGCCGATTTAATTTGCAGATCCTCGGTGTTCTGTTCCTGATAAAGCTGGAAAAAGACAAGAGGGTTTTTCAAACCCTGCACCATCAGTTGATGGGCAATTCCACGGAGTTCTCCCAAGCGGTTCGGATGATTGCTTTGTGCTATGATTACTACTTCCGGATGGAGCTTCAGACAAGCCAAGGCTTCTTCGTTCAGCCCCATATAAGTCATGAACAGGAATTTCATCTTTGCCGGACAATGGTGAAGCTCCAGCAACTGTTGGAAATTGAATGCCGGATAGGTACCCGGAGTTTCGTCCCATTGATTGGCATCAACGATATAGCCAATGTCTTCACGACGGTTTTCAGGTAGTCCTTGTCCGCAGTAGATGTAATCGGGCTTGAATTGTTCGTTGACCTCCAGGTTATTTTCCAGGCGGGCCGAGATAACGACAGGCAGGTTGTCTCCTCCGATGTTGCCTACAGCCTGGGTAAGGCGGCGTGACGGATTGGTGTAGTTGAACTCCGGTGCCTCCATTCCCGGTATGTAAGGATGATTTTCTCGCTTTACGATATAATCGACCAGCTTGCGGGCTACCGGAATTTCTGCTTCAGGCGCTTCACTCAGGGAAACACGGATGGTATCTCCCAGTCCGTCTGCAAGAAGCGCTCCGATTCCCAAGGCTGACTTGATTCGTCCGTCTTCTCCGTCGCCGGCTTCGGTTACACCCAGATGCAACGGAAAGTTCATGCCTTCCTTGTCCATCTGCTCTACCAGCAGGCGGACACTTTTTACCATCACTACGGTATTGGAAGCCTTGACCGAAATCACTACATTCATAAAATTCTCTGCAACGCAGATACGCAGAAATTCCATGCACGATTCTACGATGCCTTCCGGAGTATCGCCGTAGCGCGACATGATACGGTCTGAGAGAGAGCCGTGGTTTACTCCGATACGGATAGCCGTATGGTTTTCCTTGCAGATATTCAGAAACGGGATGAAACGTTTCCGGATCTTTTCGATCTCTTGTGCATATTCTTCATCGGTATACTCTAGTTTCTTGAAGGTACGGGCCGCATCGACGTAGTTTCCCGGATTGATACGGACTTTTTCCGCATACAGTGCGGCTACGTCGGCTACGTTCGGATTGAAATGCACGTCAGCAATCAGAGGAGTCTGGTATCCTTGTGAACGGAGGCTTATATTGATGTTCTTCAGATTTTCGGCCTCACGAACGCCTTGTGTCGTGAGACGTACGTATTCTCCTCCGGCTTCGATGATGCGTTTGGCTTGTTCTACGCAGGCCTCGGTATCCATGGTTACCGTATTGGTCATACTCTGAATCCGGATAGGATAAGCGCCACCCATAGGAGTGGCGCCCACAAATACCTCATTTGCCTGTCGGCGGGTATAGTTGAAATAATCCATTAATTTGTCTTGTAAGCGAATTTGACTTCTTTCAATTCTTCGTTGGCCTTGACGATTTTATTCTTCAGACCTTCTTTGTAGTCTGCAAATTTCTGGGCCAGAGCCGTGTCTGAAAGCGCCAGCATTTGTACGGCCAGGATGGCTGCGTTCATGGCACCGTTGATGGCTACAGTAGCTACCGGAATACCGGGAGGCATCTGGATGATGGAATAAAGGGCATCTACGCCGTCGAGTACGGAACCTTTTACCGGAACGCCGATAACCGGCAGGGTGGTATTGGCTGCAATAACTCCCGGCAGTGCTGCGGCCATACCGGCTGCGGCGATAATTACCTTGATTCCGCGTCCGGCTGCTTCTTTGGCAAATTTCTCTACTTCGGCCGGCGTACGGTGTGCAGAGAGCGCATTCATTTCAAACGGGACCTGCATTTCGTCGAGCAGCTTAGCCGCCTTTTCCATGACGGGAAGGTCGGATGTGCTACCCATGATAATACTTACAACTGGTTTCATGTATCTGTTTTTTATTGGTTTTATTCGTTAATGGTTTGTCTGTAGGCATCGGCATCCATCAGTTCGTCCATTTCAGTGGTATCTGTCGGTTTGATGCGGACAATCCAGCCTTTTCCGTAAGGATCCTGATTGACCAGTTCCGGATGTTCTTCCAGTTCCGCGTTGACTTCCAGTATCTCGCCACCAATGGGAAGAAACAGGTCGGAGACCGTCTTTACTACTTCAATGGAGCCGAACGTTTCTCCTTTTTCAAGGGTTTCGCCTTGTGTAGGCACATCTACGAAAACAATGTCGCCCAGTTGTTCCTGAGCATAATCGGTAATACCTACCAGAGCCTCGTCGCCTTCCAGCCGAATCCATTCATGTTCGCTGGTATACTTTACATTTGTTGGGAAATTCATAATGGTTCTTATTTTAAGGTTATTTTCTTCAAATAAACAAAATTCCGGTGACACCACAAAATAAACCGACCAAAAAGCCACCCAATACTTCGTTAAGGGTATGCTGACGGACGATGATGCGTGCCGATCCCAGTAATCCGGAAAGCAGGATAAAGAAGCAGAGCCATCCTACGGGATTGAATTGGAAAATCAGGCTGTAAGACAATAATCCTCCTACCATCAGGCCGCTGCTTGCCATGTGGGTACTGATTTTCCATTTCAGATTGACGAGCGTACAGATAACCATGCAGATCAGTACAGCCAGAATGATACCAGCCAGGTAACGGGGCATGTGGATGCGGTACATGGTAATCAGGCAAGCCATGTAACTTAGAATCGTCAGTCCGTATGGGATAAATCGTTTCTTTCGTTCTCCGAGTTCACGGATTCCCCAGCCGTTGATTTTCTGAAACAGGTAAATACCCAACATGGGCATTAAAATGGTAAAACAGTATACCAGCGCCAGGACAGTTATCTTGTACGATAACGGCATGATACGGAGATAAGTGAAAAATAGCAGGAGAAAGAAAGCTACAAAAGGTACCATGAAAGGAGTAAAGATTGCTGAAATAAACTGTGCTCCCAGGTAAAGTGCATCTTTTTGAGGAACAGCAGACGTTTGCTTCCGTTCGTGGAAGGTCAGCTGGTCTGGAATGTTTGTTTCTTCTGTCATATCTTTTTTATCTTCTTAACCGGGCTACCGGTATGTTCAGTTGCTGTCGGTATTTGGCTACGGTTCTTCTGGCTATGGGATATCCTTTGGTTTTCAGAATATCCGCCAGTTCATCATCGGTGTAAGGTTTTGTTTTGTCTTCTTTGTCGATGCATTCCTGTAGGATACGCTTTATCTCCCGGATGGAAAGTTCTTCGCCGTTTTCGGTGGTATAGCCATCGCTGAAAAAGAATTTCAAGGAATAAATGCCAAAGTTAGTCTGTACATATTTACTATTGCTTACACGTGAAACCGTAGAAATATCCAGTTTGGCCCGTTCGGCCACGTCTTTCAGGATCATGGGACGCAGCAGTGATTCGTCACCTTCCAGAAAAAATGGCCGTTGAAGGTCAATGATGGCCTGCATGGTACTGAGCAGGGTTTGCTGACGTTGTTTGACGGCATTGATGAATCCTTGTGCCGCATCTACTTTCTGCTTCAGAAACATGAGTGTATCTTTCGATTCCTTGCTTTGGTTGGCTTTGTTTCGGGTATGTTCATCCAGCAGTTCCGTAAACTCACGGCTCAGGCGAAGTTCGGGAACATTTCGGTCGTTGAGACTCAAACTGATAGTCCCGTCATCTTCCGTTTCTACAATGAAGTCGGGAGTGATGTGCTGAAGATTCTTTCCGATAGCCTCTCCCAAAGAACTTCCCGGGCGTGGGTTGAGTTTGGTCAATTCGGCCGTTGCGTCATTGTATTGTTGCTCGGTTATATTCAGTTTCTGAAGGATTTTTTCTTTGTTTTTCTTTGTAAATTCGTCGCAGCATTTACTGATGATGTCGTATTCTATTTGTTTGAGCGGGGAATCTTCTTTTCGCTGTATTTGCAGCAAAAGACATTCCTGCAGACTTCTGGCTCCAATTCCTGCCGGATCGAAATCCTGAATGATGGACAAAACATGCTCCAATTGTTCTTGAGTGGTATAAATTCCCTGATAGATAGCCAGTTCGTCTACCAGTGTATCGATACTTTTCCTTAACAGACCATCATCGTCCAATGAGCCTATCAAGTATTCTCCCAGCTGCTTTTCTTCCGGAGTCAGTTCCCGCATATCCAGCTGTTCCTTCAGGGTTTCGTAGAAAGATACATTATCCGAGAATGGAATTTCCTCAGGAGTTCCTTCGCGCGACCGGTTATTCTCTTGCAGTTTATAATCGGGTATATCATCTTCTGTGCGATAGTCTCCTAAAGAAATATCTTCGTTGGAAGATGTATCTGGTTCTCCATCTTCATTGGTACTGTATTCCTCTTCCTCTCCGTTGGAATCTTCCGATGGCTCCTTGCCTTCTTCCAAAGCCGGATTATCCAGTAGTTCGGAGTGGATACGTTCTTCGAGTTCGACTGTCGGAAGTTCCAATAGCTTGACAACCAGAATCTGCTGCGGTGACAGCGTCTGGACTTGCTGTTGGGTTTGAGTTTGTACCTGACGTGAGTTTTGTGCCATAAATGATGGGTATGTCTAAAAATCTATTGCAAAAATAGCAATTTGTATGTAACCTTGGATTTTATCGGGCAAATAATTTTGTTAGTATTCGAAACTGCTTCCTCCAAGAAATTCCCGCAACAGAGAGGTCGGGGGTAATTCTTTGTCCTGTACAGAAACAAAATGAGCCAGAAAACGCAGTAACCGGTGAGCTTCGGAATAGGCAGGATTATTGTTAGGGACTTTTCGGAGTATGGGTTCTACGTAATCTTTCAGAACGGCCAGTTCAAAAATCAAGGCTGAGTTGAACATGGCATCGGCATATTCCTGGAAGGGAAATATCCATTTGTCTTCTCCGGCTCGTACACTGCCCCAACGATTGATGGTTGCTTCGGCCGAATAGCTGCGATATTTGTAATCACGGATGATGCGACGTAATAACCGGTTATCGGTGGTAGGGATGTAATTGTGGTTGTCCAGTAAAATGGTAGTAAGTGCCGATACATAGATTTTATACTTGTTGGCTGCTGGTATATTGGGTGTCAATGCCGGGTTTAAGGCATGGATACCCTCCAGTACCAGAATCATATTGTCGTCGATGCGAAGTTTTTTCCCGCTCGGTTCACGTTTTCCTGTATTGAAATTGAAACGTGGAAGTTCGACTTCTTCTCCAGCCAGCAAGGCTTTTAGCTGAGCTTCAAAGAAGGGCAGGTCAAGGGCGTAGAGTGATTCGAAATCATGTTTGCCTTCTGCATCCAGGGGAGTATCTTCCCGATTGACGAAATAATCGTCCAGCGAGATGGGATAAGGGCGTATACCGTTGGTCATGAGTTGGATACTCAGACGTTTGCTGAATGTCGTTTTTCCTGAAGATGACGGTCCTGAGATCAGTACCAGTTTTACCCGTTGTCCGTTTTCGTTGCGATTGGTTATCTCATCGGCAATGCGGACTATCTTTTTTTCTTGCAATGCTTCTGATACGTTGATCAGGTCGGTAGCCATACCACGGTTACAGGCCTGGTTTAGGTCTCCTACGGTATTGATACCCAAGATCTCGTTCCATCGGTGAGATTCCTGAAATACATCCAGCATCTTTTCTTGTTTAACGACGTCTTCCAGTTTATTGGGATTCTCCCGATTGGGAATACGTAATAGTAATCCGTCGTAATATTTGACGATATCGAACAGACGGATGTAACCAGTGCTTGGTACCAAACTGCCATAGTAGCTGTCGATGGTATCGTCTAATTGCTGGTAGCATGAATACAGTTGTCCGGATGTTTCGAGAAGTTTGACTTTATCATCCATGCCGCGTTCTTTAAAAAGACGAATAACTTCTTCTGTATGTTTTTCGTGTCGTACAAAAGGCAGATCGGCCTGGATAATTTCTTGCATTCGCTGTTTGATGCGGATCACGTCGTCCAGTCCAATGGTACGATCAATGCGGAGTTTACAGAAATAGCCTTTCGAAACCGGATGTTCCAGTATAATATTCCCATTGGGATAAAGTTCGGCTACGGCTTTGGTCAGGATGAAGCAAAGAGAACGTACATAGGTACGCATACCCGATGCACTGGTAATATCCAGAAACTCGATGTCTTTGTTGTAATAGACCTTAAAATTCAAGTCTTCTACCTTGTTGTTTACTCGAGCGCTGACCGGTCCGTAGGGCATTTTCAGTTCAAAACCTTGATAAATCTCAAAAAGTGAGCTTCCTTCTGGAAATTCTTTTGATAAATTTTTATTTTTGCAATATATTTGTAGCATAAACGTAATAGTTGTTACTGAAAGATTTATTTGGCAGTTAATTTACTGATTAAACAATTAACGGCCTATTTCCAACCTAATTAATTAAAGAATGGAGTATTCTTTTTATGATTTTTTAAAGCTGCTGGGATCACTGGCGCTTTTCCTTTACGGTATGAAAATCATGAGTGAAGGATTGCAAAAGTTTGCAGGCGACAGGCTGCGTAGTATTCTAACCGCAATGACTACCAACCGAGTCACCGGAGTCCTGACCGGTATGCTGATTACAGCATTGATTCAGTCTTCTTCGGCAACTACTGTCATGGTGGTTAGTTTTGTAAATGCCGGACTGCTGGATTTGGCGCAGTCTATCGGTGTCATTATGGGAGCCAATATCGGTACTACCGTGACGGCCTGGATTATTTCGGCCCTTGGTTTTAAGGTGGATATTTCTGCATTCTCTCTGCCGTTACTTGCGATAGGGATTCCGTTACTTTTCTCTGCCAAGAGTTCCCGTAAATCTGTAGGTGAATTTATTTTCGGTTTTGCCTTTCTTTTTATGGGGTTGAATTTGCTGAAGGCAAATGCTCCAGACTTAAGTAAAAATCCGGATATGCTGGCTTTTGTACAGAATTATACGGATATGGGTTTTCTTTCAGTATTGCTTTTTGTCCTGATCGGTACGATATTGACCATGATTGTACAGGCATCGGCTGCTACGATGGCGATTACGTTGATTATGTGTGCCAATGGATGGATCAGTTTTGAGCTGGGTGCGGCTTTGGTTTTAGGTGAGAATATTGGTACGACGATTACTGCCAATCTGGCTGCGCTTACTGCAAATACGCAGGCTCGTCGGGCAGCCATGGCACATTTGATGTTTAATGTATTTGGCGTTGTCTGGGTATTGTTATTGTTTAAGCCTTTCCTGGGAGTTGTAGACTGGATTATCTGTGACGTAATGCATGTCAGTGAATCCGAAGGAGTAGCCGTTTCTTTTAAGTTGTCTGCTTTCCATACTTGTTTCAATGTATGCAATGTTTTAATCTTGATCTGGTTTGTACGTTTTATTGAAAAGACCGTTTGTAAGATTATTCCACAAAAGGAGCAGGAAGAGGAATACCGCCTGCAATTCATCAACGGTGGTCTGCTGTCTACAGCCGAACTTTCTATCCTGCAGGCGCGGAAGGAAATCAATTTGTTTGCTGAACGCATTCAGCGTATGTTCCGGATGGTAAGAGACTTGTTGCATACGGAAAACGAGAATGATTTCAACAAACTGTTTAGCCGGATAGAAAAATACGAAACGATTAGTGATAATATGGAAGTGGAAATCGCCAATTACCTGAATAAGGTTTCAGAAGGGCGTTTGAGTGCTGAAAGTAAGTTGCAGATTCAGGAAATGTTACGTGAAGTGACTGAGATAGAAAGTATTGGTGACAGTTGTTATAATCTGGCACGTACCATCAATCACAAGCGTTCCGGCGGAATTGATTTTACCGAGAATCAATATGAACACATTCATCAGATGTTCCGTCTGACGGATAATGCGCTTTCGCAGATGATTGAGCTGGTAGAAGATATGCACCATTCGGTAGATGTAAACAAATCGTTCAATATTGAGACCGAAATTAATAATTATCGGAATCAGCTGAAAGATCAGAACATCATTGATGTCAATAATAAGGCGTATGATTATCAGATGGGGGTACGCTATATGGATTTGATCGGCGAATGTGAGAAACTGGGTGATTATGTAGTCAATGTAGTTGAGGCTCATTGTGATGTAAAGGAGAAGAAAGCCTGATCCCGTTGTAGATAGAAGATTTTAAAAAGTCTGCCAGTTTATGTTGTATAGAATGGCAGACTTTTTTTATTGGGGATTTGTTGGTGTGATGGTATAAAATGGTATGCCGGATTGCGTAATGCAAGTGTTTTATTGTTCTTAATCTTTCATCTTTTGGGTGGATGACTGTGTTATCCATCGGATTTCAGTACATATTACTTTGATTTTTTCTATGTTTTTGTTTAAATGCTTTTTACCTTTGATGGATTAATTAAAAGCACATACTATGAAAACATTTTCTTTTCTTTTTCTTTTTTTGTTAGGGGTAGTGGGTGTGCAGGCCCAGTGGCAGCCTGCAGGCGATAAAATTCGGACAGTTTGGGCTGATGATGTCTCTCCGGAACAGGTCTTGCCGGAATATCCTCGGCCTATTATGGAGCGTCAGGCGTGGAAGAATCTGAATGGCCTTTGGAAATATGCGTTGATTGACAAAGGTACAGATTGGCCCGAAGAGTTTAGTGGACAAATATTGGTTCCTTTTGCCATTGAATCAGCTTTGTCCGGAGTAGGTAAGGAAGTGGGCGCGGATAAGGAGCTGGTTTATCAGCGTTCTTTTCAGATTCCTGCCGATTGGGGAGACCGGCATGTCCTGCTTCATTTCGGGGCTGTAGACTGGAAAGCGGAAGTATGGGTAAACGATGTGAAGGTAGGAAGTCATACGGGCGGGTATACGCCTTTTTCGTTTGATGTAACACATGCATTGATAGAAGGCACAAACAGGCTGACGGTAAAGGTCTGGGATCCTACCGATCAGGGAACCCAGCCCCGGGGCAAGCAGGTGACTCATCCCGAGGGAATCTGGTATACGTCTGTAACAGGTATCTGGCAGACTGTCTGGATGGAACCGGTGCCCGAAAGACATATCAGAAATCTGCGTATAACACCGGATGTTGATGCAAACAAACTGACTGTAGAAGCTGTATTGGAAGGTAGAGATGACAGCGATACGGTACAGGTAAAGGTTTTTGATGGTGAACAACTGGTGGCCGAAGGCAAGAGTGACGGTCAGAATCCGGTAGAAATAAATATGCCGTCGGATGTCAGGCTATGGTCGCCCGACAGTCCTTTCCTGTATACGCTGAAGATTGCGTTGCTTCAGGATGAGCTGGTCGTGGATGAGGTAAGTAGTTATGCGGCAATGCGCAAGTTTTCCACTGGCAGAGATACCGACGGAATTGTTCGTCTGGAGCTGAACAACGAGGATCTTTTTCAGTTTGGCCCTTTGGATCAGGGCTGGTGGCCCGATGGCTTGTATACGGCACCTACCGATGAAGCCTTGCTTTACGATTTACAGAAAGTCAGGGATCTTGGTTTTAACATGATTCGCAAGCATATCAAGGTAGAGCCGGCTCGCTGGTATACCTATTGCGATAAACTGGGGATCATAGTATGGCAGGATATGCCGAGTGGCGATCGTAGTCCGGAGTGGCAGGGACGCAAATATTTTGATGGAACGGAGCTTGAACGTTCTGCCGATTCGGAAGCCGTTTACCGGAAGGAATGGAAGGAAATCATGGATTGTCTGTCTTCGTATCCTTGCATTGGTGTCTGGATACCGTTCAATGAGGCCTGGGGGCAGTTTAAAACACCGGAGATTGCGTCATGGACCAAACAGTATGATCCGACCCGGCTGGTAGATCCGGCCAGTGGCGGAAATCATTATCCTTGTGGCGATCTGCTGGATCTGCACAACTATCCGCGTCCCAAGATGTATCTGTATGATGCGCAGCGTGCCACAGTTCTGGGAGAATTCGGAGGAATCGGTCTTGTCTTGAAAAATCATTTGTGGGAGCCTGACCACAACTGGGGATATGTTCAGTTTCACTCTTCACGGAAGGCAACTGATGAATATGTGAAATATGCCGATGTACTTTATGAGTTGATTCCGAAGGGATTTTCTGCGGCAGTTTATACCCAACTTACCGATGTAGAGATGGAAGTAAACGGCCTGATGACGTATGACCGTAAAGTCATCAAGCTGGATGAAAAGCGGATCCGTGAGATGAATCAGAAAATCTGTGGATCACTGAAGGGGACAGGTCGCTGAAACGAAACAACTTTCTGAGAGGCCGGCTGATCATCCATGGGGAAATAAATATCCCCTTGTTTCTCCTGACTGACTGGGAGAGAACAAGGGGATATCTTATAATTGTCCGTTAAGGATTATTTCTTGTCAGCTTCCTTTTCGATACCGATCAATTCTACTTCGAAAATCAGGGTAGAGAACGGTTTGATCTGACCTGCGCTACGGCTTCCGTAACCCAATTCAGCCGGGATATACAGTTCCCATTTAGAACCAACCGGCATCATGGTCAGCGCTTCTGTCCATCCCGGGATTACCTGGTCTGCACGGAAAGTGGTCGGTTCCTTACGGTCGTAAGAGCTGTCGAACTGGGTACCGTCGATCAGAGTTCCCTTGTAGTTTACTTTTACATGAGAAGACTTGGTCGGAACTTCACCTGTACCTTTGGTGATGATTTTATACTGCAGGCCGCTAGGAGTAGTCTGTACACCTTCTTTGGTCTTGTTGGCAGCCAGGAATTCTTCGTTTTTCTTCTTGTAATCTGCATACTGGGCTTCCAGTGCTTTGGCCTGGATAGCTTCAGCTCTTTCGCGTACATAAACGCTGGCTGAGTCTACAGAAACCAGTCCTTTTTCTGTGATGGCTGCAATGAAGCCGGCCAGGAAGTTTTCTTTGCTCAGTGTCTGAGTAGAATCGCCTCTGAACAGCTGGTTGTTGATGGCCTCGAACATATCGCCGCTGATCTGCTGACCGATCTGCATACCGGCCATGTAAGCTTTCTGCTTGGCATCCACTTCTTTGGTGCCCTGTTCGATACCGCGGATAAAGTCTGCCATGTAAGCAGTATCTACGCCCAGACGGCCTGTCACATATTCTTTCAGACCCTGAGTATTGGTAACACCCATCATATAAGAAAGTGTATCTACTTCATTTTTCATGTTGGCCTTCGGGCCTTGAGCTGTACATGATGCCATGCTTGCTGCAGCAGCAAGTACCATCATTAATCCTGCACTCTTTTTCATTTGCTGTTGTTTTTTATTTTTAGATTATAATACTTCTATCAGTTCTACTTCGAAAATCAGTGTGCTGTGAGGGGGAATCAGTTCTCCGGCTCCCTGTGCTCCGTATGCCAGTTCAGAGGGAATGTACAGTTTCCATTTGGCACCTTCGGACATCAGCTGGAGTGCTTCTACCCATCCTTTGATGACCTGGTTTACTCCGAATACGGCCGGTTCGCCACGCTTGATGGAGCTGTCGAACAGGGTTCCGTCTATCAGTGTACCTTCGTAGTGGCAACGTACGCGGTCGGTAGCTTTCGGTTTCTTTCCGTTACCTTCGGTAATCACTTCATATTGCAAACCGCTGGGCAACGTCACGATATTGGGGTTTTTCTTGTTTTCTTCGAGGAAAGCTTTTCCTTTTGCAATGTTTTCGGCATTGATTTTTTCTTCCAGTTCAGTGAAATACTTGTTGACGATTTCGCGTGCTTCTGTATGGCTGATTGCCGTCTGGTTTCCCTCTAATACGTCTTTGATAGCTTGTGCAAAGTCGTTCACATCGATGTTGCGAGCTCCCATGCTCAGCAGATTCTGGCCTATTCCCAGACCAATGGCGTAACTGAATTTATCCATAAAAATCCTGTATTTAAGTAGATTGTTTAAATCGAAGGGCAAAGGTATCTTTTTTCTAGCAAAGAGCGGCGATTTCACTGATAAAATTTCTTATTTTTGTGCAGATAAATTAATCTGGAGGATGTGAAAATGAAGAATCTAGTTGTTTTGACAGGTGCCGGAATGAGTGCGGAGAGCGGTATCAGTACGTTTCGTGACTCAGGCGGTCTGTGGGACCGTTATCCTGTAGAGCAGGTGGCTACTCCCGAGGGGTATGCGGCTAATCCCAAACTGGTGATTGATTTTTATAACGAGCGCCGGAAGCAGTTGTTTGAGGTTAAGCCGAACAGGGGGCACGAGCTGCTGGCTGAGCTGGAGCATGATTTCAAGGTGACAATCATTACGCAGAACATAGATAACCTGCATGAACGGGCGGGAAGTACCCATGTCATTCATCTGCATGGCGAACTGACGAAAGTGACTTCCAGCTGGCAACCGAACAATCCGGACTATATCAGGGAGCTGAAACCGGAAGAGTATGAGGTGAAGATGGGTGATAAGGCTGCCGACGGTTCTCAGTTACGGCCTTTCATTGTATGGTTCGGCGAAGCGGTTCCAATGATAGAAACAGCCATCGACTATGCCGAACAGGCGGATATCTTTGTAATCATCGGGACTTCGCTGAATGTTTATCCGGCTGCCGGACTGTTGAATTATGTACCGGCAGGCGTTCCGGTTTATCTGATTGATCCCAAGCAGGTAGCCATCGCTTCAGGCAGGAAGGTGCATGTTATTCAGAAGGGAGCCTCCGAAGGTATGGCAGAATTAAAAAAAATGTTATTGGAAGCAAGAGGGTAAACAAATTCTTTCTATATTTGTTCTTACATTAAGAATTATTTAAAAACTAACGTAAAGTAAAAACGATTATGAAAAAGTACATTTGCACAGTTTGCGATTGGGTTTACGATCCTGAAGTAGGTGATCCTGAAGGCGGTATCGCTCCTGGAACTGCATTCGAAGATATTCCGGAAGATTGGGTTTGCCCGGTTTGCGGTGTAGGAAAAGAAGATTTCCAGCCTGTAGAAGATTAATATACAGCTACAAATTCGCATAGAAAAAGACTTGTCCCATCCGGGACAGGTCTTTTTTATTCCTGAAGGATGATACCCATCTTTTTCATCAGGAAGCAGGCGTTCATATTTTGGGCGATTCCTTCGCGCAGACGGTATGAGAAAGTCAGTTCGTCGCCGGTGATGTCGGCTTCGAAGCAGTAGTTGCGGATTTCATCGGGGAACTGTTCGATGAGTTTCCCCAGCAACAAGTCGTGAGTGGCTATGATACCGTTGGCTTTCAGCTGCATGAACTGCCGGATGAGGTCGAACGAACCTTTCTGCTTGTCCATGGAATTGGTACCTTTCAGAATTTCGTCCAGAATGATGAACAGTTCTTCTCCTTCGTTCAGCAGGTCGATGATGTGTTTCAGTCGTTTCAGCTCGGCAAAGAAATAAGATTCGTTGTCAGAAAGTGAGTCGGAAGTGCGCAAGCTGGTGATCAGCCGGCTGGGATAAAGAGTCAGCGAACTGCAGCAGACCGGTGCTCCGATGCAGGCCAGCAGATAATTTACGCCGATAGTACGCAGGTACGTACTTTTTCCGGCCATGTTGGCTCCGGTGATAATCAGAAAGAACGGACGGGAAGGGATGTATGCATCGTTTTTTACGCATTGTGATTCGGGCATCAGCGGGTGTCCCATGTCCTGAGCCAGAAAGCAGAAGGGAGTATCGGTCAGGCGAGGGTAGGTATACTGCGGGTGGTTATAGGCGAACGTGCCGAGTGAGCAGAGTGCATCGTAAGTGCCGATAGCCTCCATCCAGCCCATGATGTACTTTCCGTAGCGGCTTTTCCACCGTTCTATCCGGACAATTTCCTGTAGCTGGAAGAACATCAGTCCTTCAAGGATGACGTACAGAAACTGGTTGTTCCTCAAGTCCAGCCGGTCCAGTTCCTTCGACAGTTCGTTCAGTGCTTCAGTAGGAGCCTTGCCGTTGATGTAGAGACTGCGGGTGAGTGCCTGCAGGCCGGGAGCTTCCCAAGGCTCCGCTTCGGCTTGTGCCAGCAGACGGGCATAGCCTTTGAGGGTATGCAACTGGCTGCCGTATGTCTCCTGTATCTGTGTAGCCCGTTTGATGAAACCGAAACTGATGATGAGACAACCCATGAACGTCAGTCCGAACCACTGGAACGAGAAGATTCCCGAAAGTCCTCCCAATAGGGTCAGTGCATTCAGCAGCGGTACAGCCCAAAGAGCTGTCTTTACCCACGTGCGGTGCAGGTATCTGACTGGCGTGTCACACCATTGGCGGAGCATTTCACGGTCTGTATCATTTCCCTGGTTGACCAGTCCGGTGGTCCGGAACCGTTCCCGGAAGTCGGGTCGTTTGCTGAGGTCTGTTATACATTGTTGCCGGTCTTCGATGGCGTTTTTGTCGGTCAGGTGTCGCTGAAACCAGGCAGCCAGCCTGTGTTTGCCAAAACAGGTGCACGTACGGTTCAGAGACTGAAACAAGGATCGTTCGCCAAATAGATCCAGGTCGTACGAATATTCGTGTGACGGATTGACGCATTCTTTGCTTCCGTCGAACGCGCTGTAGTTCCCTTGCAAAGCTTGCAGTTCTTCCTGATAGATGCGTATCTCGGTTTCAGTCCAGGTCTTTTCCCAAAACAACCGGTTATGTACTTTTACCAGGACCAGGAAAGGGATGAATGTGCAGCCGAGTGTCAGGGCAAGCAGCCATCCGGCGGCATGAAAAAAATAGATAAGGGCAGCGATTCCTGCTGCGAAAAGCAGTACACGCAGCATGCTGATGCGCCAGATACGCTGCTTGAGATGATTCAGTCGTCGTTCGGCTTCAGTAAGCAGCCGTGCATAACGTTCGGATGGGTTCATAGTCGTGTTATTTTTAGAGGTTTGAGGTGCAAATATACGCAGAAAACCTTATCATACGCTGGTCTGTAAGGCCTTTGGAGAGAAGCATAACTCTTTTTAGCATTCTCTTTCTGAAAACGAACGGACATTTTGAGTCGTTCGTGAGTTCGTTTGATGTAAAATATCCGTTTGTTTGAAGTAACTTGTCCGTTCGTTTTTTGAATGAAACTTTCGTTTGTTTCGGGTCAATGTATACGGCTCGTTTGCAGAAATAGGAGACCGGAGTGAAATTGCTTCTCAGGAGACGGGGAATGTAAGGTAAAAAGGAAGATGAAGACAGAATATAAAAGAAGCTGTTTCACAATTGCGTGAAACAGCTTCCGGTATGTATGGACTAATGTGTTTAGATTTGTTGCATGGCCTGTTCGAGGTCGGCGATGATGTCGTTTACATTTTCGATACCTACTGACAGACGGATCAGGTCAGGAGCCACACCGGCTTCTATCAGCTGTTCGTCGGTCAGCTGGCGGTGTGTATGGCTGGCTGGATGAAGCACGCAGGTACGGGCATCGGCTACGTGAGTTACGATGCAGGCAAGCTTCAGGCTGTCCATGAACTTGATGGCTTCGTCTCGGCTGCCTTTCAGACCGAAGGCGATGACACCGCAGGAACCGTTCGGCATGTATTTCTGGGCCAGTTCATAGTATTTGTTACTTTTCAGTCCGCAATAATTCACCCATTTCACTTTCGGATTGGCTTCCAGCCATTCGGCTACCTTTTGGGCATTCTCGCAGTGGCGCGGTACACGCAGATGCAGTGTTTCCAGTCCCAGATTCAGCAGGAAGGCGTTTTCGGGCGACTGGATTGAGCCGAGGTCACGCATCAGTTGGGCTGTTGCCTTGGTCATGTAAGCCATTTTGCCGAAAGCCTTTGTATAAGTCAGTCCGTGATAGGATTCATCCGGCTGGGTAAGTCCCGGGAATTTGTCGGCGTGAGCTTCCCAGTCGAAGTTTCCGCTGTCTACGATGGCACCTCCCACGCACGTAGCGTGTCCGTCCATGTATTTGGTGGTAGAATGAGTCACGATGTCGGCTCCCCATTCAAACGGACGGCAGTTGATCGGAGTAGCGAAGGTATTGTCTACAATCAAGGGCACTCCATGCTTGTGCGCAATGTGTGCGAATTTCTCGATGTCAAGTACATTGATGCTCGGATTGGAGATTGTTTCGCCGAACAGGCATTTGGTGTTCGGGCGGAAAGCCTTGTCGATTTCTTCTTCGGGAGCGTCAGCGTCTACAAACGTGCATTCGATACCCAGTTTTTTCATGGTTACGGCAAACAGGTTGAATGTACCTCCGTAAATGGTGGATGAGCAGACGAAATGGTCGCCGGCTTCACAGATGTTGAATACGGCATAGAAGTTGGCAGCCTGTCCTGATGAGGTCAGCATGGCGCCTACGCCTCCTTCCAATGCAGCTATCTTGGAAGCTACGGCGTCGTTGGTCGGGTTCTGCAGACGGGTATAGAAATAACCGCTTTCTTCCAGGTCGAACAGACGAGCCATCTGTTCGCTGGTATCGTATTTAAAGGTAGTACTTTGATAGATAGGCAACACACGTGGTTCGCCTTTTTTAGGAGTCCATCCTGCCTGGACGCAGAGTGTCTCTTTGCTGAATTTATTTTCCATTCTATCTGATTTTTTAAGAGTTTGTCATTAATTAGGGGCAAATGTAAGAAATATTCCAGCATTTTTTAGTTATTTTATTCAAAAAGAATTATTTTTGAAATTCTAACTAATGAGATAAGCTATGGCAGATGAATTGAAATTCAGGCATGAGTTGCCGGTACAGATCCGTTTCAGTGACGTAGACCTATACGGTCACATGAATAATTCGTCATACTTTTCACTGTATGACCTGGCGAAGACTTCGTATATACGTGATGTTTTTGGGAATAAGGAGTGGCATAAGATGGGAATTGTAATTGCGAATATCAATGCAGATTTTCTGGCTCCGGTATTCTTTTCGGATGAGTTGGTAATCAAGACGACCGTAACCCACTTGGGGCACAAGAGCTTTACGCTGTTTCAGCAGGCTGTAAACAAGGCGAGCGGCGTGCTGAAATGTCAGTGCCGTACCGTGATGGTAGGTTATGATATCATGACCAAGGAGCCGGTGAACTTGCCTTTGGAATTTAAGAACATGATCTGTGAATACGAGGGAAAATCGCTCGAGGAATTATCGGAACCGCTTGTGTAGAGATGAGAAGATAAAAAAGATAGCCCCTGTAGCATGAGCTTTTCTGTCTTGCTGCAGGGGCTTGGTATGTTAAGGCATTATTTGAAAGATTTCTGATAGATTTCCAGTACCTCGGGATCAGTCAGCGGACGGGGATCGAGAGTAAAGAGGGCTCCCATGGTTTCGCGTGCGTTCTGAACCATCTGAGGCAGTTCTTTTTCTTTTACGCCAAACTGGCTGAGCTGTAATCCGTATACGTCACATTCTTTCTGCATACGTACCAGCGCGTCGATGAAGTCGCTGGGGCGGTTGCTCTTTTGCTGAGTCATTATTTCTGCCATTTTCATGTAACGTTTCATGCAGTCGTTCCGGAATGTTTCGAAATAATTCTCACTGATGGCGATCAGGCCTGCTCCGTGCGGCAGTTCCGGATGGAATGCGCTCATGGCATGTTCCATGGAATGTTCGGAAGTACAGCTGGAGGTAGATTCTACGAGTCCGGCCAATGTACTTGCCCACGCAACTTTGGCACGGGCTTTCAGGTTCTTTCCGTCTTTTACGGCTACAGGCAGGTATTTATAGAGCAGGCGGATGGCTTCGAGTGCGTACAGATCGCTGATAGGGGTCGCACAGTTGGCAATGAAGCCTTCGGCCGCATGGAAGAACGCGTCAAATCCCTGATATGCCGTCAAGTGTGGAGGGATGGAAACCATCAGTTCCGGATCGATGATGGAAAGGGTAGGGAAGGTATACGTACTTCCGAATCCGATTTTTTCGTGTACGTCTTCGTTGGTAATTACCGTCCATGGATCGGCTTCAGTACCTGTGCCGGCTGTAGTAGGAATGGCCACGATAGGCAGTGCTTTTGTAACGGCGCGTCCTTTACCGCTTCCGGCCGGAATGTAATCCCAGTAATCACCGCTGTTGCAAGCCATAACGGCAATGGATTTGGCAGAATCGATACTGCTTCCTCCGCCTAGTCCGATGACAAAGTCGCAGCCACGTTCTCTACAGATAGCGGCAGCTTCCATTACGTGCCGTTTGGTAGGATTAGGGAGTATCTGGTCGTATACAATGGAGTCTACATCATTTTCGGTCAACAGACTGGTTACTTTATCCAGGTATCCATATTTTCTCATGGAAGTTCCGCTAGAGATAACGATCATAGCTTTTTTACCAGGTAGCTTTTCGGTTGCCAACTTTTTAATCTCACCACATCCGAACAGAATTTTTGTCGGGATGTGCAAACTGAAAACTGGATTTGCGTTCATAATATCTCTTTTTTTAAAGTTATGCTATTCCAAAGATAGGGAATAAACGCTGATGCGACTACATGGAAGTGTTAATTTTTATAATAATCCCTCTTTTTTGGAGGAAATGTATGGAACTGACAGATTGTTGAGGCCTCCGAAGAGGAGTGATACGGTGTGTTTGCTGGGGATATAAAAAAGCCTTCCGGCTCTGCATGAAAGAGAGCCGGAAGGCCATTATGTAAAATCGGTATTCGCTTATGGGCGATGTCGATTATTTTTGTTCTTTATTCTGATGGGGCTTGCGGTCACGTTTCGGATGATTCTCACTGTTGCTGCTTCCTTCCGGTTTCGGGAGAAGTACTTTGTGAGACAGTTTGAACTTACCGGTTTTCGGATCGATGTCCATCAGCTTCACGTCAATTTCATCGCCTTCTTTCAGTCCGGCTTCTTCGATTGTTTCCAGACGTTTCCAGTCGATTTCTGAAATGTGAAGCAGACCATCCTTGCCTGGCAGGAATTCTACAAAGGCACCGTAAGGCATGATGGAACGTACCTTACCTTTGTATACTTCACCTACTTCGGGCACAGCTACGATACCCTTGATCAGTCGTACGGCATCGTCGATGCATTTCTTGTTGGTACCGGCAATCTCGATACGTCCCACACCGTCTGTTTCTTCGATGGTGATGGTTGCACCGGTTTCTTCCTGCATACCCTGGATAATCTTTCCGCCCGGGCCGATGACAGCACCGATGAATTCTTTAGGAATAGTCATGGTTTCGATGCGTGGAGCATGCGGTTTCAGTTCGGCACGAGGTTCGGCGATGCATTCGGTTAGTTTGCCCAGAATGTATTCGCGTCCCTGCTTGGCCTGAAGCAAGGCTTTTTCCAGAATGTCGTATGTCAGTCCGTCGCATTTGATATCCATCTGAGTGGCTGTGATACCGTCGCGTGTACCTGTCACCTTAAAGTCCATATCTCCCAGGTGGTCTTCATCACCCAGAATATCAGACAATACAGCGTATTTATCTTCACCGGCATTTTTGATCAATCCCATTGCAATACCTGATACCGGTTTCTTGATAGGTACACCAGCATCCATCAGAGCCAGTGTTCCGGCACATACGGTTGCCATTGAAGAAGAACCGTTTGATTCCAGAATATCGGATACTACGCGTACGCAGTATGGATAGTCTGCAGGAATCTGGCCTTTCAAGGCACGCCATGCCAAATGACCGTGACCGATTTCACGACGGCCTACACCGCGTTGTGCCTTGGCTTCACCTGTTGAGAATGGAGGGAAGTTATAGTGGAGCAGGAAACGTTCCTTGTGCTGGTCGAGTACGTCGTCTACAATCTTTTCATCGAGTTTGGTTCCCAATGTAACTGTACTCAGCGACTGAGTCTCACCACGGGTAAAGATAGAAGAACCGTGAGGACCTGGCAGCGGACTTACTTCGCACCAGATCGGACGGATTTCAGTGGTTGTACGACCGTCCAGACGTTTGCCTTCATCCAGGATGCAGCGGCGCATGGCTTCTTTTTCCACATCGTGGTAATAGCGGTCAATCATAGCACCTTTTTCTTCGAGTTCTTCTTCTGTGAACTGTGCCTTGAATTCGTCACAGATGGCAGTGAAGGCATCTTCGCGTTCGTGCTTGTTCTTGTTGCCTGACTGAGCGATGGCGTATGCCTTGTCGTAGCAAGCGTCGTGTACAGCCTTGCGGAGGTCTTCGTCGTTTTCTTCGTGACAGTATTCACGTTTCTGGGTAGAACCGACTTCTTCCATCAGTTCCATCTGTGCCTTACAGTGAACCTTGATGGCTTCGTGTGCGCATTTCATTGCTTCCAGCAGATCCTGCTCGCTCACTTCGTTCATTTCACCTTCTACCATCATGATGTTTTCGTAGGTAGCGGCTACCATCAGGTCCATGTCGGCGCGTTTCAGTTCTTCAAAGGTCGGATCGATTACGAATTTACCGTCGATACGTGCTACACGTACTTCAGAAATCGGTCCGCCGAACGGTATATCTGATACAGCCAAAGCTGCTGAAGCTGCCAAACCGGCCAGTGCATCAGGCATGTCTACGCCATCTGCAGAGAAAAGAATAATGTTTACATAAACTTCTGCATGGAAATTGTCCGGGAATAACGGGCGTAATGCACGGTCAACCAGACGGCAGGTCAGAATTTCATAGTCAGAAGCTTTGCCTTCACGTTTGGTAAAGCCACCCGGAAAACGTCCGAATGCTGAATATTTTTCTTTGTACTCTACCTGTAAAGGCATAAAATCAGTACCGGGAACTGCATCTTTTGCTGCACAAACAGTAGCCAGCAACATGGTATTACCCATGCGTAGCATTACAGCACCATCTGCCTGTTTTGCTAGCTTTCCCGTTTCGAGAGTGATGGTTCTTCCATCGCCTAGCTCGATCGTCTTAACAATAGGATTGATCATAAAAAGTGTTTTAATATTGTTTTCTTCAAAAATACGTGCAAAGATAGACAATTTCTTCTACTAACGAGGTGGAAATGAGATAAAACTTTTCAGACGAGTTGTTTTTTACCGGTTATTTGTCAAGAAGATGTGTAAAAACTTTGTTAAACCGTGAAAAGGCGTATCTTTGCAACTCGAATTTTGGAACAAACGACGAATGTCGTTAAACGATTTGTTTACAATGAAAAGAAATGTGTATATAGCTGTAGCTTTGGTGGCTGCAGGACTGGCCTCTTGTAAGAATGAGTCTGGTTTTAAAGTAGAAGGTGAAATATCGGGTGCTGCCGATAAAATGTTGTACATCGAACAAAGCGGACTGGAAGGGGTTGTTCCGCTGGATTCGGTAAAACTGAAAGAGGGCGGAAGCTTCAGTTTTTCGGAGGCTCGTCCGATGTCGCCGGAGTTCTATCGGTTACGTATAGAAGATAAAGTGATTAATTTCTCCGTTGATTCTACAGAAACGGTTACTCTTAAAGCCGATTATGCAACATTCGCTACCGATTATCAGGTGGAAGGATCTGAGAATAATGTCAAGATAAAGGAACTGACCATGCTGCAGACTGATTTACAGGCTAAGGTGGATCAATTGACACAGTCAGGACTCCCGGCCGGAGAAGTTCAGGATAGTCTGATCAGTATGGTAAATGCCTATAAGGATAAGGTAAAGCGTAATTATATTTTTATTGGTCCTAATAAATCGTATGCTTATTTTGCTTTGTTTCAGACATTGAACGGGTATATGATTTTCGACCCGTTGACCAACCGTGAGGATATAAAATGTTTTGCCGCGGTAGCTACCAGCCTGAATAACCAGTATCCACATGCCGACCGTTCGCGCAACCTATATAACATGGTCATTAAAGGTATGAAGAATACGCGGAAACCGCAGACTAAAGAACTGGATGTACCGGAAGGAGTTATCAAAGAGGCTTCCATCATTGATATTCCGCTGATGGATATTGAAGGAAATGTACGTCATCTGACCGATTTAAAAGGTAAGGTGGTATTGATAGACTTTACGGCATATAGTACACCGACCTCGGGTGCGCATAATCTGGCATTGCGTGAAATCTATAATAAATATGCTTCGCAGGGATTGGAGATTTATCAGATATCCTTGGACTCCAACGAACATTTCTGGAAAACAGCGGCCGATAATTTGCCTTGGATTTGCGTGCGCGATCCTCAAGGGGCTTATTCTACTTATGTGAATCTGTATGGAGTGACCCAGCTTCCTTCAGCTTTCCTGGTAAGCAGGAATAACGAGTTGAGCCTTCGCGTAGATGAAAAGACCAATTTGGAAGAAGCCATCAAGAAATTGCTATAACATGTTGAAAAGCATTTAAAAATAGATGGACCTGATATTTGGCAGATAGAATAAAAAAATATATCTTTGCCTCAGTTATAAGGGAAAAGGGTTCCGGCATTATTGGAAAATGTCGGAATTCTTTTTTGTTTATGGGTGTAGAATTAAATTTTATTAATAATAACGAAGCTTTAAAGGAGGAAAATTATTATGGCGTATATGTCAGAAGAAGGCTATCAGAAGCTGGTAGCTGAGTTGAAACATTTGGAGGCTGTAGAACGTCCGAAAATCGTAGCTGCTATTGCAGAAGCACGTGATAAAGGTGATTTGTCGGAAAATGCGGAGTATGATGCAGCCAAGGAAGCTCAAGGCATGCTGGAAATGAAAATTAACCAGCTGAAAGCAACCATCGGTGATGCAAAGATCATTGATACTTCCAAGCTGAAAACCGATACGGTGCAGATACTGAGTCGTGTGGAACTGAAAAATGTAAAGACAGGAATGAAGATGGCTTATACCATTGTATCTGAAAGTGAAGCCAACCTGAAACAGGGAAAGATTTCTGTCAATACTCCGATTGCCCAGGGATTGCTGGGTAAAAAAGTAGGCGATATTGCCGAAATATCTATCCCTCAGGGTAAAATCAGTCTGGAAATTACAGGTATATCATTTTAACGGTAAGGCAGGTCTGCGTTTGCAGGCTTGCCTTTTTAATTTCTTATTTTTATGGCAACAATATTCAGTAAAATCATTGCAGGTGAGATTCCCAGCTACAAAGTAGCAGAGAATGACCAGTTTTACGCGTTCCTGGATATCAATCCGTTGGTGAAAGGTCATACTTTGGTCGTTCCAAAGCGTGAAGTAGATTACATTTATGATTTAAGCGACGAAGAACTGGCTGCCATGCATGTGTTCGCAAAACATCTGGCATTAGCTATTCAGAAGGCTTTCCCATGCAAGAAAGTAGGTGAGGCTGTTATCGGCCTGGAAGTTCCTCATGCACACATTCATTTGATTCCGATGCAGAAAGAATCGGATATGCTGTTTTCTAATCCGAAATTGAAACTGACGGACGAAGAATTTAAGGAAATCGCAGCCACCATCAGCGAAGCCTGGAAAGCCGGAGCCTGATCCTCCTCATACATCATATATCAGAAAAGCCATTCTGTACATGCAGAATGGCTTTTTTCTTGGATATGTATGGTATTTGTTGCAGAATAGGGAGAATCTTGTTAACTTACAGGCGTTAGCAGAAATAACGATGAGAAAGTGTATTATTGTTTGGATGTGTTTGTGGTGTCTGGGGATTTTTGTTTCCTGGGCACAGAACGGACGAATAGAAGGTACGGTAATCGACCGTTTCACACGAAAGCCATTGGAGCTGGTAAACGTTCTGGTTGTTGGCTTGAATCAGGGTGCGTCGACGAATGCGGAAGGAAAGTTTGTAATCGAACAGATACCTCCGGGAATTTATCGGTTGCAGGCTTCCTTTTTGGGGTATAAAACGGTGTATACAGCCGAGTATCGGGTAAATCATCTGACTCCACATGTTCAGATTGAAATGGAGGAGGACGAAGAAATGTTGGGCGAAGTTACGGTTACTGCTACTCCGTTTCCGCGGGTGACGGAAAGTCCTGTAAGTTTGCGTGTCATTGGTTTGCAGGAAATAGAGAAAGTGCCTGGAGCCAATCGTGATATTTCGCGGGTTGTCCAGAATTATCCGGGAGTCGCTTTTTCTCTGGTGGGCTACCGTAATGACCTGATTGTACGCGGAGGAGGACCTTCTGAAAATAGTTTTTATCTGGATGGTATAGAGATTCCCAACATCAATCATTTCAGTACGCAGGGAGCATCCGGTGGACCGGTTGGGCTGATTGACGCCGATTTGATCAGAAATGTACGTTTTTACAGTGGTTCGTTTCCTGTCAGTCGGGGAAATGCGTTGAGTTCGGTCCTGGATTTCCAGTTACGGGATGGAGATATGGAACGTAATTCGATAAAAGCGACTTTAGGCGCCTCGGAAGTGGCATTGACATCCAACGGGCATTTGGGTAAGAAGACTTCGTATTTGGTGTCTGTCCGTCAGTCGTATCTGCAGATGTTGTTCAAGATCCTGGGGTTGCCGTTCCTTCCTGCCTATACCGATGCTTCTTTTAAATTGAAAACCCGTTTCAATACAAATAATGAACTGACCGTTCTGGGACTGGGAGGTATCGACCGGATGAAACTGAATCTCGGTCTTGAAGGTGAGGACGCAGAATATCTGTTGAGCTATCTGCCCGAAATCAATCAGGAGACGTTTACGGTAGGAGGAGTATACCGTCATTATGCCGGCAGGCATATACAGTCGGTTACTCTCAGCCATAGTTACCTGAATAATCGTAACCTTAAATATCGGGATAATGACCAAAGCTCTCCCGAGAATCTGATATTGAATCTGGGATCGGTAGAACAGGAAACTCAGCTTCGCTTCGACAATACATCCTCCTGGGAACGTTGGAAACTGGATGCAGGAGTTGAGTTGGGGTATTTGCAGTATACCAATCATACTTATCAGCGTCTTTACAGCAACAGCCTTTCGGTTTCGGATTATCGCACGGCCTTGGATATATTTCGTTGGGGGCTGTATGCTTCATTGAACTATACCGGAGTGGATGAGCGGTTTACCGCGTCATTGGGCGTGAGGACGGACGGAAACAATTACAACCGTGAGATGAAAGAACTGTGGCGTCAGCTTTCTCCGCGTATGTCGGTATCTTATAGATTGGCCGAAGGGTGGTATTTGAGCGGACACATGGGATTATATTATCAGCTTCCGCCTTACACGGCACTGGGCTTTAAGGATTCGGATGGAGCTTATGTCAATCGTTCCTTGAAGTATACATCTGTTTCTCAGGAAAGTGTAGGGCTGGCGTGGCGCCCGAATGCATCCATGGAGCTGACAGCCGAAGGTTTTTATAAAGGATATAATCACATGCCTCTGTCGGTGACCGATGGAATTCCGCTGGCCTGCAAAGGGAATGATTACGGGGTTATCGGTAACGAAGAACTGGTTTCTACAGCCGAAGGCAGGGCATACGGTATAGAGTTGATGTTCCGCTGGCTGCTTCGGCAACGGCTGAATCTTTCGTCTTCTTTAACGCTGTTTAAAAGCGAGTTCAGAAAGACATCCACGGGTGAATATTTTCCTTCCGCATGGGACAACCAGTTTATCTTCAATGCCAGCGGTACATATAATTTTCCCAGAAACTGGAGCGCAGGTCTGAGGATATGCTGGATTGGAGGATCTCCTTATACACCTTACGATGTAGAGAAATCTTCTTTGGTAGAGGCCTGGGATGCTCAAGGGAGGGGATATTATGATTATACACGATACAACGCCGAACGTCTGTCTTCGTATGCGAAGCTGGATATCCGAATAGATAAAGTCTTTTACTGGAAGAAATGTATGCTGGGTTTTTATCTGGATATACAGAATATTACCGGTAGCAAATTGAAACAGGCTGATGTGTTGATGAGTACGGGAGTCATAGAAAATCCGTCGGCACCTTTGTCGGAACAACGTTATGTGATGAAAACCATTCCTCAGGAGAGCGGTACACTCTTGCCTACCTTGGGGATTACGTTTGAATACTGATTGGTTCTTCAGTGTATAAGATGAATGCCCTTATTACCTGGATTGCGGGTGATAAGGGCATTCATCGATTTAAGCCGGAGTCTGGTTCGTCAGAGATATTCTTCTCCAAATTTCATTTCTACATCATTGACGAATTTTCGCATGGCCTGCTGGTCGTCTTTCTTGCAGATCAGCAGGGCGTTTCCCTGTTCGGCAATCAGATAACCTTCCAGTCCCTGGATGACAGCCAGCTTGTCCTTGGGAAGCTGAATGATGTTGTTCTTGCAATCATACAGCAGGGTATTGCTGTCGATGATGACATTTTTTTCGGTGTCTTTGGGCATATTGTCATACAATGAGTTCCATGTGCCTATGTCGGCCCAGCCAAAATCACAGGCCTGTACATAAACATTGTCTGCTTTTTCCAGTATACGGGTATCAATGGAACTGTTGGGGCAGGCACGGAAGTCAGGTACGTCGCATTCTACGCGTGGACAGATGTCCGGCATCATGTCGTGAAAGGCTTTCAGAATGGTTTCTACGTGCCAGATAAAAATGCCCGTGTTCCAGTAGAATTCATTGCTTTCAATAAACATCTCGGCAAATTCCTTTGCCGGTTTTTCGATAAAAGTCTTGATCTTGTGGAAATCGCTTTCCTCTTCTTCGTCGATCTGTATATAGCCGTAGCCGGTCTCGGGATAGGTAGGTTTAATGCCGATGTTTACCAGTTTATCGGATTTGGACGCGAAATCCAGCCCTTTCAGCATGGCTTCCTTGAAGGCTTCCGGTTTTAGGATGATGTTGTCCGATGGTGTTACAATCATGGTCGCATCCGGATTGATCTTTTGGATGACGTGTGCGGCATACGCGATAGAAGGAGCTGTATTTCGTCTTTCTTCTTCGATGATCAACTGGTTTTCGCGGACTTCCGGTAACAGCTTCAGTACGATGTCGCGGTAATCGGTGTGTGTCGTAATATAGATGTTCTCCGGAGAGATAATCTGTTTATATCGTTCGTACGTTTGTTGTAACATCGTTTGTCCTGTCCCGAAAAAATCCAGGAATTGTTTAGGAAGTGCTTTTCGGCTATATGGCCAGAATCTGCGTCCCATACCTCCGGCCATGATGATACAATAGTAGTTGTTATTCATAAAACAGGGGTAACTTAAAGTTTTGTGCTAAGGTAACTTTTATTTTGGAAAAACCTTTTAAGCCTCTTTTAAATTGTGTTAGATAAAAATTATTTTCACATTTCCGATGTAAAAGCTTGCATATACGGAAATTTTATGTACCTTTGCAGCGCATTAAACAAATGCCCAGATGGCGGAATCGGTAGACGCGCTGGTCTCAAACACCAGTGGAGTAACA
>USCT01000026.1 GCA_900553185.1 uncultured Bacteroides sp.
AGAGCGCATGATTCATAATCATGAGGTCCCCGGTTCAATCCCGGGTCCCGCTACAGAAAAAGCGTTTAGAGTATTCTTACTTTAAACGCTTTTTTATTTATTTTAGGAATCGGTGGATTAGCCGATTCCTAAAAATGATAAAATGTCCTTACTCTTATCGGCAATGAAATCCGGGTGATAGGCTTCCAGCTCCGTGCGTGGACGGAATCCCCAGCTTACTCCAATGGTGGTAACTTTTGCGTTTTGTCCGGTCTGCATATCTACGCAGGAATCTCCCACGTATACAATGTCTTCTTTCTTGATTTGTGCATCCCGGCATATTTCTTCGATGACGTATGGGTCAGGTTTTGAAGGAATACCTTCTCGCTGTCCGAATATGGCTGTAAACCGGATGTTTGGAAAAAACTGATGGATAAGTTTGGCTGTCGCTTCTTGGTATTTGTTGGAGGCTACAGCAATCTGTAGGCCTTTTTCTTGCAGAGTTTCCAGCATTTCTGTAATTCCTGGATAGGGACGACTCAAGTCTGCGTTATGTATATTATAATATGGTATAAATTGAGAACGTATTTCTTGAATCTTTTCCGGTGTTCTTTCTTTTTCGGGTAATGCCCGCTCAAATAATTTGTTGATTCCATTTCCTACGAAGAAGCGGTAGGCGTCTGTATCGTGGGTTGGATATCCATAGAATTGTAGTGCATAATTGGTGGCAGCGGCCAGATCTGCAATGGTGTTCAGAAGCGTACCGTCTAAATCGAATATAACTAGTTTTTTCATGTTATTCCAGTTTTTATGTCGGGCGCAAAGATAAAAATTCTGAAATCAAAATACAAGAAATAATAAGCTTGCAGAAGTGTAAACCGTATTCTTCTTCTTTTTGCGTATCTTTGTAGGAGTAATGTATAACTTCTAAATAAAATACGTATGAATTTTCTGGATTTAGTAAAGAAACGCTATTCGGTTCGCAGTTATGAATCCCGTGGCATTGAAGCGGACAAATTGGATTATATCATGGAATGTGTACGTCTGGCCCCTTCGGCTGTCAATTATCAGCCTTGGCATTTTTCAATTGTAACCGATCCTGAAAAACTGGCTGCATTAAAAACGGCATACTCCCGTGAATGGATTGAAACAGCTCCTTGTATCATTGTGGCTTGTGCGGATCATCAGGAATCCTGGCACAGGAAAATGGATGGCAAGGATCATGCCGATGTGGATGTGGCCATTGCGGTAGAGCATTTATGTCTGGCGGCTGCCGAGCAAGGATTGGGTACTTGCTGGGTTTGTAATTTTGATGTAACACGCTGTCGGGAAATAATGGAACTGCCTGACAATTGGGAGCCAATAGCCTTGATTCCTGTAGGATACGCGGTGGAAGAGAATGTTCCGGAAAAAAGAAGAAAGACACTTAATGAAATAATATTCTGATAGAATAACACATTTTTAACGCTATTTATACGAAAAAGTTATTATAAAAAAGTAATTTTGGGGTGACTTTTCGGATAGTATTCCGGAAAGTCACTTTTTATTATATTTAAAATAGCCTTTAATTTATGGAAAACTTGGAAATAGGATTATTGCTGATGGTAGTCGGTATGGCTACCGTTTTCGTAATTCTTCTGATTGTTATCTACCTTAGTCAGCTATTGATTAAACTGGTGAATAAAGTAGCTCCGGAGGAGGAGCCGAAGAAAAAAGCAGTTTCAACAGTGGCTTCTTCCGATGCAAGTGCAATGGATGCTATCAAGGCGGCTGTAAACATTCTGACTGCTGGTAAAGGGCAGGTAATCAAAATTGAAAAATTACGTTAATCGAACTGAAAAACACATGTTGTTATCATGGAAAAAGAAGTAAAATTTAGTTTGGTCTTTCGCGATATGTGGCAAAGTGCCGGAAAATATGTTCCGCGTGTAGACCAATTGGTGAAAGTGGCTCCTGCCATTATTGAGATGGGTTGTTTCGATCGTGTTGAAACGAATGGGGGTGGTTTTGAACAGGTAAATTTGTTGTTTGGCGAGAACCCGAACAAAGCTGTCCGTGAGTGGACGAAGCCTTTTCACGAAGCAGGTATTCAGACCCACATGTTGGATCGTGCTTTGAACGGACTGCGTATGAGTCCGGTTCCGGCCGATGTCCGCAAATTGTTTTATAAGGTAAAGAAAGCACAAGGTACTGACATTACACGTACCTTCTGTGGATTGAATGATGTACGCAATATTATTCCTTCCATTGGTTATGCGCACGATGCCGGGATGATTTCTCAGTGTTGTCTTTGTATTACTTATTCTCCGGTGCATACCGTTGAGTATTACCTGAACATGGCAAAACAGCTGATCGATGCCGGATGTGACGAGATTTGCATCAAGGATATGGCAGGTATCGGCCGTCCGGTCTTCCTGGGTAAAATTGTAGCCGGAATTAAACAAATCAAGGATATTACCATTCAGTATCATTCACATGCAGGACCGGGTTTCAACATGGCTTCTATTCTGGAAGTATGTAAGGCCGGATGTGATTATGTAGACGTAGGTATGGAACCTCTGTCGTGGGGTACGGGTCATGCCGATGTTATCAGTGTACAGGCTATGTTGAAAGATGCAGGCTTTAAGGTACCTGAGATCAATATGCATGCATACATGAAAGTACGCTCCCTGATTCAGGAATTCATGGATGATTTTCTGGGCTTGTATATCAGTCCGCGTAACCGCTTGATGAATTCGTTGTTGATTGGGCCGGGGCTTCCGGGTGGTATGATGGGTAGCCTGATGGCCGATTTGGAAACCAATCTTGAATCTATCAATAAATATAAGGCAAAGCGTAACTTGCCGTTCATGACGCAGGATGAACTGTTGATCAAGCTGTTTAATGAAGTATCTTATGTATGGCCGCGTGTAGGTTATCCGTGTCTGGTAACTCCGTTTAGCCAGTATGTCAAGAATCTGGCTATGATGAATGTCATTCAGATGGAGAAAGGCAAGGAACGCTGGGGTATGATAGCCGATGATATTTGGGATATGATTCTGGGTAAGGCCGGAAAACTGCCGGGCGAGCTGGCTCCGGAAATTATTGAGAAGGCAGAACGTGAAGGCCGTAAGTTCTTCACTGGAAATCCGCAGGACAATTATCCGGATCAGTTGGAAAAATATCGCCAGATGATGTGGGAAAAGAAATGGGATACAGGTGAAGATGATGAAGAACTCTTCGAATATGCCATGCATCCGGCTCAGTACGAAGCTTATAAGAGTGGAAAAGCCAAAGCCGACTTCCTGGAAGATGTGAAGAAACGTCGGGAGGAAAAAGAAGTTTCGCACATGGCAGGCGATCAGACCAAGATTCTGACAGTAGATGTAAACGGTCAGGCATACCGGGTTACAGTGGCCTTTGGAGATGTTCATCCA
Source organism: uncultured Bacteroides sp. (assembly GCA_900553185.1). Taxonomy (GTDB): domain Bacteria; phylum Bacteroidota; class Bacteroidia; order Bacteroidales; family Bacteroidaceae; genus Phocaeicola. Next base: position 3,396 of record USCT01000026.1, read on the forward strand.
GACAAGCTGGCAGGAGCGGCTCCGGCTGGTGCTCCGGCATCTGCAGCAGTATCCGCAGGCGAAGGAAAAGATGTACTTTCTCCGCTGGAAGGTAAATTCTTCCTGACCAAGAGCGCACAGGAAACACCGGTGAAAGTAGGTGACAAGGTTAATCAGGGTGATGTTATTTGCTACGTGGAAGCCATGAAGACCTACAATGCCATTCGTGCTGAATTCAGTGGAACTGTAACCGCTATCTGTGTAAATTCCGGTGATAGCGTTTCTGAAGATGACGTATTAATGAAGATTTTGTAATGGAAGATATATTTGAAAGATTATATGAGATGACGGCTTTCAGCAACATTGTTGCTGATCCGCGTTTTCTGATCATGTATGCCATTGCGTTTGTACTGCTGTATCTGGGTATCAAGAAGCAGTATGAGCCGTTATTGCTGGTACCGATAGCTTTCGGTGTATTGCTGGCCAATTTCCCGGGCGGCGATATGGGAGTTATCCAGGCCGATGAGAATGGCATGGTCATGGTAAATGGTGTGATGAAGAACATCTGGGAAATGCCTTTGCATGAGATAGCTCATGACTTGGGGCTGATGAACTTCATCTATTATATGTTGATCAAGACGGGTTTCCTGCCTCCGATTATTTTTATGGGTGTCGGTGCGCTGACCGATTTCGGTCCGATGTTGCGTAATCTGCGTCTTTCTATTTTTGGTGCGGCTGCACAGCTTGGTATTTTTGCTGTACTGCTGGTAGCTATTCTGATGGGATTCACTCCGAAGGAAGCTGCTTCTCTGGGTATCATCGGTGGTGCTGACGGTCCGACTGCCATCTTTACGACCATCAAGCTGGCTCCTCATTTACTGGGCCCGATTGCCATCGCGGCTTATTCTTACATGGCTTTGGTACCGGTTATTATTCCGTTGGTTGTTCGTATCTGGTGTACCAAGAAAGAACTGTCCATCAATATGAAGGAGCAGGAAAAGAAATACCCTTCTACAACCGAAATCAAGAATCTGCGTGTCTTGAAAATTTTGTTCCCGATAGCTGTTACTACGATTGTGGCACTCTTCGTTCCGAGTGCCGTGCCTTTGATCGGTATGCTGATGTTCGGTAACCTGGTGAAAGAAATCGGTACCAATACATCCCGTCTGTTTGATGCTGCATCAAACAGCATCATGAATGCCGCTACCATTTTCCTGGGTATCTCCGTAGGTGCTACCATGACGACAGACGCTTTCCTGAACTGGACCACAATCGGTATCGTGATAGGTGGATTCCTGGCATTTGCCTTGTCTATTTCAGGCGGTATCCTGTTTGTAAAGGTTGTCAATCTGTTTACCAAGAAGAAAATCAATCCGCTGATTGGTGCTACCGGTCTGAGTGCTGTGCCTATGGCCAGCCGTGTAGCCAATGAAATCGCATTGAAGTACGACCCGAAGAATCACGTGCTTCAGTATTGTATGGCCAGTAACATTTCGGGAGTGATCGGTTCGGCTGTTGCTGCCGGTGTGCTGATTTCATTCCTGGGATGATGTAGAGCATAAAGATTGGCCTTATCTTTGTCGGTAAGGCCAAAATGAAGATGCCGTATCTGTTTTTCTGTGAAAGAAGAATGCAGATACGGCATTTTGTGTGTCTGAAAGCGTGATACAGAGGCTGTAATATTGCACACATCCGAATATTTATGCGCAGAAATAGGAAAGTTCTTAAATTAGTTCGTATATTTGCACCCGAATTTATAATACGAAAACTATGAGTTATAATTTGCTAAAAGGAAAAAGAGGTATTGTTTTCGGTGCCTTGAATGAACAGTCTATCGCCTGGAAAGTAGCAGAGAAGGCCGTTGAAGAAGGTGCAACCATCACTTTGTCGAATACCCCTGTAGCAGTGCGTATGGGACAGGTTTCGGAATTGTCTGAAAAACTGCATTGTGAAGTGATTCCGGCCGATGCCACCAGCGTAGAAGATCTGGAAAATGTTTTCAAGCGTTCCATGGAGGTTTTGGGCGGTCAGATTGATTTTGTACTGCATTCTATCGGTATGTCTCCGAATGTACGTAAGAAACGTACGTATGATGACCTTGATTATGATATGTTGGAAAAGACACTGGATATTTCAGCCATCTCATTTCATAAAATGATTCAGGTAGCCAAGAAGATGAATGCTATCAGTGAATACGGTTCTATCGTGGCTCTGAGTTATGTAGCTGCCCAGCGTACTTTCTACGGTTATAACGATATGGCTGACGCAAAAGCGTTGCTGGAATCCATTGCCCGCAGCTTTGGCTATATTTACGGACGTGAACACCATGTACGTATCAATACTATTTCTCAGTCACCGACCATGACAACAGCCGGATCAGGAGTAAAAGGTATGGATAAGCTGTTTGACTTTGCCAACCGTATGTCTCCGCTGGGAAATGCTTCTGCCGATGAGTGTGCAGATTATTGTATCGTTATGTTCTCTGATCTGACCCGTAAGGTGACTATGCAGAACCTGTTCCACGACGGTGGTTTCTCAAGTGTAGGTATGAGCTTGCGTGCGATGGCTACTTACGAGAAAGGTCTGGATGAATATAAGGATGAAAATGGTAACATTATCTATGGATAATTAAAACTGAATGCATCGGATAATAGGAATATTATTAGTAAGCTTGTTCGTTCTTTCTGCTTGTCGTTCCGGCGGGCAGAAAGACGATTTTTCTCAGAAGCCTGTGAAGGTCTTTCGTTATGACCGTCTGCAGTATGAGGCTACGGTGCTGAACAGTGTAGCTGCCCAGCAGAAGATGAACATTGAATGTCCGCGGGCTACCAAATTGCTGATAGAAGACGTTCTGGGAATAGGGGCGGTAGACGATCCCGACATTAATGACCGGCTGAATACCTATTATTCCGATTCCATTCTGGTAAGGTTGATGGATGATGTCATAGAAAAATTCAAAGATCTTACCGGTATCGAAGAAGAATTGACAAAAGGATTTGAGAATCTGAAGAAGGAGATTCCTTCTGTACCTGTTCCGCGTATCTATTCACAAATATCGGCATTAAACCAGTCTGTCGTAGTAGGCGACAGTTTGCTGGGATTTAGTCTTGACAAATACATGGGGCAGGATTATCCGCTCTATAAAAAATATTATTATTCGTTTCAGCGCCGATGGATGGTTCCGGAGCGTATCGTTCCTGATTGCTTTACTTTTTATTTGTTGAGCCAGTTTCCGTTTCAATGGAGGGAAGGACACCGTACACTGTTCGATTTTATGGTGTATCGCGGAAAAATAGGATGGGTGGTAGAACACATCTTGCAGTCCGATTATTCCGGCAGGCTGACGCTGGGGTATACGCGTGAAGAACTGAACTGGTGCAGGAAACACGAAGAGGCTCTTTGGAAGGAACTGTCACGGAAGCGATACCTGGAACGTACAGACCCGATGCTTATCCGCTCTTATACGTATGCAGAACAAGTCCTGTCATTCAAAGGAGACAAGATGCCTCCCTGTATCGGAATCTGGTTGGGAATGCAGCTGGTAGACAAGTATATGAAGAGCAATCAGCGTCTGACAGCGAAGGATTTGCTTGAAAAGACAGATTTTTCCGACTTACTGCCTTTAGTAAAACACTAATTTTTATGTTGGTCTGATGGAAACAGCTTTGTATTTATTACCTGTAACATTGGGAGATACACCTGTAGAAAAGGTGCTTCCTTCTTATAACAAGGAAATTATTCTGGGAATCAAATATTTTATTGTAGAGGATGTCCGTTCGGCCCGCCGGTTTCTGAAAAAGGTGGATGCGTCCATCAATATTGACGAACTTACATTCTATCCGTTGAATAAGTATACTTCTTCTGCAGATTTGTCGGGCTATCTGAAACCGCTGGAGGCAGGTCATTCCATGGGAGTCATATCGGAAGCCGGTTGTCCGGCTGTAGCCGATCCGGGGGCTGATGTAGTGGCCATTGCGCAACGGAAGAATCTGAAAGTCGTTCCGCTGGTAGGTCCTTCCTCCATTATTCTGTCAGTCATGGGGTCCGGATTTAACGGACAAAGTTTTGCTTTTCACGGATACCTGCCCATTGACGCCACAGAACGCATGAAACGGTTGAAGGAATTGGAAGGACGCATTTACTCGGAGAATCAGACGCAATTGTTTATAGAGACTCCGTACAGAAACAATAAGATGATGGATGACATCTTGAAGGCTTGCCGCCCTCAGACAAAACTGTGTATCGCTGCCAATATCACGTGTGAGGGTGAATACATTCGTACGAAGACTGTACGCGAATGGAAGGGGCATTTGCCCGATCTGACTAAAATACCTTGTATTTTCTTGATTTATAAATAGCAGGGGAGTTGCCTCCCCTGACGGTTAGGCCTTCGTCTATAAGATGAGCTGAAAATCGTAGATATCCAGCCATTGGCCGAATTTCCTTCCTACTTCATGAAAGCGTGATACCTGGCTGAAGCCTAATTTTTCATGCAGCTTTACGCTGGCCTCATTAGGACAGGTTATACACGCTATCAGTACGTGTAGTCCTGCCTGCCGGGACGCCTCAATCAGTTTTTGCATGAGTATTGTTCCGATGCCCTGGTGTTCATGTCCGCGTTTGACATACACCGTTGTTTCTACCGTTTGTCGGTAGGCCTGTTTCTCTTTCCAGCTGTGGGCATAGCAATAGCCTAGAATTTCTCCGTCTTCTTCGTATACGAAATACGGGTATGCAGAAGCTATTGTCTGGATACGTTGTGCCATATCGGAGGCACTGACGGCTTCTGTTTCGAATGTGATGCAGGTGTGAAGGATATATTCGTTGTATATACCGGCAATGGCCTGTGCATCATTTAAGTTGACTGTTCTGATCATTGTATATTATGTTTTGTGTCATCGTTCAATAAAATTCCTTCCACATGGAAGCGGCCAGATCCAAGTGTTCCAGTTCTGTCCGTAGCAGGTCCGAAAGATGTATCTGTTCGTTTTTGAGTTCCTCGAAATCGAAAAAACGTCCGTTTTGTAAGGCCAGTTCCTGTTTCTCCTTCAGTGGAAGTATAAAAAGGTGAACCGTTTGCAGCTGGCTGATTTCGGGTGACCGGTGATATTGCAGAATGAGGCGGGGAGCCATGATCTTCTTTTGGGTTATTTTCCGGCAGAGTCTGGCGGTATGATGTTCTATGTTGATAAGCGGACTTTCCAAGTGTTCTTCGATGGGAATATTCCAGGTCGTCTCCCAGTTGGTAGTATTGGTGTGCGGACACAGGTATATTTTCCCGTTCCATAACGGAGCGATCCGTACGATGTTGCAGAACTTTTCTTCGCGGGCGGCCATTCTGATTCCTGTTACGTTGAAGACGATGCAAAGGATGTAGATCAGGACAGGGATAAGATAGATAGTCGCGGCAAATATCCGGGGAGAGTCCAGCAGGTGATATTTCTGGAAGATTATTACCAGAATGAGATGCATGGCAGACAGAATAACAATGAAGCAGGTCTCTACCGTATAGTTACGTCTGGTTTGTAGACGAAGCATCCGATGCAGTTTCTGGTAATAGTCAGGAAGAGTCATATAGATGAAGCAGAAGATGAGCATGAGCAGCTCCAGTGCCGGAGTAATACAGCTGGAGGGAATATACCGGTATCCGCTGAACAGATAGAAAAGCAGGCACAGCGCTATGCTGATGTTGCTGGATAGCAGAAAGAAATTGATATCTTTCAGACAGGCAATGTTTATTGCAAGGGCTGTGAGTCCCAGCGTTAATCCGATACCCAATGCGTAAGGTGCCGGAAGCAGATGGAGCCCGATTAACGTACTGATTAAAGGGAAAAGTCCGAGTGAAACGAGTGTGCCTTGGTATGTTTTTCTGGTGTTCATCTTTTGAGCTAATCTATATACTTACGTAACAATCTTACACTTCAAAAGGTTTAAAATTTCTGAATTTGTTTTTCTGCATAATACGACGAACGTACCAGTGGACCGCTTTCTACCAGTTGGAATCCCTTTTTAAGCGCAGTTTCCTTGTATGAGGCAAATTGTTCGGGCGATATGTATTCGGCTACCGGATAATGTTTTCTGGATGGTTGGAGATATTGGCCGATTGTCAGTATACGGCAGCCATTTTCCAGCAGGTCGTCCATGGCTTTTTCCACTTCACCGATGGTTTCGCCAAGTCCTGTCATGATACCTGATTTGGCCGTTACGCCGCTGTCGGCAATTTGCCTGATGACGTACAGACTGGTTTCATAACGGGCTACACTGCGTACCAGTGGAGTCAGTCTGCTGACTGTTTCCAGGTTATGCGATACGATGTCCGGCCGGGTATCGGTTATCTGCCGGATCAGTTCTTTCTTTCCCTGAAAGTCGGGAATTAAGGTTTCCAGTGTGATCTGCGGATTCAGTTCACGTATTTTCCGGATGGTCTGTACCCAGTGTCCGGCTCCCAGATCCGGAAGGTCATCGCGGTCTACCGACGTCAGGACGGCGTGATTCAGTTTCATGAGCTGGATGGATTCGGCTACCCTGAGGGGCTCGTTCGGATCTAATGGAAGAGGCTTTCCGGTTGGTGTATTGCAGAACTTACAGGAACGTGTACAGATGTTCCCGCCTATGAGAAACGTGGCCGTTCCTTTTCCCCAGCATTCTCCGAGATTGGGACAGCGTCCGCTGCTGCAGATGGTATGAAGGTGATGGGTATCGACGATGCGTTTGGTTTCTGTGTAACGCGGATTGGTTCCGATGTTGATTTTCAGCCATTCCGGCTTTTTGATGTGTTCCATGGTATGCTGATAAATAAAAGGGAAGAGCTGCACGAATGCCGTAGAGAGATCCATACGGGTTCTTGCAGCTCTTTCTTGAATGATTGATTAAAGATTCTCAAGGAAGAAATTGGCTACCCGGTTCATCAGGTGGTTACGGGTATTTCCTCCGGAGATTCCGTGGTTACGGTTGGTATATACCTGCATTTCAAACTGCTTGTTGGCCTGGACCAGTGCTTCACTGTATTCGGCAGCGTTCTGGTAGTGTACGTTGTCGTCGGCTGTTCCGTGGATAAGCAGGAGTTTGCCTTGCAGTTGCGGAGCACGGCTGATGGCCGAACCGGCATTGTATCCTTCACCGTTTTCTTTCGGGGTGCGCATGAAGCGTTCGGTATAGACGGTATCATAGAAATGCCAGTCGGAAGGAGCGGCTATGGCTACGCCGGCTTTGAAGGCACCGGAGCCGTCGCTCATTGACATCAGGGTGTTATATCCTCCGAAACTCCATCCCCAGATACCGATACGGGAACCGTCTATATACGGCAGGGTACTCAGATAACGGGCGGTTTCCACCTGGTCCTTGGATTCCTTTACTCCGATGGAGAGATACGTACATTTCTCGAAAGCCGCTCCACGTCCGCCTGTACCACGTCCGTCAACACAGACCATGATGTATCCTTTGTCGCACATGTAGGCTTCGAACATACCTCCGTCACCGAAACTTCCGATTCCCCATTTGTCCAGAACCTGCTGTGATCCGGGACCACTGTACTGGTGCATGATGACCGGATATTTCTTGTTGGCATCGAAGTTTACCGGTTTCATGATCCAGCCGTTCAGTTCCACGCCTTCGGAAGTCTTGAAAGTGAAAAATTCTTTTGTAGGCATATTCAGGCGGCTTATCTGTTCTTTCAGTTCCTTGTTGTCGAGCAAGGTTCCCAGTTTACGTCCTTTGTTGTCGTTCAGCGTGATTTCGGTAGGGGTATCTTTGCTGGAGTAGGTATTGATGAAGTAAGCAAAGTTCTTGCTGAAGAGGGCGCTGTTAGTACCTTCCTTGGCCGACAGCTTGGTCTTTTTCCCTTTGCTGTCTATCTTATAGACGGCTGTACGCAGGGGGCTTCCTTCGTTGCTGGTGTAGTAGGTGGTACCTGTTGACTCGTCATATCCTTGCAGTGAGGTTACTTCGTAATTTCCTTTGGTGATCTGTCTGATCAGATTGCCGGCAATGGTGTAGAGGTACAGGTGGTTGTAGCCGTCTCGTTCGCTCATCAGTACGATGTGGTTCGGATAAAAGGCAATGCTTCCATATTCCTGTTCCTTGATATATTGTTCGGCCTCATCGCGGATGGCTACCTTGCAGGTGGCACTGCGAGGATTGGCCAGGTAAAGATCGAACCGGTTCTGATGGCGGTTCAGGGTCATGATGGCCAGTTTTTCCGGATCGGATGTAAACTTGATGCGGGGAATATAGCCGTCTTTGTCAAGAGGCAGATCCATCTGGCGGGTAACGTGACTCTTGATGTCGTACGTATGTACGGTTACGGTAGAATTTACTTCACCGGCTTTGGGGTACTTGTAAGTATAGCTTCCCGGATAGGTGGCGTATTCTTCTTTGGCCGGTGCCATGCCTTTGTACCACGGGAAAGAGTACATCGGTACCTGGCTTTCATCAAACCGGATGTAAGCAATCATTTTACTGTCTGCGCTGAAGTCGAATGCACGGTTGAAGCTGAATTCTTCTTCGTATACCCAGTCAGGGATTCCGTTGAGTACCTTGTTGTATTCACCGTCCTTGGTTACCTGAGATTCGCTGTTGCCGAACAACAGTTTTACCAGAAAAATGTTGTTGTTGCGTACGAATGCTATCTGGTTGCCATCCGGAGAAAACAGCGGTACCTGCTGAGGCCCGTTGTTCGACAGCGGTTCCAGGGTGTTGTTTCGTACATTATAGATATAATATACGGCTGTAAAGGAATGACGGTAGATGGGTTTGGTTTCTGTCTGTATCAGAATCAGTTTTTCGTCGGGTGACATGATGTAGTCATCGAAGGTCTTCAGGTTGCAGTCGCGGGCCTTGGTAACGTCAAAGATCGCTTCTACCTCTTTTCCGGTCTTGAAGGAATATTTGACAATACGTTTGTGGTCACTGCTGATCTGGGTGTAATGTTCGCCGTCTAGCATCGGTCTCAGTCCGTAGATGTTTTTGGCCCGGTAAGTTCCCTGGGCAACATCCTGTAACGTGACTTTTTGTGCTTGCATTCCCAGACACAGGAAAAGCAAGGTAAAAAGAGCAAATAGACTTTTCATGTTTTATGTCTTTTTTAGGTTATATTTTCATGTATTTGCAAAGGTAAGAAAAAGCATTGATTCTGAGGAGCACTTTGCGTTTTATTCCAGCACGTGAAGTAAAGATATAAAATGTCCGGACGTTTTGTGTAAAACGAACGTTTCTTTTATACAAAACGTCCGTATGTTTCAATAAAAACATACGGATAAATTTGAAGTGATTGTATTCTATTGATTATTAATAGATTATGCTGTTTTTAACAAGAATGAAGTGTATGCGCATTCCTTTATTCTGGTTTTGCAACGGTTTCCAGCTTCGGTTTTACGGGGGGAACCGAATCGGTAACCACTGAATCTTTGGGTTGTATCGTATCGTTGGGCATGGGTTTTATGGCAGGTATACTGTCATTGGTCTGAACTTTTTCTGGAGTTATCTTTGAACCGTTTTCTTCCGTTAATGCCGGTTGAGCTGGTTTTACGGCCTGTTTCTGAACGGGCTTGTTTCGTGAAGGTTGGGTACGCTGTTCCCTGGCTTCCTGTGGCTTGAACTGAATCGGTACCGAATATTTGCATCTTACCTTGTTGCCCTGGTCTTCTTCTCCCGGAATCCACTTCGGCATGTTGCGTACCAGATTCAGTGAGATGGAGTCCAGCTCGGCCTTGAATCCTCGGGCCACTGTCGGGTTGGTAATGCTGCCGTCTTTTTCGACGATGAACTGGATAACTACGACACCTTTTTCCTTGGCGGTTTTAGCCGGAAGATTTTTCTGGACATATTGCTGGAAGGCTTTCATGCCTCCGGGGAATTCCGGCATTTTTTCTACGGTAGTATAAACCTGATAGGTATTTTGTGGCTGCATGTAGATAGCCGGTTCCGGACTGCTGTTTGACAGGAAGTATTGGATGTTGAGCGTCTGGTTTTTCATACCTTCGGCCCGAAAGACAATGGGGTGATTGTAATCGGCAGCTATGGTAAATCTGCCCGACGCGTCGGATTGTGTCTTTCGTCCGGTACCTTGTATGCTTATCTGTGCTTTGGCTATGGGAGTGCCTGACTGATTCTTGATCTGTCCCCGTATGGGAAAAATCGTATTATTTTGTTTGAATGACAGGATATCCTGTTCCCGGTCGATTACAAGGATTGTGTCTGAGGTGATGGTATTCAGCTGAAACGAATAGGCGGCATTCTGTGGAGTTTCCGGGAAATAGAGCGAGACACTGCGGTAAGTACCTTCCGGATTTTCGGCTTCGAAATCAAATACTCCGTTTGAATTGCTGACGAATTCATCGCTTTGTCCAAGAATGCGTAAAATCATTCCGCTATGAGGCTGTTTGCCCGAATTCTGAACCGTAATCTTAAAGTGTTGTTTCGGAGCAGATTCCGGTTGTTGCAGAATTGTGGGGAGCGAGGCCGTAAGCTGGAGACAAATGCCCCAGATCATGCCTATTATGCAAAAGATATGTTTCTGATAAAGTTTCATAAAAATACCCGTAGCTTTGTTTTTATTTATTGATAGTGCAAAACTACGAGTATTCCAGCTGATTCAATTCTTTCAGACTGTTAATAAAGATAAATCAGATCAGGCTTTCTCTGCCTTGTCGGCCAGTCCTCTTTTCTTTTTCAGCCGTTTGAGCAGACTTAGGGCGTGTCTGTGGCTCAGTATGATTTGATAGCGGTAAACCAGACAGGTTGTGATGAAATAGATACCGGTCTGAATCCATAAGGCACGATATTCGGTCTGTACTTCCCATAAAGTTGCTCCCATGTTGTTGATGCGGACAAAACCGTTTATTCCGAAAGTTGACGGGAAAAACCATGAAAAGACTTTCCAAAAGGCCGGAACGCTTGCTCCCGGCCATGAGATTCCGGAAATGAACAGGAGAGGAAGGGATGTGAATACATAAATCATCATGCAGGATTCCCGGTGATGAATGAATATGGAACATGTCATGGCAAAGAAGATACAAGCCAGCAGATAAGGTACGATGAATGCCAGCAGTGTTCCGGCTTGTGCAATCTGTACCAGGCTGAACATCTTGGGTACAGCGCAGAGTATGTACGCTGAAATGGCAAGATAGATCAGCAGATAGGCCGATGACTTGCCCAGTACGATACGCAGTGTTCCTTGATAATGGCGGCTGGCCGGTATGAGGTCGGCATACCTGTTTTTTTCCCGAGCCGTACCTGCAGCCATGCCTATACCCAGAAGCAGTGTCTGCTGGATGATCAGGATGAGTACGGCGGGTATCAGGAAGCTGGCAAATCCGTCTTGCGGATTAAACAGTGAAACGGCTTCATACGTGATGGGAGCCGTACTGATTTCATCCTGTCGGTCGGTCGTATTTCCCAACCGTACGATTTTTATTTGCCTGTTTATTTCCAGCGATGCATTGGTAGAAGCTATAAGCAATGCCTTGTAATAGAGCATTCCGCTCATGTCGCAGAACAGACTTATGTGTGCCTGATTGCCGGCTGCCAGTTCTTTGCTGAATTCCTGGGGAATATAGATAATGCCATAAACCTTTCCATCTTTGACCAATTCCTTGGCTTCTTCCATGTCGGCACAGTAGGACTGTATGTGTACGTCGGGTGTCGCATCTACCAGCCGGAGGAATTTGCGGCTGATGGATGAGTTGCTGTTGTCTACGACAGCGGCCGGAACTTCTTCTACTACTTCGTTGGTATAAATGAAGGCATAGAGCAACGGATATAGTAAAGGTACCAGGATAAAAAATATCAGTACGCCCTGATCCTTGAAAACATTCTTCAGTTCTTGCGCACAGATATGGAACAAACCGGCTATCCCTTGTCTGATGATTATTTTGAATGACTTTTCTTTCATGTACATATCAGTTTATGGTAAATAAGCATAGCTTAACATGGCTGTACGTAATTTCTTCAGGACGAAAAAAGGAAGCAGCATGAAAAGCAGCAAGGCTACTACGGCGTGCCAGGCATAAATGAGCGGATAACCATTGAGCGCCTGATTGACATACAGCAGAAAATAATGGCGTAGCGGAAACAGGTTACAGAGCGCCTGCAGGGTAGGGTGCATGGCCATTACCGGGAAAGTAAAGCCTGATATGGAGAAAGAGACGACTCCCCATAGGGAGGCTACACTCATGGAGAGGCGCATGGTCCCGATGAGTCCGAACAGGAAGACACCGAATGCTTGTGAAGCAAGCACCAGAAGGAGTCCGGCCAGCACCATCGGAAAAATTCCACTGTTGCATGGATAATGTAGAAATCCGTACAAATAAACGTTGTGGAACGTTGCAATGATAAAGAAGACAAGTGTCTGAGGTGCCAGTTTCCCGACCAATGCGGTTACTATGGAACCGTCGGCCATAGACAGCAGCTCCTTGGCTGTGTTCTCTTTGATTTCGGTTCCGATGGAGTAACAGGTAGTCAGGAATATCAGCAGCATTAATATTCCCGGGAACAGCGTATTACACAGGTATACCGAATAATTGAGCCACGGGTTGTTTACGGGATGTGTATCGATAACGATGGGCTGGAGAAATCCCATGGCCTGTTTTTCCGTGGCGCCACGGGCATACAGGCTGGCTCTTCCTATAGCGCCTGCCGCCAGTTCGGACATTGTCCGCTGGTCTCTATACAGGAGTGAACCGGCTATCAGGTAGGAATAATTGACATAAAATGAAACCTTCGGCTGGCGGCTGGCCAGTGCTTCCTCGGTGGTTCCTTCCGGGATATAATAGAATGAATAGATTTCTCCCCGCTGCATGGCTTCGCGTGCCTCTGTCACACTGGCGTAATGACCCACAATCTTGGTTTGCTGGAAGGCGTCCAGGTTGCGGATAATATTCCGGGTAGTTGAAGTGTTGTCAAGGTCCACTATTCCTGCGGGAAGGTCTGTTGGAAGTCCGTTCCCCATCAGTGTGGTGAAGAACAGGTAACAAAATACCGGTGCTATCACCATACAGAACAGGTATATGGGCTTTACCGCAATGCGGAAGACTTCCCGTCTGGCTATCTGCAATAGTTTTTTAAGGACAGATAATGACATGATCCAACGAATTTATTTTTCAATGATAACCGACATGCCCGGTCGCAGGTTGGCGATGGGCTGTGTGGGTTTTGCCTTTACTTCGAATGTTTTCAGGTCGAACTGACCGGTTGTTTTGGTTGCTTTCCACGCTGCGTACGTTCCCAGGTCTTTCATGTAAGTGACTTTGAAAGAACCGGCCTGGTCGAGCGCAGGAATATCGGCTTTGATTTCTCCTCCTACTGTAAAATCTTTCAGCAGGTCTTCGCGTACGTTGAAAGTAACCCACATGTCATTCAGTTGGGCTATGTTCATAATGGGAGCTCCTGTTCCTACCAGTTCTCCTACTTTTGGGAAAATTTCACTTACCTCGCCATCGGCAGAAGCTGTAAGGTAGGTTTCATTGATGTAAGAGGATACTTCTGCCACGGCTCCTTTGGCGCGTTCTACCTGTGCGGCTGCCATTTCCTTGTCCTCTTTTTGTGCACCGTTTCTGGCCATGGTATATTGGGCATTTGCGGCACGTTCGGTCGCTTTCATGGCTTCGTATTGTGCCTTGGCTTCGTCGCGCTTTTGCGCAGACATGACACCTTCTTCATACAGCCGATTCACACGATTGTATGATTTTTCGGCTATTTCCAGTCCGGCTTTGGCTTTTTGCCACATTTCGAATGCGGCCTGGAGCTGTTCGGAACGTGTTCCACGTATTGCTTTTTCATTCATGGCCTGTGCGGCTTGTTCGGCTGCCTGTGCCTGAGTCAGCTTGGCCATTACATCCGGTGCTTCGAGGATGGCCAGTGTGTCGCCGGCCTTGACCTGATCTCCTTCGCTGACAAAAAACTTCAGTATACGTCCGGGTACTTTACTGGAAACCCGGTATTCGGTGGCTTCTGCTTGCCCTTGGATGATTTCCGGACCTTTTCCTAAGGTAAAGAATCCGATTACACTTACGATAACGATTACAGCCAGCAAGGTAAAAAATGCCAGTAGAATGTTGTTGCGTTGAGATTTTTCAGCCATATCTGTTGTTATTTTAATGTTCCCATTGATTTGTTTAAATATATTTCGCTCATCTTTAAGTCTATTTGTGCGTCAATTTTTCCGGATTGGGCCGAAAGCCATGCGGTTTGTGCTTCCAGTACGTTGCTGGTAGGAATGACTCCTTCCTTGAATCCCAGGTTGGCGTAGCGCAGGTTTTCTTCGGCTTTTTCCATGTTTTTCTGAGCCATGGTCAGCTTTTTGGCGGCTTCATTCACTTTGTAAGAACTTTGCGTAACTTGCAGTTCTACTTTTTCCTTGACATCCTCCAGCTGATAACGGGCGATGTTAGCTTCGGCCTTGGCCGCCTTTACTTTATAAATACCTTCCCCCCAGTGGAATACGGGGATCTTGACCATGACTCCGGCCGCCCACATACCTCGGAATTTGTTTTCGAATCCGTTGTAAAGAGCCGGATTGGTTACCAGGTAATTGGCTGTAAAGGCAATGGTCGGAAGAAATTCAGAGCGTACTACGTTTACCTTTTGCTGGTATATTTTTTGTGCCAATTCCAGGCTTTTCAATTCTTCCCGGTTGCTGAGTGCCGTATTTACGTTGCTTTCTGTGTATGTAGCCGGGAGTGTCAGGTTTTCCATATTCTCGTCGGTCAGCTGAATTTCGCTTTCTAGCGGGAGTCCACACAACTGGCAGAGAAGCATCTTCGACAGGTTCAGTCCGTTGTCTACTTGAGTGAGAGTCATTTCGGCTTCGTTTACCTTTACTTTTACACTGAGTCCGTCGGCCCGGGTGGCCACTCCTTCTTCTATCATCTTTTCGAGGTCGGAATCCAGTTTTTTGACAAGCTTCAGATAACTTTCGGCCAGTTTCTTTTTATTGACCAGAGAAATGACCTGCCAATATGCCTGGTCGGTGTTGAGAATCAGATTTTCTGTTTCTGTGGCATGTTGCGACAAGGCCAGCTGTTCGGCGTATTTCGTAATTTTGTTGTATGCGATGATTTTTCCTCCCATGTAGATAGGCTGTGTCAGCGTAGCTGCGCCAGCATACATGTTTCTCGTGTCTGTGCGGAACGCGTCTACGATGCTTTGTCCCACACCGTTTAGTGCTCCTTCAAAGCTGGGAGCCAACTGTCCGATAATTCCTGCGATGGGTTGTAGGGATGCGGCCAGTCCAGGATTGGTGGCGGCTATTTGCTGAAATGCCTGTTGGATTTGGTTACTGGCTGTTGTTCCGAGATTCCCGATGGTCTGCTTCTGTTCGTCACTGAGTAGTGAAATCTCTTTTTGAGTGCGCATATAAGTACCCGCCACGTCTATTTTAGGCAGATAATTGGAAAATGCGGCCTTGTTTTGGTAGTGGGCAGCATTTATTTTTTCTTTAGCGATACGTAGCTCCTTGTTGTTTTCAAGAGCCAGGGCCCGACAACTGTCCAGTGATAGAACCCGCTGGGCATGTACTCCGAGGGTCAGCCCAGTTAATAGGATGATACTTAAAAATCTTTTCATAACCAATTCAGACTTTATGGTTTGGTTGCTTATGCAACAATGCAAATGTATTACTTTGTAACAAATAGACCAAGCAAATTGTTGAAAAGATTGTCAATGCAACTTATTTTTTTGCAAAGTGGGGTTTGGCTGATATGGAATTGTAAAGAACGCGGACTGATTTTCTGGATCCGTTACGCGACAGCGTGAGTGTTTCATCTCCCGTCTGAACCGGAAAGCTTCCTGTCTGTATGTGTATAAATACGGGTTGGATCAGTGAGTCTTCTTCTGTAGCGAATTCTCCCAGTGTGCCCGACATGTCTTCCTGTTGTTCATAATTAGGAGTCAGACCGTTTTCAAAGTAATCCTTGAATCCTTCAGAATTACTTAAGTAAATGGTACTTAACCAGAATTCCAGCTGAGGAGCCTGTTCATCGGTAAAAAGCTGCTGTCCGATGTTTTTCCCGAATGTGGCGGTTCCTACTTGCATCAGTTGTTCTTTCAAGTAGGGTTTAAGGCAATTGATAATGACTTCGGAAGCCGACGCCGTGTTCGAAGTTGTCAGGACATAGAGGTTGGTGTAGGTCAGACCTGTACCGTTGGGAACCAGTGATTTTTCTACATTCAATACTTCTTCTTTATTTAGCTTGTCGTTGTAGATCATCCGTACGAAAGGCTGTCCTTGTGCCGATTGCGGTGCAAGCATGGAGCCCAGTTGCTGAGCCGTGTTCAGGTAACCTCCCGGATTATAGCGCAGGTCAAGAATAATCGCCGACAGACTGGAAGAGGCTATTTCATTGAACCACTGGTTTAGTTCGTCGGTATCATCTTCTCCAAATTCGTTATATAGCAGATAGGCTACTTTCTTGCCTTCCAGGTCGATGAGCTTCTTGGTCAGCAAATGATGTTCTTCTACGAAACGTGGAGCCGGCATTTGAATTTTTTCGGGGATGGTATCGAATTCTTCTCCATTGAATTTTCCCAACGTGAATGTATAGGCCTGGGTAGGACTGGAGATATAAGTAGTATAATCAGTAGATTTCATTTTTTTGTTATCGACCGAAATAATCCAGTCTCCTCTGCGTATGCCGGCTTCTTCCGCTGGTGAGTCGGGCTGGGTATAGAGTACCCGGATGGCATACGCTCCTGAGGGGACCTGTACCATGGCGCCTTCGATACCGAAAGAAGGGGTTGTACTTAATGTGCGTGACGAAGTGAAAACAGAATCGACGTGTGAAAAGGTAATTCCGTTTTTCTGGTCTTTTGAAGATACCACCGATTTGAGAAACTCTTGTGGCTTGTTGAAAAAGTTCAGATCTTCTTCACTGGGCAGGTCTTCGTAGAAAAGGTAATATTGTTGCATGACCTCATACATCCAGGTCTTGGGTTGGATAAGCGCGTAATATTCTCCCGAGCGGTCTTGAAAGCATGAAGGAAGTAACATACTTCCTAAAATAAGCAGGCCGGCAGTCCAGCAAGAAAGTTTTTTCAGCATAGGTTTATTGTTTGTTTTCCAGATACAAAGTTAATATAAAAAATGGAATATCTGAAAAGGGGGATACGTAAACAGCCCGTTGTTGAGGCGGGCTGTTTATGGGGTATGTTGTTTCTTTTATTGGAGTGAGAACGAGTTCTGTCCAATCATGTTTCCATCCGCAAACAGATAGACATGGTATGTTCCGGCCGGTAAGAATTCTTCTACGTCCCAGTATACGGTAACTTGTTGTTCTTCACCCGTATACTCAATGTATTTCTTGATGGAGTATCCGATATTCCGGTCTTCGTATGCAAAGGTATTTGCGCTGCTTTTCGTCAGAATTTCATTGTCAGGCTTGGCAATGCGTACATATATTGTCTTGTTGCCTGTTGAGGCTGTGATGTTTTTGACGATGGTAAATGTGATAGCCAATTTTTTGACATCTTTCACTTTTTTAGCCTTTTTCCCTCGTTTGTTGGTAGGGAGAACAGAAATGTTTGTCGCATCCAGCTGAGCGGCCAGTGTAACCTTTTCGTTCAAGCTTTTCTTTTCGGCAGACAGGTTGCTTATCTGTGCGGTAGCCTGGGTATATTTGTTTTTTACTTCGACGTTTTCTTTGGTCAGTGCTTCGTTGATTTTGTTCAGTGAATCAATTTGCATGACGTAACTTCTCAATACGGCGCGTACTGTGCGTAATTCCTTCTTCAGACGCATGATTTCGGCCGCATTGGTTGTCTTGACTTGTCTCAGCTCTTCCAGCAGTCGTTGGGTTTTCAGCTTTTCGCTTTCCAGCTTTTCCTTCAGGGAGTCATTGTTGATCTGTACTTGCAATTCATCGTATTGGGTAGCAAATGTGCTGTATTCGTTTTCCATTTCCTGTTTTTCAATGGCAAACAGTTCGCTCATTTCTTTGTTCTTACGTGATTCATTGAAGGCCAGGAACGATGATACAATTGCTATGATGGTCACTAAAATACCAATGATTACCACCAGTTTTTTGTTCTTATCCATATTTAATTTCCATTTTTGCCGCAAAAATACAATATTTTGTGGAGTATATGTCTTTCTTACAGAAAAAATCGTTTAATAGCCGTAAGTATTTAATGTAACCGTTTGGTCTGTTTCTGTTTGCCATGGGATAAGTGCATATCCATTGTATGTGGTTTGCTGGTTTAAAGCAGATTCCACACTGGTACCCGACGTACATAAATAGGTTTTTTCATCGTATGGGATGAATTGTAGCGACGGATTGTTGCTGAAATTTAATTCTACCGTAGAGGGATAG
Organism: uncultured Bacteroides sp.; assembly: GCA_900553185.1. Classification (GTDB taxonomy): domain Bacteria; phylum Bacteroidota; class Bacteroidia; order Bacteroidales; family Bacteroidaceae; genus Phocaeicola. The sequence continues at coordinate 21,677 of USCT01000026.1, forward strand.
TATATATATTGTGCTTTTTTACGTGAGGTGACCGTAAATGTGGAACCTGATACCTCGGCACATAAGATATTGAAGAATATTCCTTCGTTTGCCTTGTGGCATATTATGGGTGTTTCTTTTTTGGCTGTATTCCGAAATTTTCTGATCTGGCAATTGGCAATGGTTCCGCTGTTGATATAAGTCAGCCCGGCTGCGGCTATGCCGGTATAAGAAGTGAACTTCCCATAGGCTGTAAATGATTCAATCTTGCAGTTTATTATCAGGTTATTGTTTTCATTGCAGATACCACCCAGGGAGATTTCATCCTCCGAGCTGTTTGATTCCGCCGTAAATCCCTGGATGACACAGTTATCTACTATCCCTTTATTGAAAGAAATCAGTCCGGCTACTTTTTTTGCTTTGGAATCAGGACCTATCAGGATAGTCAGGTCTTTGATGATCAGGTTTCGGATGATACCTTCTTCTCCCAAATAGCCGAATATTCCCTGACATTCGTGATCGGAAATTGCGGTAAGGGTCAATCCGGACAGTGTATGATAGTTTCCTTCAAAGATGTGGTCGAATGATTGTTTGTCTGATACGGATTTGTAACCTATTTCCAGAACTTGCCCGGATTCTTCTTCCGTAAAAGTGAGGTCTTTCAGCAAGTAATAGGTTGTTCGTCCGTCTTGTGTCTCTCCGAATTCATCGAGTGAACGGTTTTCGTAATCGTATCCGTTGATTAAATGGGTAAAGGCGATGTAATCTTCCACACTGGATATTCCGACACCTTTCTGCCGGCTGTTGACAGACTGGATATGGTTGATTCCAGGCTTGTATGTTTGTTCTGGTAATTGGTGGATGCATTCTCCATCGGAAGTAATGATTTTTAGCGATAAGGCAAGCGGTTGGTCGGGTGGAACGATCAGCGTATAAGTCCCTTCGGGATTTTTTTCTTTTGTTACGTACAGGTTCTTATCATTGTTTTCATAGGTAATTTGTTGTGTCAGAGGATGGAATGATGATATAAGCACAGAAGGAGTGATGATTATTTTCTGTACACGGCGGTTAAGAGATTGGGCAAGTTGAAAGGTTACCTTGGCAAACAAATGCTGAAATTCCAGAGCTATGTTACTACCTGACGGACATGTTTCTGACGCACCCAACAGGTCGAACAATTCTCCTGAATCGTCGTAAAAATGTTGGTTCTCTGTGATTCCGGCAGGATGATAGGCCTTTATTTCTGCAACAGCTTGTTGGTGTTTCCAAGTGAGTGGCTGATTACTTTCCCATTTGTTTCCGTTCCAGGTTAATATAATTCCGGATGCTTCTAAGTCTCCTTCTCCATAAAAAGAGATGTCTGTATTTGTCGGAAATGTTTCTTTTTCAGCAACTGTAGTGCGTGTTCCATTGTTGGGAGAAAATTGGTTGATGGTGTTACCTGTGATGTAAGGTATCTTGTTTTGTTCAGGAAGAAGATTATCGGTACAGGCTGTATCAATCAATGAAAGAAGCACTATTAATAATGTGAGGTTGTATTTCATGATTCGTGACGTTTTCTGAATAAAAACGCCTGTTCCTCAGAAAATTTACTTGTGGTGATGAATTTTAGAGATTTAAAGTTGTGAATCTTGATAAAAAACGTGATGCCGGCTCCATTATGGCTGGCATCACGCTGAAATGTGACGTAAGAAATTCTCTTACTTTATTTAGAAACAAAAGTTACAACGGAACGTGCCGGGATTTCAACCTGATTTCCGTTCGGGATGATACCTACCGGAGAGATATGCTCATTGTTTGAATCTGATGTCCGGAACATTTCCCAGTTCGAAACATTTTGTCCTTCATCCAGATTCAATTTTAGTTTTTTGCTTTCCGTAGCATAGTTGATGATGACCGCTACCCATTGTCCGTTTTTGTTTAGGTAGGCCGAACACATCAGGCCATTGGGATCTGTGTCTCCTTCCGGTATCGTTTTTCCGTGATCATCTGTAGCCGTAACTGTATATCTGACAGCTTCCGGACGAATAAAACGGCTGTAGTTACCCAGTGCCCATAATAATTTTGAGTCGGCTACCGTTCCGTCAAGTGAACCTTCTTCTGTATATTCTCTGATAAGTCCGTCTTTATAATCGCCTCCTACGGCTCTCCACCATTGCCAGCTTCTGGCGCCTGCATATACAATGTCGTGATGAATAATCCGGGCAACATATAGGGCTGTTTTCATGGTAAAGTCGTAACCTCCTCCACCACCTATTTCTTCGTCGTTTCCCATAATACAGGTTTCTGTCTGCCAGAATTTTACATTGTGCTTGTCAAGACTGTCCTTAAGCTGTATCCTGTATTTCTTTAGATTATCTACAGGTGTATTGGTCCAGTAGCTGTGTCCCACAATCATGCGTGGTACATTGGGTGTGTTTCCAAGGTACGTTTCAGTGCTGTCGGGATTAAAAAAGGCTTGTATGTGGTTTCCTCTTTGCCAATCGGTCATGTGAATGCCGAACATGCACCTGTAGTCTGAAGATTCGTTGACGAGTATTTGGGTATCTATGCCTCTTTTTACGAATTCCTTGCTGATTAGTTTTACGGCTCGGGCAATTTCTCTGTCGGTTGCAGGTGTTCCTTCCTGTTTCGGACCAATCCAGTTCCAGTGTCCGTCTGGTTCGTTCACAGGGCACAGGTAATCGAATTTTATTCCATCGTGCTTTTTTATACCTTCTACAACGTTTGCAAGAAAGATTGCAAAATCACTATAGCTGTCTGGTTTTAAATTGTAGGTACCTCCTCTTCCTGTATTGGTTGCGAGACCGTTTTGTGTAAAATATACAGGAGGTGAGTTGAGAAAAGCCAGAAATTTATTGACTCCTCTTTCTTTAGCCAGTTTCAGAAAGTTTCTTTGTCCTTGCTGCTTGTTCCAGTCGTATGTTCCGTCGGCCGTCAGAAAGCATTCTGTTCGGGTAGCTGGGTTAATTTGGCTGCTGTCACCCTGCTCTACGCTTCCGGCACCCAGATTAAATCTCCATAAACTTAGTCCGATTCCTTTGGGTTGGCCGTTTGGGTCATTCTCTGTGCTGAACAGCCAGTCGGCTACTTGTTCCTGTTTTTCTTGTGGCCATAATCCAAGCCTCAGCATACTCCATGCATCCGAAGCTCCGAAACAGTCCATGGTTTGTTGCGGTTGTGACGGTTGGATGGTATAAGAAATACTCTTCTCCGGATTGGCAAGGAGACTAAGAGATGAAATTAATGCTGAAAAGATTAATACTTGTTTTCTCATGTTTGTTCATTCTTGTTCATTTAATGAATGATAAGTTTGTTTCTATAGTACAAAACTAGCCATAAGATTTTATCTATAGGTGTAATATTTAATCATTTATGGTATGCAATTGTGTATTGTGGACAATTGCATACCGGAAGAATAATGCAAGGTTGGTGTTTCATGATATAATGAATGATTTATCTATCATTTTTGACTTGTTTGGTATTATTTTACGTCGGATATAAATTTTATCTTTGCAAAAATGTTAACAGGTCGAATATGAAACACAGATTTCTAACTTTACTTTTCACATTGATTATTTTAAGTCCGGCTTTTGCCGAGAAGGTAGAAGAGAAGGACTATGTAGCTTATCTCTTTACTTATTTTACAGGTAACCATATAAGCCAGGAAGCGGTATGTTATGGCGTAAGCATGGACGGCTATACGTATTGGGCCTTGAACAATAATAAACCTGTGATCGATTCAAAGGTGATCAGTTCTACCGGAGGAGTACGTGATCCTCATATTTTGAGATGTCAGGATGGAAAGACATTTTATATGGTAGTAACTGATATGGTATCTGATAACGGTTGGGATTCAAACCGGGCCATGGTGTTGCTTAAGTCTACCGATTTGGTAAACTGGTCACATTCGGTTGTCAATATGCAGAAACGTTATCCGGGGCAGGAAACCTTGAAGCGTGTATGGGCTCCTCAGACGATTTTTGATTCAGAAGCGGGTAAGTACATGATATATTGGTCTATGAAATATGGGGATGGTCCCGATGTCATTTATTATGCGTATGCCAATGCCGATTTTACGGATCTTGAAGGAGAACCGAAACCTTTATTTATTCCCGCAGACAAGAAGTCGTGTATAGATGGTGATATCGTATATAAAGATGGAATCTATCATTTATTTTATAAGACGGAAGGTCATGGGAATGGTATACGTGTAGCTACAGCCTCTTCGCTTACTTCGGGTAAATGGAAAGAGAATATGGAATACAAACAGCAGACCAGGGAGGCTGTAGAAGGTGCCGGAACATTTAAACTGATAGGGGAAGATAAATATATACTTATGTATGATGTGTATATGAAAGGAGCCTATCAGTTTACGGAAACAACCGATCTGGAGAATTTTAAGGTGATAGATCATGAAGTCAGCATGAATTTTCATCCGCGCCACGGTACGATTATTCCTATTACGCGTGCTGAGTTGAAACGCATTACGGACAAATGGGGAAAACCTGCCGAACTGGGAGAAATCCCTAATAATCCTGTACTTCCGGGATTTCATGCCGATCCTGAAATATTGTACTCCCATAAGACTGGTAAATATTATATCTATTCTACTACTGACGGACAACCGGGTTGGGGAGGATGGTATTTTACTGTTTACTCTTCGATTGATCTGAAGGATTGGACGTATGAAGGGGTAATGCTGGATCTTAAATCGGAACAGGTACCTTGGGCCAATGGCAATGCATGGGCTCCATGCATTGAAGAAAAGAAAACAAAAGATGGATATAAATATTATTTCTATTATAGTGGAAATCCGGTAAATGGAGGTGGAAAGGAGATAGGAGTGGCTGTAGCCGACGATCTTGTTGGCCCGTTCACAGACCTTGGACATTCCATTTTGACGGAGTCACCTACAGGGGAGGGACAGCAGATAGATGCAGATGTATTTACGGATCCTGTATCTGGAAAATCTTATCTTTATTGGGGAAATGGTTATATGGCCGGTGCGGAGTTGAATAAAGATATGGTTTCAATAAAAAAGAAGACAATTACGGTAATGACTCCTCAGGGAGGTAGTCTTCAGGATTATGCATATCGTGAAGCGCCTTATGTATTTTACCGTAATGGGGTATATTATTTTATGTGGTCTGTAGATGATACGGGATCTCCTAATTATCATGTAGCGTATGGAACGTCTGATTCACCTCTTGGACCTGTAAAGGTAGCTCAGGATCCCATTGTAACTATTCAAAATCCGGATAAAGAAATTTATGGTCCTGCTCATAATTCTGTGGTTCAAAAGCCGGGTACAGATGAATGGTATATCGTTTATCATCGGATAAATAAACATTTTATTGATAAAGAGCCAGGCGTACATCGTGAGGTGTGCATTGACCGTCTTGAATTCAATGAAGATGGAACGATAAAGCGGGTCAATCTTTCGTTATGAGTTTATTGGGTTTTAAAGTGCAGTAACAGGTATTGAATGCTTGTTGAAAAGTGGTTGAGTAATGTATTGTTTATTCATTTTATGGAAACAGACTGATTGATTTTATCATGTAATTGTTGGGTTTAGGTATAATGGTAAAAGATTTTTAAGGATATCTTGATAAGAATGAGGGAATATCTGCAGAGATATACCTCATTCTTTGAATTGAAGTAAACACAAGTGAATCATCATCAAATAATATTATGAAAAATTTATTAAGTATAGGATTATCTGCATTGTTGGCTTTAGGAGCGGTTACCGGATTTTCTTCTTGTGCCGAAAAGCAGATCAGTACCTTTGAAGTTGGTAAGGGTACATTCCTTTTGAATGGAGAACCGATGGTAGTAAAGGCTGCCGAAGTACATTATCCACGTATTCCTGAACCTTATTGGGAACAAAGAATACTTTCTTGCAAGGCTCTTGGTATGAATACGCTTTGTTTGTATGTATTTTGGAATCTTCATGAGCAGGAAGAAGGTAAATTTGATTTTTCGGGCAACAAGGATATAGCGGCTTTCTGTCGTCTGGCTCAGAAGCATGGCATGTATGTTATCGTACGTCCGGGTCCGTATGTTTGTGCTGAATGGGAAATGGGAGGATTGCCTTGGTGGTTACTCAAAAAGCAGGACATACAGTTACGCTCACTGGATCCCTATTATATGGAACGGGTAAAGATCTTTATGAAAGAAGTGGGTAAGCAGCTGGCCGATCTTCAGATATCCCGTGGCGGAAATATTATCATGGTACAGGTAGAAAATGAATTTGGTTCTTATGGAACAGATAAAGCGTATGTTTCTGCCATCCGTGATATTGTGAAGGAAGCCGGATTTACGGATGTTCCTCTCTTTCAGTGTGATTGGAGTTCCAACTTTACCAATAATGCGTTGGATGATTTGTTGTGGACCGTTAATTTCGGTACAGGTGCCAATATTGAAGAACAATTTAAGAAATTGAAAGAGCTTCGCCCGGAAACTCCTTTGATGTGTAGTGAATTCTGGAGTGGATGGTTTGATCATTGGGGACGAAAGCACGAAACCCGTGATGCAGCTACAATGGTAAGTGGCATTAAAGATATGCTGGATCGTAATATTTCTTTCAGTCTTTACATGACTCATGGGGGTACAACCTTTGGCTGGTGGGGAGGCGCCAATAATCCTGCCTATTCAGCCATGTGTAGTTCTTATGACTATGACGCTCCGATTAGTGAGGCTGGATGGACAACTCCTAAATATTTTCAGTTGCGTGAGTTGCTTCAACAATATGCACCAGAGGGTACGACTTTGCCGGAACCTCCTGCCGCTTTTCCTGTAATCGAGGTACCTGCCATTACCAAATGGGAAGTTGCCCCGTTGTTCGGTAATCTTCCGGAACCTAAGCAGACAGAAACAATCAAGCCCATGGAACAGTTCGATCAGGGATGGGGATCTATTCTTTATCGTACTACGCTGAAAGAGAATGTTTCTGGGGTACTGCACATCGATGAAGTACACGATTGGGCCCAGGTTTTTGCCGATGGTAAGTTGCTTGGACGTCTTGATCGTCGTCACGGTGAATTCTCACTTCCGTTAAAATCGGCCTTGAAAAAAGGTACACAACTGGATATTCTGGTGGAAGCTATGGGTCGTGTAAATTTTGACAAGTCTATTCATGATCGGAAGGGTATAACCAATAAGGTAGAAGTCATTTCAGGAGATAAAGCGACAGAGCTTACGGACTGGAAAGTATACAATCTTCCTCCTTTTTATGAATTTGTCAGTGCCAAAAAATATCAATCGGGAAATGCTGTTGACGGTCCCGCCTATTATCGGGCTAAGTTTCATCTCGATAAAACGGGAGATACTTTTCTTGATATGCAGACCTGGGGAAAAGGTATGGTATGGGTGAATGGTCATGCTATGGGACGATTCTGGGAAATAGGTCCTCAGCAAACATTGTATATGCCTGGATGCTGGTTGAAGGAAGGAGAAAACGAAATCATAGTGCTCGATTTGAAGGGCCCGTCCGAGGCCAAAGTGGAAGGTTTAACCAAACCTATCCTTGACATGCTTCGTGAAAAAGCTCCTGAAACTCATCGACAGGACGGACAAAACCTGGATCTCAAATCGGAAACAGCTGTTCATAAAGGTACGTTTGCCCAAGGAAATGGCTGGCAGGAAGTTAAGTTCGATACTCCGGTAAGCGGTCGTTATTTTTGCTTGAATGCTCTATCGAATTATGAAGGAAACAACATTGCATCAATTGCCGAGTTTGATGTCCTCGGGGCAGATGGTAAGCCTGTTTCCCGCGAAAACTGGAAAATTGTTTATGCCGATAGTGAAGAAACACGTAGCGGTAACCGTACGGCGGATAAAATATTCGATCTTCAGGAAAGTACTTTCTGGCAGACTGTAGACAATACGGCTTATCCGCATCAGGTTGTCATTGATTTGGGTAAAGAATATCGTGTGACTGGTTTCCGAATGTTACCTCGCGCCGAGAAGAATGTCCCAGGATTGATTAGAGATTATGCTGTATATGTAAAGAAAGACAATTTTAAGTATTAATCCAGTTCCGACGGAATCGTAACATAGCAGAGAGAAAGATTAGAGGTTTAAAAGAGAGTCATCTGTCACTGTAACAGTTGAAGATGACTCTCTTTCTTTACCATTTGAAACAGCATCGATATGCATAAAATAAATCATTCATGGTATGTAATCTGATTAATTCGTTCTATGTTAATAGAAGATATGAATAGAATTCTTATCTTTGTATAAGCATGAGCAATACCAGTAACCATACTATTTTCCGCCTTGACGCACATTATTCACAACCCTACCTTTGCGCCGTAA
>USCT01000027.1 GCA_900553185.1 uncultured Bacteroides sp.
ACGGATTACAGGAATGCATATTGAAATAGGCAATGCATGTGTTCCATAGAAGAATGTTGCGAAGTACATTTCGAGAACAACGGTAAGCATTATTATGCAGTCGGGTTCCCTAATGTGCATGGAGGGTATGAAATACGGAACAAGTATTTCAAGGGGTGTGTTGCTCCCAAGGACATCACTCATATTCGGCATACGAACAGGCAGAATGAAGTCTGTTATGTCTTTGAAGGATTTATGGATTATCTTTCTTTCTTGACACTGAGATTGGACAGTTGTCCCCAATATCCGGAATTTGACAAACAAGACTATATGGTACTGAATTCTGTATCGAATGTTTCCAAGGCTCTTTATCCGTTGGGAAATTATCAGCGCATTCATTGCTTTTTTGATAACGACCGTGCAGGGATGGAAGCCATTCTGCAAATCCGAAAAGAGTATGGTAGTACCATCAATATCCGTGACGCATCACATCTATATAGTGGATGCAAGGATTTGAATGAGTACTTGTGTAAACGGAATCCTCTTCGAGAAAAGAAAATCATACAAACATCAGTGCCCAAGAAGTCGAAAGGCAGAAGTCTGTAGTATTAATCAAGTAACATTGCTGTAGCAACGGAATATGTACAGGCTAAGGAAGCAAGGTAATGGAAATGTATACATTTCCGCCCTTGCTTTGCCGGAAGGCAAAGACAACCTGCTCCCGTTGGTTGCAGTCCAAAAGGAATTTCAGAATGGAAAAAGATAAACAACAATCACGGCAGACCAGGCGCAACAAGGTGCGTGTGGTCAGCGCAAGATTTACAGATATTGAGTACCAAGCGGTAGAGAAACGCAGGAAAGATGCAGGAGTTTCACTCAGTAGGTTCGTCCACTCCGTATTGCTTACGGGTAAAGTAGTACAGCGCATCAGCAAGGCGGATGCGGACGTGTTGCGGAAACTTGCCGGAGAAGCCAATAACATCAACCAGCTTGCCCATAAAGCCAATGCCGGAGGATTTGCTGGCGTAGCAACAGAACTTATGCTGTTGAAGAAAAAGATAGTACAAATCATTAAACAGTTGTCCGATGATTGGAAAAATAAGTAAGGGAGCGGGATTCAAAGGATGTGTCAATTATGTATTGGGTAAGCCGGAAGCAAGACTTCTGGCTGCCGAAGGAGTATTAACGGACAGCATTCAGACCATTACGGACTGTTTTCAGGCTCAGCGGATGATGAAACCGAATATTCGTCAGCCTGTGGGACATATCTCGCTCAGCTATGCACCTGAGGACGCTCCGAGAATGACGGATGAGATGCTGGTAAGTCTGGCAAAGGAGTATATGCAGAAAATGGGAATCAAAGATACCCAATATATCATTGCCCGGCATAATGACCAGAAGCATCCGCATGTTCACATTGTTTTCAACCGAGTGAATAACAACGGACGCATCATCAGTGACAAGAACGACTGTTATCGGAATGTCAAAGTCTGTAAGGAACTGAAAGAGAAATATGGACTTTATTTTGGCAAAGGAAAGGATAGGGTACGGACTCACCGTCTGAAAGGAAATGATAAGACAAAATATGAGATTTACCATGCGGTCAAGAACTCGTTAAGCAAATCCAATAGCTGGAAGCAGTTCATATTGGATTTATCCAGGCAGGGAATAAAAACGGAGTTCAAGTATAGAGGAAGAAGCGATGTTATACAGGGCTTGTCATTTACTAAAGACGGTATTACGTTCAAGGCTTCGGACATTGACAGGAGTTTCAGTTATTCCAAGTTAGACAGAATGTTGGGAGAAACCAATAACCAATATCAACAGAATATCGGAATGGTAACTAACGGCAACCAACCTGTGATGCAGCATGAGAATACCTATAATTCAGGCAGCAATGTAGTAGAAAGCATTGTCGGGGCATTTGGCGGATTGTTCAACCCTACCCCCAATTATACCGATGAAAATGTGGAAGCAGCCTTTCAGCGGAAATTGAAAAAGAAGAAAAAGAGAAGGATAAACTGGTAATCACTCAAAAACAGATACGAAAATGAAAGAAATGGAGAATAATGATTTTGTCCACACGCTGGATGCGGTATATAACCTTTGTTCCGAAATCAAGGAACATATAACTTCGGTTGAAACGACTGATGAAGAGGAAAACAATGAGGGACTTGTCCTGCTTTCCGACAATTTGCAACGGCTTCAAGCGGAGATTGCTGGAATGAAGTCCCAGCTTTCAGTCGGAAGAAATGAGTGGGAGCAGTTCCGTGAACTGACACTGGTTCGTGTCAAGGAGATGCACAACCTATATGCCAAACTATGTGCCATTAACAAGGACATATTCTCGGAACAGGAACGCATCGCCAACGAGTTGCAGAGAATACAGCAGTTGGAAGTTCATCACACCAACAATCATATTTTGGACTTCAAAGCCTCACGGCCATTCTTGTGGCAGGTTGTCCTGTTGGGGATAATTCTGCTTCTTTTGGTCGGCAATGCTTGTCAGTTTAAACGTAATATGCAACTTTCTGACAATGATTTGAAGTACCGCCTTATTAAAATGTATGGTGGCATATCGGGCAATGAACTGGATACGCTGGAAGTGGTATTCCATCGTGACAGAGATAAAACTGTCATCAGGAATATCCGTAATGAGGTGGAGGATTTTGAATACCGTACACGGGTAAGGGCTGAAAAACTGGAAAAGGCAAGGTTGTTACAGCAAGAAGCGGAAGAATTAAGCTGTAAATAATTAGCATTAAACAGGCCTTTCTTTTGGACTAAATAACAAAGGAAGGCTTGTCCTGTTAAACTTAAATTGCTCTTTATTAAGATAATTATCGTACCTTTGTTATTATTACGACAATAGGTATAGAATTAATATGTTAAGATATTACATATATTCTATAATGATTTTGTTTTGGATATAGTGTTTTAACTTGAAAGTTTATTTATAATTGAAACTTGGTATGAAAAAATTATTTTTAATGTTGCTAATTGCGTTTATGTTATTTCCTTCGTGTCAAGAAAATAAGATGTATAATGCTTTCCTTGATAAAAAAGGAAAGAAGGTTGTTCAATTGGTTGAGATAGATGACACAGATAAGATTGCTTACTTAGCAATGTTTCAATATTCAAATAAAGATTCTATACTAAAAATGTCTAAAGATATTGCGCAATATTATAATATTGAAGGATATGATATGTTTATTGGTGATTCCTTGTTTTATTTTATATCGGAAGAAATGAAAGATAGAGGATATACTTTATATAATTCACCTACTGAAATGCGTATTGCCCCTTATCAGTACAGAAATGAATATGTTAATAATGGTGATACAATAGCTAGAATTGTAAAACGAGATATCTCAGATGGCAGAAAAGCTGCAATTTTAACAGATAAGAAGTATAGCAGAAAAGATACAACACTTCTCAAAAAGATAATCGACTTCTTTTATCTTGATAAAGCATATATTTGGGATTCAATATCTACTAAAATTTATTTTGCATTTGAAGAGGATGAAATATTTAATGCTTATTCTTTTTATCAGAGATTTACAAATGAATTCTTTTTTTGGGATGAAGCAACTGAAGAAAATCGATTTTCTATTAATGGGGCTCATGTTTTAAATATAGGCGATAGTAGATTATTTATAAAATATCGAACTAATAGGTTTCTTACAAGCAGGGAAATATTACAAATAAAGCAAGAAAAACTCAATGCAAAATGGAAAGAAGTTGTGTATTTTTATACTCCTAATGATGATAAAAAAGATTATGCTTCTATACATTATAACAAGGAAAAGAATGAGTATACTATATTTATGTTTAATGAAAAGAAAACATATATTTATAATGCATCTAAAGATTCTTGGAGTAGTAATAATCATCGATGAATATCTTTTTTATTGATTTTTTTAATCTAATAAAATATGAATAACGAATTGGACAATAATCAAATTATTGGAGCTCTGACAAGAAGTGTAGAAACTCTATGTGATAGTTTATTTCGACTTGTCAGTAAGATACGTTGTGATGTAGCAAAAGAATATAATGAGGAAAAGAAATTAGTTCAATGTCTTTTGCAAATTGTAATGTGTAAGATGAAAACTATACAATTATTAGCTAATGGTACTCCTATAGAAGAGGTTAATATAGTGGATATTTCTTCAATGATTACTATAGAGAGGAGTTTATATGAATTGGTATTTATTGTCCATAATATTTTTGGGATGACTGATAATAAAGATGAAAGGCAAATCTTGATTAATTTATGGAAAATAAGAGGACTTAATAATCGTCAAAATATAAAGTGTGCTTCTAAAGAACAACAAAAACAGCAACAATTGGAAAAAGAACACATAGACAGACTAAAAAGTCAGATTATTGATATTGTGTTAAGGATTGGGATTAAAGGGAAAGCTAAAGAAGATTTAGAAAAATGTATAATATGTAATAGTACAATGCCTCAAGGGTATAGATTTAAAAAAGAAAATAATGTTATAGTGGCTTTTGAAAAAATTCCATACTCAGTATCAGCAAAAGAATTATTCTCAGATAGTAAAGTTTATGAAGTCATTTATAAATTATTGTCAGCTCATGCACATCCTTCTTATTTAGGTGTTCTTCAAATTGGAGAAATGTATAACTCTTCGGAATATAAACAACATTTAAAGACTATATTGAATGGCATATGCTTTTTATCTTCATTTCTAATATTCGATTTTTGTAAAAGCGTGAGTAATGTCAAATCATTTTTTGATGAATTACCAGAAGAAAATAAAATGATTGTAAATGTTTATATAAGTATGAACGAAAATAATCGAGGAACTAATGTTTTCATGCATTAACATATACAACTTATAGGTAGTATCAAAATAGAAATCTATTTTTAATCAATTTTTTATTATGCCGCAAATAGAAACAACTTAAAGTAAATTGCTGTAGTAAGGTTTTTATGTTTGATAGCATTTATTTTCGCCCACAATCGTCAGTAATCCGTCAGTGTGCAAAAGAAAAAGGAGCTAAGTCAACGACTTAACTCCTTCATTTTCACCAGTCGGGGTGACTGGATTCGAACCAGCGACCACACGCCCCCCAGACGCGTACTCTAACCGGGCTGAGCTACACCCCGAATTGCGGTTGCAAAGGTAACGCTTTATTTTGAATATCCAAATAAAATAACAGGATTTGTTGTATTATAGGACTGCTTTTTCTGTAAAAGCATATCTTTTAGGAAGGGATAGTTATGCTTTTACAGAGATACAGATTGTGTTTAGCCCATAGTTTCGCTATAGAAATCCAGTAATTCATAGATTTCCTCCTGGCTGGCTGTTTGATTGATGCGGATGTCGCCAATTTCTCCAAGTAACGTGAAATTGATGGATCCGACCGTTGCATTTTTTTTATCGTGTCTCATAAACTCATACAGGCACTCATAGTCATCACAGGTAAAGTTGATTCTCCCGTAATGGTCTTTGATGAAATGAATGGTCTGGTGCATTTTTTCTTTTGGAAAGCCGGTTTTGATAGTTGACAGGTAAAGTTCACAGACAATTCCCCATGCTACGGCATAACCGTGAAGAACCGGCCGTTCACGTTGCAGGGCAAAGCTTTCGAAAGCGTGGCCGATGGTATGTCCCAGATTCAATGCTTTGCGAATGCCTTTTTCAAACGGATCCTGTGCCACGATGTCTTCTTTTACTTGTACCGATCGGCCTACCAGTTGCTGCAGTTGGGTATAGTTAATGTGATCCATGTCGAAGTTCAGCAGTTCGGCCCAGTGACTGGTTTCGCTGATGAGACCGTGTTTCAGCATTTCGGCATAGCCCGACAGAATGTTTTCCTGATCGAGTGAACGCAGGAATTCACAATCTATCAGTACTTCGTCGGCTGGGGCAAAAGCACCGATTTCATTCTTCAGACCGTTAAAGTTGATTCCGGTTTTGCCACCTACGGCCGCATCAACCATAGAAAGCAAGGTAGTAGGGATATTGATGTATGAGATTCCCCGTTTGAATGTAGCTGCTGCGAAACCACCCAGATCGGTTACCATTCCTCCACCCAGGTTGATCATCAGCGAGTGTCGGGTAGCTCCACGGGTACTCAGTTGCGTCCATACATAGGCTAGTGTTTCCAGGTTTTTATGAATGTCTTCTACACCGATACAGATGGATTCAGCTTCCTGAAGAAAGGGAAATGAGGCTATAAGCGGATAGCACATGATGCGTGTATGTTCGTCGGTAAGAATGAAGATTTTATCAAAGGAATGAGACATGACGGCTTTTTCCAGATCGTGCCGTAAGTCTTTGCAGATGATGACTTCTTGTTTACTCATAAGATGAATTGTATGATTTGATACGCAAAAATAGAAAAAAAGTTAGAAGAGGCTGGTGGAGAAGTTGCAATTAATTATTTTTGTGAACAAATTTTTATAAAAAAAGTATGAAAGGATTTTTACCTACTCCGTGCCGGATAGCAGGGTACGCGCTTTTGCTGCTGGCTGTTTTTGTACCGATGATCATGTATATGTTCGGTATGGTGAGCGATGACAATTTGGCTTTTGTCAAGTGTGGAATGAAACTGGCTGTCTGGATAGCGCTGTTTATGGTCTTTCTGGCAAAGGCTAAGGATGAAAATGAGGAAACTGCGGGTTTGCGTATGAAAGCCATGAAGTATGCGCTTTATGCATGGGGTATTTACTATGTAGTAGTGCTGGTGAAAGCTGCCATTGACAATGATGTGCAGGAAGCAGACAATTCGATTGGCATTGTATACATGGTTATTAATGTCATTTGCTGGGAGTTCCAGTTGCAGAAACAGCGTGTAGAAAAGATGTTCCGCAGAAAATAACCTTTTTTAAGAGTCGTGCTGGTTAAACCTTTTGTGCGAATGGGTGTCAAACGTACAACTGAATTTAATTTGAAACAACGACGATGAAAAAGTGGGTAATGGGTATCTTGCTAATGTCACTGACAGTGATTTCTGCTCTTGCACAGAGTAGTAGCAGGAAAGTTACAGTATCGGGTACAGTACTCGATGGGGATGATAAATCGCCTGTCATTCAGGCGACAGTACAACTCCTTTCACCAAAGGATAGTTCTATGGTAGCAGGAAATGTTACCAACATAGACGGACAATTTTCTTTGGCGGCAAGGCCGGGGAAATATATCCTGAAAATCTCTTTTGTGGGATATTCTCCGGTAATGGAACCGCTTACGCTGGCCAGTAACCGTCAGCGTACAAATGTAGGTAAAATAGAATTGCATTCTGACGCCATTATGCTGGAAGGAGCGGTAATTGTAGCCCAGGCACCGGAGGTGACGGCTTCGGAAGATACGCTGGTGTATACCAGTTCGGCCTATCGTGTGCCGGAAGGTTCGGCTTTGGAAGAGCTGGTGAAAAAACTTCCGGGAGCCGAAGTCGATGAGAACGGTACGATTACCATCAACGGTAAAGAAGTGAAGAAGATTATGATAGACGGTAAGGAGTTCTTTGCCGATGACCCGAATATTGCCATGAAGAATTTGCCTGTAAACATCATTGATAAGATACGTGCTTACGACAAGAAATCGGATATGGCCCGTGTAACTGGCATTGATGACGGTGAGGAAGAGACTGTACTTGACTTGACGGTTAAGCCGGGAATGAATCACGGTTGGTTCGGTAATGCTGATGTGGCAGCCGGTACGGAAGATCGGTATAGTGGAAAATTGATGGTAAACCGCTTTTGGGGAGATAATCAGTTTACGGTAATCGGTTCAATGAACAATGTGAACGACAACGGATTTCCCGGTGGCGGCGGTGGCGGCCGTTGGGGCGGACAGAACGGGCTCAATGCCATCAAGATGGGCGGTTTCAATTTTGCGACTAAAAATGAAAAGCTGGAAACGGGTGGTAGTGTGAACTTCAATTACAAGGATGCTGATATACAGAGTAAAACGAACTCGGAAACCTTTGTATCCAGCGAAACAAGTTCGTTTAAGAATGCCTTGACCGCCAATCGGAACAAGACGACAAACCTGACGGCAGATTTCCGTATCGAATGGAAGCCGGATTCGTTGACTACGTTGCTTGTACGTCCGCGTTTGAAGTATGGAAAGACTAACAACAGTTCGGACTCAAAGTCGTATACATTTAACGCTGATCCTGAAATTGATACCGATGAGCTGGTTAATGCGGATGATCTGACATCATTGGTTCCGGAAGAAAAAATTGTCAATACTATCATTCAGAATTCTTTGAGCAAAGGAGATGATATAACGGCTGGTGGTTCCTTGATGTTTAACCGTCGGTTGGGAAAGACCGGACGTAACATTAATTTCCGTGGATCATACAATTATACCAATAGTGAGAGTGAACAGTTTTCTGCCTCAGAGACCGAATATTTCCAGAAAAATCCGGAAGAACGGCTGGAAATTCTGAACCGTTATATAACGACTCCTACCCAATCATACAATTATTCATTGCGTTTTACTTATAGTGAACCGATATTCAAAGGAGGATTCCTGCAGTTCAGTTATAATTTTCAGTACAACAAGTCGAAAACAGACAATTCTACTTATGATATGCCGAATGACTGGGAAATTGCCGATGGATACTTGTCCAATGTGGCCGTATTCAACCCGGATTTGAGCAAAACGGCCGAATACGATTATTATAATCATCAGGCCGATGTCCAGTTGCGTTGGATTCGGGAGAAGATGCAGCTGAATGTGGGTGGATCTTTCCAGCCTCAGAATACAAAACTGTCTTACAAGCAGGGAGAGCTGGATACGACGGTAGTACGGAAAGTATTCAATTTTACGCCGACATTGGATTTCCGGTATAATTTTTCGAAGACCAGCCAGCTGCGTGTTAACTATCGGGGACGTAGTTCGCAACCTAGTATGACCGATATGTTACCGATTGAGGATGATACGGACCCGCTGAATATCCGCAGGGGTAATCCGGGACTGAAACCTTCCTTTACGAATTCTCTGATGGTTTTCTATAATACATTCAATGCTGAAAAACAGCGGGGTGTCATGACTCATCTGCGTTTTCAGAATGTATTGAACAGTATCAGTAACCGTCGTCAGTATAACGAGGAAACCGGTGGATACATTACAATGCCGGAGAATATCAGCGGTAACTGGAACCTGTTCGGTATCTTGGGTACTAATACGGCACTTAAAAACAAGAAATATACCGTCAATACCTTTACGATGGCCCGTTTCAATAACATTGCCAGCTACATCAGCGATGAAGAACTGATGGCTCAGACTGATAAGAACCAGACCCGTCAGCTCACTTTGTCCGAGCGTTTGCGTGGCACGTACCGCAGTGACTGGTGGGAGTTTTCCCTGAATGGTTCGTTGAACTATACACGTACCCGTAATAATTTCCAGACGGAAAACAACATGGATACGTATCAGTTCTCTTACGGTGCAAGCACCAATGTAAACTTGCCATGGAATATGGCGATCTCGACGGATATTTCTCAGAACTCACGTCGGGGGTATGCGGATGCCAGCATGAACCGCGACGAGCTGATCTGGAACGCGCAGATCTCTCAGAATTTCCTGAAAGGAAATGCGGCAACTGTCAGTATACAGTTCTACGATATCTTGAGAAATCAGAGTAATGTAAGCCGTACCATCAGTGCTGCCATGCGTCAGGATACGGAGTACAATGCCATTTACAGTTACTGCATGGTACATTTCATTTATCGTCTGAATCTCTTTGGAGGAAAAGGTGGTGCAAGACCGGGTATGGGCCCGGGCAGTCCGGGTGGATTTGGTGGCCCGGGTGGACACGGACCACGTCGTTTCTGAAAATAATTCTGCTTTTGTTTTTTATACGGGACCTGTTCGATATTTCCGATTCGAACAGGTCTTTTTTATATGCGGAAAGAAACTTTTCAGAAAATAATCGTATTTTTGTTGAAAAGCATTGCGTATGACTGATATCTCTTTACTCGGTGAGGCTGCTTATGTAGTTTTCTACATTTTATATTTTACGCTGGTTTTCGGTACCGCTCTGGTTATTATCCTCGACAACCGGAATCCGGTTAAAACAATAGCATGGATTCTTGTACTTTTTTTCCTGCCGATGGTCGGACTGATTTTTTATTTCTTTTTCGGCCGGAGCACGCGTAAAGAGCGACTGATTAGCCGGAAAGGATATAGCAGGTTGCGCAAGCGGCCGATGGAGGAATTTCAGGCGCAGCTTTCTTTACCTCTGTCGAGAGACCAGCATGTTCTGATGGGGTTCTTCAGGCGTACCTGCAATGCACTTACATTTGAAGGAAACGCACTGGAAATATACACCGATGGCCGATCCATGCTTCTGAGTCTGATACGTGAAATAGCGAAGGCACGCCATCATATTCATCTGGAATTCTATATCTTCGAAAATGACGCTACCGGCCGTCTGTTACGCGATGTACTTATCGATAAGGCGCGTGAAGGAGTCAGAATACGTGTGTTGTACGACGATGTAGGATGCTGGAAGGTAGACCGGTCTTTTTATGAACAGATGTTGTTTGAGGGGATTGATGCACAGAGCTTTCTAAAGGTGCGTTTCCCCCAGTTCACCAGTAAGGTTAATTACCGGAATCATCGGAAAATTGTTGTGATAGACGGCCGGGTAGGATTTATCGGAGGAATGAACATTGCCGACCGCTATGTAAAGGGGCTTCCGTGGGGGAACTGGCGCGATACGCATGTAAAGATTTCCGGTAAGGCTGTTTATGGTCTTCAGACAGCTTTTCTGACCGACTGGTATGTAGTTGACCGTACGTTGCTTACCGGGCTGACTTATTATCCGAAGATGCAGGAGATGGGAAAATCTGTCATTCAGATTGTGACTTCCGATCCGGTTGGCGAATGGAGGGAGATGATGCAGGGGATTATGATGGCTATCAGCAGCGCGCGTAAATATTTTTATGTGCAGACGCCTTATCTGCTGCCTACCGAACAGATTCTTACGGCTTTGCAGACGGCGGCGCTGGCCGGTGTGGATGTACGTATCATGCTTCCCGAGCGAGGGGATGCCTGGCTGACACACAAAGGGTCGTTTTCTTATTTGGAGCTGCTGATGAAGGCCGGTGTCAGGATTTATCTGTATCGGAAAGGATTTCTGCATTCCAAACTGATGGTTTCGGATGACCAATGGAGTACGGTTGGCTCTACCAACATGGATTTCCGTAGCTTTGAACATAATTTTGAAGCCAATGCCTTTTTCTATGACAAAGAAACGGCACTGGCTTTGAAACGTATTTTCCTGGATGACCAGAAAGACTGTATGCTGTTGCCTCCGAAAGTCTGGGAGGCACGTTCCTGGAGCAGCCGGTTTACGGAGTCTGTCATTCGTCTGCTGGCTCCGCTGCTTTGAAGAAGGAGAAGTTTACACTTCCATAATGGCGGTGTTCTATAAAGTGAGGATCGTTTTCGAAGCTGAGGTCTTTCCCATGTTCCAGTACCAGCAGTCCGTCCGGTTTCAGCAGGTTATGCTTGAAAACGAGA
The DNA here is from genome assembly GCA_900553185.1 of uncultured Bacteroides sp. GTDB lineage: Bacteria > Bacteroidota > Bacteroidia > Bacteroidales > Bacteroidaceae > Phocaeicola. Next base: position 11,490 of record USCT01000027.1, read on the forward strand.
GAGGGAATGGTAGACAGTTGGGGAAGTGCATACGGGGGATCGGCAAAGATGAAATCAAACTGTTCGTTACAGCGCTCCATATACTTGAATACATCTCCGCGTATGGGGAGACACTTGTCGGTGTTGACTTCTTTCATGACCTTGCAGATGAAGGCGTAGTGTTGCGGGTCTTTCTCTAGGGAAATGACACGGTCGCATCCGCGCGATACCAGTTCGATACTGATACTTCCGGTACCGGCAAACAAATCAAGTGCCGTTACGTGGTCTTCAAAATCGAGATAATTGTTCAGTACGTTGAACAGGTTTTCTTTGGCAAAATCGGTTGTAGGACGTGCTTTGAATGTATGAGGTACGTCAAATCGTCTTCTTTTATAAATTCCGCTGATTACTCGCATGATAGTAGGGCTTGCATGTCAAACGGAACTTCCTCGATACGGCTGGATTCCGAATCGTTGAACTCCGCTTGGGGGTTAATAATGAATAAATGTCGCAGATAGGGTTGCAGTTTCTGTTGCAGCTCTTTTTTCTGTACGGTTCCGGTCAGATGAAGCTCATCGCGTTCCTGGTTATATCCTAATTGTTTCCATACATTGAGCAGGTAATAGCACTGGTCAGCCGATTCTCCTGCAGAATAGGTGTTTATCAGAAGGGGTCTTCCTTTGTCGAAGGCCAGTACGTCCATGCTTGAAGGGTGCAGACAGGCAAAGAGCTTGCTGCAGTTTCCCTGTTTGCTCCTGGCTGTGAAAAATTCAATTTGCGGGCTGATGGCTGCAAAAAAACGGGCCTCAGGAAACTTTTCCGACAGGAACAGATGAGTAAGTTTATCGAGGGAGAAGAGGACCACTACATTGCTTCTTCCCAGTATGTTGCATAAGATGACTTCGTTGTTCTGTCTGGGAAGATTCTGGTAGAAAAGCGTTTCCATCTGTTCGTCTTCGTACAGTTCCAGCGGAACCGGGGTGTAGCGTGAAGAGTGAATCAGTAAATTGATTTGCCGGTAGGGCAGTGAGAGCTCTTCGGTTTCGGCCAGGAATGATTTGACATTGGCCGCCATGGAATGCTGGGTATTGATGGTGTACGGCCGAAAATAGAAATCGCTTCCGCAGAGAGGATTGTAGATAGAAAAAGAAAATCCATCCGCACTGAGGCGGATGGATAATGTATATTGGTCCGATTTGGTCAAATCGATACGTTCTGTCATTTCTGATGTGATAGAGATATTATTCCCAGTTACCGGCGTTGTTGTTCGGCTGTTCAATGCTACCTACTCTCAAACCGCAGTATTTGTTCAGTTTAGTCTGCAGGTCTTTCAGGTTCAGCAATTCCTGATCGTTCAGACCGCTCAAATAAACTTCGTAAGGAACCTGAGCCTGGAACAAGTTCAGAGGAGCACCGGTTTCTGTAGTGTCTTTACGGATAGCCAATTCAAATTTGCTTCCGTTTCCGTATGGAACGATCGGCAAAGAGTCTACTGCAAAACCTTTCGGGAAGATGGTATCCATAACGGCTACCCACATGGTATCACGACGGAAGTTTTCCAGACCGGCTTCTTTTACTTCATCCCATTTTCCTGTACGTTTTGCTTTCTGGATCAACTCCATAGCTTTCTTTTCAGTCATACCGCTGTTCAACTGATCATCGGTCAGTGAACCTACTTTCATAATAAATGGAACTTTGGCTGTTTTAACGAAAGTAATCAGTGAATCCCAGTTGTCTGTATAACACTGGTGAGCTGTACGATATTCCTGTTGTGCTTTACGAATATCGATCAAACGGGCAATGATCGCTTTTTCTCGGATGTCTTTTTCTTTAGTGAAGTTGATAGGGCCCATGATACTGCCATAGCAGATATACACCAAGCAGATTACGCAGACGGCTAGTACAAGATTAATAACTGTTTTCATGATAATATTATTTTTTTAGTTTATATTCGTATCGCAAAAATAAATAAATAAATTTATTCACGTCAAACTTATGTAAACTTTTTCCACACCATTATGTTAAATGATGATTTGACGCAGCAAATTAAGCGAAATTTTTTGTATAAACCAACAGAAGAGCAAGAATTTGCAATGAAATCTTTTGCTGATTTTCTCTTTTCGGGGTTTCAAGACGCTGTCTTCCTTCTAAAAGGGTATGCCGGTACGGGAAAAACGACCCTGATAGGTACTTTGGTAAAGACACTCGACCAGTTGAAATGGAAGTGTGTACTGCTGGCTCCGACGGGGCGGGCAGCCAAGGTCTTTTCACATTATGCGCGGCATCCGGCTTATACCATCCATAAGCGTATCTATCGGCAGCGGAGTTTTTCGAACGAGACGGATAATTTCACGCTGAACCAGAATCTGCATCAGCATACCTTGTTTATCGTGGATGAGGCTTCCATGATTCCGAATGAAGGACTGTCGGGCATGTCGTTCGGAACGGGAAGATTACTGGATGATCTGATTCAGTATGTATATGGCGGTCAGGGATGCCGGTTGATGCTGGTTGGTGATACTGCCCAGCTTCCACCGGTAGGTGAAGAGGAGAGTCCGGCACTCGTGAAAGAGGTCCTGCAAGGCTACGGACTGGTACCGACAGAATGTGTGCTCACACAGGTGGTGCGTCAGATGTATGATTCTGGTATCTTGTACAATGCTACTTTATTGCGCCGGTATATTACGGGAGAAACGGAACTTGAACTGCCTCGTATACGGGTCAAAGGATTTCCGGACATTCGTATATTGCCAGGTAGCGAACTGGTAGAGACCATCAATGAGTGTTATGATAAGGTCGGGATGGATGAAACCATGATTATCTGCCGTTCGAACAAGCGGGCCAATCTCTATAACAATGGCATACGGAATATGATCCTATACCGGGAGGATGAGTTGAATTCGGGGGAATTGCTGATGGTGGCCAAGAACAATTATTACTGGGGGAAGGATTGTAAGGAAATGGATTTTATCGCCAATGGAGACGTAGCTGTAGTCCGCAGGGTACGTCGTGTACGCGAAATGTACGGATGTCGTTTTGCCGACGTGGTTCTTGTCTTTCCGGATTACGGCGACCTGGAACTGGAAGTAAAGATTCTGCTGGATACGTTGCACTCCGACTCGCCCTCTTTCCCTAAGGAACAGAACGACAAACTGTTTTATACCATTCTGGAAGATTATGCCGATTTACCGACCAAGCGGGAACGGATGAAGAAGATGAAGGAAGATCCTTATTATAATGCGTTGCAGGTGAAATACGCATACGCGGTGACATGTCATAAGGCTCAGGGCGGACAGTGGCAGCGTGTTTTTCTGGATCAGGGATATATGACGGACGAAATGTTGTCGGCAGATTATTACCGCTGGCTTTATACTGCTTTTACACGGGCTACCGAAATATTGTATCTGGTAAACTGGCCGAAGGAACAGACTGAAAACCGGGAGTGAGAAAACGTCTTCATGTTTCGATGTATTTGTCCGTTTGTTTGAAGTAAAACATCCGTTCGTCTGATGAAAAACATCCGTTCGTTTTTCGGATGTTATATGCTGATAAACAAGAAGAGGCCCTCTCCTTCGTCTTGAGAGGGCCTCTTCTTATCTTTATTGGTTATATCCGGAAGAGGAATTGGAATTTCCTCCGGATATGAACAGGGCTTTTGTTACAGGCCGGCCAGTTCTATGATTTTGTCGACTGCGGCAGTAAGGCCGTCGGGGTTCTTTCCACCGGCAGTTGCAAAGTGAGGCTGACCGCCACCACCACCCTGGATCAATTTGGCGGCTTCGCGTACCAGTTGTCCGGCATTCAGTCCGGCCTTTACCTGATCATCACTCATGGTTACGGTGAGCAGCGGTTTGTTTTCGAATACGCTGCCGATTACTACAAACAGATTTTCAGGGAATTGTCCTTTCAGTTGGAAAGCAATGTTTTTCACCGCATCGGCCGGCATCGGAAGTACGGCTTTAATCACTTTTACACCGTTGATTTCCTTGGCATTCTCGATCAGCTTGTTCTTTACAGAGGCTTCTTTCTCTTTCATGAACTCTTCCATCTGTTTCTTCAGACCGGCATTTTCGTCGATGTATTTGGAAATGGCAGCCTTCAGGTCAGGGGCATTGTTGAATAACGCTTTCAGGTCGTTGAGTGTATCCTGTACGGTGTCGAACATCTCTTCTACCTTGGCGCCGGTTACGGCCTCGATACGGCGTACACCTGCAGCGACAGAGCTTTCAGAAAGAATCTTCACCATACCGATTTTTCCGGTTGCAGATACGTGGGTACCTCCACAGAATTCGATGGATGAACCGAACTGTACGACACGTACTTCATCGCCGTATTTTTCGCCGAACAGTGCGATGGCACCCAGTTCTTTTGCCTTTTCAATCGGCAGGTTACGGTATTCTGTCAAAGGAATGTCTTCACGGATTTTGGCATTAACCAGATGTTCTACCTCACGCAGCTGTTCCGGAGTGACTTTCTGGAAGTGAGAAAAGTCGAAACGCAGGGAATCCGGTGTTACGAGTGAACCTTTCTGTTCTACGTGTGTACCCAGTACCTGACGGAGTGCTTCATCCAGCAAGTGGGTACATGAGTGGTTGGCTGCACAGGCGGCACGCTTGTCGGTATCCACACATGCCATCATCGGTGCATCCAGGTGCTCCGGCAATTTCTTGGCAATGTGAATAGGAAGGTTGTTTTCCTTCTTGGTATCGATGATGTCGATGGTTTCAAATTCGCTGACCAATACACCGGTATCGCCTACCTGGCCACCGCTTTCGGCATAGAACGGGGTTTCGCTCAATACGATCTGATAGAGTGTCTGGTTTTTCTGCTTGATCTGGCGGTAACGCAGGATGCTGGTTTCGTATTCGGTATAGTCATATCCTACGAATTTTGTTTCGCCCTCTTTCAGTGTTACCCAGTCGCCTGTTTCTACGGCAGCTGCATTACGTGCACGCTGTTTCTGTTTCTGCATTTCAGCTTCGAATCCTTTAACATCGGCTGTCTGTCCGTTTTCACGAAGGATCAGCTCGGTCAGGTCGAACGGGAAGCCGAAGGTGTCGTACAGCGTGAAGGCGTCTACACCGCTGATTTCCTTTTTGCCGGCTGCCTTGGTTTCGGTCATAACCTTGTCCAGCAGACGGATACCTGTTTCCAGGGTACGCAGGAAAGCTTCTTCTTCTTCCTTGAGTACCTTTTCAATGAGGCTTTGCTGGGCTTTCAGCTCCGGATAGGCGGCTCCCATATTCTCAATCAGTACGGGAATCAGCTTGTACATGAAGGCCTGTTTCTGTCCGAGGAAGGTATAGGCGTAACGTACGGCACGGCGCAGGATGCGGCGGATTACGTAACCCGCCTTTGCATTCGACGGCAACTGTCCGTCGGTTATAGAGAAGGCGATGGTACGGATATGGTCGGCAACTACACGCATGGCCACATCTACTTTTTCGTCGTCGCCGTATTTCTTTCCGGACAGGTCGCCGATGGCCTTGATGATGGGCTGGAAAATGTCGGTATCGTAGTTGGAAGTTTTACCTTGCAGGGTGCGTACCAGACGTTCGAATCCCATACCGGTATCAATTACTTTGGCTGGAAGTGGTTCCAGTGTGCCGTCAGCCTTGCGGTTGTATTGCATGAACACCAGGTTCCAGATCTCGATTACCTGCGGATGATCTTTGTTGACCAGTTCGCGTCCCGGAACAGCAGCCTTTTCTTCGGCCGAACGGGAGTCGATGTGGATTTCAGAGCAGGGACCGCACGGACCCGTATCGCCCATTTCCCAGAAGTTGTCGTGCTTGTTGCCGTTGATGATATGATCTTCAGGGAAATATTGTGCCCAGTATCCGGCTGCTTCGTCGTCACGGGCAAGGCCTTCTTCAGGACTTCCTTCGAAAACGGTCACGTATAAGTCTTTCGGATCCAGTTTCAATACCGTTACCAGGTATTCGTATGCCCATCCGATAACTTCTTTCTTGAAGTAATCGCCGAATGACCAGTTACCCAGCATTTCGAACATGGTGTGGTGATAGGTATCGTGACCAACTTCTTCCAGGTCGTTGTGTTTGCCACTTACACGCAGACATTTCTGTGAGTCGGTGACACGTTTGTATTTTGCGGGATGGTTGCCCAGAATAATGTCTTTGAACTGGTTCATACCTGCGTTGGTGAACATCAGTGTCGGGTCATCCTTGATGACCATCGGTGCGGAAGGCACAATCTGATGTCCTTTTGACTCAAAGAATTTTACGAATGAGTCGCGGATTTCATTTGCTGTCAACATATTGTTATCATGTCTTGTAGTTAATATTCTGAAAATTGATTTGCAAAGATAATCTGTTTTATTATTTTTGTCCGTATGTTTGGCTCAAAAACTTGGGTTTTTGTGCCTTAAAAAAATCCAAATCAGGTTTGAATGCGTAAAGTCTATTATATCTATAATCCGAAAACACGTACGTATGACCGGATTTATCCGACGATGCGTCAGCGGGCCTTGAGCTATCTGCGCCGCTTGTTTGTGGGGATGGGACTGGGAGCCGGCAGCTTTATCCTGTTGTTGCTGATTTTCGGTTCTCCTTCGGAAAAAAGCCTGAGAGTGGAGAATTCACGCTTGCAGGCCCAGTATCAGATTCTGTCGTCACGTCTGGATGAAGCCCAGGAGGTGATGCAGCGTCTGCAGCAGCGTGATGACAACCTGTATCGGGTGATGATGCAGGCCGATCCGGTGGCCGAAGGGCTGCGTTCGGCCAGTTACCGCCGTACGAACCGTTACGAAGAGCTTCGTGACCTGGCCAGTGCCGAGCTGGTAATCAATACGACCCAGCAGATGGACCAGCTGGCACGTCAGATTTATATCCAGTCGAAGTCTTTTGATGAAGTGGTGGAACTGTGTAAGAAACACGACGAGATGCTGGCGTGCATACCTGCCATTCAGCCGGTGGCCAATAAGAATCTGAAACAGACGGCGTCGGGGTATGGAACCCGTATCGATCCCATTTATAAAACGGTAAAGTTTCATGCAGGGATGGATTTTTCGGCCAATGTAGGTACTCCGGTTTATGCTACCGGTAACGGAAAAGTGGTCAAGGCTGGCTGGGAAGGACTGTATGGAAACTGCATTAACATTGATCATGGATTCGGTTATGTAACCAAATATGCTCATCTGAATAAGATCAAGGTAAAGACCGGACAGAAGGTGGTGAGGGGTGAAGTGATTGGCGAAGTGGGCAGTACGGGAAAGAGTACAGGACCTCATTTGCATTATGAAGTGCATGTGAAGGGACAGGTTGTGAATCCGGTAAACTATTATTTTATGGATTTGAATGCTGATGATTATGACCGGATGGTGGAAATTGCGGCAAATCACGGTAAAGTATTCGATTAATTTCGTAGAAAGCTATGGCATTGAAAGCAGATAAGGAACTTAAGTTGTATTATTCCATCAGCGAAGTGGCAAAGATGTTTGGGGTGAACGAATCGCTGCTTCGTTATTGGGAGAAGGAATTTCCGATGATTGCTCCCAAAAAGGCTGGAGGAAATATCCGTCAGTACCGGAAGGAAGATATTGAGAATATCCGGCTGGTATATCATCTGGTGAAGGAGAAAGGTATGACTTTGGCCGGAGCCAAGCAGCGCCTGAAAATGAATAAGGAGACCACCATGAATACTGCCGAAATTCTGGATCGCCTGAAAGAAATAAAAAAAGAGCTCCTCAGTATGCGTAAGGAGCTCGATTATCTGAATTGATGTTCTTTGTTAGTCGTCGGTCAGTTGTCCGTCGAAATTTTCGATACGGGTCACCCGCTTGATGTTTTCGATTTTTTTCAAGTTCTCACAGATGGTATTCACATCGTCTACGTCGTGTACGTACAGTTGGATTCTTCCCTCAAAAATACCGTCGTTTGATTCGATGCACAGTTTGTGAATGTTTACGTTCAACTGTTGTGAAATGATCTGGGTAACCTGGTTCAATACTCCGATACCGTCTATACCTTTTATATATACGTTGACCGGGAAGTTCAGGGCTTTGCCGATTTCCCATTGCACAGCCAGGAGGCGGTTGCCGAAACTTGTTTTCAGTTGCGCGGCTATCGGGCATTGCCGCTTATGGATGATGATCCGGTTGTTGTCGTCTATATAGCCCAGCACGTCGTCACCCGGAATAGGTTTACAGCAATCGGCTATGATGTAGTTTTTTTGAATGGCATCGGGAGTCAGCTTGATGATCTTTTTCTTGTCTATATCCAGTGGAGCAGGTTGTTCTTCCGGCTGTTTTGAGGAGGAACCGTTGTTCTTGTTCTTGCTCCCTCCGAATGCAAAGGAAATGTATTTTTTCCAGTTGGTAGGAGTGGGTTTCTCTTTCAGTTCGTTCACCTCGTTGCTTCCCAGCAGAATGGCTTTCTGTCCGATTTTCAGGGTCAGTTCGTCCACGTTTTTCACATGGTGCATGTCACAAAGTTTCGAGATGTTGGTTTCGTTCCATTCCAGTCCTTCCTGCTTGAAGAAATCGTGCAGCTGGTCTTCTCCCTGCATCTGCAGTTCTTTGTTCTCCCGTTTCAGGATGGCCAGGATTTTGGCCTTGGCTTTGGCGGTTGTAGCAAAATTAATCCACGATGGCTGTACCTTTTGCGACTTGGAGGTCAGAATCTCTACCTGGTCTCCGCTTTGCAGTTTGTGGCTTAATGGTACCAGCTTGTGATTGACTTTGGCTCCGATGCAATGGCTTCCGAGGAATGTATGGATAGAGAAAGCAAAATCAAGTGCCGTACAGTTTTGTGGCATGGTCTTGATTTCACCTTTGGGTGTAAATACGAATATCTCGGATGCAAACAGGTTCAGTTTGATGGTATCCAGAAAATCAAGTGCGTCCGGTTGGGGATCGTCCAGAATTTCTTTGATGGTTTTCAGCCATTTGGTCAGTTCGCCTTCGTCTTCGCTTCCGCCTCCATCCTTGTATTTCCAATGGGCGGCAAATCCTTGTTCGGCTACGTCGTTCATGCGTTCGCTTCGTATCTGCACCTCTATCCATTGTCCCTTGTTGCTCATTAAGGTGACGTGCAGTGCCTGGTAACCATTGGCTTTCGGGTGGCTTACCCAGTCGCGCAGACGGTCTGGATGGGGTTTGTAGATCTTGGATATGGATACATAGATATTGAAGCAGTCGTTCAGTTCCTCTTCTTCGCTTCGGGGAGTAAAGATGATACGTACGGCCAGAATGTCGTATATTTCTTCGAAGGTGATATGCTTGGCCTGCATCTTGTTCCAGATGGAATAAGGTGATTTGATTCGGGCCAGAATACGGTAAGGAAGCCCCATTTTGTCCAGTTGGGCACGGATGGGAGCGGTAAATTCTTCGAATACGGTTTCACGTTCGGCTTGCGTAGCTTTCAGCTTGTCTTCGATCTGCTGATAGGTCTCCGGATGTTCGTATTTGAAGCTCAGGTCTTCCAGTTCCGTCTTGATACGGTTCAGTCCCAGCCGGTTGGCCAATGGGGCATAAATGTACAAGGTTTCGCCTGCTATCTTATATTGTTTGCTTGGTAGCATGGAACCCAGTGTACGCATATTGTGAAGACGGTCGGCTATCTTTATCAGAATGACGCGGATATCATCATTCATGGTGAGCAGCAGTTTCTTGAAGTTTTCGGCTTGTGCGGAGGCACGGTCGCCAAAAATTCCGCCTGAGATTTTGGTCAGTCCGTCTACGATCTGGGCTATTTTGGGTCCGAAAAGATTTTCGATGTCTTCTACAGTATAGTCTGTATCTTCGACGACGTCGTGCAGCAGAGCCGCACAGATAGAAGTGGAACCCAATCCGATTTCCACACATGCAATACGTGCGACCGCTATCGGGTGCAGAATATAAGGCTCGCCTGAACGGCGTCTTACGCCTTTGTGCGCCTGTTTGGCAAAATTGAAAGCTTTGGTAATGATTTCTACCTTTTTCCGGTGTTTACTTTCAAGGTATCTGTCCAGCAGCTCATTGAAGGCCGCATTTATTTGTTTTTCATCATTTTGTTCTTGCATTAGTGTCTCATCCGTCATAGTGCTTTCCCTCCATTCAATCAATAATGCAAAAATAAGGAAAATAAATAATTATGCAAGTATTTCATGAAAACTATTGGAAATACCTGCATAATTTTTTATCCTTTTTACCGGATTCTCAGCCTTTTTCCTGCTCTGATACTGCTTCCCTTGATTCCGTTCAACCGTCGGAGCTGGGAAACGCTGACGCCATACTTGGCTGCTATGCCTCCCAACGTATCTCCCTGACGTATCCGGTGATAAACAGCTTTCTTGCTTTGGGATTTCTTGCTGGAAGTCTTTGGCGTATCGGGCTCTACGGTAATGCGGCGTGTCTGGTAGAGTTCCGGCTTGTAGTTATAGATAGAGTCTTCTTTTTCGATAAAACTACTGATCATGCTGTTGGGCAGACGGAGTGCATACGGTTCGGTGCTGACCGGGATGATGTCTTTCTTGAACTCCGGGTTGAGCGCACGTAATTCATCGATGTTGATCTTGCAGACATCAGCTACCTGGTTCAGGTTCAGGTTGCGGGTGATGTGAATGGTATCACTTCCTTCCGGCATACGCATTTCCATCGGGCTGATGTTGTGTTCGCAATAATAGTTCATGATGTAGTTGGCTGCAATGAAGGCCGGTACATAACCGCGGGTTTCGTTGGGAAGGTAATTGTAGATCTTCCAGAAATCGGTTTCTCCGCCGGCACGACGGATAGCCTTGTTGATGGTACCCGGACCGCAATTGTAGGCGGCCAGTACCAGGTTCCAGTCGTGGTAAATGTCATACAGGTCTTTCAGGTAACGTGCTGCGGCCCTTGTCGATTTGATGGGGTCTCTTCGCTCGTCCACCAGGCTGTTGATGGTTAGTCCGTACAGTTGTCCCGTACGGAGCATGAACTGCCAGAGGCCTACGGCGCCCTGGCTGGATACAGCCATCGGGTTCAGTGCCGATTCAATGACCGGCAGGTATTTCAGTTCCAGCGGCAGGTCGTTCAGATCGAGTGCTTCTTCAAAGATAGGCATGTAGAAATTATTGGCACTCAGCATGAATGCTACCTTCTGGCGCAAGCGGGTGGCATACATGTCGATGAATTTTCGTACAATATCGTTGTAGGGCATTTCAATCAGTGCGGGGATGCGTTGCAGGCGGGCTATGTAAGCGGAGTCGCTTACTTCCGGGTTATCCTGTGTCATTACGCAGTTTTCGGCAGGATTGATGTAATGTTTGGAAATCCAGTCCAGGTAAAGACTGTCTGTTTCCGAAAGCATACCTTCGGGTAATCCGATAATTTCTTCTTTACCTGTATCTGTTTGCACGGTAATGCTTTTTTCGCTTTGCTGCGCATAGAGGGCAGAAGCGCTGAAGAATGTCAGTAAGCTGATAAATAGTTTTTTCATGGCTCTTAAAATTTGATACAGCACCGTAGTCCGATTGCTTCGGGGCGGCCACGATACACATCATTAAATATTGCGGGTTCGAATGTCATGCTCAGGTCATTGGATATGTCGAAGTCTGACAGTTCGGCATCTACGTAGGCGTCGATTACAGACAGCAGATAAACGCCGATGAATACAAAGATACTCAAGTCTCGCTGTCGGCGGTAGAGGTCTTTTTTGTTCTTGAAAGTCGACTGGTACCATTCCAGGTTTTGCTTGACATCGTCTACCGTATAACTGGGAGGAAGAAAATCAAGGTAACTGTTTTGTTCCGGATTATCACTCATGATGTCCTGATAAGCTTGTGAATAATCTTTGTACATCTGAGTGTTCCACGTTAGGGCGTATGCACAGCCTACGAATCCTCCATAAATGATGGGAAGTTTCCAGTATTTACGGTTGTAGATCTGCCCGGCACCGGGTAGTACCATTGACAGCCATACAGATTTATTGGAATTGGGTATCCAGCGTTTTCTGGAAATTTCCATAGGGGCCTTTTGCTGGATGGAATCGCTTTTTTGCGCCAGCATGGTGGTATCTACAGGGGCTTCCAGTGACCTGACAGCAGCCTCCCGATTGACACTGAGTGTGTCCAGCAGGGCCAGGCTGTCGGCAATATGCTGCTGGCGGATAGAGTCTGCGTCCAGCAGGCCGGCCCGATGTCTGCGTGCTCTTTGTGCAGAAACATCCGTATGGCTGCCCAAAGTAGTACACAATGCCAGAAGCAAATATAGAATATATGTATATTTACGTCGTTTCAACTTCATTCTTTTATTCAGTAGGCTTCAGAGAATCAAGAATCTCCATGATACGTTCCAGGTCGGTTTCGTTGTCGAAAGGAATGCTGATTTTTCCTTTTCCTTTCGGACTGCATGATAATTGTACTTTGGTTCCAAAAAAACTGCACAAGTGATCTTGCAGGAGGGTATATTCTTCGGACAGCTTGCTGCCTTTGGGAGATATTTTTTTCCCGCCGGACTCAATGCTTTCGCCTGCCGAAAGTGATTTCACGATTTCTTCTACCTTTCGGACTGAATATCCTTGTGCGATGATTTCATTGAAAATCCGGATTTGTGTCTTGGGATCATCCAAAGCCAGCAGGGCACGTGCGTGTCCCATGTCGATTTCCTTGTTCTTCAAGGCCATTTGTATGGGAGCTGGCAATTTCAGTAAACGGATATAGTTGGCAATGGTAGTTCTTTTTTTGCCAACGCGTTCACTTAACCTTTCTTGAGTCAGGTCGTATTGTTCAATCAGATGCTGATAGGCCAACGCTATTTCCAGGGAGTTCAGGTCTTCCCGTTGAATGTTTTCAATCAGGGCCATTTCCATGACATGCTCATCGTTGGCTGTACGTATATAGGCTGGAATGGTTTGCAGACCGGCCAGAATGGAAGCACGGTAACGGCGTTCTCCAGCAATGATCTGATAGGAGTCTTCGCTCATTTGTCGCAGGGTAATAGGTTGTATGATACCGATTTCTGCGATGGAATCAGCCAGTTCCTGTAAGGCGATGGGATCAAATTCACGGCGAGGCTGGTTGGGATTGACCGATATCTTGCTCAGCTCTATTTCGTTGATGGAAGAAGAGCCCGATGTTTTGACTTCATCGTTTGATATCAGTGCGTCAAGTCCTCGGCCTAATGCAAATTTTTTCTGTACTGCCATATTTGTTATTTATGATTCAAAGCCGATACAGGAAATCTTCTCCGGATTTGTTTGGCGGAAACGAATCGGTTCCGAAGATTTCTTGTATGTCGCTTTTTTATTTGTTCTTGTTAATAATTTCGTTGGCCAGGGCCAAATGGTTTTTTGCGCCGGTTGATTCCGCATCATACAGGATGGCTGGAATTCCATGGCTTGGTGCTTCGCTTAGTTTTACATTTCGCTGGATGATGGTCTTGAAAACCAGTTCCTGGAAATGGCGTTTGACTTCGTCGTAAATCTGGTTTGCCAGGCGGAGACGGGAATCGAACATGGTCAGCAGGAATCCTTCTATTTCCAGCGACGGATTCAGCTTCGTCTTGATAATCTTGATCGTGTTCAGTAGTTTGCTGATACCTTCCAGCGCGAAATATTCACATTGTACCGGAATAATGACCGAATCGGCCGCCGTCAAGGCGTTAATGGTAATTAGTCCAAGCGATGGAGAACAGTCTATCAGGATGTAATCATATTCATTCTTAATGGACTCTAAGGCATGTTTTAATATTTTCTCACGGTTTTCCAGGTTCAGCATTTCTATTTCTGCCCCTACCAGGTCAATGTGAGAAGGAATGATGTCTAATCCGTCAATATCGGTTGTATAAATAGCCTCCCGGATATCAGCCTGATTAATCAGGCATTCGTAAATGGAACAGTCGATGTCTTTTAGATCTACGCCCAGCCCTGAGGATGCATTTGCTTGAGGGTCAGCGTCTATAACCAATACTTTCTTTTCGAGAGTAGCTAAAGATGCAGCCAAGTTAATAGTAGTTGTCGTTTTACCTACGCCACCTTTTTGATTGGCTAAAGCAATAATTTTTCCCATATTAATCAGTTTATTCAGCGTGCGAAGTAACGAATAATTGGTGACAGTACCTATTAAAAAACGGCTACTTTTTTCAAAGTGTTGATAACTTACCGCTTTTGTTAATAACTTCGGCAGGGCAAAGATACATAAATCTCCTAAAAAACGGGAATGCTTTGGTAAGATTAAGATTTGTAAACGGATTGTCACTTTCTTTTCTTTGCCGTATCAAGGGAAAGGTTGTACCTTTGCATCTGTAAAAAACGAGGATTTTTATGATGAAGAAAGAGAAACCTTTATTGCTGTTGTCAAACGACGATGGTTTTCAAGCAAAAGGAATCCAATGTCTTATAGAAGTATTAAAACCAATAGCCGATTTGATAGTAGTAGCTCCGGATGGACCTCGTTCAGGGAATTCGGGTGCAATTACTTCTGAACGTCCGGTTTGTTTGAAACATTTATCGGAAGAGCCCGGGCTGGTAATCTATAGTTGTAGCGGAACCCCGACAGATTGTGTAAAGCTGGCTTTGCATGCGGTTGTTCCCCGCGTACCTGATATGGTAATAGGTGGCATTAATCATGGAGACAATTCTTCTGTAAACGTGCATTATTCCGGTACGATGGGGGTAGTCATTGAAGGATGTCTGAAGGGTATTCCTTCGGTGGGCTTTTCTTTGTGTGATCATGCGGCAGATGCTGATTTCCGTCCGGCTTATCCTTATATTGTTCGGATTGTGGAAGAGGTTCTTGAAAAGGGACTTCCCAAAGGGGTCTGTCTGAATGTGAATTTCCCGAATACTTCTGCGTTGAAAGGGGTACGGATTTGCCGTCAGACAGATGGAGTGTGGACACAGGAGTATGTTCCGTGCAGTCATCCGCGGGGTGGATCTTATTTCTGGCTGACAGGGGTTTATCAGAACAATGAACCGGAAGCGGAAGACACCGATCATTGGGCACTCGATCACGGATATGTGGCTATTACACCGACCAGAATCGATGTAACGGATTATGAAATGGTGAAACAGATGGAATCCTGGAATTTACGGATATGAAGTATTATCTGATTGTGGGTGAAGCTTCGGGTGACTTGCATGCTTCTAACCTGATGCGGGCTTTAAAAAAGCTCGATGATGAGGCCGAGTTTCGTTTTTTCGGTGGAGAACTAATGGCAAAGGTAGGAGGTACTTGTGTGAAATCGTATAAGGATATGGCTTATATGGGTTTTATTCCGGTATTGATGCATTTGCGTACTATTTTTCGGAACATGGATTTTTGTAAGGCAGATATCGTGTCTTGGAACCCGGATGTCCTGATCTTGGTGGATTACCCGGGATTTAATTTGAAGATAGCCAAATATATTCGTGCGCATACTTCTATTCCTGTCTATTATTATATCTCACCTAAAATCTGGGCTTGGAAAGAATATCGCATTAAAAACATAAAACGGGATGTGGATGAGTTATTTTCTATTCTTCCGTTTGAGATAGCTTTCTTTCAGAAGCATCGGTATCCGATTCATTATGTGGGAAATCCGTGTGTTGACGCTGTGGCTGAGTTTGGAAAAGTCCGGAAGCAGACCTTCGAAGATTTTGTCAAAAAACATGGTTTGCAGGAAAAGCCGATTGTGGCCTTGTTGGCCGGTAGCCGTAAACAGGAAATAAAGGATAATCTGACACGGATGATCGCTGTCGCAAGGAATTATCCGGAATATCAGTTCGTAGTGGCTGGTGCTCCTGGAATAGATCCTGCTTTTTACTCGAACTTTATGCAGGAAAACATAAGTATTGTGTTTGGTGAAACTTATTCTTTGTTGCAACAAGCTACTGCTGCCCTGGTCACTTCGGGTACTGCTACGTTGGAAACAGCCTTGTTCAGGGTTCCACAGGTCGTTTGCTATTATACTGTGGCAGGAAAGCTGGTGTCCTTGTTGCGCAAGTGCATCTTGAAGGTGAAATATATTTCATTGGTCAATTTGATTGCAGGGAAGGAAGTCGTGACAGAATTGGTAGCGGATGGTATGACCGTAGATCGGATTAATCAGGAATTAAAGGCTATTCTTCCTGCAGGAGATAAACGTCAGCAGATGTTGGAAGAGTATGATCGGATAATTGATGTTTTGGGAAAACCCGGGGCTTCCGAACGGGCAGCCGGACAAATGATTGAGTTGTTGCAGAAGCGAAAATCATTGTAGAAATTCCTTGGAACTGATAAAGATATAGCCTCCTCGATAACGTATTGTAGTCTGTTGTTTGTAGTAGTTCTATGAATTGGCAACGGTCAGGCAAAGATGTCATAAAAATAGCCGCCCTAAAATCTGGACGGCTTCTTTTTTATTTGGGTACGCTCGGCATGAGTATTAGCTAACGGGTGCAAGTCCCCAATGAACCCTAATAGCGGGAATCATATAGCTAAAAGCAAGGGTGTCCATCGTGAGGTGGAA
>USCT01000028.1 GCA_900553185.1 uncultured Bacteroides sp.
TGTTCCGGCAGATTTGCAATCTGCCGGATTTTTGCAACATTGTTATGGCAGATTTGTAATCTGCCATATTTCATAGATGGAGGCAGATGCAGTCTGATGATAAAAAAAAGTGGATTTCTATTTTGTTGAATATTAGTGTTTTGCGCATACATCAAAAGAATTTGCGTATACAACATAGGTTTTCCCCGCCAATTCTTACCTTCACGCCACATTATTAAAACAGATGTGTATACGATGAATCTTTTTGCTTCAGACACCTGCTGGATTTATATCACCCGGAGTACTTCTCGCGGGGTAAAACGTCATATCCGTTATTGCGGTGGGGAGGATCGGGAGTCCTTTTTGTTACGCTGTGCGGAGCAGGGCGAACATCCGGTGTACTGCCGTCGCTTCGACAACACCTTCGACGCTTTGGCCCATAAACTGATGTTGGAGCACTTGTCTGTCGCGACGCTGGATTTTCTGATACGGCGTTATGGGGAGAGTGGTGAACATAGTCTGTAGTAAGAATGGTACAACTGATATTATTATTTATTCATTCATTAATACATTATTATTATGAGAACAATTGAAGAAACAAAAATGAACGGAGAAGTTTACGAAGCCCCACAGTGCGAAATCGTTGAAATGCAGGCCGAAGGCATCCTGTGTGCCAGCGGAGAAGATTATCAGGATGGCGGTTCCTTGGGTAGTACGGCTCATTGGTAATAAAACCTTCCGGTAAGGATTTTGAAAACGAATGACTGATTAAACAACAGAACGGAAACAGAATGAAGAGACTACATGCAAAATGGCTGCTGCCCCTGCTGGCAGCAGCATGTGTTGTAACCGGTTGTGATACTGCCGGAGTACAGGAAGATGATGATACCAGCCAGGAACGTCCGTTCCGGGCTACTTCGCGGATAGGCGGAAACGATACCCGTGCTACCGTCGACAGCGACGCGCTGACATTCAAGTGGGAGAAGAAGGACGGAGAAGCCCACCTGGTCTACAAGGACGGTGAACAGACGAGCTATACTTTTACCATCAATCAGAATACAATTTCGGATGACGGACGTCAGGCCGATTTCTGGGCGCAAGAGGGTTTCGAGGCAGAAGGTGGAATCTGGCTGCTGGCCGCAATTCCTACTACTGGCTATACTGCCGCGGATGGAAGCTATACCTTCACGATGCCTGCGGGGGATGCCGTACAGACAGGGAATAACAGTACGGAGCATATCGGCCTGCGGATGCCCATGTACGCCCGGGCGCAGGCTACGGCCGAACGTACCGCGTCTTTCAGTTTCAAGCACCTGGGTTCGTTGTTACGCTTCCAGGTGAAGAACCTCAATTCCGGAGCGGAAACCATAACCGGCATCGGGGTGGAAGCGGAGGGTGACAAAGCGGTTTTCGGCCGTAGTGTTACGTTGACAGCAGACGGAGCGTCTGTAACGGCCACTTATGAGGACGATGGCGATCCCCGTATCGGTGTGACGCTGTCCGATTGTACCGTTGCGGCGGGCGAAATACTGACTGCCTATACGGCTACGCTGCCCGGCGCGTCATTCGCCTATGGAACCGTTCTGAAAGTGGTGTTGACCACAGGCAGTGGAAGTTATGTAAGCGACCGTTTTACCATTACTGGCGACAGCGGCCTTTCCTTGACAGGCGGTAAATGGACTCCCGGCAAATTCTATACCTTGAACCTGACACTCGACAATGAGCTGCGGTTTGACGGAGTGAGTCACGATGGCTTTACAGAGACCGACAATGATATAGAGTGGTAGGAGCTGGCTGAAAATTGAGAACGCTGAATAACGAAATCCATGTAAAATTCAAGTATATGAATACAATGAGACATCTTTTCCGGGCGCTGCCGCTCGGGGTCGCCTCGTGTGACAAGGAAGATATCCCCATCAGCTACGGCGGCGATTCTTCTGAAATCACCGTTACAGGAGGAGAAACCATCTGGGCAGACTGAGATTGGTATATCAGGTCAGAACTTGAAACTCCTATACCGGGCAGGAGTATTTGTGCCCGGAAACCATTCATATTTTTATAAGCATGAAAACACATGATAATGACGTTTATTTTTTCTGTAATGAAATAAGTTCCTTCCGTTTTGACGTTATAGGCCACTCCATTACAAGCGGCCAGAGTTTTGAAGGGGTGACGGAGGCCTGTAAAGATTCGGGCGGTTGGAAAATAACGGTAAAGGCCGGACGTAAAGGTTCTGGAAGTGTGGCAGGCTGGTTCAAGGACAAGGTACTCCCCGGTAAGGCTACAGCTACAAAGAATCACGGAGATTGGCCGGATGAATTGAATTTCGCGGTCGAAGGTACACTGCTGGTAGTAGCGGACGGAAAAGAGTATAAGAGTAACCAGAACTGGATAATCGCGCAAGGACATACGGCAGGAGGCTACAACAACTGGTGGCTAGGCAGCAAGGACATGGGAAACCTTGGAGAAGGCAGTGGTTTCAGTTTTTTGAGCAACGAATATTCCGTCACTTTATCGTCGACTGACGGTAAAGGTGAGCAGATAGCCCTTTCGTTTACGGAAAAGGATACCAACGAGTTCAATATGCAGCTGACAAAGCAACACAGAGGTCTGGAAGTGCCGTGTCACAAAGAGAAGCTGGATGGACAGAAACATCGGTGCAGTGATAATTTTTCGACGAAATTGTTTCCGAAAGACAAACCGTTCGTATGGATGTGTCCGGATGGGGTAACGTTTACCGTAATGGAAGCCAAGAAGGCAGCTACCGATAATACCGTCTTCAAGAACGTCGGAAACCGTACGATAACCCCGTATAAGGATGCTGAAAATCTATATATTGCAGACGTGAAGGTAAGCTCCGGTATGTCTGTAGAGGATGTCTTTACAGTAACGGTATGTCCTGTAACCTATTCGGGAGTCGATGAATTGACCTTTTCATCCATTTCAGATTTACATCTGGGAGCCACTGAAGAAGGGGATATCGTACCGCCTGAAACAAAAGGGGTACAGCTGAGAGACTACCAGGGAGAAGATAAGGCTTTGATTGAGGAGAAATATAGCTCGGACCGGCGTCTGGTAAATCTGGAGAAGGCATTGCTGGAAAAAGAAGGTGGAAGCTTTACCATTATCCAGGGGGATATAACTACCGGAACTAAAAACAACCAGCTGGACAAGTATAAGGATTGTTTTATTCCGGTGATGGAACAGGAAAATTGCATGCCGATGTGTGAAGGATGGGGAAATCATGATGTCTATTGTTTTTCCTTCTCTGCCAATGTAGGAAACTTTGTTAAGGACCGTAATCGGGATGTACGTAAGAATTGGTTGCCTGATTTCCATTTTGGTGACAATGATTCTAAAGACGCAGCAGATAAGGAGAACGGACATTATTGCTTTAAAATCCAACTGAGAGGAAACGGATATGCTGATACGATACCTGTGAATTTCTTCATGCTGAATCTTTATCCCGGATATGGCAATTTAGACCATCCTGAGAATGAGTATTCCCGTAGTAAGAATAATCCGTTCTACTCAGCGGAGTTCCTGAAAAAATACCTGCCTGAGAATAAAGACGAAATCATATTCATAGCATTCCATTACAACGATTCAGAAGGTTATGAATCGTTGGATGAATTATGCGAAGGTTATACCAATGTGTTCCTGCTGACCGGTCATGACCATAGTAACGATTACATAACACCGAATGTAGGGAAAAGTACATACATAACGACAAATGGAAAGAGTATCGTGAAATTTGTTTGTGCGGGAGGTATGAATACCCAAGAACTGAAATTCCTTACTGTCAATTTGAAACGTACCGGTGAAAAGACTGTGCAGATGACTTATAAATGGGTGACCAGATGCGATGGGGATGAATCGAATACATGCGGTGACGAAACAAGTATTGTCTTGAATTATGATAAAGGGGCAGACTGACCTGCTTGAAACGTAACGCATTGAACCAATAAAAAAGGAATGACAAATGAAAACAAGGAAAATATGAAAGCAAAAAACATGACCATCGCCGCACTGGCCCTGCTGTTGGCAGCCTGCGGCAACGAAGAAATCATTGAGAACAACGAAAGCGGCAGCACGGGGAAGGTGCACATGACCTTCACCGCCGGAATGCCGCAGACACGTACCTCGCTGGGCGAGGACGGCCATGCCGTCAACTGGACGCAGGGCGACCTGGTAGCCATCTACGACGGAACGGAAACCATCTGCAAGTTTGAAGCAACCGAAGTCAGCGGCAGCACCGCCACCCTGGAAGGCGAGGCCAAAGTGACCGATACCTACACCGCCTTCTATCCCTACACCGACGACGGGACGCTGACCCTCGACAACACTGCCATCACCTTCACCCTGCCCGCCACGCAGACAGCCACGGCAGGCGGCTTTGCCGAAGGGCTGAACCCCTCGTGGGCACAGGCGACTGACGGCAGCAAAAATCTGACGTTCCAGAACCTCTGCGCCCTGGCCAAGTTCACCGTGGACGCAGAGGGTGTGACGGAAGTTACCCTGACCGCCAACCAAGAAAGCGACGCACTGTCAGGCGAACTGACCTATACCATCGCCGATGGTACGCTGACCGCCACGGGAAGCGCTTCCCGGTCGGTAACGCTGACGGGAACCTTCACGAAAGGCGAGGAGTACTACTTCGTCGTGGCTCCCGGCACGCTGACGGGCGGCATTACCCTGAACTATATGGGTGAAGGCGGCAAGACATACGTCAAGACCACCCAAAAAGAGGTGACCTTCAACGCCGGAAAGATTACCTACCTGGGCGCACTGGATATCGCCAATTTCACCGAGGCCCTCAATGCGGCGTTTGCCAATGCCGTGGAAGATTTCAACCCAAATATCGGCTGGAGGGCGAACCCCGATGGCACCGTATCCCTGGATGAGTATAACCGAATGCAAATAATAATGAATGGGGGAACTTTCTTGTTTTTGCAAAATAAAAACATTACCAGCCTTGCCGGCATTGAGTACTTCACCGATCTGGAGACTTTGGATTGCATAGGTAATCAATTGACTACCCTTGATGTAACCAAGCTGACCAGTCTGAAGGTTTTGGCGTGCAGCGATAATCAACTGACTACCCTTGATGTAACCAAGCTGACCAATCTGACGACTTTGATTTGCGCCGGTAATCAACTGACTGCCCTTGATGTAACCAAGCTGACCAATCTGACGGATTTGGAGTGCAACGGTAATCAACTTGGCTCGTTGGATGTCAGTACTTTGAAAGAGCTTAAAATTTTGTGGTGTCATGGCAACAAGATGACGGCTCTCGATATAACCAATAAGGCATATTTGGGGGATTTGAAGTGCGGGAACCAGCAAGATAATCAGCAACTGACCCTGACATTGTGGGACACCAAGAAGGAGTTTTGGGACAGGATGTTAAACATGTATTCAGATGATAACAGCAATGTCACAACCATTGTTAAACCGAGTCCTGTCGAAGCCGGACATAACGGCTACGAAGATGACGGCGGAGAACCCGTATTGCAGTAAACCGGAATCAGCCGACATAGGTTGGTAGCAAGCCCTTAGTGTCATCGTACCGCGAATAGATGAAAATATTTCGGTTCCAGCCCCTAGTGTTCCGGCAGATTTGCAATCTGCCGTTTGGCGGGTGCGGAGTCGCAACTACTGTTCTGGCAGATTTGCAATCTACCATATCCATTATACCGCAGATTACAAATCTGCGGTAACGTGAAAGGATAACGTGTGAAAGAGTAATATATCAGGCAGAGAAACGAAAGAATAAAATTTCAGTTCTTTTGTTTTTCTGCCTATTTTCGTATCTTTGTTCCAACCGTGCATCGGCTTCGTCTTTAATTATTAACTCTTAATTGAGCGACATGAAATACCCTATAGGAATCCAGAGTTTTGAACGTATAATCGAAGACGGTTATGTCTATATCGACAAGACCGACATGATATACAGTCTTACCCACGGTGGCAGCATTTATTTCCTTAGCCGTCCGCGGCGTTTCGGTAAAAGTCTGCTTGTCTCCACGCTAAAGAATTATTACTTAGGTCATAAGGAGCTTTTCAAGGGACTGAAGATAGACAGCCTGGAGAAGGACTGGAATGTGCATCCTGTGTTTCATGTGGACTTCAACGGGGCGAATTTCACTCAGGCAGGTGTTTTGGAGACCATGCTTGATGATTATGTTGACAAATGGGAAAAACAGTATGGTATTCATACCGATCCTGAACTTGGAGTCGGACTTCGTTTTCGTGATATACTTTGCGCCGTCCACGAACAGACAGGCCGTCGTGCGGTAGTCCTGATAGACGAGTATGACAAACCCATTTTGGACGTGCTTGATACTGATTACGGTCTTGAAGACCGCCACCGCAACGTATTGAAGGGATTCTATTCCGTGTTCAAGGTAGCCGACAGCCATCTTCAGTTCGTGCTTCTCACGGGAGTGACAAAATTCTCTCAGGTAAGCGTATTCAGCGGTTTCAACCAGCCTAAGGATATCAGCATGGATGCCCGCTACGAGACACTTTGCGGTATCACTCAGGAAGAGCTTGACAGCTATTTCGTGGAACCTGTATCTGCCATGGCAGCAAGAAACCGTTGCTCTTTTGAGGAAATGAAGTCTCTTCTGAAACAGAAATACGACGGCTATCATTTCAGCGACAACATGACCGATGTCTATAATCCGTTCAGTCTGCTAAATGCCCTTGATAGCCTTCGTCTTCAGGACTATTGGTTCAGCTCGGGCACCCCAACGTATCTTATCCGTCTGCTTGCCCATTTCAGGGAGAACATGAACGAACTGACAGGCAAGTATTATCGTACGGAAGAGTTCATCGATTACAAGGCGGATGTTGAACAGCCTTTACCTATGATTTACCAGAGCGGCTACCTGACCATTAAGGATTACGACATGCGCCGTAACACTTTTCTTCTTGACTTTCCGAACAATGAAGTCAAGAACGGTTTTCTGACTGCCATTGCCACTTCTTATCTACAGCCAAAGAAGCGTGTGGAGGGTTGGATATTTGATATGCTCGATGCGTTGGAAGCCGGCGAACCTGACACTTTGTGTACACTGTTTACTTCTTTTCTTTCGAGTATCCCCTATACGATGCGCCGCAAGGACGACGAGGTGGAGCGCGAACGCTATTTCCAATATACGTTCTATCTTATTCTCCGCCTGATAAGCGTCTATACCGTTTATGTGGAGAAAGTGCAGAGCCAGGGCCGTGTGGACTGCGTGCTGGAGACACCTCAATATGTCTATATCTTCGAGTTCAAGCTCGACGGTACGGCGGACGATGCGTTGCGTCAGATAGAGGAAAAGGGTTATGCGCGCGAGTATGCTTCGGACGCACGCAAGCTGTATAAGATAGGTGCCAGCTTCTCTTCTGAAACCGGAACGATAGGGGAGTGGAAAACGGTTTGATTAACAGTTAAAAATTAAAAGTTAAAAGTTAAAAACGGGGTGAGGTGGTAGGACTGTGTTATGTCAGATTTACCGGCCCCCGTGTTCGTACCGCAGATTACAAGTCTGCGGTAACATACAAGGGTTCGTGTTCCGACTTCCTCGTGTTCAGGCAGATTTGCAATCTGCCGGATTTTCAGTACAGGAAAAATCCTGCGATTCCGCAAAGCACAATCAACAAGATAGGATTTACCTTATATCGGTGGGAAGCCACAAAGGTAGCGGCGAACAGCAGGATGCTGATGACAATCTGATAGCTATCCGTTCCGAAGTTCTCTCCGTTCATCAGTACCAATGCGGCGGCGGCCAACAGTCCCACTACACCGGGACGGAGACCGGAGAAAACAGCGGCAACTGCCGGATGTTTCTGATATTTCAGGAAGAACTTACTGATGGCAATCATCAGGATGAACGATGGAAGCACTACCGAGAAAGTGGCCAAGGCAGAACCCAAGACGCCGATGGCGTGTGAATAACCGGCATTGACAATGGCTGTATATCCCACGTAAGTGGCCGAATTAATGCCGATGGGGCCTGGGGTCATCTGACTGATAGCGATAATATCTGTGAACTCTGAAGAGCTCAGCCATTCGTATCGTGTCACTACTTCGCCTTGAATCATGGAAAGCATGGCATAGCCGCCTCCAAATCCGAAAAGACCGATTTTGAAGAATGTATAGAAAAGCTGTAAGAATATCATGCGTTGTTTCCTCCTTTGTCTTTGGTTAGTTTCTTGGACTGATAACGGCCGTAGAAGTATCCTCCAAGACCGCTCAGGATGATGATATAGATGGGTGAGAATCCGACAAGCCAGATAAGCAAAGCTGAAACTACCGGAATCCAGATGTTATAGCGGCTGATCTGTGCCGACTTGGCCATCTTGAAGGTAGGAGCGGCAATGAGGGCAACTACTGCCGGACGTATACCTTTAAATACCCGTTCCACAGGTTCGTAATGCTGGAACTGACGAAAGAAAAGAGCGATGGTCAGAATGATAAGAAACGAAGGCATAACGGTTCCCAGCGCCATCCAGAAAGCTCCCCAGAATTTCCGGAGCTTATAGCCGATAAAGATGGAAATATTGACAGCGAAGATACCTGGAACCGTCTGCGCTAAAGCCAGCAGGTCCAGAAAGTCTTCCTTGCTAATCCATTTTCGCTTGTCTACCAGTTCAGCTTCGATGATGGGAACCATGGCATATCCTCCTCCGATGGTGAATACTCCAATGCGGAAAAAGATGAGAAAAGATTTCAGATAAAAGTTTGTCATATGTCTTTATGCATTGTTTTCTTGTTTCATATAGGTGCTGGGCGGCATGCCGTAAAACTTCTTGAATGTATCTGTGAAATACTTCGGATCGGCAAATCCCATCCGGTCCGAAACTTCAGCCACGGTGTATTTCCGGGTCTTTAGCAGCAAAGCTGCTTCCTGCATGCGGATGTTTCGGATGAAATCATTGGGAGCGATACCTGTTAGAGCTTTCAGCTTGTTGTAGAAACTGGTTCGGCTCATATTCATCCGGCTGCATAGTACATCTACCGTCAGATTGTTTCCTAATTCTTCTTTGATAATCTGGGTTACCCGCTGCATGAATTCATCGTCCAGACTGGTAGGAAGTTGTACTTTAACAGGTTCTTCCGGTAGTTTGGTTACTTGCTGGCGGTACTGTCGTCGTAACAGTTCGCGGTTCTGTAACAGGCTTTCGATGTGTGCCTTCAATACTACCAAATCGAACGGCTTGACCACATACAAATCCGCTTTGGTTTCCAATCCGCTCAGGATATGCGACTGGTCGCCCAAAGCTGTCAGCAGAATAAAGGGAATGTGGCTGGTGTCCAGCTGAGTTTTTATACGGTTACACAGTTCATATCCGTCCATTCCTGGCATCATGACATCCGAAATTATCAAATCCGGCATTTGTGTCTTTATCTTTTCCAAAGCGACAATTCCGTTCTCGGCCCCCATTGTATGGTAATGTGCAGAAAGGCTCTGACAGAGGAATTTCTGTAGGGCTATATTGTCTTCTACAATGAGTATCGTAGGACAGTCTTTCCGATTGTCTGACTGTGTGGCTTCCTTTTCTTTTCCGGATTCCTGTGCTGTACTTGCATTGAGAACAGATGCTGTTATTTCATTAGTCTCATCGGGAGAAAGGGTATGTTCCGGTTCATATTGGTACCGGCTGCTCCGTATCGGGAAACTGATCAGAAAACTGGTACCTACATTTTCTGTGCTGTGGAAAGAGATTTTCCCTTCATGGTTCCGGATGAGCCGATAAGTGAGAAGCATACCGATACCGCTTCCGGTAATGAGCTGGTTGGTGGCGTTTGCTCCTCGGAAAAGGTACTTGAAGAGTTTCTTCTGGTCCTTCTGTGGAATACCGATACCGGTATCGCTGATGGAGAGTGTCCAGTTTCCTTTATGCTCACCGACTTCTACAGTGACTGTTCCTCCTTGTAGTGTATATTTCAAGGCATTGGACAGAAGATTACGCAGGATGGAATCTATCTTGTTCTGATCTATCCAGACTTCCAACTCCCGGGAGGCTGGTTTGAAATGCAAAGACACCCCTTTCCGCTCGGCATACTGCTGGAACTGTTGGAGATATTTGCTCAGGTATTCGTTCAGGTGAGTACGGGTAACCAGTACTTTCGAACTGTACAGTTCTTCCTTTTGGAAGTTCATCAGGTTGTTTGCCAGGTTCGAGAGATTGTCTGTGCTTTGAAGGGCCAGTGTCAGGTTCTGCATTCCTTCCGGAGTCAGTTGTTCGCTCTTTTGAATTTCGGCCAACGGTGCCTTGATGAGGGTAAGCGGGGTACGTATGTCATGAGCGGTATGCACAAAAAAATTAATCTTCTCTTGTGAAATACGCCGGTCTTTCCGAATCATCTGGTAACGGGTATACAGGTAGACAGCTCCTACCGTCAACAGAATATAGAGTGTGAAAGCCCAATAGGATAACCAGAAAGGTGGAAGGACTGTTATTTCCAGTTCGCGTTCCTGAAATACCTGGTGGGTATCCATCAGGATGGCACGTACCTTCAATGTATAAGTGCCTGGTGAGAGGTTGGTATAACGGATGGTGCCGTTGGCCGAAGGTTGTGACCAGGTATCGAAGAATCCTTCCAGTTTCCAGCTGTAGTGGATATTAGAAGGATTGTCGTAATTGATGGAAGAAACCTGCATGGAGAAGGAATTCTGGTCGTAGTCCAGCGTCAGTTCCTGTGTTTCGTTGATGAGGCGGGTCAACGGAGAACCTTTTTCTCCGGGATGTACCGACTGGTAGTTGATGGTCAGGTTACTGAAGACCATCTGACTGGTGAATTTCTCAGGTAAGTTTAAACTGTCCGGCAGGATAAAAGCTCCTTCGTTACTGCCCAGGATGAGTTTTCCGGATCGGGTGCGGATGGCTGCGCTTTGAGTGAAACTGTTGGATGGGAACCCCTGTTCCTTGGTCCAGTTGATGATTTCTTTCTTTTTCACATACAGCTGGCTCAGACAGCTGGCGGTACCCATGAAGATATCTCCGTACCGGTTCGGTACAATGCTGTAGATATTGTTGGATGTCAGCCCGCTGTTTTGGGTATTGTAGTTTTCTATCTGGTTAGTACGGTTATCAATAACAAACAATCCTTCCGAATAGGTACCCAGATAGGTATATCTGCCGTCGGGAGTCTGGTAAATGGTATTGATTCCCCCCATGCGGTTGTCGTCGGCATAGGCGGTCAGTTGTCTGGATATCTTATCGAATACGTAGAGTCCTTGAGTCGTGCCTATCCACATTCGTTTTTCGTCATAGGTAGTGATGTTTGTTATGGGGTAGGGGGCATTGTATATTTCAGACTGCCCGGTTTCCGCATCGTATTTCCGGAAACTGTACGCTCCTCCCATCCAGAACATGCCGTCTTTGTCTTTATACAGGCTGCGGATGTATTTGTCGGGCATCATGCGTGGGGAATCCGCCATCTGTGGCGTGAATGTCACTTGATGGGTTCTTTTGTTGATGCGGTAGATGCCGGACATATATCCGCCTACCATGATTATGCCCGGAGTAGTTTCGCACAGGGAAATGAAGATACGGTTATCGTTAGGGGTATCTTTGCTGTTGGCTGTGATGTAGTTGGTCCATAGATTGCGGCCCGCAGAATAGCAGCTGATTCCGTTGCTGGTAGCGAACCAGATATCACCGTCAGAATCTTCAAAAATAGCATTTACCCGATTGTCTATCAGTGAATTGGAACGGTCTGGCGAGTGCCGTAACTGTGTGTAGGCCGGATAGAGCTCTGAATAGATGGTGATTCCTGTCGGGTATGTGACATTCCATATCTGACGCTTCTCGTCTACATACAGGTCCTTGATGATGCTTCCGTTCATCTTGTTCGGACTTTCATAGTCTTCTTTCAGCAGATGTTTCATCTGATAGGTCTGCATATCGAGTGTATAGACACCGTCTGCATCGGTGGCTATCAGTACTTCCTGTTTGCCGGGCGACGGATAGGGCTTGATGACATTGATTCCTACGTCTTTCAATGAATTTCCCAGATTCAAGACAGTACCTTTGTCTACCTGATAGACAAACAGACTGTTTTGTACGGTATTGATAAGCAATTGCTTGGTCTGTGGATGGTAATACAGGTAGCTGAAGCGAAGCTTGGGGTTCTGATAAATCCGTTTTACCAGACTGGGCTTATCCGGATAGAACTGTACCTGATAAATGTCTGAAATGGTAGAAAAATAGAAAATGGATGAATCTCCTTCAGTGATGCTGGTAATCTCGTTGGCGACTTTTTCATAGACAGTCTCGAAACGTTGGGTATCTGTGTAGAAACGCACAATGCGGTTTCCACAGCAGAACCAGAGCCTGTCGCTGCTGTCGAAATAGGTCGCGGTAATGGGAGACTGTTTCAGATGAGGAAATTGGGCATAGAAATCGAAATCAAGTTTGAATGTATCTTGTAGTTCATTATATTGGAATACGTAACCGTCTTTTCCATACACCCATAAGTCGTGGTTCGAACTGTTGGTGATACGGTTCATATCCGGAAAAAAACTGATTGCCTTGTTGTCTTTCCGTAGTTCATAAGGTGTGAAATTTTTTCCGTCAAAACGGTCCATGCCCTGGTGAGTCAGAATCCACATGTATCCGCGGCTATCTTTGTTGATAGCCAGTACACGACGGCTGCTGAGGCCTTCTGAGGTACCGATATATTTATAGATTTGAGCAGATACAGGTAAGGCGACCAGCAAAAAGAGAAGCAGACTGGATATGTATAAAGACAATTTCCGTATCATATAATTTCTACTAAAAATAGAGTCTCATAAAAAAGGGTTTCCCCCGCTGGTAACAGGGGGAAAACCCTTAGAGAATTTATTCAGTTAAACTCCGGTCGGTAAGGCCGAAAATTATTTCTGCATATGGGCTTCTACCCATTTACGTGCATTGACGAAGGCTTCCATCCATGGGGTAATCTGATCTTCTTTCACACGGTCTGCCGGGTAATAGGCATTTTCCCATGGGAAGCAGGCACGTTCCAGATGCGGCATCATGGCCAGGTGGCGTCCGTCTTGCGAAGCAATACCGGCAATGCTGTAGTCTGAACCGTTCGGGTTACCCGGATATTCATCGTATGAATATTTCAGAACTACGTTATAATGGTCTTCCGGATAAGGCAATGAGAATTTACCTTCGCCATGAGCCACCCAGATTCCTAATTTGGATCCGCTTAATGAGCCAAACATCACGCTGCGGTTCATAGGAACGGTTACGCCGACAAAGGCTGATTCGAACTTGTGAGAATCATTGTGCAGCATTTTGCCTTTTTTCTTGTCTTCCGGAGTTACGAGCCCTAATTCCATCATCAGCTGACAGCCGTTGCAGACTCCCAGTGACAATGTATCCTCTCGTGCGTAGAAGTTGTCGAGTGCGGCTTTGGCTTTAGGATTGAACAGGAAAGTTCCAGCCCATCCTTTGGCTGATCCCAAAACGTCGGAGTTGGAGAATCCTCCACAGTAAACCACCATGTTGATGTCTTCCAGTGTCTCGCGTCCGCTTACCAGGTCGGTCATCGTAACGTCTTTTACGTCGAAACCTGCCAAATACAGCATGTAAGCCATTTCGCGTTCGCCGTTAGTTCCTTTTTCACGGATGATGGCTGCCTTGATACCGCTTGGGGTACAGCGGTCTGGATTCAGGCCGAACTGTGACAGCTTGCCGGTAAATGATTTGTCGAATACGAATTCTAGAGGCTGTTGCTTGTAGTTTTCAAAACGTTTCTTGGCACATCCGTTCATGCTTTGCTTGCGGTCAAGCAGGTATGAAGTTGAATACCACACGTCACGCAGGTAATCGATGCCAAACTGATAAGTCGCTCCGTCTTTTGATACCAGAATGTGTCGTTCATCGGTCGGTTTACCCAACTTGACATATCCTATGCCTGCATCTTCCAGAATCTTCTTTACTTCTGCTTTGTGCTTGTCGGCTACCTGGATAACGATACCTGGATTTTCGGCAAACAAAACTTTTACGATGTCATGATCCTTGAACTTGTCAAGATCAATTTCCATACCGCCTTCTACGTTGGCGAAGCACATTTCAAGCAAGGTCGTAATTAAACCGCCGGCAGAAATGTCGTGTCCTGCCAGAATCAGGCCTTTGTTGATCAGTTCCTGAACAGCCATAAATGCGTCGCGGAAATATTCCGGATTCTGTACGGTAGGAACGTCATCGCCGATTTTGTTCAATGATTGGGCAAATGCGGAACCTCCCAGACGAAGCTGGTCAAAGCTGAAGTCGATATGATAGAACGTTGTCTTTTCTTTGTTGACCATTACTGGCGATACTACTTTCTTGACATCAGAAACTTCACCTCCGGCTGAAACAATGACGGTTCCCGGGCTGATGATCTTTTCACCGTTCGGATATTTCTGTGTCATGGACAAAGAGTCCTTACCCGTAGGCACGTTGATCTGAAGTTCACAACAGAAATCAGACAAAGCCTTGACAGCTTTGTACAGACGGGCATCTTCTCCTTCTTGTGAACGGCATGGCCACATCCAGTTGGCAGACAGAGAAATACTGTCCATTCCTTCGGCCAGTGGTGCCCATACCAGGTTGGTCAAGGCTTCGGAAACAGCCAATACGGAACCGGCTTCCGGATTGGCCAGTGCAGCTTGTGGAGCATGTCCCAAGGCGGTGGCAATACCTTTTTCACCCCGATAATCGAGCGCTACTACACCACAGTCGCTCAATGGCAGTTGCAATTCTCCCTGACATTGCTGGCGGGCAATCTTTCCGGTTACGGAGCGGTCTACCTTGTTGGTCAGCCAGTCTTTACAAGCTACGGCTTCCAGCTGCAATACATTATTTATATAGTCGTTCAGCTTCGTTACGTCGTAAGAAACATTTTCGTAGTGGCGTTCTACAGTCTTGTCGACCATGTAGGTCTTCGGAGAAGAACCAAACATCTGGTCTACGGCCAGGTCGAACGGACGGACTCCGTCTGCCTGTTCGAAAGCAAAACGGTGGTCGCCTGTTGTTTCACCGACAACATACATCGGAGCACGTTCACGCTCGGCTATTTTCTTTACGTGTTCGATGGATTTTTCATCGATC
Organism: uncultured Bacteroides sp.; assembly: GCA_900553185.1. Taxonomy (GTDB): domain Bacteria; phylum Bacteroidota; class Bacteroidia; order Bacteroidales; family Bacteroidaceae; genus Phocaeicola. The sequence goes on from USCT01000028.1 coordinate 15,064, forward strand.
AGCAATCCCATGCGTTCCTGTGATTCGTTGGCGATGATTTCCTTGGCCGACAGGGTTTCGTCACCGATAGGAAGTTTGTCCATGTGGATCAATCCTCCACAGTCTTCTACCAGTTCCGACAGACAGTTTACGTGTCCGGCAGAGCCGTGGTCGTGAATGGATACGATGGGGTTTGTCTCTTCTTCGCACAGCGAACGTACTACGTTGTAGGCACGTTTCTGCATTTCTGCATTGGCACGTTGTACAGCATTCAATTCGATACCTGAAGAATAGCGTCCGGTTTCAACAGAAGATACGGAACCACCTCCCAGACCAATGCGGTAGTTGTCACCACCCAATACTACGATTTCATTTCCGGCTGTAGGAGTACCTTTCAGACAGTCGCGCTGAGTGCCGTAGCCTACGCCTCCGGCCAGCATGATAACTTTGTCGTACGCATATTTTTCGCCGTTTTCCTGATGTTCGAATGTCAGTACGGAACCACAGATAAGCGGTTGTCCGAATTTGTTTCCGAAATCGGAAGCACCGTTTGAGGCTTTGATCAGGATCTGTTCCGGTGTCTGGTATAACCATTTGCGTACAGGCAGGATGTTTTCCCATTCGCGTCCTTCATCGGTACGCGGATATGAAGTCATATAGACGGCGGTACCGGCAATCGGCCAGGATCCTTTACCACCACCCATACGGTCGCGGATTTCACCGCCGGTACCGGTTGAAGCGCCGTTGAACGGTTCTACAGTAGTCGGAAAGTTATGGGTTTCAGCTTTCAGTGAGATTACGGTTTTGATGTCTTTGATGACGAAGTAATCGGAGGTTGCATGGTTTTGTGGAGCAAACTGTTCTACGACAGGTCCTTCGGCAAAAGCGACATTATCCTTGTAAGCCGAAATGATTTTATTGGGATTTTCCTGAGTTGTTTTTTTAATCATTTGGAAGAGGGAAGATTCCATTTCCTGTCCGTCGATGATAAAGGTTCCTCCGAATATTTTATGACGGCAGTGCTCTGAGTTGATTTGGGCGAATCCGAATACTTCAGAATCGGTCAGTTTGCGTCCCAGATCCTTTTCTACTTTCAGTAGATAATCCATTTCCTCGCGGGAGAGGGCCAATCCTTCTTTCTCGTTATATTCTTCCAGATTTTCAATGTAGATGATTGGTTGTGGTTTGATGTTGACATCGAATACATGTTGATCGAGCCCCTTGTACATACGTTGGAGCATCGGATCGTATTCAGCGTTTTCATCTTTTACCGGAAAATACTCTTCGATACGGCGAATGCCGCTTAAACCCATGTTTTGAGTGATTTCCACCGCATTGGTACTCCACGGAGTAATCATCTCACGGCGCGGACCGATGAAACAACCTTTCAGATTGTCTTCGGTTTCTACAGTGGCTTCACTGTAAAGCCAGCACAATTTCTTGATATCTTCAGCACTCAACTCTTTGTTGCAGGCTGTGGCTATCACACTGTTTGTGGGGGTTCTGAAAAATAGAATCATAGTTCTTCTTTATTTATTATAGATAGTATTTCAAGTGTGTCCTGATATGCTTTAATTGGTATGCAAAGTTACATAAAACCCCGTTTGTAAGAAAGAAAATAAGAATGAAATATAGGTACTTTCATAAAAAAGTATCATCTTTGCAGTATGAATTGGATAGAACAGGTTACCATACTGGATTTGTTGATAAAGGGGTTTATTATAGGGGTAATTGTTTCTGCGCCTTTAGGCCCTGTGGGTGTGCTGTGTATTCAACGGACCTTGAACAAGGGGCGCTGGTTTGGTTTTGTAACCGGACTGGGGGCGGCGTTGAGTGACATCTGTTATGCCTTGATCACCGATTATGGTATGAGTTTTATGGATGAACTGATTGTAAAGCATCAGATGTTTTTGCAGGTAGTAGGCAGTATCATGCTGCTCGCTTTTGGTATTTATACGTTTCGCAGCAATCCGGTAAAAGCGTTGCGTCCGGTTTCCGCTCGTAAGGGTACTTATCTGCATAATTTTATTACCGCATTTTTTGTAACACTTTCCAATCCATTGATAATCTTCCTTTTTATAGGTCTCTTCGCCCGCTTTTCATTTGTTATGCCGGGGAGTCCGATAGGTTTCCAGTTGGTTGGTTTCCTGGCTATCATTCTCGGAGCATTGACTTGGTGGTTTGGTATCACTTATTTTGTCAATAAGGTGCGTTCCCGATTTAATGTACGAGGCATTTGGATGTTGAATCGTATCATTGGTGTAGTGGTAATGCTGGCTTCGGTAATCGGAATTGTAATGACGTTGTTTGGAAAATCGTTATCTTGATATGTATATTTCTCAACAGTTAAAACAGCAGAATATTGCAGAATATCTGCTTTATATGTGGCAGATAGAAGATTTGATTCGGGCCAATCAGTTCGATATGGCGAAAATAAAAGAACGTATCATTGATCCGTATCCTGTTTCTGAAGAGCAGAAAAAAGATTTATATCGTTGGTATGAAGATCTCATCCACATGATGCACGATGAAGGCGTTATGGAGAAAGGCCATCTGCAGATTAATAAAAATATCATAGTCTGGCTGACAGACCTGCATTTGAGGCTGTTGCATTCGCCTAAGTTTCCTTATTACAGTGCCGCCTATTACAAGGCGCTTCCATTGATTGTGGAATTGCGGTCTAAAGGTGCCGATAAGGATGTACCGGAATTGGAGACCTGTTTCGATGCCATGTATGGCGTGTTGATGTTGAAACTCCAAAAGAAAGAGATTTCTGAGGAAACTCAAAAGGCGATGAAGATTATCGGCGACTTGCTGGCTATATTGGCCGGATATTATATTCAAGATAAACGAGGAGAACTAGAACTGGAATAATAATATGAAACATGTATTGATAACTGGTGCAAATGGTCAGTTGGGAAATGAAATGCGCCTGTTGGCTGCAAAGTATCCGGATTTCGTTTATTTTTTTACGGATGTGGCCGAATTGGACATTTGCAATGAAGAAGCTGTTGCGACTTACGTTGACGAACATGAAATAGATATTATCGTAAATTGTGCGGCTTATACGGCTGTTGACCGGGCTGAAGAGAATGTCGGTTTGTGCGAACAGCTTAATGGTATGGCTCCCGGTTATCTGGCAAGAGCCGTTGATGCACGGAAGGGAGTTCTGATTCAGGTATCTACGGATTATGTATTTGACGGAACTGCGCATATCCCGTATCAGGAAGAACAGCCGGCGTGTCCGAATTCGGTATATGGCCGTACTAAATTAATGGGTGAACAGGAGGCTTTGAAGCATTGCCCGAATACGGTAATTATCCGTACGGCCTGGTTGTATTCTACCTTTGGAAACAATTTTGTGAAGACAATGTTACGCCTGGGACAAGAAAAGGATTCTTTGGGAGTTGTTTTCGATCAGATAGGTACACCGACCTATGCACGGGATCTGGCTGAAGCTATTTTTACAATATTGGTCAAAGGTGTGGTGCCAGGAATCTATCATTTCAGTAACGAAGGAGTTTGTTCATGGTATGATTTTACACGGATAATTCATATCTTGGCAGGTATCGGAACCTGCCGGGTAAGGCCTTTACATACGAGTGAATATCCTTCAAAAGCCAACCGTCCCGCTTATTCAGTTCTTGATAAAAGCAAGATAAAAACTACCTATGGTCTTGAAATACCGTTTTGGGTAGATAGCTTGAGAGAATGTATAGAAAAATTAAAAAATCAATAATTAAACAGATAGAATGAACGCAGAAATTGAAAGAAGACGGACATTTGCGATTATTGCCCATCCGGATGCCGGTAAAACATCGTTGACTGAAAAACTGTTGCTCTTTGGCGGACAAATCCAGGTAGCCGGTGCGGTTAAATCAAATAAGATCAAGAAAACCGCAACTTCCGACTGGATGGATATTGAAAAGCAGCGTGGTATTTCGGTGACTACCTCCGTGATGGAGTTTGATTATCATGATTATAAAATAAATATTCTGGATACTCCCGGACACCAGGACTTTGCGGAAGATACTTATCGTACGCTGACAGCCGTAGACAGTGTTATTATTGTGGTCGATGGAGCAAAAGGTGTAGAAAGCCAGACGCGTAAATTAATGGAAGTCTGCCGTATGCGGAATACACCGGTCATTATCTTCGTCAACAAGATGGACCGTGAGGCCAAAGATCCGTTTGATTTGCTGGATGAGCTTGAAGAAGAACTGGTGATTAACGTTCGTCCGTTGACGTGGCCTATTGAAAGTGGTCCGCGTTTTAAAGGAGTGTATAATATCTATGAACAGAAATTGAATTTATTTCAACCTTCTAAGCAGGTAGTGACAGAAAAGGTGGAGGTAGATATTCATACAGATGAACTTGACAATCATATAGGTACTCCATTAGCCGAAAAATTGCGTAGTGAGCTGGAATTGATTGAGGGTGTTTATCCGGAGTTTAATGTAGATGAGTATTTGAAAGGAGAGCTGGCTCCTGTCTTTTTCGGTTCTGCCTTGAACAACTTTGGTGTACAGGAATTATTGGATACTTTTGTAGAAATAGCCCCGAGTCCTCGTCCGGTACAGGCCGAAGAACGTATCGTTCAGCCTGACGAGCCCAAATTTACCGGTTTTGTTTTCAAGATTACGGCCAATATTGACCCGAATCATCGTTCTTGTGTAGCCTTTTGTAAGGTTTGTTCCGGAAAGTTTACTCGTAATACTCCTTATCTGCATGTTCGTCATAACAAGACCATGCGTTTTTCTTCTCCTACACAGTTTATGGCACAGCGAAAAACTACGGTAGATGAGGCCTGGGCTGGTGATATTATTGGTTTGCCTGACAACGGTACCTTTAAGATTGGTGATACATTGACTGAAGGCGAGATCTTACATTTTAAAGGATTGCCTAGTTTCTCACCTGAAATGTTCAAATACATCGAAAATGCCGATCCGATGAAGACCAAGCAGTTGAATAAAGGTATTGATCAGCTGATGGACGAAGGAGTTGCTCAGCTGTTTGTCAATCAGTTTAACGGGCGTAAGATTATCGGTACAGTAGGTCAGTTGCAGTTTGAGGTTATCCAGTATCGCTTGGAGAATGAGTACAACGCGAAATGCCGTTGGGAACCGATCAGCCTCTACAAGGCGTGCTGGATAGAGAGCGATGATCCGGAAGAACTGGAAGCTTTCAAGAAACGTAAGTATCAGTACATGGCAAAGGATCGCGAAGGACGTGATGTCTTCCTGGCCGACAGTGGTTATGTATTGCAGATGGCTCAGATGGACTTCAAGCACATTAAATTCCACTTCACTTCGGAATCCTGATGATTTAATATAATATATGTAGAGAGAAGGTAGTCGATAATCGGCTGCCTTTTTTCTTATGAAATAATTTCTCTTTTTATTTGGTTTATAAAATAAACTTCTCTATATTTGTAAAAAGGAAGGGAGGTAAGCGCGCGTCTCCCTTTTCTTGAGAATTTGTGGTTTATAAAATAAACTTATTTGTTTAACTTGTTGATGATGTAATTATGGAATTGAAGAATTGTCTGAATGAGAATAAGAAGATACCGGCTGATTTAAAGATCAAGTTGGCTGTGTATGTTGTAAACTGTTTGTTTTTGGCTTTGGTCAATTATGTTACATCTCCTCATTATTGGTGGGTATGTTGGGTTGTACTTGGTTGGGGACTGAATGTAGCTTTGAGTTGGATAATCTGGTATTTTAAGAAGAATGAGGAGGGTAAGATATGAGACGTTGGTTGTTTTTATTGTTGATGGTCGTATGCTGTCAGGTAGCTGTTTGTGCAGAAAGAGAAATTTTAGTGGTTGTAACTCAAGTTCGGAATGCTGAGGGAAATATATTGGTTATGATCCGGACGGATGTGAATAAACAATCGTTCTATGGGTTATCTAAGGCCCAAAAAGGAACTGTATCAGTAGTTGTGAAAGGAATATTTGACAGACCTTTCCTGGTTTCTGTCTTTCATGATGAAAACAGTGATTGGAAGATGGACATGGATGAGCAGGGAAAGCCGGTTGAAGGGGTTATATGGTAAAATTTGATTTATTTGATAAACTATATTAATTTTGAAACTTATAAAAATGATGTATTATGGAAGAAAACAAATTGTCTGAAAGAGAGAGTCTGGAACTGATAAGTCGGATGATAAGTTCCACACGTGATGGTCTGAAGGTTGGCGCCGGAAATACGTTCCTTTATTTCGGTTATTTTACGGCTGCCTTGTCCATATTGCTTTTTATTCTGGTGTTCTTTACACAGAATAATATCTGGGCATACGGCTGGTTCCTGATGTTCGTGTTTTGGGGAATCATGGAAGCCAAACGCCGGAAGGAACTGAAACAGGAATCGGTGGTGACTTATACCGATACGGTACTGGCGAAAGTCTGGTGGATTATCGGTTGGCTGTTTCTGATAACAGTCCTGATGATGGGAGTGGTTTCGGCAGCACATGGGTATGGTGATTTCTCGTTGATGTTGCCTCTGTCTTTGTTGTATGCAGGAATCGGAACTTCCATTACGGGAATCATTATCAAGGAACCGAGTGCCGTGTATACACCGCTGGTGGGATTTGCGTTTGCCATTTATATGTTGATGCAGTATACATTCCACGAACCGGCTACGGTGGACTGGTATCTGTACTTCGGGCTATCTTTCATTATCATGATGGTGATACCTGGACATATTCTGAATAAAAAAGCGAAACACTCATGCTGAAAGAACTGAATCCCTTGCTGCATTCCCAGCTTCGTTTGTCCATTATGTCTTTGCTGCTGACAGTAGAAGAGGCGGAATTTGTTTATCTGAAAGAGAAAACTCAGGCTACGGCCGGTAATCTGAGCGTTCAGTTGGACAAGCTGAGTGAAGCCGGATATATTAACATCGAGAAAAGTTTTGTCGGGAAAAAACCGCGTACAATGTGTCGGATTACTTCTACCGGACGGGAGGCGATGGCCGAATATGTGGAAGCATTGAAAAGCTATTTTGTCGGTTTGTAAGTATGTACCTGTAATAGGCCAGGGTTGCTAACGGAGTTATATGGAGGAAAGTTCTTTTTATATAACCCCGTTTCTTTTTTCAGGTGAGTTAAAACAGCTGGAGTTTGACTCCGAAAGACAGACTGAGGTAATCTTTCGGTTTTAGATAGTGGTTTGTAAAAGCACTGACTACGTAAAGATCGCACGTACTGATTTCATAAAAGAAGGTGACGGCCCTGGCTGTCACTCTGTAACGCGCGGGAATGTTGTATGTCATCCGTTGTCCAAGGAAGACATGGAAGCGTATTTTGGATGAGAATCCGTAATATCCTTGTGGATACCGGTCTGGTTCGTTTACCCAGAATTCATCGCCGAATACGGTATTGACATATAACCCGCAGGAGAGTGGTTCAAAGGCGAAATCACTTTGTTTGATCTGCAGGCTCCAGGGAATATAATTCTGCTTGACAGTAAAAGTTATTTTGGCATGTTCGGATTCATATTTTGGTAAGAAGCCGAGCAGTAAATCTGTTTCCCATTGGTTGCGTCGGCCATAGTCCCATCCCGTACCGAGGGAAAGTAGACCCATGTTTCCTGCGAACTGCAATTTGGTATGGGTGGGAATCAGTGCTTCCCAGTGTCGTCGGTACCGGTGTACGCGACGGTCGTATCGGCTGGGGGGGACGGAGCTTACCCTGACGTCATCCGTTTCAGGAGCTGGCAGGTAAACCGTATCGTGAACTACGATGACCGTTGTATCCTGCGAGAATGTGGAGGCGGATACTGAATATGTCTGCAGGATCATTATCCAGCAGAAAATGGATGTAAATATCTTCTTGTTTTTAGAAATAGACCACTTCGTGTTCATATCCGTCGGGTGTTATGGTAAATACATTGTAATTCCGGTTTTTCATGCAGTCACTCATGTAATACATCACTCCGTCATCGAAGACATCGAGCTGAAAGACATGGTGTTCATGTGCGGCGGTGCAGAATTGCAGACCTGGAAATTGTGTGACTACGTATTGGAAGACCTCGGCTACGTTGTTGTTGAATTCGTCGGCATACGGACGGATGTGCATACAGAATACGGTTTTGTCGAATTCGTTGCGGCGGTTCTGTGCCTCTGATTCCATGAACTTGAAATCTGGAATCGGACGTGAATAGTCGTATTCGATGGCATTGGTATTCAGACAGACAAATTTGATCCGTCCGACGATAAACGAAAAATTAGGATCGCCGAAGACTGCCCGATAAGTTTCTTCACCGGTTCCCAGACAATCGTGGTTACCGATAAGTGCTACATAAGGAACATTCAGGTTGTTCAAAATGTCCCGTTGCCAGAGGAATTCATCGGTTACTCCGAAATCGCTCATGTCTCCTCCATGAATGACGAAGTCTATGTCCTTGCGTTGGTTCACGTGGTTTACAAAGTCCACTGTTTCGTCATACCAGCGCTGTGAATCTCCCATCGTGACGAATCGGATGGTGTCTTTTCCTTTGCAGTTTTTTTCGATTGTTTCGATGTTGTGTGCGTTGATGTCTGTTTCTCCGTCTATTTTAACGTCATACGGATGATAATCTATCATTTCACAGCTTGATAGTAAAAGACAGATAAAGAAAATGCCGATTCGTTCTTTCCAGTTCATGCGGAATCTTTTATGTTTTTATGCAGGGCAAAATTATATTTTTCTTTTAGCTAAATGATTTTCAGTTTTTCTTGAATTCTGTTCTATTTACTGGAAAATGGTCCATGGAATGGAATATCCGAATTATTGAGGTGATGTTTTCTGAATATCCTTGAGCTGTTGATACTCGATAAAAATGTTTTCTGCCAATAAGAATAAAAGCATTTTTTGAGCCTGTTTTATTCAAATTGGCAGAAAACAGAAATCTAAGGTTTATGGACAGGAGAGTTATTCACTTCCTCCTCCCAATGCATTATACAGGTTGATGATGGCCTGGCAATAAGTGAACTGATCGGACACTACATTCAGTTGTGCGTTCAGCAGTGACTGTCGTGCGGTGAGCAGTTCCAGGTATGTGGCATTTCCCGTCCGGTAGAGGGCTTCGGAAGTCTGTACCGTGCGTTCCAGTTCCTTGCATTGTTTCTGGTGACTTTCCAGGCTTTTCTGTGTCGATTTTGTAGCGTACAGTGCATCGTTGACTTCTTGTCCGGCATCCAGCAAGGCTTGTTTATAATTGAGCAGGGCAATCTGTTCTTCATCTTTGGATACCCGCAGGTTGGAAATCAGTTTTCCACGGTTGAAGATGGGCTGGGTCAGCGAGGCTATGGCCGAAAGTATCCAGTCGCCGGGATTGGTTACGGCCTGTCCCAGAGAATTGGTCCATCCGGCACTTCCCGTCAGGGTAAGATTCGGATAAAAGGCCGAACGGGCCTGATTGGTTGAATAGTAGGCGTTGGCCAGGGTCATTTCAGCTTGTACGGTGTCCGGACGTTTGGACAGCAGGCGAACCGGAATTCCGGTACTGACCGTTTGGGGAAACTGTTGTTCGGACAAGCTGTTACGCTCCAGATTTCTGGAGGTCATTCCCAGCAGTGTGCAGAGGGAGTTTTCTGTTTCCCGTTGTTGCCGTAGTAGGTCATTGTGGGTTGCCTCCAGTTCGTACAGGCTGGCACGGGCTTGTGTAACGGCATTTTCGGTTTCTTCCCCTACTTTCATCCGGGCTTCCATAACCCGTACCTGTTCTTTCCATACATCCAGTGTAGAACGGCTGATTTCAATCTGATTGTCCAGCATCAATAAGGAATAATAGCTGTTGGCAATGCTTGCAATCAGTTCCGACTGGACAGCCTGACGATAGGCCTGTTGTTGTAACAGGGTGGATTGGCTTCCTTTTTTGGCATTCCGGAGACTTCCGAAGAGGTCTATTTCCCAGCTGGCCTGTATGGGAAGTTCGTATGTCTTGACTGTCTTGCTTCCGGCTGTACTGGTCAGCGTTCCTTGTGGCGACAAGGTCAACGACGGCAGGAAAGACAGGCGGGCAGCTTTCAGCTGTGCCTGTGCCTGGTCTACCCGCAGCCATACAGTCTGTATGTCGGTATTGTGTTCCAGTCCGTAGCTGATGTAATGTTGCAGCAAGGGATCCTGAAAGATTTCCTGCCAGGGAAGGTCTCCCAGTGAGAGGGAATCTTCTTCTACAAGCCCTTCTGTTTCACGGAACAGGCTGTCGGTCGGCAGATTGTCCGGACGCTGGTAGTTCCGGTAGATATGGCAACTGCTCAGCAGTACCATACTTATTAATATAAAAGCTAGTTTTCTCATAATTTTCTGTCTTCTTTTCGTTTACCCATTACCCGTTCTTCAATGTACTGGAAGGTGATGAAGAAGGCGGGTGTTACAAACAGCAGGGCGATGGTTCCGATCAGCATACCACCTACGGCTCCTACTCCCAGAGAAGTATTTCCATTGGCACCTACTCCTGACGCGAACATCAACGGTAGCAATCCGAATATCATGGTAAGTGCGGTCATCAGGATCGGACGCAAACGGACTCCTGCCGCCGATATGGCTGCCTGGGTGAGTGACATGCCTTCCTTGCGTCGTTCGGTGGCGTATTCGGTGAGCAGGATGGCTGTTTTCGACAGAAGTCCGATCAGCATGATGAGTCCGGTCTGCAGGTAAATGTTGTTTTCAATACCCCATAACCGGGCGAAGAGGAAACTTCCCATCAGTCCGAACGGAACTGAAAGGATAACCGCCATCGGGATGAACAGACTTTCATACAAGGCACAAAGTATCAGGTAGATGAACAGGATACAAACACCGTAGATGATAACCGTATCGTGCGAATTGGCCATTTGTTCCTCTTCACGTGTCATGCCGGAGAATTCGTAACCGTAGCCGGTAGGCAGGGTCTGTGCGGCTACTTCTTTCACGGCATTGATAACGTCACCCGAACTGTAACCGCTGGCCGGCATTCCCTGTACGTTGATGGACGAGAACATGTTGAAGCGGGTAAGTGACTCTGCACCGTAGGTCTTGGTCAGTTTTACGAACTGGCTTACCGGAGCCATGCCGTCGGATGTCTTGACGAAGATGTTGTCGAGCGACTGCATGCTCTTCCGGCTGTCGGAGGGAGCCTGAATGATGACACGGTACAACTTGGTGAACCGGTTGAAGTTCGAGGCATAAATACTTCCGAAGTAACCGGACAAGACGGACAGCACTTCTTCTGTGGTTGTACCGGCACGCTGGCATTGTGCTTCGTCTACATCTACACGGTATTGGGGGAAGTTGGCGCTGAAAGAAGTATAGGCCATCTGTATTTCCGGGCGCTTGTTTAGTTCGGCCAGGAAATCGTTTGTTACTTTACTTAAAGCGTCAATGCCTTTTCCGGAACGGTCCTGCATGTATAGTTCAAAACTGTTACCGGTTCCATAACCGGAAATCATCGGAGGAGAGAAAACGAACAGGTTGCAGTTCTTGATGTGGGCAGTACGTTTATAGATTTCTTGCGAAATAGCGTCTACACTGTTGGGAACTCATTAGCATAGCAACATCAAATAGAACAGCGCGTTAGAAACATAATC
>USCT01000029.1 GCA_900553185.1 uncultured Bacteroides sp.
ACCAACGACCCCGAGATTACAAATCACGTGCTCTGGCCAACTGAGCTAAAGAGGCTTATCAAAATTTTGCAGCCGCTATGTTTCTTACGGCTTAGCGGCTGCAAATTTAGCTATTATTTTTTAACCACAAAACTTTTTCGTGATTTTTTTATTTACTTTGTTGTTTTTCCTTGGCTTTCAGCAACTGTTTAGAGAGTGCATCCATGCAAACATCGACAGACTCCTCAAACGTATCGCTTACTTTTTCTGCGTAAAACTCTGTATTCAGCGCCAGGACACGGACTCCCGCCTCCTTATTCATAGCTGTTTCAGGTTTTACTACCTTTAAAGACACCTCTACTTTCTTTATATTATCGCAAAACTTCTCGAGCTTCTCTGCTTTCTTCTGAATGAAAGCTTCCAATTTGTCGGATGCGTCGAAATGAATGGATTGAATTCTTACTTCCATAAATACCTCCTTTTCTTTACGCTCTAGGATGAGCTTGTTCATAAACTTTTTTTAGTTCCTCAAAGGTCGTATGAGTATAAACTTGCGTTGTCATCAGACTCTCATGCCCCAGCAACTCTTTCACCGCTTCCAGCTCCGCCTGATGGTTCAGCATGGAAGTCGCGAAGGAATGCCTCAACACATGAGGGCTCTTCTTTCTCAGCGTTACAACCTTCGACAGATTTCGCTTCACTACTCGATAAACCAATTCCGGATACAACCGCTCACCGTTTTTCCGAACAAAAAACGCCGGGCAGGTTCTTCCACAGCTTTCATCCCTTACAGAAAGATAAGCGCGCATATCCATTTCCAGTTCTTTTCCAAACGGAATCAAGCGCTGCTTGCTCCTTTTTCCCGTCACTTTCATCACCCGGGCAGAAAAATCCACATCCGCATCGTTCAGTCCGATCAGTTCGGAAAGACGAATACCTGTCGCATAAAACATTTCCAGCATCATGCGGTCACGCATGCCTTCAAAACCTTCCCCGAAATCTGTCTTGTCAAGCAGACAATCCATATCAGATTCCTTCACAAATACCGGCAGCGGTCTTTTCTTTTTCGGCCCCACGACTTTTGCCGTAGGATCCGCCGTTATTTGCTGTTTTCGCAACAGAAAGTGATAAAACGACCGGAGCGAACTAAGCTTCCGATTTACCGACGTAGCCGTATATCCTTCTTCCATCAGTGAGAGAACCCACCCTCGAATCAGATCCGCATCTACATCCGTATAACCCAGACACTCGTCCACCCCTCTAAAGTAGCTTTCAAATTGCGTAAGATCAATCTCATAACTGCGAACAGTCTTCGATGAGTAATTACGCTCCAGCGAAAGATACTCCAAAAAAGATTCTTTCAACATAAGAAACATCGCCTTATTGATTCAACGACGAATTTATGAAAAAGAATTCAATAATTCAAGAAATCCTGCAGATTTTATTATTCTTCTGTCTGATGCATTTTCTGAACGTAAATAGCACGTTCCATTTTAAGTCTCTTCAAAACAGACGGTTTGTCATACTGCTGTCTGCTTCTCAATTCTTTTACAACACCTGTTTTTTCAAATTTTCTTTTGAATTTTTTCAGCGCTTTTTCAATGTTTTCGCCTTCTTTTACTGGTACTACAATCATGTTTTTAAAATTAAAGTATGTTGTTACTAAATTATTTATGCATTTTATTTGCGCCGCAAAATTACACATACTTTCTTTATTCACAAAACTTTCCGGTATATTTTCTTCAGAATTGCCCAGAAATTGTAACTTTGTGACTTCAGAAAAAACAAGTTAACAACCAAATTTGATCAGCACCATGAAACAGATTATACAAAGAATAGCCGGATTACGGACATTCATGAAACAAAACGGAATAGCAGCGTTCATCACTCCAAGTACAGACCCCCATTCCGGCGAATACGTACCCGCGCACTGGGAATCACGTAAATGGATTTCAGGATTTACCGGATCGGCAGGAACGGCTGTTGTCACAACCGAAACCGGCGGACTATGGACAGACTCCCGTTATTTCCTTCAGGCAGCCGAACAGCTGAAAGGAAGCGGACTGACACTTTTCAAGGACAAACTGCCGGAGACTCCCAGTATTCCTGCCTGGTTGGGACAGGTACTGAAGCCGGGAGACAAGGTTGGTATCGACGGATGGGTCATGACCACCGACGAAGCCCAGACAATAAAGAATGCGCTGGCACAGAACGGACTGGAACTGGTTACCGTCTCCGACCCTTACGAACAGTTATGGACCGACCGTCCTACCCTGCCCCTGAATCCGCCGTTTATTTTACCGCTGGCATTCTGCGGGACAGACTGTGCAACCAAAATTGCACAGATACGTCGGCAGATCCAAGAAAACCACGCCGACGGAATACTCATCTCGGCACTCGACGAGATAGCCTGGACATTAAACCTGCGAGGAAACGACGTACACTGCAATCCGGTATTTGTCAGTTACCTGCTCATTACAGACAACCGGGCCGTTCTCTACATTCTGCCCGAGAAGCTGACTGGGGAAGTCCGAAACTACCTTAATGAAAATCAGGTAGAGATCCATGATTACCGGGACATTGAGAAAGAACTGAGGAAATATGACCGAAGAAGCCTCCAGCTGCCTTCCAGTACCAACTACGCGTTGTATCAGGCTGCCTCATCTGCTACCTCGATAGTAACGGCCCCCTCACCGGTACTGTACCTGAAATCCATCAAGAACGAAACCGAGATCAAAGGATTCCACGCAGCCATGAAACGTGACGGAGTGGCCATGGTCCGCTTCCTGATGTGGCTGAAAGCGGCAGTCGGCCGAGATACGGTTACCGAGGTTACCCTCGACGAAGCACTTTACCGGTTCCGGGCCGAACAAGCTTATTTTAAAGGTATCAGTTTCGACACCATTGCCGGATACGCCGCTCATGGAGCCATTGTTCACTACGAAGCTACTCCCGAGACAGCGGCTACCCTTCGTCCGGAAGGCATGTTGCTGCTGGATAGCGGTGCCCAGTACCTGGACGGAACAACCGATATTACCCGTACCATCGTACTGGGCCCGGTTACCCTGGAAGAAAAACAAGACTATACACGGGTATTAAAGGGGATGATCCAACTTTCCATGGCCGAGTTCCCCTACGGAACTTGCGGAACACAGCTGGATGTATTGGCCCGACAATTCATGTGGAAAGCGGGAATCAACTACGGACACGGTACCGGTCACGGAGTAGGACATTTTCTCAATGTACACGAAGGCCCTCATCAATTCCGGATGAATTACATGCCGGCCCTGTTGCTGCCCGGAATGACCGTTACCAACGAGCCCGGTATCTATAAGGAGGGACGCTACGGCGTACGTATCGAGAATACCATGCTGATTACAGAAAGCCAGACCACGGAATTCGGACCGTTCTACAAATTCGAGACATTGACATGCTGTCCGATAGACAAGGAAGCGATTCTGCCGGAAATGATGAGCGCTGAAGAGAAGAAATGGCTGAACGACTACCATGCCTGGGTATACAGAGAATTAAGTCCGCTACTGGATGAATCGGAAAAGACATGGCTGGGTCAGGCCACTTCAGCCATCTGATTTCATTAAAAATCCATTATCTTATCACCTAAAAACATCCAATTATGGCACTCATTAAATCAGTCCGCGGCTTCACCCCGGTTATCGGCGACAACTGTTACCTGGCCGACAATGCAACCATCATCGGCGATGTCATCATGGGCCGCGATTGCAGCATCTGGTTCAACACGGTTCTCCGGGGCGATGTCAATTCCATCCGGATCGGAGACCGGGTGAACATCCAGGACGGAAGCGTCCTTCATACCCTCTATGAGAAATCGACCGTCGAGATCGGCAACGATGTCTCCATCGGGCACAATGTAACCCTACACGGAGCGACCGTCAGAGACAATGCCCTGATCGGAATGGGAGCCACCCTGCTCGATCACGCCGTCGTAGGCGAAGGAGCCATCGTAGCGGCCGGAGCCCTGGTACTGGCCAACACCCTCATCGAGCCACACACGCTCTGGGGAGGCGTACCGGCCAAATTTATCAAGAAAGTCGACCCACAGCAAAGCAAGGAACTGAACCAGAAAATAGCAAACGGTTACCTGATGTATGCTTCCTGGTTCAAGGAAGAAGAAAAGGCCTCCGGAAAATAACCCGGACAAATGCGCGCAAAAAAAATCCTCGCCGGCGGAAGATGCACTCCTGCCAGCGAGGATTTTTTACATATCATCACCGGAAACACTCCGCGAGGAAACGGACATTCTTCCGGCATTACGGTCTCAGAATCTTACCTCATTCATGATCTTCTCCAAAGCACCGGCGTTGTTTCTCACGTAATTACCGGCTTTCTTGCCCGATTTGTCCAGAAATCCATAATCGGTCCGGAATTTATCCATCAACGGATTAAAATCGGCTGGCGAATGGATTTCAAAACCTCCCTGAGCCTGCTTCAGCCCCTGAGCCTCCATGAATTTCTGATTGTTCGGACCAAAAATGACAGGAATGCCATATACGGCGGCTTCCAGTGTATTGTGAATGCCTACACCGAATCCTCCTCCGATGTACGCAATTTCTCCATAACGGTAAATGGAAGAAAGCAGACCGAAACAATCGATAATCATGCAATCAGCCTGACGGGCCTTATCTTCAGTAATCTGTGAATAACGTACGACCGGACGTCTCAGCTTATGAATGATTTCTTCGATGTGGGTTTCGCTGATAACGTGAGGCGCGATAATCAGCTTCATATCCGGATGCTCATTGAAATAAGGAATGAAGATATCCTCATCGGGTGCCCACGAGCTTCCAGCCACCATCGTCAGGTTTTCCCCCTTGAACAGTTCCACCATGGGCAGTTCCCTGGCCTGCCGGCAAATCTCCAGGACACGGTCAAAACGGGTATCCCCCACAATCGTGGTATTCGTAATTCCAATCCGTTTCAGAAGTTCCACCGATTCCTGGTTCTGTACGAACAGGTGGGTAAAGCATTTCAGTATTCGTCTGTAAGTACCTCCATACCAGCGGAAAAAGAGTTGGCCAGGACGGAAAATCGAAGAAACGCTGTAAACCGGAATCCGACGGCGCTCCAGCTCCGTCAGGTAGTTTTTCCAGAATTCGTATTTCACGAAAAAGGCCATGCACGGATGCGCCAGTTCCACAAACCGGCGAGCATGGGCAGGCGTGTCCAAAGGCAGATAACATACCACGTCGGCTCCCTTGTAATCTTTCCGTACCTCGTATCCGGAAGGTGAAAAAAAGGTCTGGAGGATCTTATACTCCGGATAACGCTTTCTGATTTCCTCAATCAGCGGTCTGCCCTGTTCGAACTCTCCCAGCGAAGCCGCATGAAACCAGATATACTTCGCCTTCGGATCCATGCGTCGCTGCAAAACAGAAAAGGCATCCTTCTCCCCTTTTACCATGGCGGACACCTTTTTATTGAAAAGTGCAGCCAATCTGACTGCACTTACATAAAGATATATGACAAGATTATAAATCATTTCCGGCTTATTTAAGAACTTCAACAGCCCGACGCATCCGTCTTACGGTTTCTTCTTTTCCCAATACGGCTGTGATATCAAACATGTGAGGTCCTTTTCCTTCACCGACCAGCGTCAGACGGAAAGCGTTCATGATGTTACCCATGTGGTAACCTTTGTCTTCAATCCATTTCATCACGACCTGTTCCTGGTGTTCCAGTGAGAAATCATCCAGCGACTCCAGCAGGTCTGCCAGCTCGGTCATGCAGCGTGCAGAATCTTCCTTCCAGCGTTTCTTGACGGTCTTCTCGTCATATTCGGTCGGAGCGACGAAGAAGAACTTGCAGGTATCCCACAATTCCTTGATAAAGCTTACCCGACCTTTCATCAGTCCCATGACGGTAGCTACCGTTTCTCTCGGCGCTTCTATGCCATGTTCCCTCAGTATCGGCATAAACAGATCTGCCAGCTCATGATCGTCCTTGTGGATGATGTATTCGTGATTGAACCATTTGCCCTTTTCATAATCGAACTTGGCACCTGCCTTGCTGCACCGGTGCAAGTCGAACAGCTTGATCAGTTCATCCATCGACATCAGCTCCTGATCGTTTCCCGGATTCCATCCCAGCAGCGCCAGGAAATTGATAACAGCTTCGGGCAGGTATCCTGACTCACGATAGCCGGACGAAACTTCTCCGGTTTTCGGATCGTGCCATTCCAGCGGAAATACCGGAAATCCCAGACGGTCACCGTCACGCTTGCTCAGCTTGCCGTTTCCGTCCGGTTTCAGCAGCAGCGGCAGATGAGCGAATTCCGGCATGCTGTCCTCCCATCCGAAAGCACGGTACAGCAACACGTGCAGCGGTGCCGACGGCAACCATTCTTCTCCACGGATTACGTGAGAGATTTCCATCAGGTGATCGTCCACGATGTTGGCCAGATGATAGGTCGGCAGTTCATCAGCCGATTTATAAAGTACCTTGTCGTCCAGAATAGAAGAGTTGATCACTACTTCCCCACGAATGATGTCGTGTACGTGTACGTCTTCATTCGGTTCAATCTTAAACCGTACCACATACTGCTGTCCTTCCGCTATCAGCCGGTCTACTTCTTCTTTCGGCAATGTCAGGGAGTTTCTCATCGAAAGACGTGTGGTAGCGTCATACTGGAAGTTAGGAATTTCCTTACGTTTGGCATCCAGTTCCTCCGGAGTATCAAAAGCGATATAAGCTTTTCCGTTGTCCAGCAATACCTGAACATATTTCTTGTAAATGTCACGGCGTTCCGACTGGCGGTAAGGACCGTAGTTTCCACCGAAGCTGACGCCTTCGTCGAACTTGATTCCCAGCCATTTGAAGGACTCGATGATGTATTCCTCCGCTCCCGGAACAAAACGGTTCGAGTCGGTATCTTCGATACGGAAAATCAACTCTCCCCCATGCTGACGAGCAAACAGATAGTTATATAAAGCAGTGCGCACACCGCCGATATGCAATGCACCTGTCGGACTCGGTGCAAAACGAACTCTTACTTTTCTTTCTGACATAGTGGTTTCTATCTAAAAAATACGCTGCAAAATTAATCTAAATTTCCCGTTTTTTTCTTATTTTGCGCCCAAAATATGTCACCTTATGAAAAGTTTCCATACAAAAAGAAAGTTCACATACCAGGAAATACTCTATAAGCTTGTTCTTTTTCTGATAACAGTAACGATAATCGTCTATTTCCTGCCCAGAGACGGCCGATTCAACTATCAGTTTGAAATCAACAAACCCTGGAAATACGGACTGCTGCAGGCCTCTTTCGATTTCCCGATCTACAAAGACGATAACCAGATCAAGAAGGAACAGGACAGCATTCTGGCCAGTTACCGCCCGTATTACACCCGTAACAAGGAGATCGGCGAACAGATGTTGCGCAAGTTCCAGAACGACTACAACGTTTCCCTGCGGAAGACATTGCCTTCCATCTCCTATTACTACCACGTCGAAAAACAACTGAAGGCCATTTATGAGAAGGGCATTATCTCATCGGCCGATCTGTCACAGCTGCATAAAGACAGCCTGCGATACATTCAGGAAATCGACCAGAATACCTCACGCGAGCTGGAAGTCCAGTCTTTTTATACCACCAAACAGGCTTACGAGTACCTGATCAATTCCGATACCCTGCATTTCCAGAAACAGCTCCTGCAGCAGTGTAACCTGAACAACTACCTCACGCCAAACCTGATTTACGACGCCAAACGTTCGGAAGCCGTGAAAAACGACCTGCTGGAAGACATTTCCTGGGCCAACGGCTTTGTCATGAACGGACAAAAGATTGTCGACCGCGGCGAAATCATCGACAAGCGTACGTTCACCATCCTGACCTCCCTTCAGAAAGAATGGGACAAACGGAGTGAAACCTCTACCGAAAAACGGCTGGCCCTGGTGGGACAGATTCTGTTTGTATCCTTGCTCATTGCCGTATTCTTTATCTACCTGGAACTGTTCCGGAGCGATTATTACGACAAACGGGCAAGCTGGTACCTGCTGTTCAGCCTCATCATCTTCTTCTCTGTCATGAATTCCATCACGGTAGAACACAACATTACCACCGTATACATCATTCCGTTTGCCATGGTACCCATCATCATCCGCATTTTCCTGGATTCGCGGACGGCTTTCGTGGCACACATCATCCTGGTGCTGCTCTGTTCCATTTCCCTGCGTACGCCCCACGAATTTATCCTGCTGCAGAGTCTGGGAGGAATGGCGGGAATCTATAGCCTGCGCGAATTGTCACAACGTTCACAACTGCTACGGAGTGCCTTGCTCGTAGCCTGCTCGTACGCCATCCTGTACCTGGCCCTCGATCTGATGCACGTCAACGATGTCAGCCAGCTCAGCACGCACATGTATGTCAATTTCATCATCAACGGTATCCTGCTGCTGTTCACCTATCCGCTGCTGTTTATCCTTGAGAAGACCTTCGGATTTACTTCCAACGTCACCCTCGTGGAGCTTTCGAACATCAACAACAAGCTGATGCGGGAAATGTCTGAAATTGCTCCGGGAACCTTCCAGCACTCCCTGCAACTGGCCAACCTGACCGCGGCCGCAGCCAACCGCATAGAGGCAAACAGCCAGCTGGTACGTACCGGAGCCATGTATCACGACATCGGGAAAATGATGAACCCGGCCTTCTTTACCGAAAACCAGACCGGTGTCAATCCGCACGACCAGTTAAACTACAAGCAAAGTGCCCAGGTGGTCATCAGCCACGTAACCGACGGTCTCCGTCTGGCCGACAAGCACGACCTGCCACAGGTTATCAAGGACTTTATCCGTACCCATCACGGCACGGGAGTAACCAAATATTTCTACATCTCGTACCAGAACGAACACCCCGACGAAGAAGTAGACAAGAGCTTTTTCCAATACCCCGGGCCGAATCCTTTCACCAAGGAACAGGCCATTCTGATGATGGCCGACTCGGTAGAAGCCGCGTCACGCAGCCTGCACGAATACACCGAAGAAAGCATTTCGAACCTGGTAGACAGGATTATCGACGCACAGGTACAGGAAGGCTTCTTCAAGGAATGCCCGATTACCTTCAAAGACATTGCTACCGTCAAGGCAGTATTCAAGGAAAAGCTGAAGACCATGTATCACACCCGCATCAGCTATCCGGAGCTGAAGAAATAGCCTTCAGCCCCCGGTGACAGGCCCTTCTGCAACCTGCCTCCTTACAGTTCGCCCCGGCGAATGGCTTCCATGACATTCATGGGCGGGCGCTCTGCCAGCAGTTCCCTTTTCATGTAATCCATGTAAGGAGCCACGTGTGCAAAGAACTGGTGATACCCCTTACAGAGGTAGTTCAATCCCGGCTCGCCGTCGGCTGTCCGCGCAAACCGGTTCTTCGGACACTCGCCGTTGCAGGCAAACAGGTAGTCGCACTGCTTGCACTGGTTCGGCAGAGCCCGCTGTTTCATCTGTCCGAACTGCTGCTGGCGCTCGCTGTACATCATCTCGATCAGGGTATGTTCGTAGATGTTTCCCAACTTGTATTCCGGAAAGACATAATGGTCGCAGGCATATACGTCACCGTTGAACTCAATGATCCCCGCATGTCCGCATGTTTTGGCCAGCGAACATACCCCCGGCTGCTCGCCCACCCAGTTGGCCAGCGTCGAATCGAAGAGCTGGATAAAATAGGTTCCTACATCCTCCCTGACCCATTCGTCAAACAGCGTACAAAGGAAGTTCCCCCACTGTTCGGGCGATACGGAAAAATCGGCCAGCGTTTCTCCTTCCTGCATGGGCGAGGCCAGATGCCTGCCGTCGGCGTGAGGAGAAAGGCGTTCCACAATCGGGGCGAACTGGATATAATGGCATTCTATTTCCTTGAAGAAATGATAGAAATCCAGCGGATAGTCCGCGTTGAAGTCGTTCACCACCGCCATGCCGTTCCATTCCACCCCATGTTTCTTCAGCAGACGGATTCCCTGCATCACCTTCACAAATGACGGCCGCCCCTGCCGGTTCTTGCGGTATTCGTCGTGAAACTCCTGGGGACCGTCGATGGAGACACCCACCAGCCAGTTGTTCCGGCGGAAGAACTCGCACCATTCATCGTTCAGCAGGGTTCCGTTGGTCTGAATGCAGTTTTCGATGGTACGTCCATCGGCATATTTCCGCTGCAGTTCCACCACACGTTTGTAAAAGCTGAGCGGACGCATCAGTGTTTCCCCGCCGTGCCAGGTAAACAGAACCTGAGGCATGGTCTGCGAACGGATGTATTCGCTGATAAACTTTTCCAGCAAGGCATCGCTCATGGCAAAGCGCGACGTATCGCTGTACAGGTGGCTTTTCTCCAGGTAATAACAATAATCGCAGGCCAGGTTACAGACGGCCCCCACCGGCTTGGCCATGATATAGAGGGGACGGGCAAAAGGCGCAAAAGTCTGACTCATAGTTTCAAGGTAATGGTTTAACAGGTTTATTTATTTTCTTCGGCCCGTATGGCCTCCAACAGGCCTCCACAGGCATCTTCCAGAAGATCCAGCACATGCTCAAATCCCTGCGCCCCTCCGTAATACGGATCGGGCACATAATCTGCCGTTTTTGTCCGGCAGAAATCGGTCATCCGGCGAATTTTCCGCTCCGACGCCACATCGGGAGCCTTCTCGCGCAAATCATCGATGTTGCGGTCGTCCATGCCCAGAATCCAGTCGAAGTCACGAAAATCAGCGGTACATACCGGCCGTGAACGGTGGGTCAGGTTATACCCCCGACGGCTGGCATGTGCCCGCATCCGTTCGTCGGGCAGTTCGCCCCGATGATAACTCAGGATTCCGGCCGAATCCACTTCCAGTTCCCGCTCAAGCCCGGCCCTCCGGATGTAGGTACGCATAATCTCTTCCGCAGCCGAAGAACGGCAGATATTTCCCAGACAGACAAAAAGTATTTTTTTCATGTTTCAGTCATTCGTTGTTGTTACTAAAGATCCGGCCTTGCACCGGACACGCATCATTCCTCCCGAGCCGGCAGACCCAGGTATTCCTTGAACCGGTTTACGTCCGTATTCATGATCAGTTCTTCCGGGAACTCCGTTTCGCCCACCAGTTCCAGCGCCCGGTCGTACACCGCGATGTCGAAAGAGATGTGCGCGTCGCTTCCCAGAATGACGGGGACACCGTAGCGTTTGCACAGCCGCAGAATTTCCAGGTTATTGGTCCGTGCGGTCGGTTTGTTACGGACCGGATTCAATGAGCTGTTATTGATTTCCAGCAGCGTATGGTGCTCTTTGGCAGCCTGTACGATTGGCTCGAAATTCAGTTCGGCCGTTCCGTCACCCGGATGGCTGATGATGTGGATATACGGATTGGCTATCGCCTGTATCATCCCATGCGTATTTTCCTCCACGGTTCCCCAGTGGTAGCACAACGAATGAATACCGGCAATGCGCAGGTCCAGCCTTTGCAGGTACGATTCATCCAGATCCAGGTTTCCTTCTCCGTCCAGGATGTTGATTTCAGCTCCCAGCAGCAGTTCGATACCGTACATCCGTCGCGGCACTACATGCAGGTTGCGGAAATAAATCGGATCGCAGGTACCCGGAATGCCCGGCGAATGCTCCGTTATGCCCAATACCTTCAGGCCCTTGTCGGCCGCTGCCCGGACCATTTCCTGCAGCGTGCTGAATGCATGCCCGCTTGCCAGCGTATGGGTATGCACGTCTAATTCTATCTTGATCATAGTTTTCTGTTTTTTTATCAGTATTACATCGGATCGACATCGTAATAAACCACCAGCGAACGGAACCGCTCGTCCTCCAGCAACGCCCGCTGCAACTGCAGCAGGTAGCCGCGTACTTTCGGCATGGAAGTTCCCTGCGCTATTTTCACCACGATTTTTTTGATGAACAAACGCTGAATCCGGCCCACAGGGGGCTTGTCGGGTCCCAGTATCCGGTCGCCCAGCCCCGCACGCAGCCATCCGGCCAGTACGGCAGCCGCCTGTTCCGCCACCTCCTCTTTCCGGTGCTTCAGGTATACATACACCAGCCGGTCGAACGGAGGATAATTGAACAGCCTTCGTTCTTCCAGCTGTTCTTCGTACATCTGCCGGTAATTGTTGGTCACTACCTCGTGAATGAGGGGAAGGTCGGGCGATTTTGTCTGCAGGATTACCAGTCCCTGACGGTTCTTGCGTCCGGCCCTGCCGGCCACCTGTGCCATCAGCTGGTATGCCCGCTCGTAAGACCGGAAGTCGGGATAATTCAGCAGCGAATCGGCATTGAGAATGCCTACCACACTCACCTGGTCGAAATCCAGTCCCTTCGAAACCATCTGCGTACCGATCAGCACATCGGTCTTTCCGGCTTCAAAATCGGCAATGATCGTTTCGTAGGCTGTGCGTGTACGGGTTGTATCCAGGTCCATCCGGGCCACCCGTGCCTCCGGGAAGATACGCTTCACATCGTCTTCCACCTTCTCCGTACCGAATCCCCGGTCCATCAGTTCCACCCCGCCGCAGGCCGGACACGACCGCGGCACCTGATACGTATAGCCGCAATAATGGCACGTCAGTTCGTTCAGGCCCTTGTGATACGTCAGGCTCACGTCGCAGTTCTTGCAGCGGGGTACCCAGCCGCACGTCCGGCACTCGATCATCGGGGCAAACCCCCGCCGGTTCTGAAAAAGGATGACCTGTTCCTTCCGGTCCAGCGCCTCCCGCATCTGCTGCAGGAGCATCGGCGAAAAGGGTCCCGTCATCCGTTTCTTCCGGGCCAGTTCCCTGATGTCGACCACTTCAATGCGCGGCAGGCAGATCTGCTGATGGCGTTCATTCAGTTCCACCAGTCCGTATTTCCCCTGAAGGGCGTTGTAATAGGTTTCAATACTCGGGGTAGCCGTACCCAGCAGCGTCTTCGCGCCGAACAGGGAGGCCAGGACGATGGCCGCGTTCCGGGCATGGTAACGGGGAGCCGGGTCCTGCTGCTTGTAGGTCTGCTCGTGTTCCTCGTCCACAATCACCAGTCCCAGCCGGCGGAACGGCAGAAACACCGATGAGCGTACCCCCAGAATCACGTCGTAATCATTCTCTGACAGTTGCTTGCGCCAGATTTCCACCCGTTCCGCATCCGGGAACTTGGAGTGGTAGATACCCAGCCTGTTGCCGAACACCCGTTTCAGCCGCTCGGTTATCTGAGTAGTCAAGGCGATTTCGGGCAACAGGTAAAGCACCTGCTTCCCTACGCTCAGCACCTGTTCGATCAAATGAATGTAGATTTCCGTTTTCCCGCTGGCCGTGACTCCGTGCAGCAGGCAGACATTTTTGGTATGAAAGGTTGCCAGAATCTGGCGGTAGGCGTTTTCCTGGGCCTCGCTCAGCGTATGCAGGTCCTGCGTTTCCAGCGTACCCTGTACCAACCGGCCTACCTCCGCACGGTAAAGCTCGAAGATCTGTTTCTCCACCAGACCGTTCAGCACGGCGGCCGACGCCCCGGAAGCGTCCTGCAACTGTTTCCGGGTCACTTCGCGGAACCGGCCGTCCGCTCCGGACCATCCCGAAAGTTCCAGGTATTTCATCAGCACCGCCAGCTGTTTCGGCGCGCGTGCCAGCAAATCAAACTGCAGACGCAGGGCTTTTTCCGGACGTACCCGTTCCGTCAGGCGGACACGGGTTTCCAGCTTCGGTCTGTAGCTGCGCTTCAGCTCCTCCTTTACGTAAATCGCTTCTTTTTCCAGCAACGACTGAATGACGGGCAGCAACTGCCGGATGCCACTGCTCTTTTCCAGCTGGGTAATGCACTGTTCGGTATCACGGCTCAGCAGGTCCAACACCTGCTGTTCCTTTTCCGGCAACGGACCTCCGGCCACAAACTCCGGATTGTAGACCACCAGCGTTTCGCTCTCCAGCTTCATCCCCGACGGGACCGCCGCCTTATACACGTCGCCCAACGGACACAGGTAATAATCCGACAGCCATTGCCAGAACGCGTACTGCCGTTCGAGCAGGATGGGCCGTTCGTCCAGTACCTCCGAAACGTCCTTGGTCTCATAGGCCTGCGGTGCTTCCTCGTGCACCCGGGTAACCAGACCGGTATAAAACTTCTTCCGTCCGAACGGAACAACCACCCGGCATCCCATACAGACCCGTTCCGCCATTTCTTCCGGCAACGAATAAGTATATTGTCCGGCAATGGGCAAAGGTACGATGACATCTACATAACGCTTCATACCGCAAAGGTACAAAAACCGGAAAATCTCCCACGGAATCCGAAGCGCTTTTTTCGGGAAGAAAAAACGTTCTCTCCCGACGGACATTTCTCCCCCTTCACAATCCCTTAAAATGCAGGGACCGACGAACCGCTTCATAAGCCGCATCCTTCAGCAGCACCCGCTTCTGTCCGTCCAGCAGGTAGAGCGAGGGCATGGCCTTCAGGTCGTACAATGCTCCGGTCTTCACCGCCTCACGGTCGGTGCCCACTATCCACTTATCGGGCATGTCGGGCAACGCCTTTTGCCACGCCTCTTCGTTGCCTTCGGTATAGACGGCCAGCACGCTCAGCTTGCCGGTTCGCACCGCCTCGGCCAGCGTTGCATCGGCAGTCATCTGTTGCAACACTTCGTGGCACGACTCACACTCGGGGTCGTAGAACACCAGCAGCAGGCGGTCGTTCTTCGCAGGCGTGGCGGCCAGCGTGCGGCGCGTGCCGTCGGGCAGGTAGTAAGTGAAGTCCGTGGCCCGGTCGCCCGGGTTGTTGCGCCTCACCAGCTCCAGCTTGAACTGATAGGAAGAGCGCACGGCGTCCGTCTGCGGCAGCACGCTGAGCATGGTCTCCAGGTACAGCCCGTAGAGTGCCTCGTTGTAGAAAGGCGAGTTGGGGTTGAAGAGGTAGTCGTCCGCCGTTTGGGTCAGCACCCGTCGGGCATGTGCCTCCCCGATGAAGCCCGCGCACCAGTTCTCCAGACTCTCGCGCGTCAGTTCCTCCGGCGTGGTGCCGTCCGCCAGCAGGGCGATGAAGTTTACGAAGCCCTGTTCGGTGACGTCGCGGTTGTTCACCAGCGTGGTATCAGCAAAGTCGAACTGCTCCCAGTAATGGGTGAGCAGGTAGGACTTGCGGGCTTCCGGCTCCGTCAGGGTAGTGGGGATGGTGGGGAAGGGGAACTGTGCCTGTTGCTGTACGACGGTAGAGTCCGTATGGGTACATTCTTTTGCTTCTGCCGTATCCGGCTTGGTATGACAAGAAGTAAGGAGTAATATGAGTCCAATATATATATAATATCTAATCATAATCGTAAAAACTAATTTTTCGGGAATGCATATCCGTCGGGTACGTCACGAACACAACGAATACGGAAGGTTTTTGATGTCAAATTACTATAATTAGGATTTTCAGAACCATATCCGCCATCCCCAGGACAATAAATCAATGAAGAACGGGCAAAACCAAATCGCACATTCAAATTACTGAATTGCGTACAACATGCCGCAATAAAAGATCCCCAATTATTAGAGTAACATTCATCCAATAATCCGGCTGCGTTCATTGCAGAAAGTTCCACCAGGTTAGGAACACGCCAATCGCTATATCCATCCTCCGAATACTTCTCATCCTTACATGGATTTAGCATTGTTCCATCAAAAGTATATACTTTTGGTTGTCCATTTTCATCTACTGTAACTGTACCCTCATAACCTATTATATCACCTAATCGATAAGTTCCTTTTAAATATTCACTTGCAACAAAAATACCTTGAGAAAATGAATTTGCAGGATTATCTTCATTATGTACGCCTAAAGATCCATCTACACGTTGACGATATAGATTAGCTACTAAGCGATCCTTAAATTCAATAGATTGTGGATTGGTATTTCCATGATAAATAAATGATGGATCCGACTTTACGAATGGAGTACTGATATCGTAATCATTACTTGTAGAAGGAAGAGAACGGATACATCGTATGGGTTTGGCAGCCCAATTTCCAGTATAATTAGCTCCATCACCACCATATGAACCTCTTTCTACAGCCCAATATACCCGCTTGTCAGCTTGATTACTACTTGTGAAATAGAGTGAACCATCCCAAATATAACTTGTTGCATATCCTTTATGTACCATTGTATATTTATCGCCCATATATAATTGAGCAGCATTAGAAAGGGCATTAGAGCCAATGCCAATACGAATATACTCATTTATTGATGGCAGATACCAACGAACTTCGTTTTCGTCAATAACTCCATTACCATTTAAATCTCTGTTACGTGATAAACAGGCAAAGTAAGCACCACCTATACCATTATCTCCATCTGATTCCTCACGAGTACCTTTATAAACACTAACCGGAAGTTTATGATTTATGCGATCAGAACCTATTGATCCAAGCCATCCATTCTGAGTAGAAATAATATAGCTTTCCCACTGTTTTTCTGGAGTTAGGCCTCCTATTAATTGTATTTGATTACTTCGACCATCTGTGTCACTTAGTCCTGTCGTTACTGAGCCGCCAAAACGAATATGAGGTGTTTCATTATACGTTTCTATTCCAAAACCATTCATTTGCAATGCTCTTGAATTATAAAATGTCTGCATAGATAATTGTGAGATGTATGAATAAACAGTACTAAAAGAGCTATTCCCATCTTCTGAAACATTTGAACTCATTGCAATCAGCATTTCACGATTCATTTTATTGGCAAATACAGACCAAGTAGTAACACGTTCCCCTGTCAGTGGATGACGTAAATAATAATACTCATTTACAAATGCAGTAAAACGTGCTACATATTCATTTTCAGTGTTTGTAGTGACAGTTATACCTTGACCCGAATTAAATATATCCTTTGGCTGACTGTCACTGGGATAACCTTCACCTCTGTCTGCTGTGGATACAGATTTCTTTTTATAAATCTTCTTAACAACATTTCCCATAGCCACAATCACATCATACACATCCATAAGATATCTTGCTGTTTCTGTGACTACTTCTCCACCATAAAAATCCTTATTAGTCAAATTATCCAAATTCTCTCTACTCCATTCAGAAACTCCTGGATATTTTGCTATTTCAGTATTCGATTGCGGCCAAAATTCAATCCACTTGTAGTCAAAGCCCTTTAAGTTATCAGTTGTATTGCCAGGACCATTCAAAACCGCATCCTTTTTACTTAGTACATTAACACTAGCCTTCATCGCATCAGCGTAAATCTGATACGGTTTCAGAGTTCCACGTTTATTCTGAACTGTATACGGTTTATCTGACGTTTCAGTTGTATTAGTATAATCCATTGCCTCAGATTGGATAACCAAAATCAAATTATTTGCAATAGCTTTATTGATATCATCATCTAATTGAGTATTATTATATTCACCAAGACTATTTCCATTAACCTGAAATGACTGTATAGCCTTAGCAATTTGTGAAAGATTATACTCCAGATATACTTGTTCATAATGAGCGTCCAATTCGTACGAATAAGTCGATGCGTCGTAAGTAAAAATCTGACCTTCTGCACCTTGTTGATATTCTTCGTCTGTTTCTTTTTTTGCTTCTGCTATAATTTTATCGACTCCCTTCACTGTAATTGTATAAGTATAGCTGCTATTCCGTTCTATGGAAAAGTTTCCCATAGAACCAGTTGAGCTGAAATCCCCTAAATGAATGGTATAACTGACATTTCCTGTATAATCTTTTCCATCAGTACCGATACCGCTGTATGTTCCACTAATCACTACAAAAGTACTGTTCTGCGGTGCATTTAACCATACTTTATTCTCTGCGATAGAACCGGAAGTACCCTCCCATTTATCACGGTCAACATATTCCATTTCATTGTTTTCTTTATTCAGAGTTATCGTTTCCTGAATATTCTCCGGCATATAAAACTCAAACGAATAGAATCCCTCACTGGCTGACGGTACGATGGAAGAAGCATAATGAATATATTTGGTAGCTGTTTCAGATTCACTTCCGGTTCCAGAGGAGGGAACAAAAAGTCCTTCTGTCTGCTTTTTATCCTTATTCGTTAGATAGCTCTTTGTTGGGATATTATATACACGATAAGAAGATGGTCTAAAAGTAGCATTAATATCATTACCAGAGTCATCTTTAGGCTTTTCTACGATTTTGAATTTAATCTTTGCCATAGCCCGGTCCATTTTTACTATCACTTTATTATTAGTATCTCCATCGTTTCCATAAGAAGTAACAGTACCATCGGCTCCAAACACGACACCCTCATTGTAACCTGATAACAACATTAGAGAAGACGAAACAATCTGAATGGGCTGCATATCGCTATTTTCATAAAGAGCGCTTCGTAGATTAATAATTTCATTTTTGATCTCTTCAAACGATAAACGTCCTCCTACGACATCTTCCTGTTTAGCTGTCAGTTCCCAAAAGCCGCCATCCCCGGCCGCAGCACTGGTATTGGCAACAACTATCAGTTTCTTTTTGCCTGTCGTAGTTTTAAAACGAACCTTGTATAAAACCCCATCATCAACAGTTAGATCCTTATCAACAGTAACTTTATAACTTTCATCCGTTGCACGTGAAGAAACGTAGTGTTCATACGTTCCGTCCTCATGGAAAACAAAGATTGCCAAATTGGTTATATCGGACAAAGAATTATCCGCCCTTGTATCTATCGTCACATCTGCAACCGGCGTTCCCGACAAAGTTAGAGCTACAGTGACCGGCAGCCCTTCCATCACTTCGCCGTTGTTCTTCACCAGTTCATCGTCTTTACATCCGGATAAGGCAAAAGCGACAAAGCCCATCCACAACAGACAAGTATATATCGTATGCAGTATCTTCTTCATATTCGTTATCTTTTTATTCAAAGGCCGGAACCTCCATTGTATGTTCTGTCCATGAGTTTACTTGGCAATATGTATCAATAGTAATGGCATCGTTGATGCGTATATAGATTTTGCTGTATTGGTTACGTTCGATTTGCGACACATAAATATATTGTGTGTATCCTACTCCATTCAGAGTATAACTAAATGTGATACAATACCTCTTATCGTTGTCCGTAATCGAACCATTTACTTGAAGAAATCCATCATCAGTCACATTTCCATTCAGGTTTTCAAGGAGATAGGGAGAGGATATTTCTTCAAAAAATTCTTCTGTTGTAGTTTCAGCCCAAGAATTATCAGAATAATCAGGCATATCTTCTGTATAAGAGGATTCTATCTTTTTATCATCTGAAAGCAAATTCATTGTACCACTATAATCAATCTGACTATTATAATCAATCTGACTATTTTCTGGTATCTCAAACAAATACCCTTTATCCGGCACCTTACTTAAAGTAACCTGATTGATTGTCAAAGTACTGGAAGGAGAAGTATTTCCCTTGGTGCAATAAATCCCCAACTTTGCCACACACCTTGTAGCATTAATCGAAGCGTCAAATATTATTTTGTTGCCTTTAACAGACGAAAATTTAGCTGTACCCTCACCTGTCATCGGCACTTTGTTATCACCCTTATATTCAGTCAGGACGAACATTTTTCCTTTAAGCTCATCTAACGTTTTTACATCAGAAAAATCTACTGGAGCAGTACTACCTTCACCATCATCCGTATAAGGCTGGTTTAAGAGTAGATAAATCTTAAGCGATTGATTAACATCTATATTCTCTGCTTCTATTTCAGTCTGTAAAGTGGTTGTGATATCTATTCCATCAGTTCTCCATACATTCTGACTGCTCACAATACTCGCAATGATATTATCAAGCTCATCACATATCCATAGCCGTATGATATCAGGCTCAGAGTTATCGGGTGGCAGATTGTCCGCTCTCGTCGTAATATCCAGATTCAGCGTAACGGTCCGCTTCTCTGCAGAAGGTTCTTCCGCATAGGGAGACGCATCGCTGCATCCTGCCAGGATGAGCAGCATGAGCCACGTTACCATGGATATCACCTTATTCAACATACTAAATTGAATTTTCAGATTTTACAAATTTACATTCTGTACCCGTTTGCTCCATCCCAGTACACCGATCGATACGTTGGCATAAGCCCAGCTACCGCCGGAGAGGAAGAAGGACAGGTCGTAATCGTAGCCGCGATCCAGAAACTCCTGTTTGGAGTAACGGTGCATTTCGTCGTAGTTGCTCAGACGGCTGAGCAGGTCGGGCAGATTGACTTCAATAACTGTCTTTCCTGTTTTTACATTTCTGACCACCAGCACTTCATCGTCGGCCAGGTTGTCGTGTGCAAAGATGCGCGAGGTCATGAAGTCGGCATGCCCCATATTTCCAACCGAAGTACGGGTACCGGTATCAGGGTCCTGTGTATTCCAGGTTACAAAAGGAGTACATACGGCCTTGACACGATCGTCGGCTGAGTTGTCATGATTCAATCGCACGTTCGCACCTTCTATATACAGTTCATAATCGTTGATGTCCATCACATCCGGTTCATCAATGTCTCTCAAGGTTACACTGATGTATTTGGTATTACGTACCAAAGACATCGTATGATAAGCAAACTTTCCTTGTGTCACTTCTACCGTTTCATCGGAGATGGAATGCCATAAGGTGTCAAGCGGCAGATTCTGATGGTCGATATACGCCGCTCCATCGTATGCCGAGATATGATCAAGTGTAATCTTCAGATTTTCCATCAGGCTGTTTTCGTCCATTTCCGTCCGGCGGAATTTGGCACCCTCTTCCTGCAGCAGATCCTCGTATTTCCGCTGATGTGCCAACGCCACAAAGCGGTAAGTTCCTGCAGGCAAATCCAGAAACATGGCATAATCCGCCTTCTTCAACGGTTCATACCCCTCCTCATTGGCTTCCGTACACTGTGTTACGTAGTTTCCCTGTTCATCGAACACATACAGTGTCACTTCGCCTACATGATCGGCAAACATATCGGCACGATGAAGATTGTAGTCGTATTTGAAATTGACGTACACTCCCCTGTCGCAGCCGCTTCGGTCGTCGAAAATAAGGTCTGTACACGATGATACAGACATGCCTATCAGCAAGCATGCCAGCCATAAAATCTTCCCGGTATGTTTTACCCAATCTGTCATAAGCTGTTTTTAAAATCGGAAATTAAGTCAGTAAATCTTCCTCAGGGACGATATTGTCCCCGAGGAAGTGTATTTCAAATCATTAAAGGTCTACACCTTGTGAACGTTTCGCCCAAGAGAGGACGTTGATGGTACAGTTGATATATCCTTCTGATGAATCATCCGGGTTTCCACCAGGTGTTTCAACATCTGGGGCACCTGGTCCACCAATAGATTGTATATCAATTTCATACCAGTTGTTACGAACTACACCGTAACGGCCCAATTGCCCAAGTTTATAATCAGCAGCCGATGCGACACCACCTCCGCTTATATTAACACCTTCGCTATCCTGGAAGTGACGGATTAATGAAGAATAATAGAAATTTTCCCCCCCTATATAACAAGAAATTCGACCGCCTACAGCTGCTTTCACTGCAGCCAACTGGGTTTTATACTTTTCACTATCTGTATCAGTTTCTGCAAAAGTAAACACCTTCGTAACATCAGTATAAGTTCCGGATTTGAGTCCCGACTTTAGAGACAAGCCCTTAGTGTCTGTTGTAGAAAGCTTATAATTGTCATTCGTTATCAACTTATTGGCTGCTACAATAATCTGATCAACAAAAGCATCTGTATGATCTCCATTTGCATCTCCCACTAGTGTTTCCGGATATTTTGTAGAACTTGTACCACAAACAAAGAAAGTCCTTTTAGTAGCTTCATTATCACCCAGAAACTTTGTATAATAGTTAGTCTTTATCAAGACACCGGTGGTACGATCATCCTTCTGCTCAGTATAGTTCATCGTATTTTCCAGACAATAGCAAGCGTTATCTGCTGTAGAAGTCGCAAGGTTTAGATTCCAAGCCGGCTCTCCAGGAGTAAACGTTCCTTCTGTTGAGGTATAAGTGGTAAAATCAGACGTAGGAATAGTATTACTACTCTCATAATTACAATCTTGAGCCCAATAAATACGATAATAATCATCTTCGCTATCAACACCAAATGAGGCATCAATACCTCTTGTACCCGCAAAGCGTTCAGGATTAGTATTATCAGTTACACTCAACCAACCATTGGTAGACTTAAAGCCAGTTACATCACGCACCAATTTGGTGGAGTTATTCGTTACATTCAGATACCAACCTGTGATTTCTACAATATCTCCAGTTTCATCTCCATTTGCATTAGTAACTTTTATTTGCTTATCTTCACCTTCAACTTTATATTTAGATGTAGATATCAATGTCACCTTAGCTACCACTCTTTCTACATAAATCTTCGCTACCTCACCAGCTGTTGCCGCAGCCTCCGTATCATAAACCTCCACAGGAACCAGCGTGTATGCCTTTGCATCAGTCATATTACCACTAGTACCCGCTTTATCAGATAACGGAGCATTCGTCATCGTGAACTGATTTTTAGACGCACCGCCAATAAAATAGCCGACAAAAGTATCATTGGTCTTAATAATAGTTCCATCAATCGTAGCTGAAATTTTTTCTTGCAAAGCTGAAAGTGTGCTTGTACCTGCTTCCAATGATGTAGTACCAACCTTTAAACCACCATCAGTAGAAGATAACACATTGTTATCATAATTCAATATGGCTAGGACATAAAGTTGTTCCGTATCGGTAACCTTAGGAGCTTCGGTTATGACTGACACCTGTTCCGTTACTTGTGGAATTTCAGCGGAATTCGAAACCGATAAGTCGCCTTTATCTAACGTATAAGCCTTTACAAAGGTAGCAGCTGACTCATCTCCACCAGCATTACCTTTAAAGAAAACAAGGATAGCATTCTCCACATTGTATTCGTTGGCTTCTCCATCGACTAAATCGACATTTCCATTATCACTATCATTTGATCTGGATGAATTGCCACTCGTAGTAGGCATATTGATTGCCACTCTTACATATCCCTCCGTTGTACCCGGAGTATTTTCTCCCGCATTACCCGCATTCTCCAGGTTATCGCTACAAGCGCTGAAGAGGCCTGTAGCCAATAACAAACCAAAAAACTTTACTTTTCTCATAATTCCAACATTTTTATTGATCCTTATTTTAATATTAATTTAAAAAGTTCCAATTGTGTTCCGCAGCCTGCAATCCTTGCTTTACCGCCCGGTTCAGATGCTGCCCGGCCCGGTCGTAATCCTTCAGCAGCAAGTAAGCCACTCCCCGTGCGTTCTCGGCTTCGGGCAACTCCGTCTTTACGCGTTGCAGATAAGTCAGTGCCTGCTCTGCCTGTCCCTGTTCCAGCAGGGCGCAGGCGGCGTTCAGGTTGGCCACCTCACTGTCGGGGTACATGCGTACGGCTACGTCGAACACCCGGTTGAACTCCTCGGAACCGGGCTCGTAAGTCTGCGCCACAGCAAACAGCTCTTCCAGACTCAAACGTTTCGGATCTCTGGTAACCAGGGCCCTGGCCTCCTCCAGATTGAACTTCCGGATAACATAATCAATGCGGTAATCAGTCCGCCGCAAGCCCGGATAGCAATCAGCCAGCAAAACCGCATACGACTGCGGAAATTTCGTACGCAACTGACGCTCTTTCACGTCGATGTCCGACGGACCGTTCCCGATGTACGCCAGTATCTCTTCCTTATCGGCCAACTGCGAAGCCTGTATGTATTCCACCAGCCCCTGCCAGTTCTCGGGCTCCGAAGCCGAACGGATAAGCGACGGCGCGAAATCGTATTTATCAAGCAGGTAAGTCTTCAGCGCCTCCGTACGGCCTTCTGCCAACCGGCGATTGGCCTCATAACTGCCTTCGGGCGATGCATAGCCACAAAGTTCGATGGAAGTAATGGTGAAATCACGGTCGTTACGCACCGTATCGATGGACGCCAGAATGCGCCGGAGCTCCACCGGGTTCTTCCGGTATGCCGGATCGATGTCCGTACGGTTCACCCGGAAGTCCAGGAACGAACGTCCGCTCAGGTTTCGTGTCTTCACCGGCTCCGCCTGCGGTACCACATACGCCAACTGCGGATGAAAAGCCAGATCGGCCTCAGCCAGTTCCGTCAGATTTCCTTTCTCCACTTCACCACAACCACAGCGGTCTTCCACCACCTGCAGCCGCGAACGATCCATCCATGCCTCGTAAGGTATGGTCACCCTGTAGGCCACCTGCTGTGCCTCCTTGCGTTTCTTCACCACCCGGCAATACACATCGTCGGTATAAGCCGCCTCAGGATTCCGCTGCAGATACAGGCTGCGTGTACGTCCCATCACCTCCACCGGAGGCAGGTAAGCGCTCTCCGTTCCCCCGTCAGCTACGTAACGGGGCTGCAGAATGACCGACTTGCCCGATTTCACTTCGGTTCCGTCCAGATTTATCACCATGTTTACCGTCACACTGTCACGATGACGTACCACCGACGCGTCAGTAACGACCGTCCCGCTCTGCAGGGTCTGCTGCGCGCAGACACCGGTAGCAGGACCCCCCGCGGCTGAAGCCAGCATGACCAGAAATAATATGCCGTTTTTCATAATCATAGCCTCCCGATAGAATATTAAAATGCATAAATGAGACTGAGGGCCACCTTGGTAGGCCCTACGTAATGATGAGGTTCGTTGTCTTCCAGCTTTTCTCCGCAGGTCGCACACTCAAACTTATCGGCTCTGGAGTACACATACCCCACACCGATCTCGGCCTCCAGACTCCAATGCCTGGACAGCAGCCACTGGTAGCCGTAGCCTACGCCCACACCGGCCATCCAACCTTCGTAACGATAATTCTTCAACTGTCCGAAATCCGTACCCAACAGCATAAAGTCGGTATCCAGATTTCCGATGTTATAAATTCCCCCCAGCAAATGGGCGCCTACAAAGTGTCCGTTGAACCGTTCGCACAGCCAATAGCGTACCTCCGGCTGTATCAGCCAGTGCTTCCATTTCTTGTTCTCACTGAAAGTCCAACCGTTATAATTGGCTGACACATCCAACGTCCACTTGGGCGACAGACCAAACTCCGCTCCTAGATTAACGGTAGTAGAAACATCATAAATAAGATTGGTCTTAACAGAAACACTCTGTGCCGACACCTGCAGACTCGTCAACACCAAAAGTATACATAAAATGTTTCTCATAGTTCGCATACTTTAATCCGCCATTTATTAAATCTGGGCATATATTACCTTATTTTTTAGTTATGCCCACAAATATCCAGTAACCATTCTATATTCCGCCACGACAATTTTATCGGCTGTTTTT
>USCT01000030.1 GCA_900553185.1 uncultured Bacteroides sp.
TTAGGGCTCATTGGGGACTTGCACCCGTTAGTTAATACTCATGCCGAGCATACATAAAAAAGCCCCCGGCAATACCGGGAGCTGATAAGATTGCAATCAGGAAACGTCATTTCCTGATTACAGAAAAAAGTCAAAAGAGTAACTTTCAAAGAAACAGTTCATTTTCTGTCAGAAAGTTCAACGAATACCATACACTATCGCTCCAAGGTTTTGTAAACAGCATCGGAAACAGGCTCCAGCCATTCATTGGAAGTATCTTTTCCAGGTACTTCAAAGGCCAGATGAGCAAACCAGCTGTCGGCAGCCGCCCCATGCCAGTGCTTGACATTGGCAGGAATATGAATCACAGTCCCTGGAAGAATCTGTACAGGCGCCTTGCCCTCTTCCTGATACCAGCCACGGCCCGCCACACCAATCAACATTTGCCCACCACCTTCCGACGCGTGATGAATGTGCCAATTATTCCGGCATCCGGGTTCAAAAGTTACATTAGCCACCGGTACCTGTGTGTCTGAAACCGTTGCAAGATAACTGTTTCCTATAAAATAACGGGCATACGCAGTATTCGGCTCCCCTATCGGAAAAATCATCTCACGCTGAAAAGCGGCCTTGGC
Organism: uncultured Bacteroides sp.; assembly: GCA_900553185.1. Taxonomy (GTDB): domain Bacteria; phylum Bacteroidota; class Bacteroidia; order Bacteroidales; family Bacteroidaceae; genus Phocaeicola. Next base: position 615 of record USCT01000030.1, read on the forward strand.
ATCTTCACCGGAAGCATCTTCGGCCCATACTTCCTTGGCCAACCGAAATGTCGCCCATACTTTGGGCCATCCGGCATAAAAGCCTATGTGCGTAAGAATCTCGGAGATTTCCGTACGGGTTATACCATTCTGTTTAGCCGTCTGAAGGTGATAAACCAATGAACTGTCGGTTATACCCTGACTGATCAGCGACGTGATGGTAATCATACTCCGATCACGTAATCCCAACTTATCTGTACGGCTCCACACCTCGCCGAAAAGTACATCGTCATTGAGTTCCGCAAATTTAGGAGCAAACGCTCCAAGCTGGTCACGTCCAGCCGTCTGTTTTACTTTTTCCTGTGCCATAACTAGAGTTGTACTGTTTATTGCCAATGCGACAAGCGCAAGGAGCATTTTTATTTTCATTTCGATTACCGGATTAAATGTTTGACCTATCCTTTTTTCTCTTTACAAAATTACTCCGAAACCCAACAATCAATTGTATACAATTTACAGATATTTATACCCAAATCCTTGATTTAAGAAGATACTAAAAAAACGTCTTCGTATCCTTGGCAGGACACGAAGACGTTTTTTCGAATCATGGAGGATATTTCCAGAATAGAGTATCCCCTCAGCTTCTGGTACAAATCTCTTTTACCAGATATTTACCCGTTTTTCAGGAGCCAGATAAAGCGGATCGGACGGCGTAATGTTAAACGCGTCATACCATGCCTGAATATGAGGCAGCGCACCGTTTACACGCCATCTGCCCAGTGAATGGGGATCCGACTTGGTATATACACGAATCTGCTCGTCACGGATATTTCCGGCCCACAGCGTAGCGTATGCCAGGAAGAAACGCTGGTCAGGAGTAAATCCGTCTTCATCTTTCAGAGGAGCATTCTTTGTAGCGTTCTTGTATGCCAGATAAGCCACGTTCAAACCTCCGTGATCGGCCAGATTCTCACCCAATGTCAATGTACCATTTGCATGAAGACCCGGCAATACTTCGATGTTGTTAAAGAAATCAACCATCACCTGAGCGCGTTCATTGAAGCGATCGGCATCACCTTCTGCCCACCAGTCTTTCAGGTTTCCATCCTTATCAAACTGACGTCCCTGATCATCGAATCCGTGTGTCATCTCATGACCAATCACTACACCAATCGCACCGTAATTGAACGCATCATCGGCATTCATGTCAAAGAATGGATATTGCAGGATAGCAGCCGGGAAACAAATTTCATTAGTAGACGGATTATAATATGCGTTGACAGTCTGAGGAGTCATCAGCCATTCATCCTTGTCTACCGGTTTTCCCAGACGACCATAGTTATCCTTGCTTCCCCATACGGCAGCCCGGCAAACATTGGCCCAGTATGAATCTTTTTCTACTTTCAGATCTGAATAATCTTTCCATTTATCCGGATATCCCACTTTTACATGGAAAGTAGCCAGTTTTTCCTGAGCACGCACTTTAGTGCTGTCGCTCATCCATTCCTGCGCCTGAATACGTTCTCCCAGAGCAGTCTGCAGATTCTTTACCAAAGTCACCATACGTTCTTTGGCTGCCGGTGAGAAGTATTTTTCTACATACATCTGTCCTACCAGTTCGCCCAGCAATCCGTTTACAGAATTAACGGCACGTTTCCAACGGGGCTGATTTACCTGACGTCCGGACAACACCTTTCCGTAAAAATCAAAACGAGCAGCTACAAAGTCATCACTCAGACAGCTGGCAGCCGCATCAATCAAATTGTATTGCAGGTAAGAAATATGCTTGGACAACGGCAAAGTATTGATCAGTCGTGCTACTTCGCTGATAGGTTCTACCTGTTCTACATTCAACTCTTCTACCTGAGCAATACCCAGTCCTTTCAGATACGCATCCCAATCGATTCCCGAAATCTGTTTTTTCAGCTCATCATAAGACATTTTGTGGTAATTGGCTTCCGGATCACGCAGTTCCGTAGCACTACGAGAAACTTTGGCTATGGCTGTTTCTATTTCCATCACATCGTTCATCTTCTGAACGGCTTCAGTTTCATTACAACCCACCAGAGTGAAAAGCTTAGTGATGTACTTCTTATATTGTTCACGGATGTTTGAAGTAACACTATCGGTATCAAGGTAATATTCCTTCTCACCCAGGTTGATACCGCCCTGTCCCATCTGGAAAATATTCAGGCTGCTGTTCTTCGGATCAGCATATACATAGCTGTGAAAATAAGTCCCGATTCCCTGCATACCCAGTTCCGAAACCATCGGAATGATTTCACTTTTATCTTTCAATGCAGCAATCTTTTCCAGCTGTGCCTTGATCGGTTCATAACCTTGCTTGTTCAGTGTTACACTGTCCATAGCCAGATTATAAAGATCGCCAATCTTCTGGGCAGGTGTACCTGCTTCACTCTTCTGGGCAGCCAGACCTTCAATCAGTTCACGAATCTGTTTCTGATTATCTTCTGCCAACAGATCGAATGTCCCGAAACGGGAATATTCAGCAGTCAGCGGATGTTTTTCGTTCCATCCGCCACAAGCATACTGGAAAAAGTCCTGACCGGCAGATACCGTAGTATCCATATTGGTCAAGTCAAGGCCTGAAGTACTCTTTACTTCCTTCTGGCTTGTACAACCGGTCATCGTAGCTACAATCATAGCTGCAACGGCCATACATTGTTTTGTTTTCATACTGTTTATATTAAAAGTAAATACATAAATTTTATTCCAACTAAAAAAGTATCAGGATTTCTGAAGCTCTTCTATTTCAAGCAAAGCATTTTCCCATTCTTCTTCCACACCGGCAATATCTTTCTTCAAAGCCTCATACTGCTCATACAGACTCCTGTCAGAAGCTCCTTCCGGAGTCGACATACGGGTTTCTATCTCAGAAACCTGAGATTCCAGTTCCTCAATACGTGACTCACAGGCAGACGCCTGCTTTTCCAACTTACGGATTTTACGGTTCAATTCTTTCTGAGCCTCATAAGACAACTTGTTTTCGCTGACCGGAACCTGGCTTTCCTCACGGACAGGAGCAGACGACGAAGCCGACGTAAGCTGCAACTCCTGCAGGCTTTCCATTTTTTTCTTCTGCAGGAAATCATAGATACCACCGATATGTTCCTTTACAAGACCTCCGCCGAATTCATATACCTTGGTGACAAGTCCGTCGAGGAACTCACGATCGTGCGAAACCACGATAACGGTCCCGTCAAAGTCACGGATCGCTTCCTTCAGCACATCTTTGGAACGCATATCCAGGTGATTGGTAGGCTCATCCAGTATCAACAGGTTCACCGGTTCAAGCAGCAGACGAATCATGGCCAGACGACTTCTCTCTCCTCCGGAAAGGACCTTTACCTTTTTGTCAGAAGCCTCTCCGCCAAACATAAACGCTCCCAGAATATCGCGTATTTTCAGACGAATATCTCCTTTTGCCACCTGATCAATGGTATCGAATACGGTCAGGTTCTCATCAAGCAACTGAGCCTGGTTCTGGGCAAAATAACCGATTTGTACGTTATGGCCGATAACCAGCTTTCCTTCGTACGGTATCTGATCCATGATACATTTTACCAATGTAGACTTTCCTTCACCGTTCTTTCCCACAAAAGCGACCTTTTCACCCCGGTGAATGGTCAGATTCACATCGTGAAAGATCACATGACTGCCATACGCTTTTTTCAGTCCTTCACAAATAACAGGATAATTTCCCGAGCGTATGGCCGGAGGAAATTTCAGACGAAGAGTTGCGTGATCTTCCTCATCAATCTGAATGGGAACAATTTTCTCCAGTTGCTTGATACGGCTCTGCACCTGTACTGCCTTGGTAGCCTTGTAGCGGAAACGTTCTATAAAATCCTCCGTATCCTTGATTTCCTTCTGCTGATTCTCGTAAGCACGAAGCTGCTGCTCACGACGCTCTTTCCGCAATACGACAAATTCGTCGTAAGGCACTTTATAATCATAAATATGTCCGCAGGAGATTTCAATGGTCCGATTGGTAACATTGTTAATAAAAGCACGGTCGTGACTTACCAGCACTACAGCTCCCGGATTTACTTTCAGAAATCCCTCGAGCCACTGAATGCTTTCAATATCAAGGTGATTGGTAGGCTCGTCAAGCAGCAATACATCCGGACGTCTCAACAACAGCTTGGCCAGCTCAATACGCATACGCCACCCGCCACTGAATTCCGAAGTAGGACGGTTAAAGTCTGTCCGCTCAAAGCCCAGCCCCACCAGGGTACGTTCGATTTCAGCCCGATAATTTGTTCCTCCCATCATCAAGAAGCGTTCATTGTCGTGCGTAAACCGGTCTATCAGTTCGTGATAACTTTCTGAATCATAATCGGTACGGTCGGCCAGTTCCTGATTCATCCGATTGATGCGATCCTGTAACTCGAATATGTGTTCAAAAGCCATTTCAGCCTCTTCCATAACAGTCCGCGTATCACTCAATATCATTACCTGCGGCAGATAACCAACCGTTATTCCCCGCTGTACAGCCACCGTACCTTCCGTAGGATGCTGTTCACCAGCCAGAATTTTCAGCATGGTAGACTTGCCGGCACCATTTTTTCCAACCAGTGCTATGCGGTCTTTTTTATTGATAACAAACGAAACGTCTTCGAACAAAGGTGTTACACCAAACTCAACTTTCAATCCTTCTACTGAAATCATGCGAAATAATTTTTCAAAGTGCCGACAAAGTTACCATTTTTTCACCAACCCTAACTATATCATAAACTTAAAATTATACAACGCATCTTTCAACCGTTAACAAAAAACGTCTTTTTCAGACAGAAATCTTAAACAGTGTTATAAAACATCTTTTTTGATCGTATATATTTGCAGATATAAAAGAAATACGTACCTTTGCAATGTGTTTTTCATAGTATTAGATTTAAGGTTAACAAAGGTTGGAGTACAGCGGTACTCCTTTTTTTATGTCCATACAGGAACAAGCCACTTCAATAACACAAATATCATAAAAAAAGACTTCCTTATCCCTAAGAAAGTCTTTTCAGCAATAAACTAATAGAATTGAACGCTTATTTTGTGTCAGTCATCTTATTTGTCTTTGTTTAGCTCTGGTTGTTTAAAAGCAGAATTCTCATTAATAAACCATGTAGTTTTCGGTGTTGGTTCAAGCAATTACAGCATAAACATAAAAAAACAGAATGTTTAGTCAAGTCCGTTATTTCATTTTCCCCATGTTCCTTCCTGTGAATGGAATTTCTATCTTTGTAAATAACGGGAAAAAGTCTTTTTTGTTCAGCCAATTTCTGTTTTTTTCAGTCATACATCAGAAAAACACGAAAAAACATACGGAATCTTCTAACCAAGAAAGAGCCTGAACACAACAAAGGCCGTCACTCCACCAAAAGGATAACGGCCCTTGCTCTGTTGTCTGTCAAAACAAGAAATCAGAGTTCTATTTTGTTACGACATAATTCTATCATTCTTCTGTATAACGAACGATGGTCTGGGCGCGGTCGGGCCCTACAGAAACAATCTTGATCGGAGTCTGCAGCTGTTCTTCCAGGAAAGAAATATATGCATTAAATTCTTCCGGGAATTCATCTTCACTGGTCATCTTCGTCATATCGGTTTTCCAGCCTGGAAGTTCTACATAAACCGGTTCAACTCCCTCGCTGATATCAAACGGGAAATAATCAATCTCTTCACCGTTCACCTTATAAGCTACACAAGCCTTCACGGTATCGAAACCGTCGAGTACATCACTCTTCATCAGAATCAGTTTGGTTACTCCATTCAGCATGATGGCATAACGCAACGCAACCAGATCCACCCAGCCACAACGACGTTCACGTCCGGTTACGGCTCCATATTCATGACCCAGATCGCGAATCTTCTTGCCTGTTTCATCAAACAGTTCAGTAGGGAACGGTCCTGCGCCCACACGCGTACAATACGCCTTCATGATACCATATACTTCACCGATTTTATTCGGACCCAGTCCCAATCCGGTACAAGCACCGGCACAAATGGTATTGGAAGATGTTACAAACGGATAAGAACCGAAATCAACATCCAGCATCGTACCTTGAGCACCTTCACACAAAACACTCTTACCTTCTTTCAGCAGATTATTGATGGTATGCTCGCTGTCTACCAGATGGAACTGACGCAAATATTCGATACCTTCCATCCACTGTTTTTCCAGTTCCGTTATATCGTATTCATAATTCAGACTCTTCAGAATCTGCTCATGACGAGCTTTTGCAGCCGCATATTTAGCTTCAAAGTTATGCAGAATGTCTCCTACACGCAAACCGTTTCGGCTCACCTTATCCGTATAAGTCGGGCCGATACCCTTGCCGGTAGTACCTACCTTGGAAGCACCTTTTGCCGCTTCGTACGCAGCATCCAGAATACGGTGAGTAGGCAAAATCAAGTGAGCTTTCTTTGATATATACAGACGTTCCTTCAACGGATGACCACTAGCTTCCAGTGCTTCGGCCTCAGCCTTAAACAACGCCGGATCCAGAACCACACCGTTACCGATAATGTTTACTTTGTCTCCCTGAAAAATTCCAGAAGGAATGGAACGCAAAACGTATTTCTGTCCTTCAAATTCCAAAGTATGACCGGCATTCGGACCTCCCTGAAAACGGGCAACCACATCATAACGCGGAGTCAAGACATCGACTACTTTACCTTTGCCTTCGTCTCCCCACTGTAAACCTAACAAGACATCTACTTTCATGATTTCTTTAGTTTTTATAGTTCATTATTTATTCTTCTTTCGTCTCGCCCATGCACACTTGCTGCATAATCCATAGATATACAACGAATAATGAGATGCTTGAAACCCTTTCAGTCTGGTTTGGGCAATGGCTTGCTTCAGGTTTTCGTCTTCAAACTCGGCTACCTTGCCGCAAGAAGTACAAATCATGTGATGATGGGTTTCATTGTTATACGAGCGTTCATACTGCGATGTGTTTCCAAACTGGTGCTTTATGACCAGTCCGGCATCAATCAAAAGAATGATGGTATTGTACAAAGTAGCACGGCTGACACGGAATTTTTCCTTATCAGCCATGTAATTATACAAGTCATCTATATCAAAATGTCCCTTGATGGAATAGATTGTTTCGAGTATAGCATATCTTTCAGGCGTCTTTCGATGTCCGTTCTTCTGCAGATACTCGGTAAGAACCTGCTTTACTGTTTCCTTGATTGTATGCTCTTCCATCTGACAATTCTGTTCAGCCGTCAAAGATAATCTTTTTTATGTAATCTAGAAAAGTTAAAAGGAATATTCTATCGCATTTTTTATTTCTATTGCCAGCGTATGCATTTCCGGACGACTCGATTTACTCAGAACGTTCAGCAGCTTGTTCAGCTTACGGGTATTCTCACGCGACTGCTGTCCGAATTTCTGCAAGGCCGTAACAGCAGCACGCTGTATCTGAGAGGTATCTCCTTCGACAGCAGTAAAGGCCTGGTCAAGAAATTCCTCTTCTGAACGCTCATTAAGTACCATTCCCTTCATCAGCAGGCGGGCCATCAGCAAAAAGCCGCACAACTGAAAATATTCGCGTTCGTCGGCCATCCAGCAGAACACGATTTCCGAAGCATACGGCAAATGCTGAAACAGGTTCATCACGGTATATTCCGCCAGTTCCGAATAGTGCATGTCTTCAATCCATATCTCGGCTATTTCCCGATAAAACGTATCGACCGGCTGCAGCAATCCGGCCATAATCTTACACTCACGGATATCTTCTTTCCACAAGGCCTGTGCCAGCTCATGATCGGGCTGATACCCCGCAGCAATCTCCTTGATCCGGGGATATTCAATTCCAAAGTTCAGTTTATAACCCATTCCTTTTTCCCGCATGCTTTGCGAGATCACTCCGTTCATATACAACCGGAATTTGGCTTTTATCTCTCTGATTGTTTCGTGTACGTCGTTCATAAATTGTCGTTTAATTATAAATTTGAATAATCTCGGCTGTAGCGCAACATCTGTTCTGCATATCCCTCCGAATAGGAAACCAAAACGTCAGTTATTTCCCCCTTATCGTCAGTCTGTAAAGAATATACAGGATTGACAAATCCTTTATAAGGCGCCAGATGCAAGGAACGGTAACGTTCCAATACCTCGGCATGCAGTCGGGCATCTACCCTTACCGCATATTTTTCTACCAGCAGCCGGGCAGCCTCAAAATCGCCTTCACTCTTGATACGCTGAATCTCGGCCAGCAACTGTCCGAACAACTGGCGCATCCGAACGTAATCATTGATACGGACATAGGTCTTTCCTCCCTTCTCTACACATTCCACCACACGATCGGACATACCATGTTCCAACACCCAGCGGGCTATCAGCTGGCGGTTACGCATGTGAGCTTCTTCTATCTGGGCTCCCGGTTCGATACGAACCAGTTGTGTCATCAGTCCGTTCATCATGTACGAATAATATTCGGCCTTATATGCCTCGGCATTTGGCAACAGTCCCAGTTCTACCAGCCTGGTATCGGCCATGTAATACAATCCGAACAGGTCGGCACGGGCTTCTTCGATGGTAGATCCGTAGGCTTTCAAGGCATCCGGATCAACCCCCGGAAGAAGTTTTCCGGAACCGTGTCCCAAACACTCGTGCAGGTCGGTATGCAGATCACCAGTCTGATCGGCATACTGATCCAACAATGCCTTCTCTGCCTCGCTGTACACAAATTCCTCACGGAAACCGTTTCCACGGGCTGCCTTGCTGTAAGCGTCAGTCAGATTTCCGATGGTAACCGACTTCGAGCCATGCACGCTTCTGATCCAGTTGGAATTAGGAAGATTGATGCCAATGGCCGAACTCGGATAAAGGTCACCGGCCAATATGGCCGCTGTAATAACCTTGGCAGAAACACCTTTTACCTGTTCCTTCTTAAACCTCAGGTCTACCGGCGAATGATCTTCAAACCACTGTGCATTGCGACTGATAAGCTCGGTCCGTCGGGTAGCTTCCAGATCCTTAAAATTCACGATAGACTCCCAGCTTGCCTTCAACCCCAACGGGTCGCCATAGCTTTCGATGAAGCCATTCACAAAATCTACCCTCGAAGCTGTATCCTTCAACCACTGGATGGAATAATCGTCAAACAGTTTCAGATCACCGGTCTGATAAAAGGCTATCAACAAACGGATCACCTGACGTTGGCTGTCGTTCTCGGCCACTTCTTCCGCCCGGTGCAGCCAGTATATAATTTTTTCAATCGCCTCTCCATACAGGCCACCCGCCTTCCAGACTTCCTCCTGAATTTTTCCGTCTTTTTTGATCAGACGGCTGTTCATTCCGTACATCACCGGATGTTCGGAATCTCCCCGCTCCTTCTGTGCGGCATAAAAATCCTCGGCTTCCTGCTGGGTTACTCCTTCATAATAATTGGCAGCCGAAGTTTTCACCAGATCCTCACCGTCTGTCTGATTCACCCGTTTAGGCATTATTTCCGGATCAAAGATTACCGGGAACAAGCAACTGCACATCTCCTCCACCGTTTCCCCCGACTTCAGCGGAAGAAAGGCGGCATCAACCGATGCAATCATCGTCCGCAAGAACGACTCGGAAAATCCCGGTACAAACTTCTCACACCCATAATGGTGATGAATTCCGTTGGAGAACCAGACACGCTTTAAATAAACCTCGAAAGCCTTGAATTCATCGGTATCCCGTACACCGGCATAATTCAGATACAGCGCCTCCAGCAATTTCCGGATCCGCAAATTATATTTTCCATTCTGATCAAAGAGGATGTCTCTCCCCTGCAAGGCAGCTTCCGACAGATAGTAAACCAGCTTTTTCTGCTGCAAGCTCAGATTTTCAAAGCCAGGAACCCGATAACGGAGTACCTGAAGATCAGCAAACTGATCGACTACGTAATTGAATGTATTTTCTGTTTCCATTACTTTTCAAACTAAAAAACACGACAAAAAACATGTCATTCAAACAATCGTCCGGAATAACATAAACCATTTACCTTTAATTCCAAGACAGACTTGTTTGAATGACAGCAAAGATAGGACCTTCACGCTATTGTTACAAGTCCTTTTCCCTTATTTCTCGTTACGCTTACGGTAACCGTTGGGAGTTTCGCCCATAATTTTATAGAATGCCGCATAGAAAGACTGCCGATTGGCAAACCCTACCAGCGCACTTATTTCTTCTACATTTTTCTCGGCATAACGCTTATCAACCAGCAAATGCAAAGCTTCTTTTATTCGATATTCATTCAACAGACAAGAATAATTCATTCCAAAACGCGAATTTATCACCGCAGATAAATAACGGGTATTTGTTTTCAATTCTTTTGCCAGATCCTTCGCCGAATAATTAGGATCCTTATATTTTTTCTGAATCACGATGAGATTCAAAATCTTATCATACAACTCATCAGCCAGTTCTGCACGAATCATGTCACGATAGGCAGCTTTTTTCTCTTTCTTCTCACGCAAATTGTAGCGCGTTTTTACAGGCGCCTGCTCTTGTTCAACTGCCGGCTTTTCATTTTCCATCATTTCTCTTTTGATTTTTAGGTTACGGATTAAATAAATAGGTTTTACAAAATTCGCAGTTCTTTTTGTAATTTACAAAAGAATTGCCCTCTTTTTTCTTACAATTTATCAAAATAACAAAACATTCATTTGCTCCGTTTAGACAAACAAATGAATTCAATTTTCATTATTAATACCAAAGAATCCGTATATTTGTTCACTAATTTGAGTTTTTTAAGAAAATATATGCTGAAAACATTAAAGTCATATTTCGGTTACACACAGTTCAGGCCTCTTCAAAAAGAAATCATTACAAGCATTTTAGCTAAAAAAGACACGCTGGTACTCATGCCAACGGGAGGTGGAAAATCCATCTGTTACCAACTTCCGGCCTTGCTGATGGAAGGAACGGCCATCGTCGTTTCTCCGCTGTTGTCTCTGATGAAAGACCAGGTAGAAGCCCTTCAGGCCAATGGTATCATCGCACGGGCACTAAACAGCAGCAACGATGAAACAACCAACGCCAACATCCGGTTCGAATGCCGGCAGGGAAGGGTACGGCTGCTGTACATCTCGCCGGAAAGACTTTTGGCTGAACTGAATTTTCTATTAAAAGACATCAAGATTTCTCTCTTCGCCATCGATGAAGCACATTGCATCTCGCAATGGGGACACGATTTCCGGCCCGAATACACCCAATTGAAAACATTACGTGAACAATTTCCGAACGTACCCATCGTGGCACTGACAGCTACTGCCGACAAAATTACCCGGGAAGACATTCTGAAACAGCTGGACATGAAGAATCCACAGATCTTCATATCCTCGTTCGACCGTCCCAACCTGAGCCTGGAAGTTCGCAGAGGCTATCAGCAAAAAGACAAGATACGAACCATTCTCAGCTTCATACACAAACACCCCCAGGAAAGCGGAATCATTTACTGCATGAGCCGGAATACAACCGAAAAAGTGGCCGACATGCTCAGCGACCATGGACTGAAAGTTGCCGTTTATCACGCAGGTCTAAGCACAGCCGTACGTGAAGCGGCTCAGGACGATTTCATCAACGACCGTGTACAGATAGTATGCGCTACCATCGCATTCGGAATGGGAATCGACAAATCAAACGTACGATGGGTCATTCACTACAACCTGCCCAAAAGCATCGAAAGCTTTTACCAGGAAATAGGACGGGCCGGAAGAGACGGACTGCCCAGCGATACACTGCTGTTCTATTCTTTCAGCGACATCATCCTGCTTTCCAAGTTTGCCACCGACAGCAAACAGCAGGAAATAAACCTCGAAAAACTGAACCGGATGCAGCAGTATGCGGAATCGGACATCTGCCGGCGACGCATCCTGCTAAATTATTTCGGCGAAACCATGGATCACGACTGCGGAAACTGCGATGTATGCCGGAATCCTCCCGAACGTTTTGACGGAACCATCATCGTACAGAAAGCCTTAAGCGCCATCGCACGCACCAACCAGCAAATAGGAACTCATGCGTTGATCGATATTCTGAAAGGAAGCGCTTCACAGGAAATCATGGAAAAAGGCTACGACAAAATTAAAACGTTTGGAGCAGGCAGGGAAGTTCCGGGAAAAGACTGGCAGGACTACCTGTTGCAGATGCTTAACCTGGGCTATTTCGAAATAGCCTATAACGAGAACAATCACCTGAAAATAACCGAAGCAGGGAAAAAAGTACTTTTCGGCCAGGAAAAGGCGTTGCTGGTAACCATCAAACGGGAAGAAAAGTCCCTCAAGACAAGAAAAAAAACTCCCGGCCGTATGGAACCTGCTTCATTCTTCGGCGGGGAAAATTTCGCAAGTCAAGACGACCGGTTGTTCGAAGCACTCCGACAGTTGCGTAAGAAGCTGGCAGACTCGCAAGCTATACCACCTTATATTGTACTATCCGACAAGACCTTGCATGCGCTGGCCACCTTAAAGCCTACCACCATCGAAGCCTTCGGAGAAATCAACGGAATCGGAGAATACAAGAAAGAAAAATATGGCAAGGATTTCATCACACTCATACGCAGCATGATCCCTTCCTGAAAGTCACTTGCAGGCATTGAGCCTATCCTGGATCTCGGCACGAGATACCCCCAGCGTCACCGCCTGTTCAAAAGCGGTACGTGCCTCTTTCTTCTTGTCCATCTCCAGACAAATATTTCCTTTCATCAGATAACTTTCGGCATCCCGGCTGTCAAGCCGGATTGCTTCCTCCATATCGAGCAAAGCAAGTTCCCACTGTTTCTGGTTCATTTCCATATTGGCACGCATTTTCAGCAAAGAAGCATCCTGCGGATAATCTGAAATTAACAGATTCAAAGCCTCCAGCGAACGATTTGCATGCCCCTCCTTTTCGTCGAGCAGTATCAGTCCCAATCGGGCCGGTTTATTTTTCAGATCCTTATTCAGAACGACATTGTAATCAATACGGGCTTCGGCATACTGCCGGCGCTGCATGTAAATATATGCCCGGAACAGGCAGGCTTCCATATTCTCCGGAATCAGATCGATAACGTTGCAATAATCCACATAAGCCTTGTTCAGCAAATCCTGCTCCATGTATAAAGCGGCCCGGTTCAGCAAAATAGCCGTAGCATACGGAGTTATGTTTAAAGCCAGCGTATAAGATTCGATGGCCTCGTCGGTTTTCCCCATCCGTTTCTGCACTGTTCCCAAATTGGAAAAAAGCAACGCATTTCTCGGATTTTTCGGATCCATCTTCAAGGCTTTCCGAAACAGTTCCTCAGCCTGCAAGAGACTGTCTTTCTGCGTATATTCCATGGCTTTCTCTACCACTTCCTTATACGACTGCGCACACAGACTACCTGTAGAGATTACGAGAAAAGAAAGTATATAAAAGATTTTCATATTGTTCTGTCTGAATTTTTCGGCAAAGGTAATGGAATAATGGTTTCCAACGCATGATATGTTCGCTATATTAAAAACTTTTTGTATGTTTGAACATCCATTTCAACAAATGACGAAACAAACTGTTCCAGACTGTCGGAAAAATGAACGGACATCTTAGGAAAAACAAACGGACGTATGGAATCAAACGAACGGATATTTTACTGAAAACATGAGTTCGTTTTTTAAAAAAGCATTTTTCCACAACAAAAAAGATCAGTTGCACACACATTTTACTAAAAAGATGAACCATGAAACAAGAAAAAGCCATTTTTGCGTGCGGGTGCTTCTGGGGTGCCCAACATCAGTTTGAACGTGCTCACGGTGTTCTCCGTTCAACGGTAGGTTACATCGGCGGCCATAAGGAACATCCAACTTATCCGGAAGTAAAATCACATACGACCGGACATGCCGAAGCCACTCTGGTGGAATTCGATGCGGAACAAACTTCCTTCACCGAACTGTGTAAGCTATTCTTCGAGATTCACGATCCGGCACAAACCGACGGACAGGGACCGGACATCGGTCCGCAATACCGAAGTGAAATCTTCTATCTGAACGAACAACAGAAACAGGAGGCACAGGCCGTTATCGACCTGTTACGGGATAAAGGATACGAAGTACATACACGGCTGACACCGGCTTCTACTTTCTGGCCGGCGGAAGAATATCACCAGCATTATTACGACAAGACAGGAGGCGAACCGTATTGCCACATACGCATTAAAAAATTCTGACTTTACTCATAAATAAAAAAGGACTGCCTTTCTTTTCCCTCAGGAGAAGAAGACAGTCCTTTTGTGATATAGCCCTAAATCAAAAATACTTATGCCTTTTTGATATAATCTACAATCCAGGCACCTACTTCCTTTGTACCGTATTTGGCACCGCCAGCAACCTGAATTTCCGGAGTACGTACACATTCATCCAGCGAAGCATCTACCGCCTTACGGATGAGTGCGCCTTCTTCCTTACAGTCAAAATACTCAAACAACATCGCTACCGAAAGAATCTGAGCCAACGGATTGGCAATATTCAATCCCTTCGCCTGTGGCCAGGAACCATGAATCGGTTCGAACACCGGAGTACTTTCACCGGTAGAAGCAGACGGAAGCAATCCCATGGAACCGCTGATAACCGAACCTTCATCTGTCAGAATATCACCGAACGTATTTTCTGTTACCATGACATCAAAGAATGTCGGTTCCTGAATCATACGCATGGCAGCATTATCTACGTACATGTAGTCAGTCTGTACTTCCGGATACTTCGGAGCCATTTCCTGGGCAATCTGACGCCACAGACGTGAAGAAGCCAATACATTAGCCTTATCGACTACAGTCAGGTGCTTGCGGCGTTTCATGGCATATTCGAAACCCACCTTCAGAATACGTTCGATTTCCGGACGGGTATACATGTTCGTATCGTATGCCTTATCGTTGTCCTGATATTTCTCACCGAAATACATACCGCCAGTCAGTTCACGGATACAGATAAAATCGGCACCTTCTACCAGTTCACTACGTAAAGGAGATTTGTGTAACAGACACTTGAAAGTCTGCACCGGACGAATGTTGGCAAACAGGCCGAGTTTTTTACGCATGGCCAGCAGACCCTGTTCCGGACGTACCTTCGCCGTAGGATCATTGTCAAATTTCGGATCACCTACAGCCGAAAACAATACCGCATCGGCATTTTTGCAAATCTCGTATGTCTTTTCCGGGAACGGATCGCCCACCTTATCGATGGCATCCGCACCACAAAGCGCATATTCATACGTTACCTTATGTCCAAACTTCTCACAAACGGCAGTCATGACATCCACGCCCTGTACAGATATCTCAGGACCAATGCCATCGCCCGGCAATACAGCTATTTTAAATTCCATAATCAATTATTTGTTTTATCTTCTATCATGTTCAACATCTTAATAGTAGCCTTGATAGCGGCTTCTGTCTGGTCGGCATCCAGTCCGCGGGTACGAAATTCACGGCCCTCATGATTCCAGGTAATGACTGTCTGCACAAAAGCATCGGTCCGCCCGCCTGGAGGAATCGTCACGGCATAATTGACCAGCATCGGGAATTTACGGTTCAATGTTCCCTTATAAATCTTTCTCAACGCCCGCACAAACGCATCATACTGTCCGTTACCGGAAGAACTTTCCTGATATACCTCACCGTCTATCTCTATACTCAACGTCGCCATAGGTTTCAATCCTTTAGCCAAAGTAACAAAATAGCTTAGCAGTTTGACTCTGTCTGCCTTGCCATCGTGTTTCAAGACATCCGATATGATGTAAGGCAAGTCCTCCTGAGTCACCAGCTCCTTGCGGTCACCCAGCTCAATGATACGCTCGGTAACTTTCTTCATAGCCTCCTCATCCAGTTCAAGTCCCAGACTTTCCAGATTTTTACGGATATTGGCCTTGCCACTGGTCTTTCCCAATGCGTATTCACGTATACGTCCGAACCGCTCGGGCAATAAGTCGTTACAATACAGATTGTTCTTGTTGTCTCCATCGGCATGTACACCGGCCACCTGCGTAAATACACTTTCGCCTACAATCGGCATGTTGGGAGGAATTGAAATTCCGGAATACGACTCCACGACACGACTTACATCATTCAAACGACTTTCATCGATATTGGTAATCGCATGAAAATGGTCTTTCAGAATAGCCTGTACACTGGCAAGCGGAGCATTTCCGGCACGTTCTCCCAGTCCGTTAATGGTCGTATGCAATCCTTTTACGCCACACAGCACGGCTGCCAGTACATTGCTGACTGCCAGATCATAGTCATTATGCGCATGAAAGTCAAAATGCAATTCCGGATAACGTTTCCGCATCTTGCGCATATACTCAATAACCTGCAACGGGTTTAAGATACCCAGCGTATCGGGCAACATAAACCGTTTGATACCTATTTCACGCAATCCGTCTATCAGTCCGAATACATAATCGGGAGTATCCTTGATTCCATTACTCCAGTCTTCCAGGTACACATTTACATCCATTCCCCGGCTATGAGCATAACGAACTACTTGCTGAATATCGCATACATGCTCACCAAGCGTCTTCTTCAACTGATATTTACAATGCTTCTCGGAACCCTTGGTCAGCAGATTAATAACCCTGCATCCGGCATTATAGATCCAGTCGACCGATACATTCCCGTCAACAAAGCCCAATACTTCCACACGAGACAGATAATTCCGACGTGCTGCCCATTCACAAATCATCTTGACTGCATTCAGTTCACCGTCTGACACACGTGCCGAAGCCACTTCTATCCGATCGACCTTCAACTCTTCCAGCAGTAAACGAGCTATCATCAGCTTTTCGTGGGGGACAAACGATACTCCGTTGGTTTGTTCGCCATCACGGAGTGTCGTATCCATTATTTCTATTCTCGGTCTTTCTTCCATATTGAGAGGTTTACGAATGCTTATTTCCGATTGTTTTCGAATGCTTCAATCTTATCTTTGTTCTGTACCAGGAAATCAATGTCATCCAGACCGTTCATCAGACAATGTTTCTTATAAGCGTTAATCTCAAACTTTTCAGATTTTCCGGTCGCCTTATTGGTTATGGTCTGCTCCGGCAGATTAACCTCCACTTCGGTTTTCGGATCGGCATAAATCGAATCAAACAATTCCTTCAAAAATGCTTCACTGACTACAACCGGCAAAACAAAATTATTCAATTCATTGTTTTTATGAATATCGGCAAAGAAGCTGGAAACAACCACCCGAAAGCCATAACCAGCAATAGCCCATGCGGCGTGTTCGCGACTGGAACCGCTTCCGAAATTCTTTCCAGCGACCAGTATCTGACCGCTATAAGTCGGATCATTTAATACAAAATCTTTGTTCAAGGAACCGTCTGGCTTGTATCGCCAGTCACGGAACAGATTATCACCAAAGAATTTTTCATCACGGGTAGTAGCCTTCAAGAATCGAGCCGGTATAATCTGATCAGTATCGACATTCTCCAATGGAAGAGGAATACAAGTACTGGTGATAATATTGAATTTCTGTTTCATAATCTTTCTTTTTTACATTAATGTTCTTGGATCGGTAATAACTCCTGTTACAGCAGCTGCTGCCGCAGTCAGCGGACTGGCCAGTAATGTACGCGAGCCCGGCCCCTGACGACCTTCAAAGTTACGGTTACTGGTAGATACAGAATATTTGCCTGCAGGAATCTTGTCATCATTCATAGCCAGACAAGCCGAACATCCCGGCTGGCGGATTTCGAATCCAGCTTCCTCCAGAATTTTGTCCAGACCTTCCTCACGAATCTGTTCATCTACCATCCAAGAACCCGGTACAAGCCATGCCGTAATATGTTCGGCTTTCTTGCGTCCCTTTACAATGGAAGCAAACGCACGAAAATCCTCAATACGGCCATTGGTACAAGCTCCCAGGAATACATAATCTACATGTTTTCCCAGCAAAGACTCTCCTGCATGGAACCCCATATACTGCAATGACTTCTCAAAAGAACTTTTCTCGACGTCACTCATGCCCTCCGTGGTAGGAATATGGTCGGTAATAGCCATTCCCATTCCAGGATTCGTCCCATAGGTAATCATCGGCTGAATGTCTGCAGCATCATAGCGCACTTCCTTATCAAATACCGCATCATCATCACTCTTCAACGTTCTCCAATAAGCTACTGCCTTATCCCATTCTTCACCTTTTGGAGCATATTCACGGCCTTTTATGTATTCGAACGTCACTTCATCCGGAGCTATCATACCGCCACGTGCTCCCATCTCGATAGAAAGATTACACAAGGTAAGCCGTCCTTCCATCGTCAGACTACGAATGGCTTCGCCGGCATATTCCACAAAATAACCGGTAGCACCACTGGTGGTCATCTTAGACATCATGTAAAGAGCTACATCCTTTGCGGTAACTCCTTTACCCAACTTACCATCAATAGTAATACGCATGGTTTTCGGACGAGCCTGCAAGATACACTGCGAAGCCATGACCATTTCTACTTCGGAAGTTCCAATACCAAAAGCAACGGCACCCATGGCACCATGTGTGGAAGTATGTGAATCACCACAAACAATGGTCATCCCCGGAAGTGTCAGTCCTCTTTCAGGACCCACAACGTGAATAATACCGTTCTTTTTATTCATCATCCCGAAATGGGTCAATCCGAAATCAGCGGCATTCTTTGCCAGCGTATCCACCTGTGTTTTTGAAACCGGGTCTTCAATCGGTTTATCCTGGTCATGAGTCGGTGTATTATGATCAGGCATACAGTAAATGCGTTCCGGACGAAAACATTTCAAGCCACGTGCACGCATACCAGCAAAAGCCTGCGGACTGGTCACCTCATGACAATAGAGGCGATCAATGTACAACTGAGTAGGACCTTCTTCTACCTTCTGCACCACATGTGCATCCCATATTTTGTCAAATAATGTATTAGCCATCGTATAATTGGTTTTATCTCGTTTATGTTATTTTCTGAATTTATTGATACAATCAATATATGCTTCTACAGATGCAGCAATAATATCGGTATTCGCTCCAAATCCGTAATACATCTGTCCATCGTATTCTACCTGCATGTGTACCTTACCTACATCATCACTACCCTTGCTGATGGCCTGAATGGTAAATTCCTTCAATGTCATCTGACGTTTGATAATCTGTTTTACAGCCTTGATAGCCGCATCCACCGGACCATTGCCTGTAGCAGCTGCTTCAAAATGCTCACCGGAAATGTTCAATCCCAGACTGGCAACCGAACGAACCCCTACTCCACTGGTAACCTGCAGATACTCCAGTTTGATATGATGGTTCACGTTACGGTCTGCACCAGCCAGTACCAGAATATCGTCGTCTGTAATATCTTTTTTCTTATCAGCCAGTTTCAAGAAATCTTCGTATACCTTATCCAGCTTCTCCTGAGTCATTTCTACCCCTAATACATGCAAACGATGTTTCAAGGCAGCACGACCGCTACGGGCTGTCAATACAATGGCATTGTCATCAATACCGACATCCTTCGGATTGATAATTTCGTAGGTCTGTACATTTTTCAAGACGCCGTCTTGATGAATACCCGAAGAATGGGCAAAGGCATTCCGTCCCACAATAGCCTTATTCGGCTGTACCGGCATGTTCATCAGACTGGACACCATACGGCTGGTAGGATAAATCTTCTGAGTATTAATATTCGTATCAATGTCAATACTGTGATGACAACGCAGAATCATTGCAACTTCTTCAAGTGCTGTGTTTCCGGCACGTTCTCCAATACCATTTATTGTAACCTCCACTTGACGGGCACCATTCAAAACACCGCTAATGGTATTGGCAGTAGCCATTCCCAAATCGTTGTGACAATGGGTAGAAATAACCGCTTTATCTATTCCATCTACATGATCCACCAGATACTTGATCTTTTCGCCATATTCGGACGGAAGACAATAACCGGTGGTATCCGGAATATTCACAACCGTAGCGCCAGCCTTAATCACAGCTTCTACCACACGCGCTAAATATTCATTATCCGTACGGCCCGCATCTTCTGCATAAAACTCCACATCATCCACATACCGACGTGCATACTTTACAGCAGCCACAGCACGTTCGATGATTTCTTCACGGGTCGAATTAAATTTATATTTAATATGAGAATCCGATGTACCTATTCCTGTGTGAATACGTTTGTGCTTGGCATATTTCAACGCTTCTGCAGCAACATCAATATCTTTCTGTACCGCACGAGTCAATGCACAAATAGTCGGCCAGGTTACGGCTTTTGATATTTCAATCACTGAATTAAAATCACCCGGACTTGATATCGGGAATCCTGCCTCGATTACGTCTACCCCCAAAGCTTCCAGCTGCTTGGCCACCTGAATCTTTTCAACGGTATTCAACTGACATCCGGGAACCTGTTCACCATCACGAAGAGTAGTATCAAAAATGAATAATCTGTCACTCATAGGGCTTTATCTTTTATTATTTAACTATATTCAAATAAAAAGCCTTTCACACAGGGAAGTGAGAAAGGCTTTATATCATACCGTTTTTACGACTAACAGGCACGCGACTCACTTCCCACCGGTTTTTCCAGCAGATTAATCAGACCGCATAGCAAAATATGTAAAAACGTCACATTCATTCTATATACATTTTTTATCAGCGATGCAAAGGTATACAATAATTTCTAACATCAAAATAAAAAATGAAACTTTTTTATCTGATTTAATTATAAATTGTCACAACAAAAAGAAATGGCACTAAATTTTATCAGTGCTCATACACATTCTGTCAAAAAGAATCCGCCAGAATTTTGCTCCAGCGGATATCTCTATGCATTATCTGTCATTCATGAATAACGGTACAAAGTTCTTCTACCTGACGCTCAAAATCATCACGTGAGATAGCTTTATTCTTCACTGCACAGCGATAATTATAAATTGTCTGAGGAGAATAGAAAAGTAAAGTAGCAATCTTAGAACTGTCCTTGATTCCCAACCGGATTAACGCGAAAATACGTAATTCAGTACTTAAGACTTCTCCTTTTTTAGAAATCAATTGCTCACCATCACGCAATAAAGCATTCAATTCATCAATAAAATGAGGATAGAGAGCAACAAATGCTTTGTCAAAATTCAAGAAAAACTCCTTGGCATCAGCATCTGTCATCTTAGTTGTATTCTTCAGCTGTAACAAATCCTCAGCCTGTTTTGCCTTTACTTTCCGTTTCACCAGATTCTGATATTTATCCAATTTGTCAATGTAAGCTGCACAAAGTTCCAAAAACATGCTGACATGCTTTTCACGATTTTCATTTGTCGTCAACAGTTGCTTGTTCAAACAAGCTAATTGCTCATTTATCCGAGATAATTCCTGTTTACGCTTACGAAGCAATTTCATCTGATGATAAATGTATCCTGATGTACCAAGCAAACAGATTCCCAATACACTTATAATACCTAATGTCCACATTAACCTGGTATTTTTGACCTTATTCTGCTTTTCATACGCCTGAACGATCCCCGGCAAATTACGGGCTATTTCCATTAATCTCAATCGATTCCCGTAAAAAGCGGCATCGTCAAGTGCATAATTCAAGTAGCGATTAGCCTGAGCAGCTTCTGATTCACGGTTATGAAAAATGAATATGGCCAGTTCCTGGAGTGAAAGATTCTCCTTCAAGGCACAATATTGGTCAGAAATAGCCGAAAGAATCATATAATATTCATATTGTTCCCAACGCTTCATCCTTCCATTAACCAATGCCAACCCACAAGCTGTCGATGCATACAAACGCTGATTCATCGGCAAACCTTCCAAAGCTTTCCGGTAATCGGCATCTGCTTCCTGGTATTTATCTTGTCTGACTTCCAGCTCTGCCTTCCAATAATATGACTCACTCGAGGCTGGAGGAAGTACACTCAAAATGGAATCCATATATAACATTTCTTTCTGACGATACTTTTGCGCATAACAACTTTCATCTGCATAATTTCCCCATCCGCTATATGCCCATTCATACGAACGATAATAATCCGGTAACTGTGCTGCAGCCAGAGTTTCATGAGGAATCGAATCCAGCAACTCTATGGCTTCATGGAAATAACCTCCTGTAGCTAACAAATAAGCCCTGTTAATGATGCACATATTTTTTCGGTCGACAGATTGCATGCGATCAGCCAAAATTTCAGCCTTTCTTAAATAATGCATAGCAGAATCAAACTGATATGTAATATACTCCGAATAAATTGCTTTATATAGTCCAAAGGTACGTACATCATCTTTTTCTACAGACGAAACCAATTGACAAATACTGTCAATTCTCTCTTCCTTCTGTGTCATATATACTATTCGTTGCTTCAATGCTTTTTCCAACTGAGAATATAACGAAGAAATATTCGATACGGCTGCCATGCCATGTAAGGAGAACAACAAAGAGAAAAATAAGAATATCAATTTTTTCATGCTTCCAGATTTTTAAGACATAAATATAATGAAATCTCTCGAAACAGTGGAGTAATTGGTCTGTTAAAACTCACACAAAATAAAGATATCCTTCTTATTCTTCATCCACTCCAGACAAACGTAATTCATGCAAACATGCTTCTACTTCCGTAATACTTCCTACATGTTTTCCCATGTCATCCGACAGCTTTACACATTCACGCCATTCCTGATTTATATTCATCTTACAACGAGAAAGCTTCATGACAATATTTGCCGGACGGAATCCCGTATCATTCGTCAGGTTCGTACCAATTCCAAACGAGCAGCGAATCTTTCCCTGACAATAATCATAAATCTGAGACGCTTTTTCAAAATCAAGTGCATTACTAAAAATTATTGTTTTGGTAGTAGGATCAATACCCAACTCTTTATAACGTTCAATCAGACGGTCAATAAATTCCATTTCATTACCGGAATCACAACGCACACCGTCAAAAAGTTTGGCTTGTTTTCGACTGAAATTAGACAAAAAGGAATCTGACGTATAAGTATCTGACAAAGCAGTACCTAAATCACCGTCATAAACGTTAACCCAATTTTCCAATGCCATATAATTGGCATGCTTATAGCCAAACTGAGCTCCATGAAACATAAACCATTCATGCGGATGTGTACCCATCGGACGCATATCATATTTCATCGCCAGATAACAATTGGAAGTACCCGTACAATAACGGGCATATTCCTTTAGATAAGCAACCACCATTTCCTGTACATCAAAAGAGAAACGTCTTCGTGTTCCGAATTCTGAAAAAGGAATCTGGCGCTGATTGGACAAATCTACTTTACCAGCTAATCGGCTCAAAACAATCTGACGATCTGGTATTCGATCCAAAAACTGATTACGTATTTCGGAAACAATAGCCAACAATGGTACCTCATACAGTGTTACCTTATACATAAAATCGGTTACTTCTATATGCAAATGATGTTCTTCATCCAACGAAACCTCTATTTTGTCCGGATCAAAACGAAAAGAAGATAACCATTCCCAATACACATAGGGCATAAAACGACAACATTTATACATGAAATCACGTTCCTCTGATTTTAAGAGGACCAAACTCAAATTGTGTATTTCATTCTTTAAGGCCTCTAAAAAACCTTCCGTATAAACAGTATCGTCCCTGTCAATAAAAGTAAATGTCCCCATCGCATAGGGAAAAAGCTTGATATAAGCATACGAGGTCGTAAATTTATATAAATCTGTGTCCAAAATTGAATTAATAATCATATATCTCCGCATTTAGTTAATAACTAGATTGTAAAGATACTGTTTCAAAATGATTATTCTTACAGACCGAACACAATTTTTTCATCAGACCGTCCTGAACCAATAAAAAGAATCGCTTATATCGATATATAAGTTCAAAAAAAATCCCCGGCACCAGGAAAGGAACCGGGGATGCAAGACGGCGA
>USCT01000031.1 GCA_900553185.1 uncultured Bacteroides sp.
GAAAAACAGCCGATAAAATCGTCGTGGCGGAAAATAGAATGGTTACAAGTAAAATAGATCTGGTATTATCAATAGTCCGTTAAAAATTCATCACATCAGCTAAGCGGCTTCTGCCGTTATACCCAAGAACTCTTTGGTAAGTTCAGTATTAAAGGTTTTGTTCGGTCGTAATTGGTGTTTATTGAAAAAGATATCTCTGCAGGAGTCAGAAATGTTCTTTCTTTTCTTCATTGCAGCCACAGGAACCGTTTTCTTTGCAGGTACGTCCTTTTCGTTCGCATTCGATGGTACTGTGATGAATACCCTTTTCGCACAAAGCTTGTTTCAGTGCATGTTTCACGTCTTCCATGTGTTCCAGGTCGTTCAATACGACGTGCAGGGTAGCGGCATTCTCAGTGGTGCTGACGGCCCATACGTGCAGGTGGTGCCAGCTTACTATGCCGGGAATTTCTGATATGGCTGTTTCTACTTCGTTCATGCTGATATTTTCCGGTACGCCGTCCAAGGTCAGGAAAAGGCTTTCTTTCAGCAGGCTCCAGGTGGATAAGAGAATAATGAACGCGATGATCAGTCCGATGACCGGGTCAATCCATTCCCATCCTGTGTAGCTGATAATCACACCTGAAATGACAACACCTACAGAAACCAGTGTGTCCATGGCCATGTGGAGATAAGCTCCTTTTACGTTCAGGTCGTTTCCTTGTTCTTTCATCAGCAGCCAGGCTGTCAGTCCGTTTACTACGATACCGGCTCCGGCTACCCACGATATGACTTCTCCCGAAACAGGGGCCGGATGACGTAACTTATAGATACTCTCTATGAGGATGGCTCCTACAGCCACCAGCAGAATGATGGCATTTGCCAGTGATACCAGGATGGTACTTTTTTTATATCCATAGGTAAATCGCCGGTTGCTGTGGTGCAGAGCCATCCGAATGGCAAAGAGTGATAACAACAGGCTGAACACGTCGCTGAGGTTATGTCCGGCATCAGAAAGCAATCCCAATGAGTTTGTGTAGAGTCCGGCACCGGCTTCTATGATAACAAACAGCAGGTTGAGTACGATGCATGTAATGAAAATTCCGCTCAGGCTGGTAGGGATGGCGTGATGGTGATGATGATGTCCGTGTGTATGTTCGTGGACATGTGATTCTGGTTTGGTTTGCATAATTTCTGATTGTTTTTACGGTGTCAAAGGTACATGTTTTTTTAATGAGGTATACCTCCGGTCTTGTAATAACAACCGGGTTGCAGATGTAAATGTCAATTTATGCGGGCAGGAGTTTGCAGATGAACAGAATTTCTCTAATTTTGTTGTAGTTGTAAGAATTTAATTCTGTAGCAAATGAAAAAGATGTTATGTCCGCAGTGTAAGATTGCTGCCATGTATGTAAAAAATGAGGCAGGAGAACGCAGGCTGGTATATGTTACCGACCAGGCAGAGGTCGTTTCCAAAAATCCGGATGAAACACTGGATGGCTTTGACGTGTCGGAAGTTTTCTGTCTGGGATGTTCCTGGCATGGCTCTCCAAAACGACTGGTCAGGTATTGATGTAGGGGTGGAAACAAGGAGGCATTGTATGATGGAAAAGCAAAGAATATGGGCCGGATGTATCGGGCTGATTTGTCTGATGATGAGTTGTTCCTCAGTTGGTAATCAGGATAGACCTGCTGAAGAGGTGCCTGATGTTGTTTCGGCACTGAGCGAAATACCTAAATTGTATCTGGTCGAGGCCAAAGTAGATAAGGTAATACTGATGAATGATCGTGAATGGTATACTATCGGCAACAGGAAATGCATGATTCCGGTGACGGCACAGGTCAAGGCCGGCATTGATTTAAGTAATCTGAAAGATGTACGGATAGAAGGGGAGGATGTATATCTGACTCTTCCGGCTCCTTTCATTGAAATAGAAAGTTCCGAAATCAGGCACGATGAAGTACAGACTTCCGTGGGATTGTTGCGTAGTAATTTCACGCAGGATGAGTTCTCACAGTTTGCCAACCGTGGACGGCGTTCCATTGAGCAGGCTTTGTCCGGTATGGGACTGGTAGAGCAGTGTCAGGAGCAGGCACGTACCATGCTGTCTCTGATGATTCGCAAGCTGGGAAAGAATCCGGTCATCGAGGTGCCCAAGTATAATACGGAAGAAGTAGAAAAAATGATTATCTATAAAGACAAGCAGAAATGAGCAAGAAGAATCTTTTTCGGATAGTGTTGTTGGTGGTAATCATCCTGGTTGCAGGGTTTGCAGGATACCGTTGGGCTTCGATGGAAGACGATGAAACATCCCGTGGACCGGTGATGGAGCCTACCGCTGTTATCGTTGACGAGGTGCGTGCCATCGCCCAGCTGAGTGTGCTGACCTGTTACAAGGATATGGTGGTGAGTCGTGAGAAGAAGGTAGCCGGTATTCTGTTCGACTCGAAATGCCGGATTACGGTGGTCTATCCTTGCCGTATGAATCTGGGAGTCGATTTGTCCGAACTCCGCAACGAGGATGTACAGATAGATGCTTCTACCGGCCGTATTACCGTACAGCTTCCTCCGGTCCGGATGCTGAATAAGGATGGAAAGGTAGTGGATGAACTGGCAAGAAAATCCATCTCAGACGGCGATATGAAAGTCTGGACGGCTATCGACATGAAATCCTTGCGCGATGAGGCGGAACGTCATTTCCTGGAGCAGTGCAAACGGGAGGGAGTATATGCCAAAGCCCGTCAGAAAGTGATTGACACGGTCGGTGAAATCTTACAGTCTCTTGGCTATCAGAATATTACTATTCTTTCTCCCGAAGACTGACACCAGTGTACTAAATAATTTGTTAACTTATTTAGTACACTACAAGGTATCCGAATGGTGGGCTTCAGTTACTTGCCTCCTCTGCATTTTTAAAACGGTAAAGAGATTGTAAATTCACTGCCAATTCCTTCCGTACTTTTCACGGAGATGGTGCCGCCTTGCAGTTGTACAACCTGCCAGACAAAGTTCAATCCCAGGCCAAAGCCCGAAGCCACGGTTGTACGGCTCCCGGAATCGATACGCTCAAACCGGTTGAATATTCTCATCTGTTGGTTCTGAGGGATACCAATGCCGTCATCATTTACCTTGATTTGCAGGATACCGTCAGCAGTCACTTCCGCGGAAAGCTGAATACGTACTTCTTTTCCGGAATATTTCAAAGCATTGTCTACCAGATTGGACAAGACTTCATGCAGACAAAAGGAATCGGCCGTAATCCAGAGATCTTCAGAACATACGACATCAAACTCCACGGGCTTGGATGCTTTCAGCCGAAACTTTGTAACCAGATCATTGAACAACGGCAACAGTGCCATACGAATCGGATGAAGCTGCAGTTCGCCACGCTCTATCTCGGTCAACATAACCACGCGCCCCGAAAGGGTGAGCAAGCGGGCGCACTCATCGTTCATGGCCTGATTTATCTTTTCTATTTTCTCAGGCTTGTCAGTCAGTTTGCCACTTTCCAGCATTTGGGTCCCCATCAGAATCGTCTGTAGGGGGGACTTCATATCGTGAATCATCGAGTAAGTGAAATCCTTCCGGAACTGCTCCAGCCTGCGTTGCTGCCTCCAGGCACGCCACAGCAAGCCAATGCACAATAAACAAAAGGCAAATACCATCCCCAAAGGCAGAAACAGATACCATACCGAATGAATGACTGTCATTACTGAACCGGGAACCACCCCCTGTACACATACAGAACCGTCTTCCGTTAGACGCAAGGGAGTTGTAACGAAGCTACCCCGCTGAGTACCGACATCACCGGTCTGCCTGATTACCTTGTTCGTGGCAGGACGCAGCATACGGACGCCACTTCGTATATTCAAACCAGCCTCGGACAAAAAGGTACGAAACAGCGAATCCATACGCAACATGTCAAGAGGAACGGTAACAGGCCGTTCATTGACAAGCTGTTGTGTACCATAAGCCCGGTAAAGACGAATCCCCTCACTCAGGTCCATGGACTTGTGAGATACATAAATTCCACTGATAGAAGTCGGAACAGCAGGAACATATATAACGCTGTCGTTTTCATCGGTTGTTTTCCGATAAAGAACGGAGGTCAGGGAATCGGTCTGATAATGAAAATAATCCGTCATCCCTGTTATAAACGACTTACGGGTTCCCCGCAGGTGGTTCACATCAAGCGACCGGATATGTCGCAAGTCATTTTCCTCCATAAAAGCTTCTTCAAAACATACCTGTACCTCATGGTTCATGGTTTGCCACTGCTCATTGTAAATATATTTTCCCCAAAGTGCAGGCAGGATGAATGCCAGTGGTATCATGCTCCACGACAGGCGGTGCAACCACACAAAGCGGTGTGAACGCAGACGTGCATTTTCCTGTTTGGCACGGGTCAGTGTAGCTTCTGTATCTTCCAGTATCTGCTGTCCCTGTTGCCGGGCTTCTGCCCAGCAGGCTTCATGCAAACATGCTTCCATTTTCCGGACTGGTTGGGCCATCTGTTTGGCCAGGTGATAAAAGTCTTCACACTGACGTTCAACGTCATGCCGCAGATTTTGAAGCAAGTGCATACGCAGAGCAATGGTTCCTGTCAGCAGAACGGCGATAAGAAAAGTCAGTCCCGGGAACAACAGGTTCGACGGATGAGCCAAGTATTGCTGATCCACAATTGCTTCAACGGCAATTCCATTTCCCTGATGCAGAAAGGCACGGGGCGAGGTCAGTATACCGATTCCTTCCTGATCGGGTAATGTTATTCCGGCAGGGGAAGTCTGCAAGGTCTGTCCCGTCGCTGCATCCAGTTTGCGAATATAAATATTCCCCTCCACTCTTTCATTTTCCAGCATACGTCCTAACGTCAGGCGTATCGAGTCCAGCGAGGTCTCAGGCAGTCCGTAGCCATCCTGCAAGATTGTTGAAGTCTGCTCTGCATAATAAAACTGACGGTCCTCATCGCTCAGGTGCAGGCTGTCGGGGGCATACACCATGTGTGTCAGTGTTCCTTCCGCATAAGGCAGACGGTTCACCTGTGCATCCGTCACCAGTATAAAGGTTTCCTTAAAACTTGCGGCCAGAACAGCTTCGGCTTTCTGCATCTGACTGTGGTAAGCAAACCATACACCCGCCTGCTGAAAAAGAATGATCAGCAGCAAAGTGCAAAAGGAAAGTCCGAGGATATGTTTCACATTCATGGGGCCACTATATAAAAATCACATCCGCAAAGATATTGCTTTTTCAGAGAAACCTATTTATGAGAAATTCTTTTTCCAGATTCTTCGTAAAAAACGGTCAGCCTTTTTCGGGCCCAGACAACCAACCATACAAAGATTATACATTTTTTACGGGATTCATAGAATCTGCGAATTCTTATAGAGTTATTGCAGTCTTTATCTGTGGTAGAAGTTCTTTCTGAAGAAGCAGCCCAGTGAGTCGGAACAGGAGAGCTTTCCGGGAAAAATGACGCTGGACCGGCGGCTGGCAGAGTATTGAAAAATGCAATTGTAGAGATGATAATTTGTAGGAAGATTGTTAATAGTCTGGAAATCAGATCGGTTTGTTGGTGCGCTGAAAGTCTGTTTGTAGAGATGTTTTTTATTCCTGTTCCGATAATTCATTCTATCTTTGCCGGTGAAGAACTTGCAACAGAAACACAAAATAATACATACAGCATGAAAACACTTAGGAAAACACTACTGCTACTATGCACTTTGGCATCTTCTTTCGGCTTGTCGGCACAGACCGTCAGCAGTGGGGACGGATCTTTCACTCTGGAGGGTACATCGGAAAACCAGATAGTGAAAATATCTTCCATCGGATATAAGACAGCGTATAAACTGACCGCTCCGGCTGATATCGGTATCGTGCGGCTCGTATCGGATGCGCAGATACTGGGTGAAGTGGTAGTAAAAGGCGATTTGCCCAAGATGCATCTGAAGGGTGACGCCATGGTGACTACGGTGCAGGGGAGTATCCTTGAAAAGGCAGGAACCGGAGAGGACTTGTTGGACAAGCTTCCGGGGGTATCAGCCGATGATGGAGAAGTCCGTGTGTTCGGTGCAGGTACTCCGGAAATTTACATCAACGGTCGCAAGGTACGAGACAATTCCGGACTGGATCGGCTTTCTTCGGATAACATCAACAGCGTGGAAGTGGTGAACATTGTATAGCGGAAACCGGGTTATGACGATAAATCAGGAAGTACGCCGCAGCATAGCCCTGACTCTCCGCTACAAGTTTAATGCTACGAAGAGCAAATACAAGGGAACCGGAGCCGGCGAAAGCCAGAAGAGCCGTATGTGTAAGATACTGTTCTTTATGGAGGTATTCAGGACAATCTTCCATGGAGGTTGTCCTTATACCTTTTTCAGGTCATTGGCACGAATAAAAGAGAAAAGACTATCTTTGCATGGATAAATCGGAAACACACATGAAATACAGCATAAACCTCATTGTATGGATGATAGGAGTGGTGGTATTGCTTGTTGCCTGTACGAGGCAGTCACAGATGGCTTCTCTTTTGCGGCAAACGGACTCTTTACTGTACCGTCACCAGTCTGACTCTGCCCTGCAACTGCTGAACACCATCAGGGATGAAAGTTCTCTTTCCGGGGCACAGCGGATGAAGTTCATCTGGAACAAGGCTATGGCGCACTACCAGCAGGAAATGTCACTGCTGGAAGATTCCCAACTGTATCAGTCCATTGCGTTTTATCGACGGCAGAAGGATACGGCCCGGTTGCTGGACACTTATTTGCTGGAAGGTATGTACCTGAGGTGGAAGGAGGCGAACGATGAGGCGATTGCTGTTTTCGACAAAGGTATCGACCTGGCCATCTCCCGAAAAGATACCACCAACATGCTGGTGCTTCAGCGCAAGAAACTGGAAGTACTGTACAAGCAGAGCCGTTTTCTGGAATGTAAGGCGATGATTGAAGACATGCTCCGTATTGCTCACAAACTTCCCGTCGTGGAGCATTATCAGATGGTGTATTCGCTGGCTCTTGTATCGCAACTGGGGGGAGATACTTCGAATATGGATTGTCTTGAAAAAGGTTTCCGGTTGGCCTTGGAGGCTGGCGATACTTTGTTTGCGCATCATATTCTGCGGAATTATGGCAATATGTTAGCGGGGGCCAATAGGTATAAAGAGTCTATAGCGCAATTCCAGCGGCTCATTCATATTAATCCCGATTTTTTACCTTATGCTGTTCAATTGAGTCTTGCCGAAATTTATATGAATTTGGGAAAGAATGATTCGGTTGTCTATTACTTAGATAAAGCACTGAAGAGTATGGATGAAGAACAAAGGCTGCATAAAAACGAAATCATGTTGTCCTATAAATCTTTATATTATCAGATACGTGCCGCATTGAATGAAAGAATGGGACAGACCTGTAATGGTCAGGAGTTCAGGCGTTATTGTGATTCCATAACGGAAGACCTGAAAGCCAAGCATAATACAGCTCTCCGGCAACAGGAAACCAAAGCACAATTGCAGCAACGGAACTATGAACTCATTATCAGCCGTCAGCGGATGGAGCTCCGTATCATAGGGATTGTGTTCTTGCTGTTGGTCATCATCTTCTTGCTTATTATCATTTATCAGCAGAACTTGAAGAAAAAGGAACGTACCATCAGCCGGCTTTCCAGAGAATTGCAGAAGTATAGCAAGCAATTGAAGGACAATGAGGTATTGATTGCGCAAAACAACGAGAGTATACAGGAATTGCAGACCCAGCTTTCTTCCCGAAAGGCCAGCGAACAGGAAGAACAGCTGTCACTCATCCGGCAACTGGAGGAGCAGAACCGGAGTCTGACTCTTGCAAACCAAGGTCTGCAGCAACAGATTGAAGCACACTGGAGCAAACTGAAGAAGACTCCTGTCAAGGCACAACCCATGCAGGAACTGACTACGGAGATGTTGTTGCTGAAGGAAAGAGAAGAGAAGTTGACCGGACAGTTGATTGCCGTTCATCCGTTGGTAGCCGAATTACGGACTGCTCCCCGTTTTCTGCACCCGGAAGATTTCTCCCGGCTTGCTGCCTTAATCAATGAAGTATATCCGCATTTTTCAGACCGGCTTACAGACACTTTTCCGAATCTGACGGAACTGGATTTACAACTTTGTGTGCTTATCAGACTCGGATTCAGCGTATCGCAGATAGCGGTATTCATGGCTGTATCACCCACTTCGGTATCGCAGCAGAAAACACGGATGAAGAAACGTCTTCTACAGCAGAAACCGGACCTTTTCTCTGACGGTGAAACACTCGATTTGTGGCTGCGCAGGTTCTAAAAACCATATCTGTATATGTTTTGAATTGTTGCTTCTTTTGTAAGTACTTGTTTATTAGTTGATTGTTTTGAACTGGCTGTATATATGGATTTATACAGATGTAATTGAGAATCTTCTATCTTTGCCATAGAATTGACAACTGTATGACAAACAAACCTCTGAAGCGAAGATGAAGAACTCGAAAAAGACATCCAAGGAACAGCAAGAAACTCGGTCCGGCGTGAAGGACAGGCTCAATATACAGGCTTTGAAAGATGAAATGAAACAGTTGCGGGAACGTGAACACAAATTGGCAGAACGATTAGTGGCGGAACATGGGTTAGTCAATGAACTTCGGAAAAATCCTCATTTTATTGATGAGGCAGACCGGGAGAGTCTTGCCGGTTTGGTGGATGATGTATACAATGATTTCACTTCCCGGCTGAAAGTCCGTTTCCCTGTGCTGACAGAGGTTGATATTCAGTATTGTATTCTTATCAAACTTCGTTTCACGGTATCGCAGATAGCTGTACTTTCGGCTATTTCTCCCACATCGGTCTATCAGCAGAAATCACGGATGAAGAAGCGTTTCTTATCCATGGACTCCCGTCTTTTTGCCGATGGGGAGACCTTGGATGTATGGTTATACGAGTATTAGTAATCCGCGAAGTACTGTTTAAAGCCGTTTCGTACCCAATAAAAAAGCTGAAGTTCTGCACATAATCTGTAAACGCCGTCGGCGTTTATAAAAATCACGTCGGCGTTTATGTAAATCCCGACGTGGTTTATATAAACTGCGTCGGGATTTATAGAATATTTCCAGTCAGGATAATTTTTGTTTCTTCAGGTTTTCTTGTTCTTTTCTTCCTGAATAGGTTCGGTGGATTGGCGGGGAACTGGAGTTCATCCATGTACTGAAACGGATAGGGAAACAGACTGATGTAATGCCCAAAAGTGGAACTGTAGAGATAAATCTCTTATGCTGCTTTTGTAAATTTCTGAATTCCATCATTTTATGTCCGTTTTGTAAGCCTGTGCTGTAGATGTGCTTTTTGTTCTTGTTCCGATAATTCATTCTACCTTTGTGGATAAAGAACTACTCTATCTGGTAGTGAAAATGCTCCGTAGAGTCAGGATTTTTGCAACAACATAATCAAATCGTATAGATATTTATGGAAACACTTGGAAAAACACTACTGCTACTATGCACTTTGGCATTCTCTTTCGGATTGTCGGCACAGACCGTCAACGGGAAGCTGGTGGACGAACAGAACCAGCCTTTACCATACGCCAACGTGGTTTTATTGTCTCTTCCGGATTCGTCTTTCGTAACCGGAACCATCAGTGATGCGGATGGGACTTTTACGTTGGAAGCGACGGCACCGGACCAATTAATCAGAATCTCTTCTATCGGTTATTCTACCGTATACAAACCGGTGAATCCTACCGATTTGGGTGTTGTACAATTGAAGTCGGATGCACAACTTTTGGGAGAGGTGGTCGTGAATGCGGATTTGCCGGTTACCCGTATCAAAGGCAATGCGATGGTAACCACGGTGAAAGGAAGTGTATTGGAGAAATCAGGCACAACGGAACGGCTTCTGGACAAGATTCCCAATGTCTCTTCGAAAGACGGTGAGATTAATGTGTTCGGGAGGGGAGTGCCGGATGTCTACATCAATGGGCGCAAGGTACTCGATAGGGCAGAACTTGACCGGTTGTCGGCCGAAAATGTGAAATCGGTGGAAGTAATCAACAATCCCGGAGCAAGGTATGGGGCTGAAGTTACTTCCGTTATCCGTATCGTAACGAACCGGACTGAAGGAGAAGGTTTCGGGCTTGACAATCGTACTTTGCTGGAATATAACCGCGACTGGAGCGCTCTGGAACAACTCAACTTCAATTATCGTAAGGGAAGCTTTGATCTTTCGGGTACGATATACGGTTCCCGTTCTTACGGTTGGGCCGCAAAAGATTTTTATCAGGACACGTACCTCCAACAACACTGGTTGCAGGAATCGGACGTATTTACCGACGGTACCGATAAGGAGGTGGGAGGCCAGCTTGCCTTGAACTACACTTTTGATGAGAACAACGCCATCGGTATTCGTTACGGTTATGACAGGACACCGGAGAACAGCATGAACATGATTCTGCATACGCAGGTATTCCGTGACAACAGTCCGGTAGAGAACACCGTCAGTCCGAACCTTGAAACCGACAAGGAAGATACCCGTCAGTTGAATGTCTACTACATCGGGCAGTTGAACCGTTGGAGCATTGACCTGAATCTGGACGGCTATTGGAGTGACATTCATAAGGAAAACAGCATGGATGAAGTTACCTGTCTGCCCGACCAATCGGAAGAAAACCGGATGGTATCTACATTCAACGATGTGGCCAATGCCTTGTATGCTGCCAGACTGATTCTTTCCAGACCGGTAGGAGGCGGTGAACTGGCTTTGGGTGGAGAGTATACCTATACCCGTCGGAACAACATCTTCGTCAATCCGGAAGGGATTATCAACGATGACGATAGCCGCATCCGTGAAAATATGGGCGCTTTTTTTGCAGAATTCGGAAGGAGTTTCGGTCAAGTACAGGTGCAGGCAGGACTCCGTTACGAATATACTTCATCCGATTATTACGAAGAAGGCAGACGGATAGAGGAGCAGAGTAAAACCTATAACAACCTGTTTCCGACGTTTTCCCTGTCCTTTCCCATCCGGCGTGTAAATATCCAATTGGCTTACCGGACAGATATCGCACGTCCGTCTTATTGGAATCTACGGAGCAATGTATTGTATGCCAATAAATATACCTACGAAACCGGTAATCCTTTATTGAAGCCGACTTTGACCCAGAACGTAACGTTGGGAGCTACTTATCGGTGGATACAGCTGACTGCCGGTTATAACCGTATCAAGAATCAGGTTATCAATGTAACCAGTCTGTACGATGAAGAGAATCCGACCATCATGCTCATGTCGCTGGCCAATGCTCCGGCTTATGACAAGCTATTTGCCGGGCTGACTCTTTCTCCTACGGTTGGGATTTGGCATCCCCAATGGCGTTTTCAGGTTACCAGGCAAGGGTATAATGCCCAAACGCCGCAAGGACCGTTGAAGCTGCATCGCCCGATGGGAACCTTTGTCTGGAACAACAATTTTCAGTTGCCCCGGGGAATCTTGTTGGATGCCGATTTCTCTTACCGCACAAAGGGGGATATGCAGAACGGCCGTTTTCTGGAATCGTCATGGCGGGCTGACCTTTCCCTGCAAAAAAGTTTTCTGGACGACAATCTGAATATCCGGTTCGATGCGTTGAATGTGCTCGACAGCTATAAACGGGACTTTATCATGTATGTCAGTGATATGCAGACGATGCGGATGGATGAAAAATCCACGCATTGTTCTTTTAAACTCACTTTCCGCTACAAGTTCAATGCCACGAAGAGTAAATATAAAGGTACCGGGGCGGGTGAGAGTCAGAAGGATCGTATGTGACAGCAGATTTTCTAAAGGATAACCCTGAAAAAACGGTTATCCTTTAGAAATAATGACAGGTTATTGATTGCATGTTTCGGCAATCTGCTTGACAATTCCGGGGCCTTCATAAATAAAGGCAGAATAGATTTGCACGAGTTGGGCACCGGCTTTCAGCATGGAAGTGGCTTCCAGCGGAGTGATGACGCCTCCGGCTCCGATGATGAGCATTTCCTTGGGGGCATGAGCCGACAAATATCTGACTACTTCTATGGATTTATGGATGACCGGCAGGCCGCTGATTCCACCGGCACCTGTCTGCTCTATTTCGGTTTGTGAGGAATGAATGAGCAGGGAACGGTCTTGGGTAGGGCCGGTAGCGATAAATCCGTCGATGTGGTGTTGCCGGGCGTAGTCGATAATGCCGTCCAGTTTCTCTACAAGTACATCGGCCGGTAATTTCAGAAAGACTGGCTTCTGAAGTGTCTGTTTCTGTGGTAGCATGGTTGTGAGTACGGCACTCATGATTTCGGGAGACATGCTTCCCCAGTTGAGGGTATAATAATCGGCATATTCACTGAATGTCGTGTACAGGTCGGTGATTTCAGCCTTGGCTTGTACCTCATCGTTCGGGTGATTGGTGTTGATATTGATTCCCAGAATATATTTCCCTTTCCGTTTTCTTTGCAGGTTATTCAGAAAGATTGTTTTTCCGGGATTGTTGAAGCCGGTACGTGAAATCAGGGCACAATCTGCCGGAAGACGGGAAATACGGGGAGAAGGATTTCCTGTCACTTTTTCGGGAGTGACGGTTCCTACTTCTATAAAACCGAATCCCAGGTCGCTTAGTTCGTCGAAACAGCTTGCTTCTTTGTCGAAGCCGGCAGATAGTCCGACACGGTTGCTGAATGTCAGGTTTCTCCATTGGAATGGAGTTGTTTTAGGATGACAGGCCATTCGGGTCAGGCTTCTTACCGGTGGAAGGTGGCGGTAGATATGAAGCATGGTGATAATCCGGTTGTGAATCTTTTCGGCATCGATACGAAACAGACAGGGGCGAAGTATAGATTGATACATGATAAAATAGTTTATTGATTTTGGTAGGACAAAGGTACGACTTCTGAACGAGATTCTGTCATAAAAAAAAGTTATCTCCGATTACTCGTCAGAAAGCGGTCTGAATGTTCTGGCAGTATGTTTTCTTACCGTTGTTCTTTGTCCTTACTCCGGAATTACTACATCTTTCCCTTCCATATAGATTTTTCCTTCGGCAATCAGTTCTGCCAGTGTGCGGGCCAGTGAGGGACGGGCTACTCCCAGAATGAAGGCTACTTCCTGCTGGTTGTGGATCCGTTTATGGATCTGCAGGTAGTTCATGAGGCGCGATTTCAGACTTTGTAAGGCGAATTCGTTCAGCTTTTTGCTTAAGAACTGGCTTCGGTCTGATATTTCGCGCAGAAAATTCTGCATGACAACCGGATGCTCGTGCATGAACATCAGGAACTTGGTTTTATCCATCAGAAAGACTTCACAGGATTCCAGGGTCTCGATGTGTACCGGAAACCGGTTTTCGGAAGCATAAATAAAGGCCGGAGCCAGTACTTCCGGGGCTTTCATTATTTCAATTGTGAGGAGTTTCCCTTCAGCACTTTCCATCTGGGCACGTACGCTTCCACTGCATAAAATATAAAGCGAACGGCAACTGTCCCCTTGTCGGGCGATGAATGTATTTGTCGGGTATCGGCGTATGCTGTTGGGAGCTACAGCCAGTAGTTGCCGGGCGTCATCTTCATTGCAACCATTGAATATAGGTAGTCGGATCAGAGATTTTGCATCCATAACGCTAGTAGTTTAATATTCATTAAGATTCTCTGTAACATGGGTGACAGAATGGGGAAGAGGTTATCTCCATCTTTGCACAAAGAAAACAGAAATCATTTTAAAAATCAAAAATATGGAAGGAAATATGTTTTGTTATCAGTGTCAGGAAGCAGCCAAAGGAATAGGATGTACCCTGAAAGGAGTCTGTGGAAAGAATGATACTACGGCTCGTGCCATGGATTTGTTGCTGTTTGTCGTACGGGGTGTTTCTATTGTTTCTACTGCTTTGCGGAAACAGGAAAAAATGTTTGATTGCAAACGGGTTGATTCTTTTGTTACCGACGCTTTGTTTTGTACCATAACCAATGCCAATTTTGATGAGGAGAGTATTCTTCGTCGGGTAGAGGCGGGATTGCAGCTTCGTAACGAACTGATGGCACAAGCCGGCCAGGAGGGACTGGCGTTGTCGCAAGTGGATGAACTGACCTGGAACGGTACCCGGACCGATTATGCGGAAAAGGCGAAACTGGTGGGAGTGCTTCGTGAACCGAATGAGGATTTGCGCTCGCTGAAGGAGCTGCTGGTGTATGGCTTGAAAGGAATGGCAGCTTATCATGAACATGCCATGCGTCTGGGGCATTCTGATGAAACAATACATGCTTTCATGCAGGAGGCTTTGTGCAGGCTGGCCGTGGAAACTCTGTCGGCTGATGATCTGGTGGCGCTGGTACTTCGTACCGGCGAGGTAGGAGTACGGACAATGGCATTGCTTGATGCGGCCAATACCGGGCGTTACGGTCATCCGGAAATGACCCGCGTCAACATCGGCGTCGGAAAACGTCCGGGAATCCTGATCAGCGGTCATGATTTACGCGACCTGGAGGATCTGTTGGAACAGACAGAAGGTACAGGCATTGATGTGTATACACACAGTGAGATGTTGCCGGCACATTATTATCCGGCATTTAAGAAATATGCACATTTTGTGGGGAATTATGGCAATGCCTGGTGGAAACAGCGCGAAGAATTCGCCGCATTCAACGGCCCCATTGTCTTTACAACCAATTGTATCGTTCCACCTTTGAAGGATGCAAGCTATAAAGACCGTATCTTTACCGGAAATTCTACCGGTTATCCGGGATGCAAGCATCTGGAGACTGATGCGGAAGGGCATAAGGATTTTTCGGAGGTAATTGCGATGGCCCGTCAGTGTCAGCCGCCTACAGAACTGGAAACCGGAGAACTGATAGGAGGATTTGCACATAATCAGGTGATGCAACTGGCCGATACGGTAGTGGGGGCTGTAAAGAGTGGAGCTATCCGTAAGTTTGTTGTCATGGCGGGATGTGACGGACGTATGAAAAGTCGTGACTATTATGCGGAATTTGCCAAGGCTTTGCCAAAGGATACGGTGATCCTGACAGCCGGTTGCGCAAAGTATAAGTATAACAAGTTGCCTTTAGGTGACATTCAAGGTATTCCCCGGGTACTGGATGCCGGTCAGTGTAACGACAGTTATTCGCTGGCTCTTATTGCCTTAAAGCTGAAGGAAGTATTTGGGTTGAACGACATCAACGAATTACCCATCGTATACAACATTGCGTGGTATGAGCAGAAGGCCGTCATTGTGTTGCTGGCCTTGCTGAGTCTGGGAGTGAAACAGATTCATCTGGGACCTACATTGCCGGCTTTTCTTTCGCCGGGTGTACTGAAAGTGCTGGTTGATACATTTGGTATCGGAGGCATTTCGTCGGTTGATGAGGACCTGAAGCGTTTCGGTTTATTGGGGTAATATTCCTGAATGCTGGATTTTATTGCACATATCATAAAATAATGTATACTTTTTGTGGATAAACGGTTTCTTTGTACAGGATTTTACTTAAATTTGTATCGATATTAAGCATTTAGTTTATTTAAGAGATAGATATGAGTAAAGTTATTATTAACTCGTACGAAGAGTTTGAAAAATTAGTAGGTCAGCAGATTGGTATTTCTGACTGGTTGGAAATTCCTCAGGAACGTATCAATTTGTTTGCGGATGCAACCCTCGACCATCAGTGGATCCATGTAGACACGGAACGTGCCAAGGCAGAAAGTCCTTTTAAGAGCACCATTGTACATGGTTATCTTACCTTGTCGTTGCTTCCTTACCTGTGGAATCAGATTATTGAAGTAAATAACCTGAAGATGATGGTAAACTATGGTATGGACAAAATGAAATTCGGTCAGGCTGTATTGTCCGGACAGAGTGTCAGATTGATTGCTGATTTGCATTCGTTGGTTAATCTGCGTGGAGTAGCTAAGGCTGAAATTAAGTTCTCCATCGAGATTAAGGATCAGAAGAAGAAGGCTTTGGAAGGTATCGCTACATTCCTGTATTATTTCAATTGATGAATACCTGTCCAAAGTAGTTTCTAAATATAATAAAAGTATAAAAGCGTCTCAGATGAGGCGCTTTTACTTTTATAGAAATCGTTGGAATCGGATTCTGATAAATCTTCAGGACTGTAAATGTTAGAATTTCAGGGAAGCATAGATACCGCAATGGCCGTCACCGGCTATCGGGGTGAGTGTCAGTTCGTGTTTACGTGCAAACGGGCGGGTGAACAGGTAAGCACTGCCAATACCGATTGCGGCACCGGAGGCTACATCTATCCAGTCATGCTTTTTCCCGTATACACGGCTCCAACCGACATACGTTGATACCATGTATGCAGGTATTCCCCATTTCCATCCGTAACGGCGCTGAATAAAGGAAGCTGCTGTGAATGAAACAGATGTGTGCATGGATGGGAATGAATGATTGTCACTGTGATCAGGGCGTTCCTTTTTGATCAGGTATTTTAATGCAAATGTAACTCCCAGCGTTGTGACACCGGAGAGTGCTCCTTGCTTGAGACCTTCCCAGTCTTTTTCCACTAAAATGGCGGTCAGTCCTGCTACAGGCAGCAGTATGGCTCCGATATCGCCTGAAGTGCGTACAGCTTTTCGGCTGTCACTGACTTCAATCTCTTGTCCGTAAAGGACGGAGCATCCGTATCCGACAATAATCAGCAGAAGTAGCAGTCTTTTCATGGAAGCAGGATGATTTTAGTGTAGGAAATGCAACAGTTTGGGAATAAATATGATGAGGCCTATGACAGCTGCTGCAATGGCTGTCAGTAGGACGGCCCCTGAAGCCAGGTCCTTGGTACGTTTGATGGCTTCGTCGTACGACTCGTTTACACGGTCGGCCAGGGCTTCGATGGCTGAGTTGAAGGCTTCGGCAGCCAGTACACTGCCGATAGCAAAGGTTACAGCTATCCATTCGGTCGTAGAAAGCCCTGTCAGAAATCCGGCTGCAATGACACATACAGCCGCGAAAGTATGGATCCAGGCGTTGTGTTCATACCGGATGAGCAATACAATGCCGTGCCATGCGTACTGGAAGCTTTTCAGGCGTTTCTTCAGGGTGAAACCACTGTTCTTCATCGAATCATAAAAAGTTTACCAGTGAATAGTTACTTCTACCGGACAATGGTCGGAACCGAAAATCTCGGTATGAATGCGTGCTCCGTCTAATTGGGGTTTTAAGCGCTCTGACGCTAAAAAATAGTCGATACGCCACCCCGCATTCTTTTCACGGGCTTTGAAGCGGTATGACCACCAGGAATAAATACCCTCTTGGGTAGGATAAAAGTGACGGAATGTATCAATGAAACCGGCATTCAGAAGCTCCTGGAACTTGCCGCGTTCCTGATCGGTGAAACCGGCATTCATACGGTTGGTCTTGGGATTTTTCAGGTCAATTTCCTGATGGGCTACATTCAGGTCGCCGCAGACCAGTACGGGCTTCTTGCGATCCAGTTCCTGCAGGTAATGCCGGAAATCATCGTCCCACGTCATGCGGTAATCCAGACGTTTCAGCCCATCCTGGGAATTGGGGGTGTAGACTGTTACCAGATAAAATTGTTCCATTTCCAGGGTAATAACTCTTCCTTCGCGGTCATGGTCATCTATTCCCAAACCATACGTCACGGCCAAAGGTTGGTGGCGGGTAAATATGGCGGTTCCGGAATATCCTTTTTTCTCGGCGTAGTTCCAGTATGAGGTATAACCGTCGAAGGAAAGATCGAGTTGCCCTTCCTGCATTTTAGTTTCTTGCAGGCAGAAAAAATCGGCATCCAGGGTCTTGAATGCATCGCGGAAGCCTTTATCGCAGCAGGCTCTTAATCCGTTTACGTTCCAGGATATTAATTTCATGAATGTTTGTTTTTATTGATTGTATCAAGGTTATTTTTTCAGATCGAACAAGTAGGTTATACGCCCTCCGATGTAAGAATGTCCGGACCGTTCGAAATAATCTTTTTTAGAGTTGTTGTAGAAATCACTTAAACCGTAATAATACCGTGCTTCTATGAGAAAGTGGCCGATACCGGTGCGTATTTCCATGCCTCCTCCTCCTACGATACCATATTCGAGTTTACGGTCGGCCATTTTGCCATATTGTTCACCGGTTCGTTCGGAAGACCAGTTGAAGGTTTCTTTTTCTCCGAGCAGGTAACCGAACTGGGGACCCAGATTGACGATGAAACGTAGTCCGTTTCCTTGATCTTTACCGAAAGCCAGGTGAGCCAGAACAGGAATTTCGATGTAGTTCATGGCATGCTTGTAGGAATCTCCTGTTTCATCGTCGTAAACCTCTTTCCATCCATACTGGGAGTAATTGATTTCTGCCTGAATGCCGCAAATCATGCTGAAATATTTTTCAGAGATATAACGTGCCGTTATGCCCGCAGAAGGTCCAATGAGTTTTCCTTCACGGATTCTGGGCTGAAAACTAACCGAGCTGAGATTGACACCACCGTTTACACCGATGGAAAAGTTACGCCGTTCATCCTGTAGTTGGGCTTTGGCTGGTTGTATGGCAAAGCAAAGACACAAGATAAGCAACGGAAGTAGAAGATATCTGTTCATTATTCAAAATCCATTTTAATCAGTTCATAGTCTTTGGTAAAGTGAACAAAGAATACTTTCCGGTTGATGAATCCTCCCCAGTTGTTGACACGTTCAAACTTAAATCCGGTTTGTATCGGAGTTACGTTGATACGGTCGAGGTTATCTTCCAGTTTGTTTCCCTGTTGGGCCAGTCCTTTCAGGAAGAAATAACCGGTATCGAATCCGAGCATACCATATTTGGGAAATGAGTTGGCCATTTCCTTTCCATACCAGTTGCGATAATTCTTACTGAATTGTACAGCGGCCGGGAACAGGTTGTTCGTATAGAAGGAGGAATAGAAATAGGTATCCAGTTCATAGAAATTGGATAAGTATTCCTGGGTATAGGTTTGCCATTCCGGGTAACCGAACAGATGCATCCGGAAATTTGGATGGCTACGCCGGATCTGTAGTAATGTTGGAAAGGCTTGGGCAAGCGCGGAGCTTTTTCCGGAGATCGGGACAAATACATTTTCCGACAGTGTATCCATGGAGGCTATCATTTTTTCGGGAGTTGTTTGTGGATCAATGGCCGTTTGCTTGAAAGTGATCCGGTTGTCTTTCAGTTCCCGTTTCAAGCCACTGATAAATTCATTCTTTTCTTTGTCGCCGTTCTGCGTATCAAGGAAAATAACATTCGTTTTCTTGAACGTACGGGTAAAATGTTCATATACTTCTGAATATAAATATGATTGTGGCGTATTAACCTGATATATGTTTGGATTGTTGAATACTTGATCTACTTTGTTCGCAAACGGGATGACCAGCCGGATATCGTTCTTGGCTGCATAATCGGCCAGTAGCTTAATATTGGCCGAACGCACTCCTCCGATTATGAGATCCATGTTTCTGAGTTCTGCCTTGTTCAGGATGGAATTGAGCGTAGCTGTATTACCTTTGGTGTCGTAAGTGTATAAATCGATGGATACATTTTGTGATTTTAGTTCTTTTACGGCAAGCAGGAAACCTTCGTAGTATTCGGTCATGCGCTGTTGCTCTTCCCTGTTATCTGTTCCGGTCATAAATGGTAGCAGCACTGCAACCTTGATCGTACTGATGTTTTTCCGTTCAAAGCGGCTTTCACTGAATAGTTCTTCGTTGGTCGGAATAATTGTCGGGGTAGCAGGCGTTTCTTTCTTTTCGGAAGATTTGGGATAGGGAATAAACAGAAACATTCCTTTCCGTAATTTTTTTGTGCGTAATTCCGGATTGGCTGCAATCAGTTCTTCCTGCGTGATTCCATATTCTTTGCTGATGCTGAAAATGGTCTCTTTCTTTTCTACCTTATGCATTTCTTTCCAGTCACGTTTTGAGGTAGTAGTGGCCGGTGTCGTCGGTGAATCCGATTTCTGGGTAGCTGTTGAGGTCGTGGTATCTGTTGCTGGGATAACGATTACTTGTCCTATCTTGAAATTGCTGGCACTAAGTCCTGGGTTGGCAGCACAAATGGCTTTGGCCGAAACATTGTATTTTACGGTCAACTGATAGAGTGTTTCACCTGCCTGAATGGTGTGGAAAGATTTTTCCTGGCTGCTTCCTGTACGAGCGTTTTTCTGAGGTATTTTAAGAGCCTGTCCGGCATTGATTTGTGTATCGCTTCCAGGGTTTAAGCGTACAATCTCATCGACGGTAGTATCGTACATGTTGGCTATGGAGTAAAGGCTCTGTCCCTTGGAAACAGTATGCAGAAAATAGTCGTTGCTTGCTTGCGCGAATATTCCTGTATGGAATGAACTTGCCGATAGAATCAGCGAAAGACAAATCGTGTGAATGAATTTCATTTTATTCTTCCTGTTGGTTGAGTGGCAAAAGTACAAAAAAGCATTATCTTTGCAAAATATCAGTGATATATTAAGCTATGACAGAAGGAAAAGAGACTATAAATATACAGGGAGCGCGTGTTCACAACCTGAAAAACATCGATGTAGAGATTCCGCGTAACAGTCTGACCGTCATCACGGGACTTAGTGGTAGCGGAAAATCATCGCTGGCTTTTGATACAATTTTTGCGGAAGGACAGCGTAGGTATATTGAGACTTTCTCGGCTTATGCCCGTAATTTTCTGGGAGGCATGGAACGTCCCGATGTGGATCAGATAACGGGACTGAGTCCGGTGATTTCCATTGAGCAGAAAACTACAAACAAGAACCCTCGGTCTACGGTAGGTACTACTACCGAAATTTACGATTATCTGCGTTTGCTTTTCGCGCGGGCCGGAGTGGCTTATTCGTATTTGTCCGGTGAGCGAATGGTGAAATATACTGAAGAAAAGATCATCGAACTGATTCACCGCGATTATAAGGGACATCGTATTTATATTCTGGCACCAGTGGTACGTACCCGTAAAGGGCATTATAAAGAACTTTTCGAACAGATTCGT
Source organism: uncultured Bacteroides sp. (assembly GCA_900553185.1). GTDB lineage: Bacteria > Bacteroidota > Bacteroidia > Bacteroidales > Bacteroidaceae > Phocaeicola. Next base: position 20,931 of record USCT01000031.1, read on the forward strand.
AAGAAAGGGTATTTGTATGTGCGTGTAGACGGAGAAATACGTGAGATTGTGCATGGCATGAAACTGGACCGTTACAAGAATCATGATATAGAAATTGTAATTGACAAGACGGTCGTTACGGAAAAGGAAGAAAAGCGTTTGAAGCAGAGTGTGTCGACAGCCATGACGCAGGGAGATGGATTGCTGATGATTCTGGATGCCCAGACAGAGAGCGTACGTCATTACAGTAAACGACTGATGTGTCCGGTAACGGGACTCTCGTATCGGGAACCGGCTCCACATAATTTTTCATTCAATTCTCCACAGGGAGCCTGTCCTCGTTGTAAAGGTTTGGGGTATGTGAATCAGATCGATGTGGACAAGGTTATTCCGGATCGTTCGCTGTCTGTCTATGAAGGGGCTGTCGCTCCGTTGGGAAAATATAAGAATGTTATGATATTCTGGCAGATAGATGCTTTGTTGGAACGGTATGAGGCCGGTCTGAAAACTCCTGTCAGTGAATTGCCTGAAGATGCCATTAATGAAATACTGTATGGATGTGATGAACGCTTGAAAATTAAGAGCTCGTTGATTCATGCGTCTTCTGATTATTTTGTGACTTATGAGGGAATAGTAAAATATATTCAGTTGATGCAGGAAAAGGATGCGTCGGCTACGGCTCAGAAGTGGGCGGATCAGTTTGCCAAGACGGATGTATGTCCGGAATGTAAAGGAGCCCGCCTGAACAAGGAAGCGCTTCATTTCCGTATACATGATAAGAATATTTACGAACTGGCTTCGATGGATATCAGTGAACTGTATGAATGGTTGCAACAAGTAGAGCCGCATCTGGAAGAAAAGCAACGGATCATAGCTTCCGAAATACTGAAGGAAATACGTTCACGGCTTCGTTTTCTGCTGGATGTAGGACTGGATTATCTTTCATTGAACCGTTCGTCTGTCAGTTTGTCGGGAGGTGAAAGCCAGCGTATCCGGTTGGCGACGCAAATCGGTTCTCAGTTGGTAAATGTACTGTATATTCTGGATGAGCCAAGTATCGGATTGCATCAGCGGGATAATATTCGTCTGATCAATTCTTTGAAGAAACTGCGTGATCTGGGTAATACGGTCATTGTGGTAGAGCATGATAAAGATATGATGCTGGTTGCAGACTATGTCGTCGATATGGGGCCGAAGGCCGGACGGTTGGGAGGTGAAGTGGTTTTTGCCGGTACACCGCAGGAGATGTTACGTACCCATACGTTGACTTCCCAATACCTGAACGGACAGATGAAAATTGAGATCCCGGCAGAGAGACGGCAGGGAAATGGACATTCTATTTGGCTGAAAGGAGCCAGAGGTAATAACCTGAAAAGTGTAGATGTTGAGTTTCCGTTGGGTACTTTAATCTGCGTAACAGGTGTTTCTGGTAGTGGAAAGTCAACTTTAATCAATGATACACTTCAGCCGATCCTTTCACAGCATTTTTATCGTTCGTTACAGGATCCGTTGCCGTATGATTCTATCGAAGGATTGGAATATATCGATAAGGTTGTCAATGTGGATCAGTCTCCATTGGGGCGTACCCCTCGTTCCAATCCGGCTACTTATACGGGAGTCTTTTCGGACATTCGAAACTTGTTTGTGGGACTTCCTGAGGCAAAAATCAGGGGATATAAACCTGGACGTTTTTCTTTTAACGTATCTGGAGGGCGATGTGAGGCCTGTGGAGGGAATGGTTATAAGATCATAGAGATGAACTTTTTGCCCGATGTACTGGTACCATGTGAAGTTTGTCACGGAAAGCGTTATAATCGGGAAACCCTGGAAGTGCGTTATAAAGGAAAGTCTATTGCAGACGTATTGGATATGACCATCAACCGGGCTGTTGAATTTTTTGAGAATGTACCACAGATACTGAATAAGATTAAAGTATTGCAGGAAGTAGGTTTGGGATATATCAAATTAGGACAGCCTTCTACTACGTTGTCGGGGGGAGAAAGCCAGCGTGTGAAACTGGCTACAGAACTGGCCAAACGTGATACGGGAAAGACTGTTTATATTCTGGATGAACCTACTACGGGACTTCATTTTGAAGATATCCGTGTACTGATGACTGTTCTGGAACGTTTGGTAGACAAGGGTAATACGGTGATTGTAATCGAACATAATCTGGATGTCATCAAGATGGCCGATTACGTAATCGATATGGGACCTGAAGGAGGAAAGGGCGGAGGCCGGTTGTTAGCCTGCGGTACACCGGAGCAGGTCGCTCAGTCTACGGAAGGATATACGCCGAAGTTTATCCGTGAAGAGTTGCAGAACGAACAGAGATCGGTTGAACCATGAGAAATGAATGATTTTTGATAGATAGAAAAGTTACTATGTTTGCCAACATTGACAGCGGTTAATCCGCCCAAAGAATAAT
>USCT01000032.1 GCA_900553185.1 uncultured Bacteroides sp.
AAAGTAAGAATTAATTCGCTTATTTATAATGTGATAATGTGTTTAGTAGGTTAGTCGCCCACCATACTATCCCAGTTGCTGATGGCATTACCTTCTATGATAATATCTTCCTTTTTCAGTCTGAGAGTGTACTCATAAAGTTTACCTCCCGTAAACTCCGTGCCAAGCTTATCTGTAGAAGCTGTATAAGATATGCCGTTACGGGTATATTCAAACGTCAAATTCAAGGAAGTCGATAAAGTTACCGGATTCAGCAGAACGACAATCGTATATCCTCCTTCATCTACACTGGCTTCGGGCGTCAGAGTCAGGGTAGAAACCGGTGACGGATCTTTTACCAGCTCATCGGCCGTAAAATTATCGCCAAAACAATATGTATGCGGAGTAACAATATCTTCTCCTTCATACTTCACCGTATGCACAGTCATATTATCGTCGGCCTCGTTCTTGTTTACCACAATTTTCAGCATAGCGTATACATGCTGAAAAGCATCGGCTCCCGTGAAAGAAACAATTCCTCCTCCATCCGAATAAGAGGCATCGCAATGTCCGGCCAGAAAATCCAGATTGCCTACATGATCCAGTTCCCCCGTCTGAGCAGACAGGTCAGGCATAGGGACAGCTGTACGTACCGCTCCTTCCTGATAAGGATAAAAAGCGCAGAAATGAAAACTTTCCACCTTGTTTTCCCAGTTCAGATCGGATGCTGTATTCCAATTGGCACCATCATACTCCCAACAGCAGGCTTCCACTGCATCCGGATGGAAAAAACCTATCCGATCAGTCTCCATAAAGCTTGAATTTCCTTCTTCCGTCACGGTCGTTCTGCTCGTAACCCGATCCGAAGCAATGGATGCTTCCAGATACATCGGCATGCTATCCGACGGGGTTGTATACTCCGGTTCTTTCTCGCTCTGGCAGGCTGCCAACAAACTGCAGAATCCTGCCAACAACATTACTTTCTTCATACTCTCAAAATTTTTAATTAATGATTCTGTAATACTTATAACGCCGCACTTGAAAGAACTTTCATCCCTAAGAACTTTTTTTTAATGATTTGTATGAGCAAAAAATATCTTTTCCCTATTTTTGCGCAAAGACAGTTAAACTTTTTACAAATTCATTCATGAAGAAGATTTCATTTCTACTCGCATTCATTCTGCTGGCAACTTATTATTCATTCGCCCAGCAGGCCAAGTATGTATTCTACTTTATCGGAGACGGTATGGGAGTAAATCAGGTACAAGGGACGGAGCTTTACCGGGGAGAGCTGAACGGGAAAATCGGAATTATTCCGCTGCAATTCACGCAATTCCCCTATGCAACCGTTGCGACAACTTTCTCAGCGACCAACGGTGTAACCGATTCTGCCGCAGCCGGAACAGCACTGGCTACCGGCAACAAGACTAAAAACGGAGCCATCGGTGTATTGAAAGATCAGGAAACCTCTGTAAGCAGTGTCGCTGTATGGGCCAAGGAGTCCGGTCACCGGGTAGGTGTAGCTACCAGCGTCAGCGTAGATCATGCAACACCGGCTGCCTTCTATGCACATGCAGCCGGACGTGACAGTTATTATAAAATAGGAAAGGACCTGTACAAAGCCGGATTCGACTTTTATGCCGGTTCTGATTTTCTGGAACCAACAGACAAATCAGGAAAAGATGCCGATAATCTTTATGAACTGGCCGGTAAGAATGGATATACCATAGCCCGCGGCTACAAGGATTACCAGAAAAAAAGCAAGAAAGCCGAAAAAATGATTCTGTTTCAGTCGGAAGAAGCTTCTCAAAAAGACCGTTATTCCATTCCGTACGCCATCGACCGTCAGAAAAACGACCTGACTCTGCAAGAAATCACCCGTTCCGCGCTGAACTTTCTGTCAAAAGATCTGTCAAAAGGATTTTTCCTGATGGTAGAAGGTGGAAAAATCGACTGGGCCTGCCACAGCAACGATGCAGCAACCACATTCCACGAAGTAGAGGATTTCGACAACGCCATCAAGGTCGCTTACGAATTCTACGAACAACATCCGGATGAGACCCTGATTGTAGTTACAGCCGACCACGAAACCGGAGGAATCGTTCTGGGTAAAGGTCCGTACGAACTGAACTTGCAGGTATTGAAAAACCAGCGTGTAAGCGAACAGGGATTCACACGGATCATCAACAACCTGCGTATGAAAACCAAAAATCAGGTTTCCTGGGAAAGTATCCAAAAGGCACTGAAAGAAAACTTCGGATTCTGGGACACCGTACAACTCACTGAAAAACAGGAAGCCAGCCTGAAAGCCGTATACGAGAAAAGTTTCCTGAATCAGGAAGTTAAACTGGAAAAGAGCGAATATGCCCAGGACGAACCCATCGCAGCCGAGGCCAAACGCATTCTGGACGACATTGCCCTGGTAGGATGGACCAGTGGCGGACACTCTGCCGGATATGTCCCGGTATTTGCCATCGGTGCAGGAGCCGACATATTCCAGGGACGCATTGACAATACGGAAATTCCATTCAAGATAGCCGAAGCTGCAGGTTACAGTCATCCGTAACAACTGCTATTCGAACGACAAATAAGGAGACAACCGTTCAAGGTCTTTCTCAGTAAACTCCTGAAACAGGGACAGCTGGGAAAGGCCTTTAATTTTTCCCCGTTTCCGCCGGTATTCCAGAATTGCCTTAGCCTTGTAAAAATTCATATAAGGATGGTTCCGGAGACGATCAAGTCCGAAACGGTTCACCTGAATCTTCCTTACAGACGAAACATCACAGGTAAACCAGACATTGAGTGAATCCGCCCAAAACGGCAGTTCCCTCAACTGTGATACCTGTACGTACCCTCCCAAGCGTTCACGATAAGCCACAATCATCCGCGCCCTTCCGCTTCCAATACCCGGAATCTGTTTCAGCAAAGCAGTATCGGCTTTATTCAATTCAACCACCGTGCCTGCAGGCAGTTTTACAGGAAACAGCGGCTCCGACTTTGGGGAAATCTCTGTCTGTTTCCGTTCGGCCGCACTCTGGTCAGGAAATCTCAAATAAGGTTTCAACGACAGGAAAAGCGCAGAATCCAGTCCGTAAATCCGGGCAAACGAGGCTTCCGAACGAAAGGTTCCGCCTTTTGCCCGATACCGGAGGATGTTTCGGACCACATAACCGGGTATACCCAAGGAGCACAGCTGGAGCGAATCAGCCACGTTCGGATCAAAAGGTTGCAAGACAACAGGCATGGACGTTTCCTTCCGTGAAAGACGTCTTACTGCCGTCTCCGAGCGTTGCTTCTTTTCCAGCGTCCTCACCTGCAACAGGAAGGAATCGGCCTCCGCATCGTAACATACCCTTGTCTCTTCCTGACGGTGCCGCCAGGAAAGACAGGCTGCAATACCCCCCAGCAAGGCCAGCAGAACCAGCAACAGGCAAATGACACGACGCTCAGAACGACTATAGTAGAAAAAATCATTCCACATGAGGCCCCCTTCTCTTACTTTATCCCAGCCATCCCAGCTCGTTCAGGAAAATCAGTGCAATTCCGACAGGAGCCACAAAACGTAACACGACCAGATACACCGGGAAATAACTTCCTTTCAGCCGTCCGTAATTGGTCACTTCACCACGTACCAGTTTCCGGTCAAGAATCCATCCCACAAATACGGCAGACAACATCGCTCCAACAGGAAGCATAATCTTTGCCGTAAGGAAATCCAGCGCACTGAAAAATTCCAGCCCGCCAAACGTAAAGTTCTTCCAGACACCCAACGAAAGAGAAGAAACGATACCTATGACAAGACAACCGGACGTAACCAGTGTTGCCGCACGCCCACGGGTAAATCCAAACTTCTCACACAAAAACGCAGTAGACACTTCATGCAGAGAAATGGTGGACGTAAGAGCAGCCAGTGCCAGCAGAACATAAAAAGCCACCGAGCAAAGCAATGCCATAAAGGGAATGCCGGCAAACGCCTGCTGAAAGACATTGGGCAAAGTGATAAAAATCAAGGAAGGCCCGGCATCCGGATTGATACCAACAGCAAAAGCCGCCGGAAAGATAATCAGACCGGACAAGATGGCTACAAATGTATCAATCAATCCCACACTCATGGCTGTAGCTCCCAAACGCGTGTTTTCACCGAAATAAGAAGCATACGTCGACAGGCACCCCATGCCCAAGCTCAGCGAAAAGAAGGCCTGTCCCATCGCACCCAGAAAAACATCCGCGGTAACCTTACTGAAATCCGGTTTCAACAAAAAGCTGATTCCTTTTTCCGCTCCCGGAAGCATGACCGAACAGCAGGCCAGTACAATGACCAGTATAAACAAGGCGGGCATCAGAATCTTGGCAGATTTTTCTATACCGTCTTTTACTCCCTTTGCCACCACATAATGTGTCACAAACAAGAAAACAGCCAGCCAAAGCAACGGTCGGAACGGATTTGCAGAAAACTCGTCAAACATCTGGATATACTCCGCCGGAGCCTTGCCTGCCAGTCCTCCGGTAAGAGCCTGATAAATATATTCCAATGTCCATCCGGCAACTACCGAATAGTATCCCAAAATCAGAAACCCGGTCAAAACACCCAGATAACCTACCCATTTCCACGGTGTATGCGGCGCCAGCACTTTATAAGCTTCGCCGGTACTGGCCTTGGCCCGACGACCGATGGTAAATTCGGCAATCATAATGGGAAGGCCAAACAAGAATACCAGACCAATATATATCAAAATAAAAGCGGCTCCTCCGTGGTTTCCGGTTTCATAAGGGAAACGCCACACGTTTCCCAATCCTACAGCCGATCCGGCAGCAGCCAGAATTGCCCCCAACCTGCTGCCAAAATTCACACGTTCTTCATCATTTCTCATAAATTACCTCGTTTTAGTTACAATTTCATTTTTATAGCCCACAAAAATACAATTTTTTATATCTTTGCCCATCAGAAACTTTATAAATTATGCTTTACTACATCAAACATTATCCCATTTCAATCGCAATCGTAGTTGTTATCTGCTATTTATCCTTCTTTTCACCTCCCAAAACAGAACTAAATGAAATCCCCAATATCGACAAGCTTGTACATTTCTGCATGTATTTCGGCCTTAGCAGCATAATCTGGATAGAATACCTTCGTTCCCATCCCATCATCCGCCGGAAACGAATCATGGCAGGCGCCATCCTTTTTCCCATACTGACAAGCGGACTCATTGAAATCTTACAAGAAAACTGTACGGCGACACGCAGCGGAGACTGGCTCGATTTTATCGCCAATTCCATTGGGGTACTCGCAGCCATTCCCGCAGGATATTACGTATACCGCCCCATCATCCGGAAATACCTCAACCGTCGCTGACAGCCGTACTTGTATAATAACGCAAAGGCACCGAATACTTCACAGCATCCGGTGCCTCAAATTTAAAAATAGAGAGTTATTTTGTTCAACGGAAATCTTTCAAGTCTTCCTGTAGTTTCTGACGGGTAATATAGATACGGCTTTTCACGGTACCCAAAGGTAATCCCAGCCGGTCGGCGATTTCCCGATATTTAAAACCGGAAACATACATGGCAAAAGGAACACGATATTCTTTCGGCAAACTGTTCACGATGTGACGTATCTCCTTCAGGTCATGAGCAATCTCCGTGGAATCCACCTCCACATCGATTCCCTGATTCAGGAAGTACTGGTTATCCGTAGTATCTACGTATGTCTGGTCACGTAAAGCCTTCCGGTAATTATTGATAAATATATTTCGCATGATGGTATAAATCCATCCTTTGAAATTTGTTTCATCCGTATATTTGTCTTCATTGTCCAATGCTTTCAGCGAAGTCTCCTGAAGGAGATCGTTTGCCTCCTCGTGATTTGAAGTAAGCTTGTATGCAAAGTTCAACAGTTCAGGCTGCATGCGAAGCAGGTTCTGAGCAAAATTCGTTGTTTTCATAATGTCTGTTTTCGAGATTAAAATTCTTTTTTTGTTTAGTCTCCGCAATATTACAGACAAAAGCATGAGAACACCACCCAAAAGCTGTTATCCCGCAGGGTATAAACTATCAATGATAGATTTTACCCCCTTAAATAACAGTTTACAGGGGGTAAAAACGGTATTTAAACAAGTTTCAAAGCCCTTTCAAGTCATTTTTTCCAACGGCAATAGGGTTCTTTCATCAGAAAGGAATTATAATATTTCACCTGTCCGGTCACTTCCTCTCCTAAAAAATCCGGACGCAGAAAAGCCTCGTTCTCCGACTTCAATTCCACTTCCGCCACCACCAGGCCCTGATTCTCTCCATAAAACTCATCCACCTCAAAGACATGGTCGCCCGCCTTTACCAGGTAACGGGTCTTGTCGATCATGCCGGGTTCACACAACCGCATCAGTTCTTCTGCTTCCTCCAGCGACAATTCACGTTCCCATTCATACCGACTGGTACCCGATGCATTGGACGGCCCCTTGATTGTAAGATACCCTTTCCCGTCACGTATGCGGATGCGAACAGTCCGTCCGCGCATACTGCAGATATATCCCTGCTTGATACGGCTGCTGCTATAAGCCATCGCCCGATAGGAATCATCTTTTACCAGAAACTTCCTTTCTATCTCCTGTGCCATATTTACTGTATTTATTCCATAAAAAAAGCATTGCCACACCGAAGATACCGGTTCCAAGGAACTACAGATTCCTTACCGTCTATCCGCGGATGGCAATGCCCCGACTTAAAATTCTTTCACTCAAGAAGCTAATGCGTACCCCACAATAATCAGAGCAGCCAGCAACAACAAGGCGATGCAAATCGATTTAAACAGACGATTTGCCTTTTCCTCTTCCCGTTTACTGTAGTTTTGCCTCTTGAGATTATTACTTTTTCCCATAGTTTCTTATAATTTAAGATTGAAGATTTTTCAAAAATACAACAAAATTGAGAAAAAGCAAATAAAAAACTATTTTTTAGTCTTCGCTATCCGAAAATTCCATCAGATAAGCTTTGATAAAACCGTCAATCTTACCATCCATAACTCCGTTGACATCAGAAGTCTGGAAATTAGTACGATGATCCTTCACACGACGGTCATCGAATACGTAGCTGCGAATCTGAGAGCCCCATTCTATTTTTTTCTTTCCGGCTTCTACCTTCGCCTGTTCTTCCATACGATGTTTCAGCTCCTTGTCATACAAGATAGAACGCAACTGGCGCATGGCGTTTTCCTTGTTTTTCGGCTGGTCACGGGTTTCAGTATTTTCAATCAGGATTTCTTCCTCCTCACCGGTATACGGATCCTTGTACTGATAACGCAGACGGACGCCCGATTCTACCTTGTTGACGTTCTGTCCTCCGGCTCCGCCACTACGGAACGTATCCCATGACAATCGTGCCGGTTCTACCGTTACCTCAATGGAGTCGTCCACCAGCGGAGTAACAAACACTGAGGCAAACGAAGTCATACGTTTTCCCTGGGCATTGTAAGGAGAGACACGAACCAGGCGATGTACCCCGTTTTCCCCTTTCAGATAACCGTATGCGTACGGACCTTCGATATTCATCGTTACGGTCTTGATTCCGGCCTCATCGCCCTCCTGCAGGTTGGCTACCGACAGTTTATATCCATTGCTTTCAGCCCAGCGCATGTACATACGCATCAACATCGAGGCCCAGTCCTGACTTTCCGTACCTCCGGCTCCTGAATTGATTTTCAGGACACAATCCATCTGATCCGCTTCCGAGCGCAGCATATTCTTCAGTTCCAGCGCCTCTACCGCCTGAATAGCCTTGGCATACGCATCGTCTACTTCCGCCTCGGTCACCAGTTCATCCTTGTAGAAATCGAAAGCCAGTTCCAGTTCGTCCGACAATGTCTTGACCTCGTTATAACCTTCAATCCATCCCTGCAGACCTTTTACCTTTTTCATCTGAGCCTCTGCTTTCTTGGCATCGTCCCAAAAACCGGGAGCCTGTGTACGAAGCTGCTCTTCCTCCACCTGTACTTTCTTATTCTCAATATCCAGATAACGATAAAGTGCCGCAGTACGTTCTTTTACGTCCTTGAGTTGTTCTATTGTAATCATGTTGAAAACTTAAATTCTTTTGAGGGTACAAAATTAGCAAAAAAAGCGATGAAATTTTCGAAACGGTTTTGATTTTCTGCAAAGAACCCATTATAAATGAAGTGATTTGCAGAAAATCAATACCGTATCTTATTCTTCATACATTTTTTCAATTTCCTTCGCATAATTTCTGAGCAGTACTGAACGCTTTATTTTCAGTGTATTGGTCAGTTCCCCCCGTTCCATGCTGAAAGGTTCCTTCAACAGTGTAAAACGCTTGATCTGCTCATAATGAGCAAACTGCTGCTGCAAGGTATCGATACGCGCCTGGAACAGACGGATTATCGCCGGATTCTGCAACAGGTCTTCCCTGTCCTTAAAGTCAATTTTATGCTCACGGGCGTATTTCTCCACCTGTGCATATTCGGGCACAATCAATGCCGAAACGTATTTCCGCTGATCGGCGATGATAGAAATCTGGTCGATGTAACGGTCGACCACCATTTTGGTCTCAATGGCTTGCGGAGCAATATATTTTCCATTGGACGTCTTAAACAAGTCCTTGATCCGGTCCGTCAGATACAGGAATCCGTCCTTGAAATAGCCCGCATCGCCCGTATGAAACCATCCGTCGTCGGTAAACGCCTGCTTCGTAATGGCTTCTTTCTTGTAATATCCCTTCGTAATGGTTCCACCGCGAAGCAGAATTTCATTGTTCTCACCGATCTTTACTTCCACACCCGGCAATACCCGTCCTACGGAACCGATGCGGAAATCCCCTTTCCATTCGCAGGATACCGTGGCAGTACTTTCAGTCAGACCGTATCCGCCTATCATGTCAATGCCTACCGAATGAACGAATTCCTCCACTTTTTCCGGAATGGCCGCACCGGCGGTGGGAAAGAAATTTCCATTCTCTATGCCGAGTGTCTTTTTCAGCAGGCTATAAATGGTCTTCTCATAGAACTTGTATTTCATACGCAGAAATGAAGGCGGCGTTTTCCCGTTCATCAGATAATCCACATTGTGTTCCTTGCCTACCTTCAGGGCATCCAGCATCAAAGCCTTCTTCAGGCCGTTGCTGCTGTGTATCTTGTCAAGCACCGCCGCATACACCTTTTCCCAGAAGCGCGGTACGCTGCACATGGCCGTAGGACGTATTTCCTTGATGGTCATCTGAATGTCCTGAGGTTTCAGATTAATGCACAGCAGACATCCGCGGGTCAGGCAATAGAAAGACCATGCCCGCTCAAAGATATGGGTAAAAGGCAAAAAGTTCATGATGACATCGTTTTCGGTCAGAGTCTTCAAACGCAAGTCATGTCCCTTGAAGGCCGTCTCGTAGCACGAATGATGCAACATCACCCCTTTGGATTCGCCGGTAGTTCCTGAAGTATACAGGATATTGGCCAGGTCGTCTGTCGAAGATTCGGAAGTGCGTTTGTCCACTTCCGCCTGATACGGCTTTCCTTTCCCCAGTTCCAGGAATTCAGAAAAATAGATGGAATGCCGGTCGTTCGGCGAACGTTTTACCGAAGGATCGAATATGATGATCTGCTTCAACGAGCGACAAAGGTTCTGTACACGATAAGCCACATCGTACTGATACTGCTCACCTACAAACAGATAACGGATGGAAGCGTCTTCCAGGATGTAATGCACCTGCGCTTCCGAACTCGTGGCATATAAAGGAATTGTTACCCCCCGTACGGCAAAAGCCCCGAAATCGACATACAGACATTCCGGCTTGTTCTGCGAAAAAACGCCCATGTTTTCTTGTACTCTTACCCCCAGAGCCATCATGGCATTCGAAACCTCATTAACTTTTTCCGCGAACTGATTCCACGTGACAGGGACCCAGAGAGACTGTGTGTAATCACGGTATTTTAAGGCTATTTTATCCCCGTATTTATCCGCCTGAAGCGGAATAAGCCGGGACAAACAAGAATTGTTCATTATCAATTATTTTAATCTGTTTTGCAAATATATCATTTTATTTAGAATTACGCCGAAAAACACCTGTTTATTTCATGCTTTCCGACAGGACCGGACAGCGGTACGGACCTGCTTTCCGACAAAATCCTTTACATTCTACCGCGGGATAGTTACGACTTACAGGAAAAAAAATTATCTTTGCCACAAGATAAAAAACACAGATTTTATGGTGGATTTAGGTTATTATACTTCAGAAGCGCTGACATTGCTCCAGGCACTCATTGGAATTCCTTCCATCAGCCGCGAAGAGGAAGCAGCTGCCGATTTCCTGCAAAACTACATCGAAGAATCAGGAATCATGACCGGACGTTCCGGGAACAACATCTGGTGCATCAGCCCTATGTTCGACACAAACAAACCGACCATTCTGCTCAATTCTCACATTGACACGGTAAAACCCGTAAACGGATGGCGCAAGCACCCGTTTACCCCCAAACAAGACAACGGCAAGTTATACGGACTGGGAAGCAACGATGCAGGTGCCAGCGTAGTCTCCCTGTTCCAGGCCTATCGCTATCTCAGCACGACCGAACAGGCTTACAACCTTATTTTTCTGGCTTCCTGCGAAGAAGAAGTGTCAGGCAAGAACGGTATCGAGAGTGTATTGCCACAGCTTCCTCCGATAGCACTGGGAGTAGTGGGCGAACCGACCGAGATGCATCCGGCCATAGCCGAAAAAGGACTAATGGTACTGGACGTCACCGCACACGGTAAGTCGGGTCATGCTGCCCGCGATGAAGGAGAAAATGCCATCTACAAGATCCTTCCCGACATCGAATGGTTCCGGACCCACCAGTTTCCGAACGTATCGCCGCTGCTGGGCCCCGTCAAGATGACAGTCACACAGGTCAACGCCGGCACCCAGCACAATGTAATCCCTGACACTTGCACGGCCGTAGTAGATATCCGGAGTAACGAATGCTATTCCAATCAGGAACTGTTCGAAGAAATCAGAAGCCATGTAGGAAGTGAAATCAAGGCCCGCTCGTTCCGGCTGAATTCTTCCAGCATTTCGCAGGACCACCCCTTTGTCCGTCGGGCCGTTTCCCTGGGAAGAGTCGCGTTCGGATCGCCCACCCTTTCCGACCAGGCACTGATGAACTTCCCGTCTGTCAAAATCGGACCGGGAAAATCCTCCCGTTCACACACGGCCGACGAATACATCATGATTCACGAAATAGAGGAAGCCATAGACCTCTACATCAAGATACTGGACGGACTGGTGTTCTGACAGAGAATCCCGGCCAGAAAACACATTCAAGCGGTCGCAGAGCATTGCCATACAATGTCCTGCGACCGCTTTTTTATCGGGATCAATGCCGGATCCAGACTTCCGGATTCAGCTTGGCCGTTTCCTTACGCAACTGAAAATGCAGGATGGTATTTCCGTTGGCATCCGTATGTATCCTGCCGATTACGTCGCGGGTATGTATCTTGCTTCCTTTCTGTACCTGTACAGACTGCAGGTTGCAATATACCGAAATGTAATTGCCGTGGCGGACCAGCACGTTTGTCAGTCCGTTATATTGGAAAATAGCCGAAACCTCTCCATCGAAAATAGCCCGGGCATTCGCTCCGTCCTGTCCCTTGATGTCGATACCCTTATTGTCCAGCCGCACATTCCGGAGACCCTGCACCTCATACTGTCCGTAATGCCCGACGATTACGCATGGTCCCGTCACAGGCATGGGTAAGGCACCCCGGTTTTTCTCAAACGACGACGACAGCACCCGGTCGTCAGAATCGGTGGCATACGCATCTATTCGGGGAGCCGGTGGAGCCGTTCCGGCAACAGCCTCTTCCTTACCTGCCGATGAGGAGGAAGCACCACCGGTACGTGCCGCTTCCCGGCGTCTGGCCTCGGCGGCCCTGGCTTCGGCCGCACGTTTCTCTTCGGCCAGCCGTTTGGCCTCAGCCGCTTTTCTCGCCTCTTCCCGTTTCCGGGCTTTCTCGATTTCTATTTCAATCAACCGGTCAATCTGCGCATTCAGTTTTTCGGCCGATTTCCGCTGTTTCTTCAGTTCGCCCTGCAGGCTGCGCTGTTTTTTCTGTAAAGACGCCACCAGGGTCTTCCGCTGTTGTTCCTGTTCCTGAAGCTTCTGTTTTTCGGCTTCTCCCTGTGCCAGCAGGTCTTCCTTAGCCTTCCGGCTGGCCAGCAGCGTACGCTGTTTCAGTGTCACCTGCTGCTGTTTCCGCTTCACCTGAATTCCCTGCAGGCGCTGATAGTCGGCGTATTCACGCACGTAGCGCATCCGCCGGTACATCTGTGTCAGGTTGTCGGCCGAAAAAATAAACATCAGCTTTTCCTGGATAGACTTGTTGCGGTACATGTATTTCACCGACCGCTCGTACTTCGCTTTCTTGTCGGCCAGTTCGCTTTCCAGCCGCGACAGTTCCACCTGAAGGCGGTCTACTTCCTGCTGGATAGTCTGTACATCACGCTCGATGGTACTCAGGTACTTCTGCCGTTCGTCTATCTGCCCGGTAATCAGCGCCAGATCGGCCAGCTGGCTCTTCACGTCCTTCCGGGTAGACTGCAACAGTGTTTCGGAAGCCGCTATCTGTTCCTTCAGCTCGTTGCGCTGCTTTTCCAACTGACGGATGGTACGGGTAGTCTGAGCCTGCACAAGCGTCAGACAAACGCACATCATGACCAGTATACCCACAACCCGTTTCATCATTTCAGGAGCATTTTCAACAGTTCAGTCAGTTCAATACGCTGGTAACGGGAAGAAAGTTCCGTCCGGCTGTCCCAGTCACTGTCGACCGACAGACGTGAAAACTTCATGTCCAGCGAAACCGGTTTATCCGTACCCGTCACATTTACCAGCATGTGCTGCGGAAAACTTTTTCCGTCCAGCCGTCCGAAATCGCTGTAACTCCAGTCCAGTCCGTACGACAAGCCCTTTACGCCAATCCGTGTCTTCTCAAGCTGTCCCTGATCGGCAGTCGTCCAGAAACGGCACGAAAACGCCTTGCCCGATTTCGGTTCCAGGCATGCCAGGTTTCCATCCTGTGTCACGGTAAAATCCGAAGCGTCGGCCACCGACAATTGTGTCTTCCGGGGTAGAAACAGCTCGTTCAGGAACAAAGACTGAAGTACATTGAAATTCAGGTCTACATGAACCAGCTCGCTGAGCACGCCAAACGACTCACGTACATACCGCTTGTTCATCCGGTCGACTACCAGAATGCCATCGGGAGTAATTTCCATCCGTGCCACTTCGATACCCAGCAACGGCGCTACCGACAACTGTATGACATCTCCCCGCCTGATGCGGAGGGTAGCGTTTACCTTGTTCGCACTTTTTCCCGTATTCAGGTTCAAAGCCACCTTCCCCGTCACACACTGCCACTGGGGTGCCCACTCGATAACCTTCTCCATATAGTCCGTACCTGTCAGCCCACCTATCACAGGTGTTTTCCGCGCGTTTCTGGTAGAAGAACAAGAGGCCGCCAACAAGGCTATGAGGCCTGCCAAAAGATAAAAGGATAGGTTCCGTTTCATTCCGCAATGTATTTTTTTAATGCTATTTTCTGTTTCAGTCGTTTCAATTCTTCCGGCGTACGGGGCGTAGACCCGTCTTCGGGCGTACTTCCCATCGCATCGGCTTTCTTCCAGTACTCCAGCGCCTTTTCACGGTCGCCCAGCATATAATAAATGTCGCCGCAGTGTTCCACGATCACCTGGCTGCTGTCGCCCCCGCTCTTCAGGGCCTGGTCGATATAGATACGTGCCTCGGTATATTTTCCTTTTTCGAAAAGAATCCAGGCGTATGTATCCAGATAAGTAGCGTTTTCGGGTTCCGCCTTGACCGTCCGGTAACTCATTTCTTCGGCCTTGTCCAGGTGCTTCCGGTCTACCGACAAATAATAGGCATAATTGTTCAGTGTACCGATGTTGTCCGGATTATAGACCAGCGACGAATCGTATGCGGCGTACGCCTTGTCAGGCAGTTTCCTGCTGCTGTAGATATCACCGATAATGGCATACAGGTCAGAAGCCAGCTGCCTGTCGGTCTTGTCGTCTACCTGCTCCACACCTTTCGAGAACACCTCCAGTGCCCGGTCGTTTTCCTCTTTCTGATAATAGGCGATACCCAGGTAATAATAAAACTCAATGGCTTCGGGAGTATATTGCAACGCCGGTGAAGCGACACGGATCACCTCGTCCAGGTCGTTGTCACGAATGGCATAACTGAGCAGTTGCAGACGGGCCGGCTTGTTTTCCGGATCCAGCGCAAGCACCTGATTCAGCACCGGCACCGATTCTTTCTCCATGTTTTTGGTTATCAGGTACTGTGCGCACAGCATGGCCAGATCGGCATTCTGCTGCGGACGCTCCAATATCTGCCGGAAAAGCGACAAAATCTGTGTACTGTCCTTTGTAGTCTGTTCCGACTGCAGGATAAGCTGTCGCATGATGTTCATCTTCGTATCCGATTCCACATCGTCATTCAGCAGGATGGTATCCAGTTGCAGGCGGTACAGGCTGTCCTGTCCCATTTTCTGGTAATAGGACGCCATCGACAGCAAAGCCGGCGCATAGCCCGGTTCTTCCTTCAGGATACGCTGGTACGTATCGTAGGCTTCCTGCAGCTTGTCATTGTTCAGGTACACATCGCCCAGAATGGTCTGGTACCGCATGTCGTAGGGATATTCGTCCGACAGGCTTCTGATTTCGCTGAAGGCCTTTTCCTGATTGTCCATCAGCAGGTACATACGGAATTTCTCCATGCTGATCTGTTCCGACTTTCCGTCCAGTTCCTCCAGCCGGTTCAGGGTATTCACCACTTCCTGATAACTCTTTGTCTGGTTATACAGGTCAATCAGCGAAATCAACGGCTCCAGACGTGACGGAAACAGTTCGGCCATGTCTTCGTACACGGCTATCGCTTTCGGCCAGTCCCTTTTGCTCTGATAATAAGCCGCCAGCGTCTGCTTGTACCAGAAATTCGATTCATTTGCCCGGACAGCCCGCTTCAAGGCTTCCTCGCCCTTGGCTTCCTGTCCAAGGAACATATAGAACTGCGAGATTTCATACAGTGCCGGTGCCGAATTCGGATAAATGTCCAGGCAGTGTCTGTACAACTCGAACGCTGCGTCATACTCTCCCTTCTGCTTCATCCGCACAGCCTCCAGAAAGAAATAATCGTATTTCCGCCGTTGTTCGTACGTCAGCGGGTCCTTCTTTTCCATCGAGGTGACCGCTGCAGGCTGACGAGCGGTTTGCCTGCCCGTCGTACCACAGGCAGCCAGCAGCATCAGTACGGAAGCCACACACACATAAACTAATTTCTTCATAACTTTCCGTTTATCAGACCGTACCGGTATGGCCGAAACCTCCGGCCCCACGCTCGGTCTCATCCAACACATCCACTACCTCCCATTCGGCCTGTTCATGACGGGCAATGACCATCTGGGCTATCCGTTCCCCGTCTTCGATAACGAACTCTTCGGACGAAAGGTTGACCAGAATCACCCGGATTTCTCCCCGGTAATCGGCATCGATGGTACCCGGCGAATTCAGTACTGTCACTCCCTTCTTCAACGCCAGTCCGCTGCGGGGGCGCACCTGCGCTTCATATCCGGCAGGCAGGGCTATGTAAAGTCCTGTCGGCACCAGGCAACGCTGCAAGGGTTTCAGAATCACCGGTTCATCCAGGTTTGCCCGCAAGTCCATTCCGGCAGAAAGCGGAGTGGCATACTGGGGTAGCGGGTGTTTCGATTGATTGATAATCTGTATTTTCATGCTCATTTAATCCTTTTCCATTTTCAAATTTGCGAATTTACACATTTCGCGTGATTTACATGCGTGTTTATCATTTTTTATAAAAAGAGACGCTGAAATTCCGGCTTCAGGCCCAAGAAAAGTCGGATTAAAAACATGCTCACGTTTACTTCCAAACGAACGGACGTTTCAGACAAGACAAACGGACGAATGGATTCAAACGAACGGATGTTTTTGGAACACTCATCCACTTCAATTACGACACGGCTCATTCTCTGATATTCAGAAATAATTTCGACCGGCTTCTCTTAATTATTTGGCAAATCTTTCCTACTTTTGCATCTATATAACCGATAACAACCGAAGCCATGAACTGGGAACAACTGATTTCGAACAAGCGATTTGGGCTGGAAGCCTACCACCATACCCGTAAGGACGACCGTACCGAGTTTCAGCGCGACTATGACCGGCTGATATTCTCGGCCCCGTTCCGCCGCCTGCAGAACAAGACCCAGGTTTTTCCGCTTCCGGGTAGCATCTTCGTCCATAACCGGCTGACACACAGCCTGGAGGTATCCTGTGTAGGACGTTCGCTCGGCAACGAGGTAGCCCTCCGGCTTCTCCAGTTACATCCGGAACTGGCCGATACCCACCTGAGCGAAATCGGTTCCATCGTGTCGGCAGCGTGCCTGGCGCACGATTTGGGAAATCCGCCCTTCGGACATTCAGGCGAACAGGCCATCGGCACCTATTTCTCCGAAGGGAAAGGACAGAGCCTGCGCCCGCTGGTTTCGGAAGAAGAATGGGAAGACCTGATTCATTTCGAAGGAAACGCCAATGCCTTCCGGCTGCTGACCCACCAGTTCTGCGGACGCAGACCCGGCGGTTTCGTACTGACTTACTCCACGCTGGCCTCCATCGTGAAATACCCCTATTCCGCCAGTCTGGCCGGAAACAAACAAAAATTCGGCTTCTTCACTACCGAAACAAACGATTATCGGAAAATAGCAGAAGAACTGGGTATCAGATGCCTCAGCCGGGAAGGCGAACCGTTGCGCTACGCCCGCCATCCGCTGGTTTACCTGGTGGAAGCCGCCGACGACATCTGCTACCAGATGATGGACCTGGAAGACGCCCACAAGCTGAAGATTCTTACCACCGACGAAACCCAAGCCCTTTATGCCGCTTTCTTCAGCGAAGAGCGGCTGAAGCATATCCAGGAAACCTGCCGGCTGGTAAGCGACACGAACGAACAGATAGCTTACCTGCGTTCGTCGGCCATCGGCGTACTGGTGAAGGAATGTACCCGCATCTTCGTAGAAAACGAACGGCAGATACTGGAAGGGACATTCGAGGGTCCGCTCATCAGACAAATGGCTTCTCCCGTCAAGGAGGCCTACGAAGCCTGTTCACGCACGGCCTTCGCCAAGATTTACTGTTCCAAGGATGTAGTCGACATCGAACTGGCCGGTTACAGGGTCATCACTACCCTGATAGACCTCATGATTGACGCGGTCCGTTTTCCGGAAAAAGCCTACTCCCAACTGCTCATCAACCGCATTTCCACCCAGTACGACATCCATGCGCCCAGCCTGTTCGGGAAAATACAGGCCGTACTCGACTATATTTCCGGCATGACCGATGTATATGCCCTCGACCTCTACCGGAAAATAAACGGAAACAGCCTGCCGGCGGTATAAATATCGTAATTCTAAATTGGTAATCCGGGACTACAGATATAAAAAGTTACCAAAATAAGAAGAAACTACTGAGAGTAATCCTTCCTATTTATCGCTACAGACCGCCTTCCACTCGCCGATAGTACCCGTCTCGGAAGAAAAGACGGCACCTA
>USCT01000033.1 GCA_900553185.1 uncultured Bacteroides sp.
ATATTATTCTTTGGGCGGATTAACCGCTGTCAATGTTGGCAAACATAGTAACTTTAGAGACAGAAAAACGTAATTGGTAAGTATAGCGTAATACTAATGGACCTATTTTACCTAAGAGACCGACTTCTGCTGATATAGCACTATAAAGTTTAAAAGAAGGATCCTCCTTTTCTGAATTTAGATTGTCATCATCATCATTCAAAAAAGAATTTTCATCCGATTCAATATAAGGATTACCTTCTTCATCAACAAATTCACCAACTCCGGTATATCCCGGGCCTAAAAATATCCATACAGGATATTTAGGCAGAGGATTGATAGTCCATCCAAAAGATAAATTCGTTTCAGCCTCTAACTGTTTGCTATAATCTTTCTGCAACGCCTTAAAAAGATCCGGATGAAAACTCAAACTAAAATAACCTCCAACCTTACGTTGCCGATACTTTCCTACAGTTATACCAATAGGTGTACTTTTACTGTATTCATAAGCATATACCTGAACGCGTTGCTTTCTACTTTGCTGCGTTACACGAATATTTTTTGCTTTTTCACTGGCTTGTACAGCATATCCACAATTTTGATCTACAATTTTCTGATACAATTCTAACGCTTTATCATATTCACCATTCTCGTAATACACTTCAGCTGCATCATAATATTTCTTACAATCTGTATCAAAATAACGGATACATTCATAACGCTTGTTAGAAGCATTCATATCAGATGGATTCAATTCCAATATTCTTCCATAATACATACCAGCCTTTTCATAATCTAATAATTGATAAGCTT
This sequence comes from uncultured Bacteroides sp., assembly GCA_900553185.1. Taxonomy (GTDB): domain Bacteria; phylum Bacteroidota; class Bacteroidia; order Bacteroidales; family Bacteroidaceae; genus Phocaeicola. The sequence goes on from USCT01000033.1 coordinate 793, forward strand.
CTTCTGCCCTATCTTGATAAACAGTAATTGTATCAATAGATGCAATCAGTTCATCCAGATTAGAATCTACAGGACAATCAGAACATTCTTTAGCTATACTGTACTGTTCTTTGGCCTCCCCATACATACATTTTTGAAAAAAATCCGTTCCTCGTTTTCTGTATTCGTAATAACATCCATAAACGAACTCTACATCCGGATCTACCAGCTGATATTGCTTCAGTTCTTTTGGATTTAATTCTGCCATAATTAATACAGGAGCATATTCTGAAGTACGAATTATCAATTTACGTCCACGATACCTTTTTCCAGTTTGGAAACGTAAATAATAATACATTTCTTCACCTTTCTGTTCTGTATTATACACATCAACTACTTTATCATGACTGGATTCAAAAGTCAAAGAAATATTTGCCGGACAAGAAATAACCATACCAGCTTCAGTATCCTTTCCTGAAAAAACATTCAATCCGGAACTAACATCCTTCACTTCTAAATTACGCTGTGCAAACGACGTAAAAACCGTACTGACCACACAAATCAATAAAAAAACTAATCGCTTTTCCATAGTATTTCAAATTTAATCATTAACCAACGAACGAACAATATCAAAATCTCCTAAATTAAACACCTCATCCCTAGCTAAAACTTTTCCATCAAGTTTTTCTGGCTGCCAAGTACGTACTTGAATCAATGGATGTAATTCATCTTGAAAATCAATCATCAAAAAGACAAAACCAACATCACGATACCGATCTGAATTCCATTCCTGTTTCAAGGTAACCCCATAAATATCTGTTAGCTTCGGATGCTGAATAACTTCTACTTCATCAAATATAACATTCAAATACTTATTGGATGCAAATACTTTCTTCAAATTAGAAATATATTCTTTTTTAGTACGCTTTTGATAAACAATTTTCTCAGAACCAAGTGATTGTAATGCATAATCTGACTTTGGTTTTTCCTTAATAACTTTTCCTGTAATAATTAAAGCATTATCACTAAATACAGATTCAATATATTTTAAATCTTTTCGATTATAAGAAGTCCTATAATTTTCTACAAAATCAACGATAACCTGCCGACGATATAAATCTGATACAGATTCATGTTCCGACATAATTTCTTGATATTTATGCTCACTTATGGCTATTGATACTCCATCAATTACACCTCTATTTGTTAAACTGACTACCACTTCCTGATCCTTTACAGAATCATTAGCGGCCATCATAGTTACAGGAATATTACGTACCTGGTATCCTGATCCCGTTTGAATACAAATTTCTTCAATCTGTGAAACTGGACAGGCCATAGGACTGGTCTTCCACATTTCTTCAATAGCTTTACGAGCATCCTTCGTGATATTATCACTGTCAATTTCAGGTTTATCACCTGTCATTACAGCTTTATTACATTCTTGTAAAAGCCATGACACATTATTCTCAATAGCCTGTTTTACCAAACCATCATCTATTCCATCGGTTAAAACCAATTTCGTTTGCTCCAGTTGTGCAAAGCCAACTATTGGAAACATCACTAAAAACAATATTAATCTTATCATCTTCATTGTAATAAACTTTTTATAGAATGTTGTGGTATATTTGAATAAAAATCAGCTTTCAAAACTGGAGCTTTCACAAACAACTGGCTCTTATCTGTCTCCACCCTTAATAAATGAATATAATTTAATTTTTTATGATTAAAAACAACTATTGCTTCCAGATTTCCTTGCTTATTCATTCCTGTATGACAGACTGTTATAAAATCTTTTTCGAAACATGCTAAAAAATTAAGCAGTGGTATAGAAATTACTGGAGTAAAATATCCATATTTTCTATGAGTTATCTGTAAAGTTTTTCCTTCTCCATTCGTATATGTCAAAAACAAATTATTTAATGAATACTCCGGATATTGCTTTTGAAACACCGGAATATATTCTTTTCCTTTTTTCATATAATATTTATCAGATGTCAATGAAGGTATCAAAAAAACATCTCCTTTCTCTACGTAAAGACCATTCTCCTTTGCTATCAAATTCTTTTCATTTATAGGATCATCCTTTATCTGAACATCATTTAATACCGCAATTTGTAATTGATGAAACAACTCATCATCAGATTCAATTTTATCCATACCATCGATCAACTCACGATACAATGGGAAAGTTATCGATAATGCATGAGGAGAAAACAACCAAACAGCCTCTGCCTGCTTTCCTTTTTGACGCATAGAAAAATTAACTGGCATATTCATTTTTTTCAAAACCTGCTTAAAAGACATTGCGCTTTTTACAACTACTTTCTGTCCATCTACATACATGACCACATGATATTCTTGTAACTTACGATCAATAGATACAGCATCTTTCTGAAGCAAAAGCTCTAAAAAAAATCTTTCCAGAAAATTACAAAGACTTACATCTAAAATTTGCTTTGTAGCCTCACTAAACAACGAAATACCTAAATGACAAATTTGTCCTTTATCGTTGTATTGCATGACAATAGACTTTCCTTCAATAATTACAGGTATCTCCATTATAGTATCTACAGAAGACAAAGTTCTTTCAGGTAATTGATCTGCAATTTGTTTCAACTTACGGCTAACAAACTGTATATCGTCTCTTTCATTTCCACTCATAGAGGTACAAAACAAAAGACCAATCCATATCATCCATAAAAACTTATACATAACTATTCAACTTTAGAATAAACAATAGAATGAATTTGAGATTTTATAGCTGTATATCCAAAAACGATTTCTTCTGACTCAAAGTATTTACGCAACCAGTCCTTCGCTAAAATAAAATCGGGTGTTACACCTTCTCCCTTCAGATACATCTGGTACAATTCATACATAGCTCGGATGTTTCCTTTTGCAGCTGCCTTATTTAAATAATCCAAAGCTTTTATATAATCTTTCTCAACAAGAATACCATCTCTATAAAATAGACCTACATCAGTCATTGCGTCAGCATACTGCATAGAAACTGCCTGCTGATAATATTCCCATGCTTTTTGAGGGTCACGTTCTACCCCTAACCCTTCATTATATAACCATCCCAATCGATAGGCTGCGTATGGGCAACGACGAAGAAAAGCTTTTTGATAGCATGCCAAAGCCTGATTATAATCCGGTTGACTTCCTGCAAATGTTTCCCAATACGAATCTCCGCACAAAACCATTGCATCAGTATAACCTGCAGCATAGGCCTTATTATATAAATCCCTTGCCTTTTCCAGATTTTTATCAATACCCAATCCTTCTTGATAAATCTTAGCCATATTCAACATGGCAAAAAGATTATTTTTCATGGAAGCCTCCATAAAATACGCAACTCCCATTCGTAAATTACGAGGCATGCCTAGACCTGAAACAGACAAACACCCCAAATCATTTAAAGCTGACACATTTTCAGAAGATTCACGCGTTTTTTTATTGACTAATTCACGTAAAGCTGGATTTGAAATCTTCTCTGTCTCTGTTATTTTATGATATTTAAAACCTGGATAATCCTTAGGTGCCTTAAAAAAAGTACAAGGTTCACTTGCTGTAAATAATTCCTTTTCTGCTACTGATTTCTCTATAAGTCTCGAATCCATATTACCTGCCAATTTAAATCCATCAAACTTTATCCGAAATTCATATGAATAAAAACGTACAGGCTGTACAGTCATTGTATCAGTTAAAGTTACAGAATCAGTAACTAAAACTTCATCTACTTTTTCATCAGCAGATAGCAGATTACTCCAATCTACATTAAATATATCATCTACGATCTGTGTAAAATCAGAAAGTTTACTATTCTTCCGGCCTTCATTTTGCTTCTGAATCTGAAAATTAAAACAAATCTCATCTCCTTTGGCGAAACCTTTGACTTTCATGCCAATCAAAGAAGCGTATTCCTTATTTTCACTTGCATAAGAGTTAGCATTTACTGTAACCCACAATTGATTTTGTTCAGATTCTATATCAAGAATCCACATTTCTCTTCCATCATTTCCCAACTTATCAGAAACCCAACGTCCCGCAATTTCTCGTTGTACAGAAACTGGAATGTCTTCTTTTGCCACAGGAGACAAAACCGTTGAATCAACCTTTCCTATAAGCTCAACAGACGAAACGACAGGAATCATATCAGACTTAGTTTTATCCACCTCAGGAACTTCTACATTACCATTCAAAACAGGAACTGACACTATTGGAGTAGTTAATGCCATATTAGGCTGTTCTCCTGTCATACCTTTAATTTGATAAGTAAGTTTAGAAATAGTTGCCTTCAATTCCTCAGCGTTCGCTGCTTCCGGACGCAAACGTAAATAATTTGCATAGCACATACATGCCTTTTCCAAAGCTTCTCTATCTGTTGTCATGGAAGCATAAATATCTCCCAATTGCAGATAAGGATCAGGTAAGCCAGGAGAAACTTTTAAAATCTGTTTATAGATTTGAATAGCTTCTGTCCTATTACTATCGTTCAAAGCCTTATGAGCCTGAAAAAACAATTTCAATAATTGTTCTTTAGTTGGAGCTTGTCCATATATACACCCTCCACATAAACATATTGCCAACAAAAGAATAAAACGATTCATTATTTGTATTAGATTTTAGGTTATTTTTATCATATTCACAAATATATCAATAAAAATTAACCAATAAAAAAAGGGGAAGAACAAATAGTTCTTCCCCCCCTTTTTTTTTACAAAATTACAAATCTGCTATTATTCAGCGCGTAATGTGAAACGTTTGAAGTCTGTAATAGCCAATTCTGCATCTGCAGCTTTCAATACATCGGCAACAGTCTTCTTAGGTTCCATAATGCTTTCCTGGTTCAACAGACAAACTTCTTTCAAGAATTTGCCCAAACGACCTTTAGCAATGTTTTCGATCATTGCCTGAGGCAAGTTAGCAGCCTTTTCAGCAGCTACAGTTTCTTTGATTTCCTTAGCTTTAGCTACATCCTCAGCTGTAATCCAACCCTTGGCCATGTTGCTTTCCATGTGCTCTTCGCTATCTACATGAGCAGGGTTGATACCAGCTTTCTTCAAAGCAGCTTCTACAGCCTTCTGTACCTGTTCTGCTTTAGTCTTTTCGATAGCAACGTTGATTTCTTCCTGTTTTACAGCTTCAGGAACACCTGCTTCATCAATAGCGATCGGGTTCATAGCTGCAATCTGCATACAGATTTCGTGAGCGATCTTTTCATCACAAACCTTGTTGAAAGCAACGATTGTGCAAAGCTGATTCTTGTTCATGTGGTTGTAAACAGCAGTACATGCACCAGAAACGAAGTTATAGCCATCCAATTCTGTCTTTTCACCGGTAATACCGCTGCGTTCAACAATAGCGTCTTGAACAGTGCCATTACCCATCGGCAAAGCTTTCACTTCGTCCAAAGTCTGACATTTGTTAGCGATAGCAGCATCCAGGATAGCCTGAGTCAAAGCCACGAAATCCGCATTCTTAGCAACGAAGTCAGTTTCACACTTCAAAGCAATCATTGCAGCATAGTCGCCTGTTGATTTTGCCAGCACGCAACCTTCTGAAGTTTCACGATCAGAACGTTTTGCAGCAACAGCTTGTCCTTTTTTACGGATAATTTCCACTGCCTTGTCGAAATCGCCTTCAGATTCAGTCAAAGCGTTTTTACAGTCCATCATACCAGCTCCTGTCATTTTACGAAGCTTGGTGATATCAGCCATACTTACAGCCATAGTAATTTCTTTTTATTGAATTAATAAATAAATCTATTATAAAGCAAAAGAGAGTTGAGAACAGAGAGTTGAGAATTGCCTTTATACAGTAACTCTCAACTTTCAACTCCCAACTCTCATAAAAGTATATTAAGCTTCTTCGTCTTTACCCATGAAAGCAGCTGCCTTTGATGCGTTGATGGCATCTTCTTCAGCTTTATCCATGCGAGCCTTAGTAGTTTTCTTTTTAGCAGCCTTCGGAGCGTTTTCACCTGCAGCTTCCATGTCTACCTTTTCAGCTTTTCTTTCTTCCAGACCTTCTGCCATTGCACCGCAGCAAGCATCCAGAATTACTTCGATAGACTTGGTAGCATCATCATTAGCCGGAATTACGAAATCAACGTTTGAAGGATCTGAGTTTGTATCAACGATTGCGAATACAGGAATACCCAGACGATTGGCTTCGCGAACTGCGATATTTTCTTTCAACACGTCAACAACGAACAATGCAGACGGCAGACGAGTCAGGTCAGCGATAGAGCCTAAGTTCTTTTCCAGTTTAGCACGCTGACGAGAGATCTGCAGGATTTCTCTCTTAGAAAGATTTGAATAAGTACCATCGTTAGTCAGTTTATCGATAGTAGCCATTTTCTTCACTGCCTTACGGATTGTCGGGAAGTTTGTCAACATACCACCCGGCCAGCGCTCGATTACGTACGGCATGTTTACAGATGCAGCTTTCTCAGCTACTACCTGCTTAGCTTGTTTCTTAGTAGCAACAAACAGGACTTTCTTTCCTGATTTAGCGATCTGCTTCAAAGCTTCAGCAGCTTCGTCTACTTTTGCAACGGTTTTGTTCAAATCAATGATATGGATACCGTTACGTTCCATGAAGATATAAGGAGCCATTGCAGGGTTCCACTTTCTTTTCAGGTGTCCGAAGTGGCAACCGGCTTCCAATAATGTATCAAAATTTACTCTTGACATTGTCTTAATTTTTAATCGTTTACTTTCTTTTTTGTTAATTGAACCAACTGTCCGGTAGTTTCTCCGCAACCGATTGTAGGGAAAATCCTGACAGTTTAGATACTAAACGCTTTTTCAGTTGAGAGTTGAAAAGTGAAAAGTTGAAAGATATATACAACTTGTCCGATCCAACATTCCACCAACTCTTAACGTTTACTGAACTGGAATCTACGACGTGCTTTCGGACGTCCCGGTTTCTTACGTTCAACAGAACGAGAATCACGAGTCATGAAACCTTCAGAGCGAAGAGCCTTCTTATCTTCCGGATTAATTTTAACCAGTGCACGAGCGATAGCCAGACGCAAAGCCTGAGACTGACCGGTATAACCGCCACCACACAAGTTTACCTTGATATCATATTTTTCAGCAACTTCCAGTTTGTTCAGAGGCTGCTTAACTACATACTGCAGGATTGTTGATGGAAAGTACTCTGCAAGGTCTCTCTTGTTAATAGTAATCTTTCCTGTACCTTCGGTTACGAAAACGCGAGCAACAGCGCTTTTACGTCTTCCCAATGCATTTACTACTTCCATTCTTTATTATTTAAGTGTGTTAATATCAATTACTTTCGGAGTCTGAGCTTCATGTTTGTGTTCAGAACCTTCATACACATACAAGTTACCCAGCAATTTAGCTCCCAGACGATTCTTAGGAAGCATGCCTTTTACTACTTTTTTCATCAGCTTCTCTGCGCCGTTAGGTTTAGCCATCAAACGAGCAGGAGTAATTTCACGCTGACCACCCGGATAACCCGTATAGCTCAAGTAAATCTTGTCGTTCCACTTGTTACCTGTAAATTTCACTTTGTCTGCATTGATGATAATAACATTGTCACCGCAGTCTACATGAGGGGTATAGTTCGGTTTGTACTTACCTCTCAACAACTTTGCAACTTTCGCACCGAGACGGCCTACAACCTGATCGGTAGCATCAACTACGACCCATTCTTTTGTCGCAGTTTCCTTGTTTGCAGAAATGGTCTTGTAACTTAAAGTATCCACTCTTAAATCTTTTTAAAATGTTAACTACTAAAAAACAATTTCCTCACGATTTGTCCTTCCCGGACAAAGAAGAGCAAAGCGCTCAGAATTAAAATTTTATCTCTAATTGATAATAATCGGCTTGCAAAAGTACGGCTTTTCTCTGAACTGACAAAACTTTTAAGTTTTTTTTTCTCTCTACAAAGTCACCGCAGACTTCATTTGTACTCCCCTGTCACAACATACTACGAAAAAGCCCGTAAACTCTTTCGCAAGAGCTACGGGCCATTACGTGAAACGACTATAATTATTCTATCTTACGATGTCATCCGGATAAACGGTTGGCATCTCTACTTTTTTCCAGATCTCATAGCACCATGAATTGATTTCGTTTCCATCCTTATCTGTAGTCAGATAATACTTCACATACATCAGACTACCATTTTCCTTCAATTCAAAATGCATATCATTTTCTTCACCATTCAACTGGGGTAAATGAATATTTTTTTCTACTACTTCCGTATATACTCCCGGAGATTTGACATGGTATTTACCACATCCAATCATAATGGCACCTGTCGGCATCATTACAAGATTGGTAAACTGCCCGTCATCCGACAAAATTTTCAGAGAATTACTGGTCTTTAACTCACCAGGAACATCTGGTGAAGCCGAACGATAAAAACACATCTGCCAGATTCCATTCAATGCAACCGGAGTCTTCTCTCCCACTGCTTCCTGAGCTATTGATGTACTTATGGAAAAAATGAACATCATCGCCATTAAAAAGAAATACCGGATTTTCATAATAACAAATTTAAAAGGTTATTTTTCAACAAATATATAAAAATTTCAGATAAAGTGCGATAATTCATCATTTTTATTTCCCATAAACTGTTTTTTTTCATTCTGTAACAGAAAGATATGTTATCCAACAGAAAAAGGCTTCCACCCCTTGTCCGGGCGAAAGCCTTCTTATTTCAAAACAATTCTTCTGAATCAGAATTCTGCGTTACGCGGTGTACGCGGGAACGGAATCACATCGCGGATATTTGACATACCTGTCACAAACAACAGCAGACGTTCGAAACCGAGTCCGAAGCCTGAATGCGGACAAGATCCGTATTTACGGGTATCCAGATACCACCACATATCCTTCATCGGAATATTCAGTTCCTTGATACGGGCCAGCAGCTTGTCATAGTTCTCTTCACGTTCAGAACCTCCGATAATCTCACCAATCTTCGGGAACAGGACATCCATGGCACGTACAGTCTTGCCATCTTCGTTCTGTTTCATGTAGAAGGCTTTGATTTCTTTCGGATAGTCGGTCAGAATAACCGGACGTTTGAAGTGCTCTTCAACCAGGTAACGTTCATGTTCCGAAGCCAGGTCAACTCCCCAGTAAACAGGGAATTCAAACTTATGTCCCTTAGCAACGGCATCTTCCAGAATCTTGATACCTTCGGTATACGGCAGACGTACGAACGATTCCTTCAATACTCCTTGCAGACGTTCAATCAGTCCCTTGTCGAACATGTCATTCAAGAACTTCACATCGTCGTAGCAATTGTCCAGTGCCCACTGTACACAATATTTAATGAATTCCTCGGCCAGGTCCATGTTGTCGTTGATGTCGTTGAAAGCTACCTCCGGTTCAATCATCCAGAATTCAGCCAGATGGCGTGGAGTATTTGAATTTTCCGCACGGAAAGTAGGTCCGAACGTATAGATAGCTCCCAAGGCAGTTGCAGCCAGCTCACCTTCCAACTGGCCTGAAACTGTCAGGCTGGCCTGTTTTCCAAAGAAATCATTGTCGTAAATGATGGAACCGTTCTCGTCTTTCTTCAAGTCGTACAGATTCAAGGTAGTTACCTGAAACATCTGTCCTGCACCTTCACAGTCGGACGCGGTAATCAGCGGAGTATGGAAGTAGAAGAAGCCTCTTTCATGGAAAAATTTATGAATGGCAATGGCCATATTATGACGGATGCGGAATACAGCGCCAAATGTATTGGTACGCGGACGCAAGTGCGCTATTTCACGCAAGAATTCCATGGAATGTCCTTTTTTCTGCAACGGATAAGTATTATCACAGGTTCCCAGTACCTCGATTTCACGAGCCTGAATTTCTGCAGCCTGTCCGGAACCGACAGATTTTACCAATTCACCGTTTACACTCAGGCACGCACCGGTAGTAATCTGCTTCAGCAATTCTTCATCGAAATTGGCCAGATCGACAACCACCTGCACATTATTTATAGTAGAACCGTCATTCAAGGCAATAAAGCTCACTTGTTTGCTACCTCGACGAGTGCGTACCCATCCTTTCACATTGACCATCGCACCGAAATCATCCCGTTTCAGCAGGTCAACCACTTTTGTTCTACGAATTGTTTCCATTATTAAAGTTGTATTTATGTTTTTATATGCATGAGGGCAGGCTAACCAGCCTGCCCATATAATTCAGTTTATTCAAAAGAGCCCATACGAAGCATACTGACCTCCATCTCGGTCAGATAACGCCAGTCACCCCGGCGCAGTCCCTTCTTGGTCAGACCGGCAAAATATACACGGTCCAGTTTCACTACGCGGTATCCCAGTGACTCAAAAATACGGCGCACGATACGGTTCTTACCCGAATGAATTTCAATTCCTACCTGCGACTTGTCCGTATCCGACGCATAACTGATCGCGTCTGCATGGATTTCACCGTCATCAAGCGTAATACCCGATACGATCTGATCCATATCCGCTTTGGTTACGTTCTTGTCACAATATACATGATAAATTTTCTTCTTCAGGTATTTGGGGTGTGTCAGTTTCGAAGCAAGGTCACCGTCGTTTGTCAACAGCAGTACGCCGGTCGTATTACGGTCCAGTCGGCCTACCGGATAAATACGTTCCTTGCAGGCATCCTTTACGTAATCCATCACGGTCTTACGCTCCTGAGGGTCATCGGATGTGGTCACGCAGTCTTTCGGCTTGTTCAGCAGGACATAGACCTTACGTTCGATTGAAACCGGCTGGTCGTGGAATTTCACTTCATCCGTGCGCTTGATTTTTGTACCCAGTTCGGTTACCACTTCACCGTTTACAGAAATAACGCCGGCAGTGATATATTCATCGGCTTCGCGACGTGAACAGATTCCTGCATTTGCCAGGAATTTATTCAGACGAATCGGTTCATTCGGATCAGTCAGTACATCTTTGTACTCGATCTGTTTCTTCATGCTGTATTTTGCATTCGGATTGTAATCGGCCGTACGCGGACGGTAGTTACCGCCTTGCGGACGATTGTATCCGCCCTGCTGACCGCCGTTGTTGTAACGCGGACGCTGCTGCGGACGATAGCCGCCTTCTCCCTGCTGTCCGTTGTTGTAACGCGGACGGAACGGACGCTGTTCACCATTTTCATCCTTGTTATAACGCGAGTTGTACGAAGAGCGCTGCGGACGTCCTCCATAATTGCCGTTATTGAAACGCGGATTATAGGAAGAACGCTGTTCTCCACCTTCGTTGTTTCCATAAGCAGGACGATTACCGTAGGGGCGTGACGACTGCTGACGATTGCCATAGCTACGCTGTGGACGGTCTTCACTATTGTTTCCATTGAAGCGAGGGTTATAAGAAGAACGGTACGGACGTTCGCCGCCTTCACGGTTGCTATACGAGCGTCTGCCGTAATTGTTTCCTCCTTCACGGTTATATCTGTTGTTATATCCTTCTCTGTTATAAGACTTGTAACCATCGCGGCCAGACTGGCTGTTTTCGCCTTCCTGTCTGTTTTCTTTTTCTGTCATAAAATTCCTTTATTTAAAAAATTAATACTCTACCCTCTCGGGCAATTTTCTTCAGTCTGTTATGTTATTTTTATTATTCTGATCATTAATGAATTACATTCCGGTATAATTATGCGGAGTGATCGCACGCAGTTCCTTCTTGATTTCCTCACTCACATTCAGTGTCTCAATGAAATCCTTAATCGATGCCTCATTAATGGTCTGGTTGGTACGAGTCAGTGCTTTCAGCGCTTCGTACGGATGCGGATAAGCTTCACGGCGCAAAATGGTCTGGATAGCTTCGGCCACCACGCTCCAGCAGTTGTCCAGGTCTTCATAAATCTTATGTTCATTCAGCAACAGCTTACCCAGTCCTTTCAAAGAACTCTGGATAGCGATCAAGGTATGTCCGAACGGTACGCCGATATTACGCAATACCGTAGAATCGGTCAAATCACGCTGCAGACGGGATACCGGCAACTTGGTTGAGAGATGTCCGAAAATAGCGTTGGCCATTCCCAGATTACCTTCCGCGTTTTCAAAATCAATCGGATTCACTTTATGAGGCATGGCACTTGAACCAACCTCACCGGCTTTGATTTTCTGCTTGAAATATTCCATCGAAATGTATTGCCAGAAATCGCGGTTCATATCAATCATGATGGTATTGATACGCTTCATCGCGTCAAAAACAGCACCCAGGTTGTCGTAGTTGGAAATCTGAGTGGTATATTCCTCGCGTTCCAGTCCCAGCTTTTCAGCTACGAACTTGTTACCGAAGGCCTTCCAGTCGAACTCCGGATAAGCTACGTGATGAGCATTATAGTTTCCGGTAGCTCCGCCGAATTTCGCCGTAATCGGGCAAGCCTTCAGTGCAGCAAGCTGACGGTTCAGACGATAAACGAATACCATGATTTCCTTTCCCAGACGGGTAGGAGAAGCCGGCTGTCCGTGTGTCTTGGCCAGCATAGGAATGTCTTTCCATTCTTCTGCATAAGCAGCCAGACGGTCAATCAGCTGCTGAAGCTGCGGATAATACACCTCTTCCAATGCATCCTTGATAGACAAAGGTACAGAAGTATTGTTGATATCCTGCGAGGTCAAGCCGAAATGAATGAATTCCTTATAAGGTTCCAGACCGCCCAGTTTATCAAACTGTTCCTTGATGAAGTACTCTACAGCCTTCACATCGTGATTGGTTACGCTTTCAATTTCTTTGATACGCTGTGCGTCAGCCTCCGAAAAATTGCGGTAGATGTCGCGCAATGATTCAAAACGTGCAGCGTCAAGGCCTTTCAGCTGAGGTAAAGGCAACTCACACAAAGTTATGAAATATTCAATTTCTACACGCACGCGGTATTTCATCAGTGCGTATTCAGAAAAATAAGCAGCCAAAGCTCCCGCCTTGCTTCTATATCGGCCGTCGATAGGCGATACGGCTGTGAGTAAATCAAGCTCCATCATTGTCATAAATGTTTTTTGATTCTTATAATGATCATTATTGAGTTTGCAAAAGTAATGCTTTTTCCTGAGTAAACCGGACTTACGCCGAAAACTTTAGTAATTATTTCATAATTATTTTCATTTATTGCAACGAATGTATCATTTCGCTGATCCGTACAAGCCCGATCATATCCAGGACATTGCAGTTTTCTGAAACCAATCCCATCCGGAAGCTATTGCTTTCTTTCGTAATTCAGGTTCCGCGGAAGGAAAACCTATATTCCCGGCTTCCGGGACATATATTCCACGTATGGAGAACGTTCGTTCCTGAAACAGAGAACATAATAAACTTCCGTAAGTCCATCCATATCCAAGAGTGCCGACCTAAAAATTCCAGCATACATCACTAAATGCATTCCATACACAGGAAACGGATGTCTGGCTCGGAACTTCCGGAAAAACGCGCCAGAAAAGGCATATCCGAATAACGGCTGCTGCATCCGCATCCTCGGTTTTACACTATTTTTTTGATCATTTCACGAATAATGTATCGTAAAAAGCCGTAACTTTGCACCCCGAAAAGAAAAACTGTTTTATAAACCATGGAATTACCCAAAGACCCGATGATGCTGTACAGCCTCATCAACATGAAACTGCGTGATTTTTACCCGTCACTCGATGCCTTGTGCGCAGATCTGAACGTCAGCAAGGAAGAAATCGTAAACAACCTGAAACAAGCGGGATTCGAATACAATCCGGAACTGAATAAATTCTGGTAATTGCCAGAATTCCCAATAAGCGCGGCGGACTTTGCAAGATGCAGATTCTTGCAAAGCCCGCCGTCTTTTTTATCCTTGCTCCAAGGGAAATTCCTAATCTTCCTTGATGCGAATCAACAGATTCGATACAATGGCTGTCAGCCCACCGGTAGTAATGCCCGAAGAGAAAATGTTCTGAAGCGTTTCAGGCAGCTGGGACAATATTTCCGGCACCAAAGAAACACTCAGTCCAAATGAAAAGCTGAGCGCTATGACCAGCGTAGCCTTACGATTGATGGTTTGCGAAGCTATGATACGAATGCCCGCCGCGGCAACGGTACCGAACATCAGCAAGGTAGCTCCGCCCAATACCGGCTCCGGCATCAAGGAAAAGACCAGTCCGACCGCCGGGAACAGTCCCAACAGAACCAGGAAACCGGCAATGAAATACCCTACATAACGGCTGGCCACTCCTGTCAGCTGTATCATACCGTTATTTTGCGCAAAGATGGAATTAGGGAACGAATTAAATATACCCGCCAGCATGGAATTAAAGCCGTCGGCCAGAATGCCTCCGGAAACCCGTTTCATGAAAGTTTCTCCTTCCACCGGCTCGCCGGAAATCAGTGAATTGGCGGTAATGTCTCCATACGCCTCAATGGCGGTAATCAGATATACCAGTCCCAACCCGATGATGGCCGAAATATCAAACGAAATGCCGTAGCGGAACGGAATCGGGACATTGAATCCACCGTAACTCTGCACACTCGAAAAATCCACCATGCCCAGTGCCCATGCTACCACATACCCGATCAGCAGTCCGATGACGATGGAGCTCATACGCAGGTAACGGTTGGAACTGCGGTTAAAGAAAATAATCAGGACCAGCACCAGCGCTGCCAGCCCGACATGACGGAAAGCGCCGAAAGAGCCGTCTGCCTGAGCAGCCGCGCCCCCTCCACAAGCAGAGATTCCCACCTTTATCAGACTCATACCGATCAGTGTAACGACAATTCCCGATACAAGTGGAGTAATGACCTTACGGGTATATTTCAAGACCCGGCTGATGACCATCTCTACGGTAGACGCTGTTATAACCGCGCCAAAGACCGTACTCAGCCCTCCTGTCAGGCCTGCCGAAATGATCGGCCCGATGAACGAGAAGCTCGTACCCTGAATGCATAACAGTCCGCACCCGACGGAACCGATCCGGCGACACTGTATGAAAGTAGAGATTCCCGATGCAAACAAAGCCATGGAAACCAGGAAACCGGTAGACTCCAGATCCAGGTTCAGCGCACCGGCGATTATCAGCGGAGGCGTAATGATGGCTACAAAAACGGCCAGCAAATGCTGCAACGCCGCAAAAAGCGCTTCCTTTAATGGCGGCCGGTCATTCAATCCATAAATAAGACCGGCTCCTCGAATAATAACCTCTTCTTTCTCCATAATCAATCTTTAATGCGAATCTGGCAGTTGTCCAGACTTTCAATAATAGCCAGCGATTCTACATGAATACCTTGTGCGCGCAAATAATCTCCCCCGTGCTGGAAGGCTTTTTCTATCAGGAATCCCATGCCTACCAGTTCGGCTCCAGCCTGCTGCACCAAATCAATAATACCTTTGGCCGCATTACCATTGGCCAGAAAATCGTCGATAAACAACACCTTATCACCCGGGCAAAGATAATCACGGCTGACACAGACGTCGTATGTACGGTCCTTGGTAAAAGAATAGACTTTGGTCGCCAGCATATTCTCCATGGTACTGGGAACTTTTTTCTTGGCAAATACCACAGGCAGTTCCAGCAAATAGCCCACCATAATGGCCGGAGCAATACCACTGGCCTCTATCGTCATCACCTTGTTGATCCTGGTGCTGGCAAAACGACGCACAAATTCCACTGCCATCGACTTCATCAGAATCGGATCCATCTGATGATTGATAAAATTATCGACCTTGAGAATGCCTCCCTCAAAGCATTTTCCATCGCGCTTGATTCGTTCCTTCAATGCTTTCATCACTCTACGAACTTTAATAATTTGATATGTTTTCTTTAAAATTCTGCAAAGTTACAGGTTTTTCCGGAAATCCTTGTCTTTTTTTCGGCCAACCCCTCATACCATAATAAAAAGGATGCGACCATACTGCTACAGCCACATCCTTCTCTGCTTACTTTTTATAATAAAAACGAACTTAATCGGAAGTATGATTCTCGTCTACCCAGATATCTTAGCCCATTAGCCAATGTATTGAAACGAAGGGAAAATAAAAACAGATAAAATCTATA
>USCT01000034.1 GCA_900553185.1 uncultured Bacteroides sp.
GCGCAAAGGTAGGGTTGTGAATAATGTGCGTCAAGGCGGAAAATAGTATGGTTACAAATATCTCGACCTGTCGGACTGAATAACAGTTGGCAAAGGGTAAGGTTAAGATTCTTTTGATGTAGCTATATCGTTTTGCCGGTATTTGTATTTACAGAATTTGATATTTGTCAGTTGTGCGTAATGGCGTTCAAGGTTTTTGAACTTGATTGTCTTAAATCCAGACTTCCTTTGCAGAGACAGATCTGATTAAGGGATATTCAAGATGTTTTTAACGATGTGATTTGAGGTAATTTCGTGATGGCTGGATACTGAATGTGTAGAAACTGGGAAATGGAATAAAGCCTCACTTGAAATATCGGAAATGGAGGAATCAATGCGGATACTAAGTTGAATCGTGTGTTTTTATTATATGGGATGAAATGGGTATTGTTTCCTTTCTTATTATGGTAAAAATAAAAACGAGTGCTTTCTGCTCCGAAAACACTCGTTTTTATTTTACTTTCATGTAAGATTACTTTTTCAGACGGTTACCATAACGGCTCATGAACTTATCTACACGTCCAGCTGTATCTACCAGTTTGGATTTACCAGTGTAGAACGGGTGAGAGCTGCTGGAGATTTCCAGCTTAACCAACGGATAAGTTTCGCCTTCGAATTCGATTGTGTCTTTTGTTGCACAAGTTGAACGAGACAGGAACATGTCACCGTTTGACATGTCTTTAAATACTACCGGACGGTAATTTTCAGGATGAATACCTTTTTTCATTTTTAGTATATACTTTTATTGTTATTATTGGCTATAGTGGTAACACCAACGTGTGTAATGGTCTGTTTCGGGTGGCAAAGATACTGCTTTTATTTGAAACAGAAAAGAAAAATAATATTTTTTTATAACGCAGGGAGTTTGATCGTTCTATTATTATATATGGTGTATTTATGAGATGATGAGGGAATGTCTGATTTGTAATATCTACATTACATCTGTTCGTAGAAAATAAAGGGGGGAAGTCCGATTTGTAAATTGTATTTTGTCTGTTATTATTTTTTTTCAGAAGCAGATAGGAAGTTCTCACAATTATTTCTATTTTTGCATGAGAATTTAATCACTAACAATTATAAAACTTACAACAATGGTTAATTACAAAGAATTAGGCTTGGTAAACACAAGAGATATGTTTGCTAGAGCAATCAAAGGTGGTTATGCTATTCCGGCTTTCAACTTCAATAACATGGAACAGCTTCAGGCTATTATCAAAGCCGCTGTAGAAACTAAATCACCGGTTATCCTGCAGGTATCTAAAGGTGCTCGTAACTATGCAAACCAGACTTTGTTGCGTTACATGGCCGAAGGTGCTGTAGAATATGCAAAGGAATTGGGTTGTGCTCATCCTGAAATCGTTTTGCACCTCGATCACGGAGATTCATTTGAACTCTGCAAGTCTTGCATCGACATGGGATTCTCTTCAGTAATGATCGACGGTTCTCATCTTCCATACGAAGAAAACGTTGCATTGACTAAGAAAGTTGTTGACTATGCTCATCAGTTCGATGTAACAGTAGAAGGTGAACTGGGTGTATTGGCTGGTGTAGAAGATGAAGTTAGTGCAGAACACCATACTTATACTAACCCTGAAGAAGTTATCGATTTCGCTACTCGTACAGGCTGCGATTCTTTGGCTATTTCAATCGGTACTTCTCACGGTGCTTACAAGTTCAAACCGGAACAGTGTCATGTTGATCCGGCTACAGGTCGTTTGGTTCCTCCTCCATTGGAATTCGCTGTATTGGACGCTGTAATGGAAAAACTTCCGGGATTCCCTATCGTTCTTCACGGATCTTCTTCAGTTCCTCAGGAAGAAGTTGATACTATCAACAAATATGGAGGTAAACTGGAAGCTGCTATCGGTATTCCTGAAGATCAGTTGCGTAAGGCTGCTAAATCTGCAGTTTGCAAGATCAATATCGATTCAGACTCTCGTTTGGCTATGACTGCTGCTATCCGTAAAGTATTTGCTGAAAAACCGGCTGAATTCGACCCACGTAAGTATCTGGGCCCGGCTCGTGATAACATGGAAAAACTTTACAAGCACAAAATTATCAACGTTTTGGGTTCTGACAATAAATTGGCTCAGTGCTAATATTAGCAAACCAATATAAGTGAAAAGGCTGTCTTGAAAGGCAGCCTTTTTTATGTTATAGAAGATACCTTGATGATCGATTTCTGTTGGAGGAAGACACGATTATTAATTATGCTTGGGGGAATAATAACAGCATAGGCAGGTTTTATGTCTGATAGATACATATACCAATAATAAAGCCGCCTTCCAAAGGCGGCTTTATTATTGGTGTTATCAAGTGTTTTTTAGTGAGCTACAGTCAGGAAAGGAGAATCTCCATTTTGTGTATGCGCAATGGCGACTTCTTGTGCATTGGGAACGATGGTCTTTACGGATCCGTCTTGTTGCTGATAAGTAATGGTCCCATCTTCGTTCATGCGGATGAGTTCATAGCTTTGTCCTTCTGCTACTGCATTCCATGTACGTTTTTCCTGATTATATACTAGATTCAGTTCTTTTCCTTCTTCTCCTTCTTTCGTAATTGTGTATCCGTCTTCGTTGGTACGGATAGCATAGGTACCGTCTTCTCCTTTTACGGTCCGTATAGAACCAAGTTCGGCTACAGGATTTGAACCAGACCAAAATTCAATGGAATTCAAAACCAGAATATCTGCCAGGTAAGCCACTTCGTAGACAGGCACGATGTGGAATGCTAAAAAGACAATTTCATTGACAAATTTGTTGCCAATTCCTTGATTCCAGTCTTTTAGTCCTGACCAAAGTCCGAATGAACCAATGCAGGAGGAGAATAATAGACTCCCACCTAGCAGGGCTGTGATAACCCGTAATTTTGTCTTTTTCATAGTTTAATGTTTTTGTCTGTTTTTTATAAAAGGTTTTTTCTGAGTTTCATTTTGTTACAAAGTTAGCATTTATTTTGAGCGAATCAAGTCAAAAAACGATAAAAAAACGTATCTTTGATGCGCTTTTGAATATTTAATCAAAATTATATAAAAATGAATGAACAAATACAGAAAAAATTGAGTGATTCCAAGGTCGCTCGTTGGACAGCTCTCATTATTGTTTCCTTTACAATGATGTGTGGCTATTTCCTGACAGATGTTATGTCTCCATTGGAGAATCTGCTTACTACTAAAGGGCGTGTAGCTTATTTTACGGATGACACATCGATGCCTGCCGATACTTTGTTGGCCAAGATGGAACTGGTATCTGCGGCTGATGCGGCAACTCCTTCTATGACTGTAGCAAATTTAGAGAAAGGTTTGCAGGTTCAATACATGGAACTGGTGAATGGAAATCCACAATTGGTTGAGAAAACGGTGGCTACGGTAGCTGCAGGCGAAGGTTGGTCAAGTACGGAATACGGATTTTTTTCTGGTTCATACGGATATATCAATGTATTTTTATTAATGTTATTCTTTGGAGGCCTGATTTTGGATAAGATGGGAATCCGTTTTACAGGAATTATGTCTTCCGGATTGATGTTTGCCGGTGCGCTTATTAAATGGTATGCATTGGCTACAGATTTTGGTGACGCAACTTTCTTAGGAATGAATATGCAGGTGGTATTGGCTTCATTGGGCTTTGCCATCTTTGGAGTAGGTTGTGAGATTACGGGTATTACTGCTTCTAAAGTTATTGTAAAATGGTTCGCTGGCAAGGAATTGGCTTTAGCCATGGGCTTGCAGGTTGCTATGGCTCGTATTGGTACGGCTGTAGCATTGGGAGTCAGTTTGCCGGTTGCCAGAATGATGGGCGATGTTTCGTATCCGGTACTTTTTGGTGCCATTACGTTGTGTATCGGTTTCTTATCATATCTGGTTTATTGTGTGATGGACAAGAAGGAGGATGCTTCTGTGCGGGCAGCCCGTCAGGAGGCTGGAGAAACTGCTGATGAGGAAGGATTTAAGATGTCTGACTTGAAACTGATTTTCTGTAGCAAAGGTTTTTGGCTGATTACTTTATTGTGCTTGATGTTTTATGCAGGTGTATTTCCCTTCCTGAAGTTTGCCACCAAACTTATGATCTTCAAGTATAACGTTCCTGAATCTTTTGCGGGTCTGATTCCTGCCCTGTTGCCTTTTGGAACCATCTTGTTGACACCTGTATTCGGAAACCTGTATGACCGGATCGGACGTGGAGCCACGTTGATGATTATTGGCTCTGTTATGCTGACAGCAGTACATATTCTTTTTGCTTTACCGATTATGAATTATTGGTGGTTTGCAGTGGTGGTAATGGTTGTTTTGGGAATTGCCTTTTCATTGGTCCCAAGTGCCATGTGGCCTTCTGTTCCTAAAATTATTCCGATGAAGCAGCTTGGTTCGGCGTATGCCATTATCTTTTATATTCAGAATATAGGTCTGGCTATGGTGCCATTGTTGATAGGGTGGGTTATCAACGATTTTGCTACACAATATAACGAAACGGGTGCAATCGTCGGTTATAACTATACGGTACCGATGACTATCTTTGCGATATTCGGAGTTTGTGCTATTCTCATTGCGATCATGCTTCGCCGTGAGGATGCTAAAAAGCATTATGGTCTCGAAGAAGCCAATATCAAGAAGTAATTATTGAAAAAAGTATTTATAAAAAAGTCACGTTATTTCAAGTTTTCAACTTGTACTTAACGTGACTTTTTTACGTAAATAAGAGGATTTTCAGTCTTTATCTATTTTAACGATAGCACCAGTATTCGGATTGAAGATAACACGTGTATTCACTTTCTTGTCGAAGAGGCTGTTGGTTAATACTTCCGTATAGCCTAATTGTGTCACAGGCAATTCATCTTCGAATACTGTTTTCCCTTTGAAAGTTACGCTTACGTTGGCTTTTCCTGGAATGTTATAAAGTACTCCTTTGGGTTGTTTGCTTTTCTCATCTTCCGTTCCCAAGGCTGTTTTGCTGGTCATGTTTATATAAATAGGTTCTCCAGACAGATCCTCGGAGTCCAGAATACCTAATTTTTTTGAGAATCGGAGTGCGATGACATTGTCTAATCCGTTTTCGGGCGAAAGTTGTATTTTGAAAACTTTGTCTTCACGGTCGGTTATACCTGTGAACATTTCAGTCATGGCCTGTTCCTGTTGATTCAGGTTGTCGATGACCAGTTGGAGAGAAGCTCCGTCTTTGGGCATGTTCTCGGCTTGTCCGCGTAAAATGAGGTTCTTGCTTTCCCGGATATTGAAGATTTCCTTCGCGGTCAGTTCAGCCATTTTGGCTGTAGAACCAGCCATCAGGATTTCTTCTGTCAGATATTTTCGTGCATTCTGGTGTTGTTGAGGCTTTTCCAGTACATATTGAGACCCTTCCATTGCAGGAGCCGAAGTGTTGATGGCCTTTATGATGCCATTGTCTGTCAGTTCCATATTCGAGGCCAGGTCCTTGTCTTTCAGCTTCATGATGTATGCTTTTGTGGAGTCGGGGACTCCTACCGAACATACTTCTATCTTTTTGATTTCCCAATGTGTTTCCGGTTGGGCAGTTATATTGTTCAAGCGCAGGTAACGGTTGGCGTATTGGCAGAATTCTCCAGGCTGATAAGTTACTTTGGTAGCAATGACACGTACTTCGAGCGCTGTTTTCGGCAGGAAGTAAGCAATTCCTTCTCCTTTTCCCGGAGTATATGATTCTTGGGCGTAAGCGGCAGTCGAAGCGAGCAGCAAACCTAACGCAATGATTCCTTTCTTCATAATTGATAGCTCTTATTTCGTTTCTGTTAATTTTTTCCAGGCTTCCGGAAGCGCGTTGATGATGTCGGTGGCATTCATGCTGATTGCGCCCAAATGTTCGCAGGCTATGTCACCGGCCAGTCCGTGTATATACGTTCCCAGCCGGCAGGCAGCTTCCTGAGAGTATCCTTGAGCCAACAAGGCCAGTAAGATACCGGTCAGTACATCTCCGCTTCCACCGGTAGCCATGCCCGGATTTCCTGTGGGGTTAAAATAGCAGTTTCCTTCCGGAGTGATGACGGCTGTCCAGGCTCCCTTTAAGACAATATAGCATTGCAGATAGGCAGACAGCTCTTTTGCCTTGCTCAGACGTTCAAAACTGTTGCTGCACCGGCCTACCAGACGTTCCAGTTCTTTGATGTGTGGCGTCAGTATGGCCTGTTTGGGAATCCGGTTCAGATAGTTCCGGTAAGTGCTGAGATTGTTTAAGGCATCCGCATCGAGTACGGTAGGTACGTAGCAGCTGTCCAGTTGTTCGATGGTTGTTTTTGCTGTAATTTCTTCCTGTCCCAGTCCCGGGCCGATAGCTACTGCCTGATAATTATCCAGGTCGGCTGTTTCGGCAAAGAAACGTTCATGCATGTCGTCTTCTACCGTAGCTTGTGGTACCAGCGTTTGCAGCAACTGGTGGTTGCATACAGGTGTATGTACGGTCAGTCGTCCGATTCCGGACCGCATGCAGGCCTGGGCAGCCAGAACTGCCGCGCCTCCCATACCGTAAGAACCGGCTATCAGAAGGCCATGTCCGCGCATGCCTTTGTGGGCAAATTTCTTATAAGGACGGACAAGGCTTCGTGCTTCTTCTCTGTCGGTAATAAAATAGGGAGTTGTTACGTTTTTTATGAATTCCTGGCTGATACCGATATCCAAGGTTTCCCATTCGCCTACGTATTCTTCGTTTTCGGCAAACAGGAAGGCCAGTTTAGGTAGTTGTATGCTTAGGGTCAAATCGGCCTGTATGATGTTCTGGCGTACGTTGTAGGTATTGTCTTCGCCCATTAACCCCGAGGGTATGTCAATGGAGACAACGGTAGACTGTGAAGCATTGATGTATTGTACTACCGCTGCGAAACCTCCGCTTAGCGGCTTGCTCAGTCCGGAACCGAAAAGTCCATCTATGACGATGTCATGACTGGTCAGTTTAGGAGGATCGAACTGTGAACTTACTTCGGTATAGTTGGCAAATCCGCATTCTTTCAGGCGTTTGATATTGGTGAGGCATTCTTCGGAGATTCTTCCGCTTACGTTGAAGAAGATTACCTCTACCGGATAATGTTTCAGAAACAGCATGCGTGCCACAGCCAGTGCATCGCCTCCGTTATTTCCGGAACCGGCAAAAACAATCATTCGGTGGGCTTTGTCCCAGCGTTTGCAGATAGCATCTGTAATCAGGCTCGCCGCCTTTTCCATCAGATTAATGGAGAGTATGGATTCATGGCTGATGGTATATGCATCAGCTTCTCGTTGTTGTTTGCAACTTAATATTTTCATCGTTCTTTCAACTAGCTATTTTGACGGTAAAAGTACGAAAAAAGGATTGAACTGACCTTATGTTTCTGTGGAAAATATATTTAAATACGTTATGAGAGTGCGGAGGTTTGGCAGATTATTCGTAAATTTGCGCCAATTTATTAACAACATAGATCTATGGATACTATTCAGATTAAAGATAAACAGTTTACCACGTTCATACCGGAAGAGAAGATTTTGGCAGAAGTGACTCGTGTAGCTAATGAAATCAATCGTGACCTTTCCGGGAGCGACCCTTTGTTTGTGAGTGTACTGAATGGGTCATTCATGTTTACCGCCGATCTGATGAAACGGCTTACTGTTCCTTGTGAAGTCTCGTTTGTGAAACTTGCCTCGTACGAGGGTACTTCTTCTACAGGCCGTGTAAAGGAACTGGTAGGACTGAACGACGACATCAGTGGACGTACCGTCGTCATCGTAGAAGATATTGTCGATACCGGGCTGACCATGAAGCGGCTGCTTGATACGTTGTGGCAGCGCAATCCTAAAGAGATTCGTATTGCTTCTTTGCTGGTGAAACCTGACAAGCTTCAGGTAGACCTGAAGGTGGATTATGTGGCCATGAATATTCCCAATGATTTTATCGTAGGTTACGGGCTTGATTATGATGGCTACGGACGTAATTATCGTGATATCTATATCGTAGTAGATTAAATATTTCGTTTTATTAAATAATTTAAGGTAGAAAAATGTTGAACATTGTAATTTTTGGTGCTCCGGGATCTGGAAAAGGTACTCAGAGCGCCCGTATCGTAGAGAAATATGGTTTGAATCATATTTCTACAGGTGATGTGTTGCGTGCAGAAATCAAAAACGGTACAGAACTGGGTAAGACAGCAAAAGGCTATATCGATAACGGTCAGCTTATTCCGGATGCCTTGATGATTGACATCCTGGCCAGTGTCTTTGATAGCTTTAAAGATAGCAAAGGTGTAATTTTCGATGGTTTTCCACGTACAATAGCACAGGCAGATGCCTTGAAAGCGATGTTGAAGGAACGCGGACAGGAAGTTTCTATCATGCTTGATCTGGAAGTTCCGGAAGATGAACTGATGACTCGTCTCATTAAGCGTGGTCAGGAATGCGGACGTGCTGATGATAACGAAGAGACCATCAAGAAGCGTCTGGTGGTTTATCATTCACAGACAGCTCCTCTGATTGACTGGTACAAGAATGACGGTAAATACTGTCACATTAACGGATTGGGTACGATGGAAGGTATTTTTGCCGACATTTGTACAGCTATCGACAAACTCTGATTAGACGAATAATAAAGTGAAGAATGGAGAACCTCCGTCTGCCTTTTGATGAAGGTTCTTTGTTCTTCTTTGTTTTTATCATAAATATAAACCGACCGTTTGTTTTCGTAGGGATACGAACCTATTAAATTTTTAAATTATGGCTGAATCGAATTTTGTTGATTATGTAAAAATCTACTGCCGCTCCGGTAAAGGAGGCCGAGGCTCGGTACACATGCGTCGTGAAAAATACATGCCCAATGGAGGTCCTGACGGTGGCGACGGTGGTAGAGGAGGTCATGTTATTTTGCGGGGAAACCGCAATTACTGGACATTGCTGCACTTGAAGTACGAACGTCATGTGTTTGCCGAACATGGTGGAAATGGTTCCAAGAACAAGAGTTTCGGAAAGGATGGTGCAGATAAGGTTATTGAAGTGCCGTGTGGTACGGTGGCTTACAACGCCGAAACAGGAGAGTATGTATGCGACATTACCGAACACGGACAGGAAGTCATTCTGCTGAAAGGCGGCCGTGGAGGGCTGGGAAACTGGCATTTCCGGACGGCAACCCGTCAGGCTCCGCGTTTTGCGCAGCCGGGAGAACCCATGCAGGAGATGACTGTAATTTTGGAATTGAAATTACTGGCAGATGTAGGTCTGGTGGGTTTCCCGAATGCCGGAAAATCTACCTTGTTGTCTGCGGTATCGGCCGCTCGTCCCAAAATAGCGAACTATCCGTTTACTACGTTGGAACCCAATCTGGGAATCGTGTCATACCGGGAAGGAAAGTCATTTGTCATGGCAGATATTCCGGGTATCATCGAAGGGGCCAGTGAAGGAAAGGGACTGGGATTGCGCTTCCTGCGTCATATCGAGCGTAATTCGCTGTTGCTGTTCATGGTACCGGGCGACACGGACGATATTCAGAAGGAATATCAGATTCTGCTGAACGAGCTGGCACGTTTTAATCCTGATATGCTCGATAAGCAACGGGTACTGGCTGTAACCAAGTGTGATATGCTGGATGATGAACTGATTTCGATGCTGGAACCTACATTGCCTCAGGATATACCCCATGTATTTATTTCTTCGGTTACCCAGCAGGGAATTGCCGAACTGAAGGATATATTGTGGACAGAACTTAATAGAGACAGCAATCAGCTGGAAGCTGTTCGTCGTGAAGCCATTGTTCATCGTGCCAAGAATCTTACCCAGCTTCAGCAGGAATTGCAGGATATGGGTGAGGACGAAGATCTCGACGTGGAATACGAGGAGGATGCGGATGACGACGATTTTGAATACGAATACGAAGAAGATTGGGACGACGAACCTCAGAAATAAACATGAACTATTTTTCAGAAGATAGCAGGATGTTGGTGTACGGCTCTATGCAGCCGTATACTGACATTTTCTGTTTTTCCACGACCCGTCATGGGGGGTACAGTGAAGGAGCGTATGCTTCGTTCAATTGCAACGGTTATTGTGGCGACCGTGAGGAAACGGTAGAACGGAATCGTGAGTTGTTGTGCAGCCTGTTGCCACAACGCCCCGAGAATCTGGTTATTCCTCATCAGATACACGGCAATGAGGTGCGTGTCATTGATGAGGCTTTCCTGCGGTTGCCGGCGTCGGAACGCACGATGGCTCTTGAGGGGGTAGATGCTTTGGTTACAAATATTCCCGGACAGTGTTTGTGTATTTCTACGGCCGATTGCATTCCGGTGCTCTGTTATGACCGGCGCTTGCGGGTAGCTGCAGCCGTTCATGCAGGTTGGCGTGGAACGGTGGCCCGTATCGTAGAGAAAACATTGGACCGGATGAGGGAAGTGTATGGTACTCGTGCAGAAGACATCGTGGCCTGTATTGGTCCGGGAATATCGCTGGATGCTTTCGAAGTAGGCGATGAAGTATTCGAGGCTTTTCGGGATGCAGGCTTTCCGATGGACCGGATTGCCCGCCGACTGTCGAAATGGCACCTGGATTTGTGGGAGGCCAACCGGTTACAGTTGTTGGAACGTGGTGTTTCGGAGGCACAGGTTTCCGTTTCCGGTCTGTGTACATACCGGCTGAATGAAACTTTTTTTTCCGCCCGTCGTCAAGGTATCCGTTCGGGACGTATCTTGTCGGGCATTTTACTGATGCAGCATTCCTAAGTACTAGATAGAAAAAATATATGAGAAAAATAACCATTGAAGTCTCTTCGGAGCTGAAAGAAGCCTGGCCCATGTTCCGGGGAGCTGCCGTATTTGCTGAAGTAACGAATTCGGCCTATAGTGAACCGTTGTGGCAGCGTATTGAAGAATTCTCGGAGTTGTATCGTCAGCGCTATACGACCGATTCCATCAAGGATATGCCGGCCATTCAGGCTACTCGCCAGGCTTACAAGAAGTGTGGAAAGGATCCCAGTCGTTATCGTCCTTCTTCCGAGGCGCTGTGTCGCCGTATCTTGCGTGGGCTTCCGCTTTATCAGATTGATACTTTGGTAGACCTGATTAACCTGGCGTCTATTTATAGCGGGCATTCCATTGGCGGATTCGATCTGGATAAGATAGAAGGCGATCGTCTGGTGTTGGGTATCGGAAAGGCGGGAGAGCCTTATGAAGGTATCGGACGCGGAATCTTGAACATCGAGGGTATGCCGGTGTATCGCGATGCTGTAGGTGGAGTAGGTACTCCCACCAGCGACAATGAGCGGACTAAGATAAGCGAAGGTACAACTCATTTGCTGGCCATTATGAATGGATATAGCGGCAGTGAAGGGCTGGAGGATAACGTGAATTACATGATTGGCCTGCTGAAGGAGTTTGCAGATGCGCGTGATGTGGAACTTGTATTTTTTGAATGATAATGAGACAAATAGTACGTGCAGGATTATTGTGGTACGGATGGCTGGTCTGCAGCATATTGTCTGCATTGGCCGGTGAACCGGAAACGCAGGTATTCTCGGCCATGGAACGCAATCATATCCGGGTAAAGACTCCTGAACTTTTTGCAAACGGAAACAGTTTTGAGATTCATCTCGAGGATTTGCCGGATTCTGCGTTTTGTTTTCCTTTATCCAGTGGAAGGGTGATTTCGGCGTATGGTGCCAGGGGAGGACATAGCGGATCGGATATAAAGACTCGTGCCAATGATACCATTCGTTGTGTGTTCGATGGAGTCGTACGCATGGCCAAGCATTATGGCGGATACGGCAAGGTTGTTGTGGTACGTCATGCCAATGGGATGGAGACTGTTTATAGCCATAATTCGAAGAATCTGGTGAACGTGGGTGACACGATTAAGGCCGGACAGCCTGTCGGACTGACCGGACGTACCGGACGCGCTACGACCGAGCACCTGCATTTTGAGATCCGGGTGAACGGTCAGCATTTCAATCCGGGCATTCTTTTTGATATGAAAACAGGAAAGCCGCTGAAACGTACATTGGTGTGTACCAAGGTAAAGAATCACGTAAAGCTGGTTCCCAAGAAATAAATTTTGATAAACTGAATAATATGGATATAGAAAAAGTACTTACAGAAGGTATTGTATTCAAGGGAGGCAAGTCTCCTGCGGCAAAGAAAGAAGATAAGGTGAAGACAAAGGCCAAAAAGAAAACCTATATTACGGGATTACACGGTTCCGGTTCGGCAAAGATGAAGGCCGAATACCGCCGTAAGCGTGCAAACCGTCATAAGAATGGATGAGGCCGGGAAGGAAACTTAACAGAATCTATTTTTTGTATAACTAATTTATTTAGATGTAATCATGAAAAAACTTTTAATGCTTGTGGTTGTGCTCATGACTGCTTTGTCATCGTATGCACAGGAAATGTATCTGGGTGGAGGTATCAGCCTTTGGAGAAACAGTGATGCAGACCGTACAAAATTCTCTATTTCTCCGGATTTCGGCTATAATTTGAATGAACGGTGGGCCATAGGGGGCGAACTGATCTTTTCACACGAATCCGGTGATGAGGATTATACCAGCAATGCTTTTGCCTTGGCTCCGTATGCCCGTTATTCATTTTATGAGAACAAGATTGTACGTCTGTTTCTGGATATGGGATTGGGATTTTCAACATCAAAAGTAAAACACGCTGATTCAAAGAATGGTTTCGAAGTGGGTATTAAACCGGGTATGGCCATTAAGTTGAACAGTCATTTCAGCCTGATTACCAAAGTCGGATTCGCCGGTTTCCGCGACGATTATTTCCGTGGAGAAGATGGCTTTGGAGTTACTCTTGAAGGAGAAGATATTTCTATAGGTATCGATTACGAATTCTGATACCTTGTCTGTGGTCAGCATCCCGGTTAGTGATATATTCTTGTAAGAAATTATAAGCAGGAAATTCGGGGATTTTCTGTATTTTTTCTTATTTTTGTCTGAAATGACGAAAAATAGAAAGACATGATGAAAAAATTACTTCTCCTGATGGTGGGCGTACTGTGTACGCTGACTGTCGCCGCACAGACAAAAGTAACCTGGAGTATGGAACTCGGCTTGGGTATGAGTACCTGGATGGGAAAAGGTTCCGATCATACCAATGCGATATTCAGCCCGAGAGTAGGGATTGGCATTGATGTACCGTTGAGCGGACTGGTTTCTTTTCAGACAGGCTTGAACTGGGTCTCAAAAGGAGCGAAGACGGAACGTCTCAAGCAGGATCTGCAGGTCAACCAGAATTATTTCCAGATGCCGTTGCTGGCTGCCTTTCATGTAGGTACCGTTTCTTCGTTTGACATGGTATTCTCGGCAGGTCCTTATCTGGCATACGGTGTGAATGGAAAGACTGAGTATGAGCAGGGGGATATGACTACTTCGTGGAATTCGTTTGGCAGTTCCGATTTGGCTGGTGTAAAGACAGACGGGCTCGATCGGCTGGATGCCGGTGTACAGGTAGGAGTAGGAATGGATTTCCCTCGCTGGACTGTAGGACTGGACGGCGATTTTGGCTTTGTCAAAATAGCTCAGGGACGGAATCCGTATAATCTGGCTTTTTATCTGACATGCGCTTATAAGTTCTGAATGCCCTTGTAAGGCAGAGATATAAACCGAAGGCTCCCCTTGGATGGAAATGATTTCCAGTCTTGAGGGGAGCCTTTTTTAGTCTGTTATGAAAAACGACATTTGTTGGAGGTGCACCAGTTTATTAATGATGGAACAGGCGAATACCAGTAAATGCCATGGCAATGCCGTATTTGTCGCAGGTAGCGATGACATGGTCGTCACGTACGGAACCGCCGGCCTGTGCGATGTAGTCTACGCCGCTCTTGTGTGCCCGTTCGATGTTGTCGCCAAAGGGGAAGAATGCGTCCGAACCCAGTGACACGCCTTTCAGGTTTTTCAGCCATTCACGTTTTTCCTCACGGGTCAGGATTTCTGGTTTTTCCGTAAAGAACTGCTGCCATACGCCGTCGGCCAGTACATCGTCGTGGTCATCGCTGATGTATACATCGATGGTGTTGTCGCGGTCGGCCCGGCGGATTTTTTCTACCCACGGCAGATTCAGCACTTTCGGGTGCTGACGCAGGAACCAGATGTCTGCTTTGTTGCCGGCAAGGCGGGTACAGTGTATACGGCTTTGTTGTCCGGCACCGATACCGATGGCCTGTCCGTCTTTTACGTAGCATACAGAGTTCGATTGGGTATACTTCAGAGTTATCAGGGCAATCATCAGGTCACGTTTGGCTGATTCCGGAAAGTTCTTGTTACGGGTGGGAATGTTTTCAAACAGTTCCGGACCGTTCAGTTTGATTTCGTTTCGTCCCTGTTCGAACGTAATGCCGAATACATCCTTGTGCTCGATTGGTCTCGGACGATAGTCCGGATCAATCTGTATGACATTGTAAGTTCCTTTACGTTTCGCTTTCAGAATAGCCAGTGCTTCGTCGGTATATCCCGGTGCGATGACGCCGTCGGATACTTCGCGGTTGATGAAACGGGCTGTAGCTTCGTCGCACACATCGCTCAAGGCTATAAAATCGCCGTATGATGACATCCGGTCGGCTCCGCGTGCACGTACGTATGCGTTGGCCAGGGGAGACAAGGGCAGGTCACCTACAAAATAAATCTGTTTCATGGTGTCGTCCAGTTCCAGTCCGATTGCGGCACCGGCAGGACTTACGTGTTTGAAAGAAGTGGCTGCAGGCATCCCGGTAGCTTCCTTCAGTTCCTTTACCAGTTGCCATCCGTTCAATGCATCCAGAAAATTGATGTACCCTGGACGTCCGTTTAATACGCTGATTGGTAACTCTCCTTCCTGCATATAGATGCGGGCCGGTTTCTGGTTGGGGTTACAGCCATACTTAAGTTCTAGTTCTTTTGCCATATTTATATCAGTTTGAGTCTTTTCCACAAAAATACAGATTATTTTTTGCTTGTAGAAACAGATTCCGTTGTAATTTTGTTGGCATAGAATAAAATCGAAAAAGAAATGATAGACGAATTACTGAAATTCAACGAGTCCTTTGTGGCTGAGAAAGGGTACGAAAAATACATTACAACCAAGTATCCGGATAAGAAGATTGCCATTGTTACCTGCATGGATACCCGTCTGGTAGAGTTGTTGCCTGCAGCGTTGGGGCTGAAAAATGGTGATGTAAAGTTGATAAAAAATGCAGGTGGAACCGTCATGCATCCGTTTGGCAGTGTGATGCGTAGTTTGCTGGTAGCAATTTATGAGTTGGGCGTACAGGAGATTATGATTGTCGGTCATACGGATTGCGGCGTGCAGCACATGGACAGTGAACTGATGCTGAAGCACATGCGCGAACGGGGCGTTTCGCAGGACCATCTGGATATGATGGAGTATTGTGACATCGACCTGCGTTCCTGGTTAAGTGGATTTAATGATACCGAAGAGGCGATATGCAAGAGTGTACACTTGGTGAAACATCATCCGCTGGTACCTCAGGATATGGTGGTAAGAGGATTTATCATGGATTCTGTTACCGGAAAAATGACGGAAATTACCAATGTAGATTAGACTGCTCCGATAGCGTTTTTTAGAACTGGACGTTCCTTATAAATTCGTCCGTTCGTTTGCCTTGAAACATCTTCATGTTTTACTTCATTCGTGAGGACGTTTTAATTCAAACGAACGGACGTTTTTTATCGGTTTATCGGCAGATTGTATTGAGCTTTTCGCGCGCGTAATTAGATAAGGTGTATGATTATTTGTACAGCCTGTGATAGTATTCATACATTGATTTTTTATATTGTTGATAAACAGGATTTTGTGATGTTATTTTGAGAAAACATTTAAAAAAGTGTTGTACAACAGTTGCAGAAATGGAAAAAGTGCGTACCTTTGCAACCGCTTTCGAGAGCGACAGCAACTGAAAC
>USCT01000035.1 GCA_900553185.1 uncultured Bacteroides sp.
AGACGTGTGAGATTTTACTTAAAGAAACAGACGAGGTATGTCTATGGATAACCAGGACTACCTTGTCTGTTTTTATTTTTATGACACGATGCAGAGATATTTTTTTCGTTACAGGATTGTTTGGGATGATTGTGTCTGGTATTGGCACTGACTGCATTCTTTTCGATATTCTTCTCTCAGCGCTCTGGGAGACATGCCAAAATGTTTTTTTACGTATTTCCCGAAAAACGAAATGCTTGGAAAATCCAGTTCGTTTGCGATTTCTTTGATCGTTTTTGAAAATTGTTTCATCAGGTACTCTATGTCTTTCAATACATATTTGTCTATCAGCCGGGAAGCCGTTTGTCCGCAACTGGCCTTGCAGATGGAAGAAAGATATTTCGGGGTGACATGAAGTTTTTCGGCATAGTAGGAAACTTCCCTGTTCTTGGGATAGGATGTTTCCAGTAAGTCGATAAATTTCTTTAAAAGGAATTCTCCGGATGTATACGGACGGGGAGTAATCTGGATGACTCTTCCCAGAATGTATTGCAATTCATAGAAGAATGCCTGGATAAGTGTGTCGATAATTTTTTCCTGAGCGGCAGAAGGCAAGTGAATTTTGGAACACAGCAAGTCGTAGTACTGGCGCCAGACGGTTACTTCGTTGGGGTGTAAGGTGCATACCGGATTTTTTTCGAACAGAATTTTGATGTCCCACAGATTTTCGGTTATCGGAAGCTTTTTCTGGATATATTCCTGTGACATACCGATACATTGACATTTAAAGTCGTCGCTGGAAACTCCGTTTTCGATGATGTTGTTGGGAGTACCGATGAAGATATCGTTTTTGTTGGCTTTATAGGGAATACCGTTGATGGTTACCGATGCTTCTCCTTCCAGAATCAGTGCTACAATGGAAAATTCTGTTTGAATGGCACGGGGAATATTAATGTCCTTTAAATTACCGATAAATGCCAGTTCTCCGTTGTTGTAAGTGGCATTCTTTAGTACTTCGGTCGTATTCAGATTTATTTTTTCAACATTGTCCATATTCATATCCTGTTTTTCTATGTTGCAAAATAATCGGTATTTTCTGATGAAATGGCTATCCATAGGTAGAAGAAAGTGTTCCATTGTTCTTATTTTTATATACTGTTCCCAAATGGAACACTTTTACGGTTGTGCAAATATTCTCATTCCAGGTAAAACATCTTTTCTTTGTCGCCAAAGAAGTGAAATTATAATTTTTGAGATGAAAAAGTTTTATCTGACAGTAGCATTGTTTTCGGTCATTGTGTTGGCCGGATGTCAAAGTAAAAGCAATCAGGTGGCGGAAGTTCCTCCTGTAAAGGTAAGGATTATGCAGGTTTCAACGGAAACGGATAGAACGAGCGGACATTTTTCCGGTACGGTGGAAGAAGGTAACGGTACTTATTTGAGTTTTCCGGTGATGGGGACAGTGAAAACATTGCATTTTCATTTGGGACAGCAGGTTTCAAAAGGGCAGTTGCTTGCCACGCTTGATCCTACATCCATGCAGAGCAGTTACAACGCGGCCAGGGCTTCGCTGGAGCAGGCCGAAGACGCTTACCGCAGAATGAAGGAACTGCATGATAAGGGAAGTTTGCCCGAAATACAGTGGGTAGAAGTGCAGAGTAAACTGCAACAGGCCCGCTCGCTGGAAGAGATTGCCGGCAAGAATCTGAAGGATTGTAAACTTTATGCTCCGTTTGGCGGGGTAATTGCGGAAAAGACAGTGGAAATTGGACAGAATGTGGCTCCAGGGGGAGCAGTTGCCAAGCTGGTGACTGCTGGAACATTGAAGGTGAAGATAGCGGTGCCGGAAGCCGAAATAGCCGGTATCAGCCTTTCGCAGAAAGCACGGATTACGGTACAGGCCTTAAATGGGAAAACTTTTTCGGGAACAGTTATCGAGAAAGGGATTGTTGCCAATCCTTTGTCGCGTTCTTATGAGGTAAAAATCCGTGTAGAAAATGAGGGGAAAGATTTGATGCCGGGCATGGTGGCAGAGGTGGCTTTGGAACACAAGGCAGATTCAGCCGGAGATGTGCGTTGTGTCATTCCTGCTTCCATCGTTCAGTTGGATGAAAAGAACAATTATTTTGTCTGGGTAGAAAAAGACGGAAAGGCCAGCAAGCAGGTCATCGGATGCGGAGAATTTACGGCAAGCGGGGTGACGGTGCTTTCCGGATTGCAGGAAGGAACCCGTGTGATAGTGGAAGGTCAGCATAAGGTTTGTGAGGGAACCGAACTGGATGTGTTTTAATATAAGGATAGGATACAATGGATAAAAATAAGAAAAAACGTAATGCGGTAGAATGGGCCATGCATTACCGCCAGATCATTATTCTGGTGGTATGTTGCCTTGTGGCTTTTGGTATCTATAGCCTGCCGGAGATGCGGAAGAATGAATTTCCCGATTTTACCATCCGTCAGGGAGTAGTGGTTGCTGTAGCTCCGGGATATACGGTAGACGAGATGGTGGAAAAGGTTACCAAACCTTTGGAAGAATATATTTTTACTTACAAGGAGGTAAAGAAGGAAAAGACTTTTTCAAAAAGCCGGGATGGCATTGTATATATACAGGTACAGTTGAATGATGACCTGAACAATAAGGATGAATTCTGGAGCAAGTTCAAGCATGGAGTGTCCGGATTCAAGGCACAGCTTCCTGCGGGGGTACTGGCTGTGCAGGTAATGGATGATTTTGGTGATACGTCGGCTTTGCTTATCACGATGGAAAGTGAGGACAAGACATACCGGGAACTGAAGGACTATATGGATCAGCTGCAGGATCGTCTGCGAAGAATCTCAAGTGTAGGACGTATGACTGTCAGCGGACTTCAGAAGGAACAGATTTCCATTTATGTAGACAACGACCGGCTTTCACAATATGGCATGAACGAGCAGACACTGGCTCTCGCTCTGATGCAGAAAGGCTTTGTGACTACAGGAGGACGGATAAAGACCGGAGAATATGTGCAGCCGGTTTATGTCAGCCAGTCGCTGAATACCGTTTACGACGTACAGCAACAGATTGTCTATACCGATCCGCGGGGAAACAATGTCCGGTTGAAGGATGTTGCACGTGTGGTAAAGGAATATCCTCAGTCTGACAGTTATATTACCAATAACGGGCGCAAGTGTCTGCTTCTTTCGGTTGAAATGAAGAAGGGTCAGAACATTGTAAAGATGGGTGAGTCTGTAAACAAAGTTATCAGTAACTTCCAGGTGGATTTGCCGAAGGATGTCAGTATATTCCGGATTACCGACCAGAGTCAGGTGGTGGACGATAGCGTGAAGAATTTTTTGCGTGAGCTGGTTATCGCCATTGTAGCGGTTATTGCCGTAGTGATGTTGTTGTTGCCGATGCGTGTGGCCCTGGTGGCCGCTTCTACCATTCCGATTACTATCTTCATTTCGTTGGGGTTGTTTCAGGCATTCGGAATCGAACTGAATACGGTGACGCTGGCAGCGCTGATAGTTACGTTAGGGATGATTGTAGATAATTCCATCGTTATTATTGACAGTTACCTGGAGAAACTGGGCGAGGGGACTTCCCGTTGGCATGCTTCCATTGAGAGTACCACGCATTTTTTCAAGTCTATTTTTTCGGCTACACTGGCTATCAGTATCACGTTTTTCCCTTTCCTGCTCACCACAACGGGGATGATCAATGATTTTCTGAAAAATTTTCCGTGGGCTATTACCATTGTGCTGGCCGTATCGTTACTGGTAGCTACACTGTTGGTACCTTTCCTGCAGTTTTACTTCATTCGGAAACCTATGCAGCAGAAGGAGCAGAACGGGAAAAAGTCGTTTTCTTTCCTTGACCTGTTGCAAAATTACTACAACCGGTTGTTCGACTGCTGTTTTGCTCATCCAAAGATAACGGTAGGAATCGGTGTACTTTCTGTAGTGTCAGGTATTCTGTTGATGTCGAAGCTTCCCCAGCAGCTGATGCCTTATGCCGATCGTAACCAGTTTGCGGTGGAAATTTTTCTGCCGACAGGTACCGATGTAAGGCAGACGACCGAAGTGGCAGACAGCCTGGAACATATTCTCCGTCGGGACAAACGGGTAGTGAGTGTCGCTTCATTCAAGGGCTGTGCTTCACCTCGTTTCCAGACAACGTATGCTCCTCAGATAGCAGGAACCAATTTTGCACAGTTTATCGTCAATACGACCGGTGTGAAGGAGACAGTGGAATTGCTGGACGAATATACGCCTAAGTATACCGATTATTTTCCGAATGCCCGCATTCGTTTCAAACAGTTGAGTTACAGCGAGGCCGTCTATCCTATTGAAATCCGTCTAAGCGGTGATGATCGGGAGGCATTGAAACGGGATGCAGACAGTATCCGGTTGATATTGCAGGAAATTCCTGAGTTGGTTTCGGTACAGACCGACCTGAACGAACCGTTGGCCGCTTCGGAGGTAGTATTGCATGAAGATGAGGCCAGCCGTCTGGGTATCAGTAATATGGTGGTAGAGACCACGCTCGCCATGCGTTATGGTACTGGAGTTCCTTTGGCCAGTGTATGGGAAGGTGATTATGATATTCCTGTAGTGATGAAAAGTGAAAAAGCCGACAGCGCTCAGCTCTCTGATTTGAAGGATGAACTGATTCCGGTAGCCGGTGGAATTTCCAGTGTTCCGCTCCGGCAGGTGGCTGATGTCGTTCCGGGGTGGAAAGAGGGACAGGTAGTACGCCGGAACGGTATTCGTACGCTTACAGTAATGGCCGATGTACGGCGAGGAGAAAATGCGATGGCCGTTTTGTCAATTGTCCAGAAAAGGTTGTCCGGCTTTCCATTATCGGAGGGAGTTGACATGAAATATGGAGGCGATTATGAGGACAGTGAAGAAAAAATGCCTCCGGTAATGGCGGGCTTGATGGTTGCGGCTGTTATCATCTTCTTTATCCTTGTTATTCATTTCCATAAGGTAAATATCGCAACGCTTATTTTTGCCAGTCTGACGCTTTGTCTTTTCGGTACGGCTATCGGCATTCTGATACAGGGAGTCGAATTCAGCATTACGTGTGTATTGGGTATTGTCAGTCTGATGGGTATTATTGTCCGTAACGGTATCATCATGATCGATTATGCCGAAGAGTTGCGGGCTGTGGAAGGACTGTCGGCTGCCGAAGCCATCTACCATTCGGCACGCCGTCGGATGCGTCCTATCTTCCTGACTTCGGCCGCGGCTTCCATGGGAGTGATACCGATGATTCTGGGTAAAAGCGGATTGTGGATGCCGATGGGAACAGTTATCTGTTACGGTACGCTGATTACCATGGTATTCTTGCTTACGGTGCTTCCTTGTGCCTATCTGCTGATATTCAGGGGAACGACAAAGGAACGTCTGCGGATGGAAAACTTAGAAAAGCAATGAGATCAATTAATTTTACAGTGATATCTATGAGATTTATAAAACATATTTTCCTTTGGGGACTTGGAATGGCAGGCATTATGTCTGCTTTCGCCCAGCATACCTATACATTGGATGCCTGTATTCATGAGGCACTTGTAAACAATACCCGTATTAAGAATGCCGACAATGACCTGGCTGCGGCACGTCATGGACAGCAGGAAGCTTTTACCAGGTTTTTTCCTTCTTTCAGTGCTTTCGGTACGGGGTTTATGGCTGATAAAGGTTTACTGGAAATGGAAATGATGCCTGGCGAAAGGTTGTCGATGATGAAAAACGGTATTGTAGGTGGTGTAACTGCTGCTGTGCCGCTTTTCACAGGTGGACAGATTGTCAATGGCAACAAGTTGGCGGCTGTGAATGTCGAGGTAAACCGGTTGAAACGTCGGCAGTCAGAGAATGAAGTACGGCTTACTGCCGAACAGTACTTCTGGCAGATTGTTATGTTGAAGGAGAAATTACGGACTCTTTCTATCGTAGGAGAGCAGTTGTCCGCCATCCATAAGGATGTTGATGCGGCTGTACAGGCGGGAGTAACCAATCGTAACGACTTGCTTCAGGTACAACTTCGGGAAAATGAAACACGTAGTACACGCATCCAGGTGGAAAATGCTCTTTCTGTTTCTATGAGTCTGCTGGCACAGTATATGGGACATCCGTCCGATTCGGTAGATGTGGATATGGTGCTGACTGATTCCTTACCCGAGCATCCCGGAGAGTTTTATGTGTTGCCGGAATCTTCGCTTCCTTCTACCAATGAATACAACCTGTTGCAACAGAATGTAAAGGCAGCCCGCCTGCAACATAAGATTTCCATCGGGAAAAATCTGCCTGTGTTGTCTATCGGTGGTGGGTATGTATATGATAACCTGATGGATAAGGATTGTTCATTTTGGGTTGGCTTTGCTACAGTCAGTGTTCCATTGTCCGGATGGTGGGGAGGTTCACACGATATCAAGAAACAGCAGTTGCAGGTTTGCAATGCCGAAAATCAGTTTACGGATCAGAGCCAATTGCTGGTAATCCGTATGAACAATGCGTGGAATGGTCTGACTGATGCCTATAAACAGGTGGAGATAGCTATGGAATCTATCGGACAGGCTTCGGAAAATCTTCGGCTTCAGACTGACTATTATCGGGCAGGCACTTGTACGATGAGTGATTTGCTTGAGGCACAGACGTTGTTTCAGCAAAGCCGTGACAAATACGTGGATTCGTATGCACAGTATGAGGTCAAGAAACGTGAATATTTGCAGGCTACGGGCAGATAGGCAACAGGATGAAAAAGAAGAAGTCGTTCTGACTTTATGCATAAGGTCAAAACGACTTCTTTAGTTTATGAAAGGAATCTCGGTGTGAGCGTTCCTTTATATGATTGAAGTCTGAATTTTATTTCAGACGGGCCAGTGTTTCCTTGATACGACGCATGGCTTCGACAATATTCTCGTCAGAAGTAGCGTAACTCATACGGATACATTCAGGAGCCCCGAAGGATGTACCACCTACACAGGCTACGTGTCCTACTTCGAGCAGATACATGGCCAGATCATCGGCATTGTTGATCACGCGGTCTCCATCTTTCTTACCAAAGAAAGAATCACATTTGGGGAATAAATAGAAAGCTCCCTGCGGAATGTTTACTTCAAATCCCGGAATTTCTTTAGCGAGTTTTACAATCAGGTCACGACGGCGTTCGAAAGCCTGACGCATTTCTTCTACCGGAGCCTGAGTACCTGTATAGGCTGCTTCGGCTGCTTTCTGCGAAACAGAGCAAGGACCTGAAGTATACTGACCCTGCAATTTGTTTACACCTTTGACAATCCATTCCGGTCCGGCGATGAAACCGATACGCCATCCGGTCATGGCGTATGCTTTAGATACTCCGTTGACGATTACTACACGGTCCTTGATTTCGGCAAATTGAGCGATGCTTTCATGCTTGCCGATATAGTTGATATGTTCATAGATTTCATCAGCAATCACGATGACACGTTCGTGTTTGGCCAGTACATCGGCCAGTCCCTTCAGCTCTTCTTTAGAATATACGGAACCGGTCGGGTTGGATGGAGAACAAAGAATCAAAGCGCGTGTCTTAGGAGTGATGGCTGCTTCCAGCTGAGCCGGTGTAATCTTGAAATCCTGGTCAATGCCTGCACGTACGATAACAGGAGTACCTTCTGCCAGTTTTACCATTTCCGGATAGCTTACCCAGAATGGAGCTGGAACGATCACCTCGTCTCCTTTATTAATCAAAGACATGATGGTATTGCAGACAGACTGCTTGGCACCGTTGGCACAGCTGATCTGAGCGGCGGTATATTCCAGACCGTTTTCGTTTTTCAGTTTGGCAACGATCGCATTACGCAGAGCCGGATAACCGGCTACAGGAGAATAGCGAGAGTAGTTCTCGTCGATAGCTTTCTTGGCTGCTTCCTTGATGTGGTCGGGGGTATTGAAATCAGGTTCACCCACACTAAGATTGATTACATCAACGCCTTGTGCTTTAAGTTCACTACTTTTTTGAGACATAGCCAGTGTAGCCGATGGCGACAGGCTGTTCAAACGATCTGAAAGTTGGTTCATTGTATTTTTATATTAAGATTGAGTTTATTTCTGCAAAAGAAGCTAATTTCTTTCATATATAAAAGAAATTAGCTTCAAAAAAGGTATTAAGCAAGCAGAATACCTGCTGTCGTTACTTTCTGTCTCCTAAGATGTGTAGAAGATAGATGAAAAGATTGATAAAGTCCAGATAAAGTGTCAGGGCTCCCAGCAAGGCTATTTTCTGCGTATTATCGTTTACTTCAATCTCATCGCCCGAAAGAAGTCTTTTGATCTTTTGTGCATCATAGGCAGTCAGTCCTACGAACAGTAAAACTCCGATATAGGAGATGATGAGTGTCATCATGGAACTGTGAAGAAACAGATTAACCAGTGAGGCTATAATCAGTCCGATAACTCCCATGAGGCAGATACTGCCAAGTTTTGTCAGATCTTTCCGGGTAAAGCTGCCTATCAAGGCCATAGCTCCAAATGTGCCGGCGGTAATAAAGAAGGTCGATGCAATGGAACTGGTTGTGTAAATAATAAACAGAGTGGACAGAGTGACACCGTTCAGAATGGCATAGGCTATAAAAAGCAAGGTCGCTGTAGTAAATGAAATGCGGTTGATACGGGCAGACAAATACATAACGAGAGCTACCTCGGCTATTAGGATTCCCCAGAACATAAGGTTGTTCTGTAACATCATTTCCAGAAATGTATAAGAGCGGGCTACATATAAAGCTACAAAACCTGTAATGGTCAGAGCCAATGTCATCCAGAGATATACGCGTCGGAACAGAGTCGCAGAGGCTGTCTTGGCATAATTCTTAACTAATTCATTACTTCTTTCCATAGACATTAAAAAAATTGATTAAACAAGAATGACAGCCTGAATTCCGGTTTCAGGCTGTTTTTATGATTTTGGATTTTTATCGGTTGAAATGTAGGGTATGTCCCATACGATCTTTCTTTGTATGTAAATAACGTTCGTTATACGGATTAGGAGTGACTTCGATCGGTACGTTTTCTACAATTTCAAGTCCATAGGCTTCCAGGCCGACGCGCTTTACCGGATTGTTTGTCAGCAGACGCATTTTGTGGATACCGATTTCGCGCAGAATCTGAGCGCCTACTCCGTAATCGCGTTCGTCGGCCTGATGTCCCAAGCAGATGTTGGCGTCTACGGTATCCATGCCTTCTTCCTGAAGTTTATAGGCTTTCATCTTTTCCATCAGACCGATGCCTCTTCCTTCCTGGTTCAAATAAATGATAGCTCCTTTTCCCTCTTTGTCTATCATTTTCATGGCCTTGTGAAGTTGTTCTCCACAGTCGCAGCGCATAGAGCCGAAGATATCCCCAGTGGCACAAGAAGAATGTACACGTACCAGGATGGGCTCGTCTTCTTCGAAAGTTCCTTTGATAAGAGCTACGTGTTCCAGACCGTTACTTTTCTGGCGGAAAGGAATCAGACGGAAATGTCCGTATTCGGTAGGCATGTCTACTTCTACACCTTTCTCTACCAGAGATTCCTGTTTCAGCCGGTAGGCAATCAGTTGGGCAATGGAAATCAGTTTCAGGTTGTATTGTTGTGCGAATTTATGCAATTCAGGCAGGCGTGACATCGTTCCGTCCTCGTTCATGATTTCCATCAGCGCGGCAGCCGGATATAATCCCGACAGACGAGCCAGGTCGACAGCGGCTTCGGTATGTCCGGCACGTCTGAGCACTCCTTTGTCTTGTGCGTACAATGGGTTGATGTGTCCCGGACGACCAAATGTTTCGGGAGTAGAAGTTGGATCGGCCAAAGCACGGATGGTGGCAGCACGGTCGGCTGCTGATACTCCGGTCGTACAACCTTCCAGCTTGTCGATGGTAATGGTAAACGGAGTTCCCAATATAGAAGTGTTGGCATCCACCTGATGAGGCAGATCCAGTTCTTTACAGCGAGAGATCGTAATAGGAGCACAAAGTACACCTCTGGCATGTTTCAGCATGAAGTTTACTTTTTCCGGAGTTATCATTTCGGCAGCGATGATCAGGTCTCCTTCGTTTTCGCGGTCTTCATCGTCTACTACAATGACAAACTCACCCTTGCGAAAGTCCTCTAAAGCTTCTTCAATGGTATTCAATTTAATTTTTTCCATAATTCCTATAGGTTATTATCGAGATTAGTTTTTATACGTTCTTGAATGTTTCGGCTGGTTTTAATAATTGTTTTCAAGTCTTTGTCCAGTCGAACCCGGTATCGCCAGATATTGATCCAGATCAGCAGGCCGGCAGGTACGACCAATCCGCAAAGCAAGTTTAACCAGCGGTTGTCGAACAGACTCTTATGAGCTTTAACCGATAATTGCGGGTATTTGTTTAGCAGATTGATCAATATTCCATCTTTCGAGTTTGACAGTTCTTCAATTTCAGCTTCCAGTTGCTGGCTGATTTGTTGGATCTTGTCATCGTGTTTGTTGTTGGTGAAGATCCTGAAATAATTGGGTGGGCCCAGTAACCGATGTGTCTGTGAATAATTTTCGCAGGCAGTACATATCTCATCCAGTACCTCGATGGCCTGAGGGTAATCGGGGGTATGAATAATGACTTCCTTGCGGAACAAATGTCTTTCTGTACGAATACCTAAGATCTTTCGGAAGAAAGCCATGTATACATCGATATTGAAAACGACAGAATCCTTGTTTGATTTATAGGTGAGGAATCCTCCTAACGGGGCCAGTACCAGTGTACTCATCCACGTACCCAATACTACATTCATTTCTCCACTTTTTCCTACACGTGTAGCACCTGAGTCAATGATATAATAGATGACAAATATCAGTACCGAA
Source organism: uncultured Bacteroides sp. (assembly GCA_900553185.1). Classification (GTDB taxonomy): domain Bacteria; phylum Bacteroidota; class Bacteroidia; order Bacteroidales; family Bacteroidaceae; genus Phocaeicola. The sequence continues at coordinate 10,815 of USCT01000035.1, forward strand.
ATAACTACCGGCATACCTAGTCCTCCCTTTCGGATGATGGCACCGAGCGGAGCACCGATAAAGAAAAATATGATACAGGCCAGTGAAAGAGTTATTTTTTTATGCCAGTCGGAAAGATGGCTGCGTACGTTACTGTCTGCGTCCTTGGTCAGGTAGCTTTTCATACTCCATTCGGATGTCAATGAATTCATGCGGTTTCCTGTTGTGGTTAGGGTATTCAGCTTTTCGGTAGAGGTCATGGCATTGAATATGCTATCTGTATTGATGTATGTGGCCGGTTGTTTGGCTACCTCGGTAGAGTCTTTTTTCGGTAAGGTCGTAGTTCGATATGTTGTTTGCATTGCCTCTTTGTAAATAGAACGTCCTACACTGTCAGCATAACATTGGATGGAATCTACGGCTTCTGCAATTTCGTTCATGTTTTTTATGTCGGAACGTCTGTCCAGAAAGCTTCCGTCTACCATGTTAAACTGAGTATCAAATTCGATCAATACATGTTTCTCCCGGAATGTTTCTCTTCTGTAGGGAACATTTTTGGAGATAGCCGATTGTGATTTTAGATTTTCGAATTGTTCTCCTTTATAGAGATGCAGGTAAAGATGTTTTTTATCGGCTGTCAGTTCCAGCTTTCCTTCTGAAGCCCAGATAATGTGCGCATTGTCAAATCCGTCGGAAAAATTGTAGATAAGCACATCTTTCAGGATACCGGTTTCACGGTCTTTGTGCTTGACGTAGATGTTGTATCCTTCAATATCACTGTAGAAAACTCCTTCGGGAATATCTACTTCCGGTGATTTCTGTTTCATGGATACGAGCAATGTCCAAAGTTTTTTCTGGGCCTTAGGGCCTACGATATTCTGAAAAAAGAATGACATAGCCCCTAAGAATACGCAGAAAATGACTACTGGACGAATGATACGCAACAGTGGAATGCCTGCTGCTTTCATGGAAAGTAACTCGTATCGTTCTCCGAAATTACCGAATGTCATCAAGGCTGCCAGCAGTATGGCCAGCGGTAGTGACAAGGGTATCAAGGTTAGCGCCGATAGAAAGAAGAATTTAGCCAAAACGCTTATTTCCAATCCTTTCCCGACGAGCTCATCTACGTATCTCCATAAAAACTGCATCATGAAAATGAACAGACAGATGAAGAATGTACCCGAAAAGAGTAGTAAAAAGCTTTTCAGTACAAAAATATCGAGTTTTTTTATGCCTAGCATTCTTGTCTTATACTTAATTAAGTCGCAAAAATAGCATAAAAAACGGAGTGAATGCTATTGTTTTGATTATTTTTAGCATTATAGCCCACAAGTTCTCCGCATGACATCTATTTGTGAATTCCAAAGGTTCTTTACATCTTCTTCTTCTCCTTCGTCGGCAAAATCGGTTATTTCCAGCACTCGGTTTGTCGTCAGTTCATCGTAGTGAAGTTTAAATTCAAAATATGTTTTGGGTTCTTCGTCTGTCCAGTGAAAACGAATAAACGATTCGGCACGTGAATTGACGACGTCGGCCGTTCGGATTTCTGTTTTTCCCCATTGGAAGGTATAGGTCTTTCCTGCTTTACTTACTTGATCGGCAAACCAGCGCTGCAAACCAGCGGCGGTACTGACGATTCCCCAGACGATATTGCTTGAAGAAGGGTTGATCGGATATTCGATATGTACTTTTTTTTTCATAAAAAGTGTTTTAGATAGTTTTTAGATTTCGGGGGGCAAATTAATGTATTTTTTTTGTATGCTACAATACTTTTAGGAGATAGATGTTTTTAATTGTGTACCTTTTGTGGAAATATATGCTTGGTGATAAAAAAATCGTAGTTTTTTATGCAAATATTTGCATATATCAAAAAGATCATTTACCTTTGCACCCGCAATCAAGAAATGATGGCGGGATAGCTCAGCTGGTTAGAGCGCATGATTCATAATCATGAGGTCCCC
>USCT01000036.1 GCA_900553185.1 uncultured Bacteroides sp.
ATCCAGATTTCTTTTGTGGGATATAAGACTCAGGAAATTGTATGGAATGGCCAAGTTATTGAAGTTATACTGAAAGATGACACAGAAACATTAGACGAAGTGGTAGTAGTAGGTTACGCCACTGTTAAGAAAGCTAATTTGACGGGTGCGGTTTCGGCTGTAGATGATAAGGTATTAGCCGATCGTCCTATTGTCAATCTGGGGCAAGGTCTTCAGGGAACGATTCCTAACCTGAATATTACGACCAGTGGACAGCCGGGAGCTGGTTCTACCTTCAATGTCCGTGGTGAAACGTCTATCAATGGCGGTTCTCCATTGGTGTTGGTAGATGGGGTGCAAATGGATCCGAACCTGATTAATCCGCAGGATGTGGCCAGTGTATCTGTATTGAAGGATGCTGCTTCTGCATCTATTTATGGTGCACGTGCGGCATACGGTGTTATCCTGATTACGACCAAGACCGGACGTAAGAACGTACCGACTCAGGTTTCGTTCGACGCATCTGTTTCATTCAATAGTCCGACTACCCGTCCAAGCTATATGAATTCCATGCAGTATGCCAATTGGATGAATGCAGCCGGGCAGAATACGAACGGAAAGAATATCTTCAGTCAGGATGAAATGAATCATATTGAGGCCTATTTTAATGATCCGGCCAACAATTCGCCTGTATTTGTGACCAATGACCCGAACAGTTGGCAGTATGGAAACTGTCAGGCTGGAAAATATGCTTATTGCGGCAATACAGACTGGATGAAAGAAATGTACAAGAAGAGCTACCCGGTACAGAAATATAATGTAAACATTAACGGTGGTAGTGAAAAGGCTACGTATTATACTTCTGTGGGCTATACGGATCAGGGATCATTGTTGCGTTACGGTAATGAAAGTTACCGTAAGTTCAATATGGTGAACAATATCAATTATGACATTAATGACTGGTTGCACGTATCAATGAAGACCAGTTTCATCCGTACGGAGTTAAACGGAATTCCTCAAGATAATGCGCACGGTGAGGCATGGATCGGTAACGATACTCAGCCACTGATGCCGGTAAAACATCCGGATGGAAACTGGGCAGGACAAGGTAACTATACGAACTTTGCCGCCGTGTTGGAAGAGGGTGGTTCACGTAAGACTACCAAGAATGACTTTTGGAATACGTTGGCCTTGAAACTGACACCTGTCAGCGGATTGACCATCAATATGGATTATACGTTCAATTACTATGCCGAACATATCAAGAATCATTTAAGGTCATTCGATGAGTACGGTGTAGACGGAAAATTCTTACAGACTTTCCAATGGACAAATCCGAACTACATTTATGAGCATCAGCAGAATGATACCTACAATGCATTCAACCTCTTTGGTGATTATGAAAAGACACTGGGCAAGCATTATTTTAAGGTAATGTTAGGTTTCAACCAAGAAACCAAGCATACGCGCGCTTTTTATGCTCAACGTAATAATTTGATCTCTAACGATCTGCCTTCAATGGATGCGGCAACGGGCGAAAGATATGTGGGTAATTCGGATGACAGTTGGGCAACCCGAAGCGGTTTCTTCCGCGTAAACTACTCCTTTGCAGACCGTTATCTGTTGGAAGTAAACGGACGTTATGACCTTTCATCCAAGTTTCCTAAGAGTGACCGTTCCGTATTCAGTCCTTCGTTCTCTTTGGGATGGAAACTGTCTGAAGAAAGCTGGTTCAAGAATCCTACCAATGGCTTCTTTGATGAACTGAAGATCCGTGCTTCATACGGTAGCCTGGCAAATCAAGCCCTGGACAATGGATGGTATGCTTATTTGTCGAATTATTCTACCGGAACAATGAGTTACCTGATGGGAGGAAAACAGAATCAGTATGTATTGCCGGGCGGATTGGTAAGTAATATCGTTACCTGGGAAAAGGTTACTCAATGGGATTTAGGTCTTGATTTTTCTGTTCTGAGTAACAGATTAAAGGGTACTTTCGATTACTATCAGCGTACGACTACCGGAATGTTAGGTCCGGGTAAGCTGTTGCCGAACATCCTTGGTGCTACGGAACCTCAGGAAAATGCGGCTGACATGAGAACCAGTGGTTGGGAACTAGCCTTGACATGGAATGACCAGTTGGAGAACGGTTTGCATTATAGCATAGGTTTCAACCTGTCTGATACGAAAGCCAAGATTACCAAATATGATAACCCGACCAAGTCCTTGTCAAGTTCATATTATGAAGGACAGACTATCGGTGATATCTGGGGATTTGAATCCACCTTGTTCCAGACACAAGAGGAAATAGATCAGGCTCCGGATCAGTCTAAGGTAGACGGTGCTATCAGCAAAGTCCCAGGTGATATCAAGTTCATTGATATCAATGGAGACGGCGTGGTAGACTATGGTGAAAGTACGGTAGACAACCCGGGTGATAGAAAAATCATCGGTAATGACCGTGCCCGTTATCGTTACGGCTTTAATGTATCTGCCGACTGGAAGGGATTTGACTTGGGTATTTTCTTCCAAGGAGTCGGTAAGCGTGATTTGATGCTTCCTGGTACCTTTAAGTGGCAGTACGGTAGCCAGTGGCAGGTTCCGACAGCTGTAGCCAATGACTACTGGAGCGCAGAAAATACAGGAGCCTGGTTCCCGGTAGCCCGATTCAATGGTGGAACAGCCTTGGGAGTCAATCAGACCCGTTATCTGTTGAATGCTGCTTATCTGCGTCTGAAGTCCTTGTCTTTCGGTTATACCTTGCCTGTATCTCTGACCAAACAATGGGGAATCCAGAAATGTCGTATTTACTTCACGGGTGAGAATTTGCTGACCTTCAAGCATACCCCGGAAGGTTTCGACCCCGAACTGGACAATCCGTATGAATATCCACAACAGAAATCGTTGTCAATCGGTGTTAATGTTGTATTCTAATCTTAAGCTAACAGAACAATTATGAAATTTCAATATTTATTATACATGAGCGCAGCCTTGTCTCTTGCAAGCTGCAACGATGCATTCCTGGATAGAGCTCCTCAGAGTATCAATGACGGAACATTTTGGAACTCTGTGAATGACTTGCGAACATATGCCAATGCTTTTTATGGGACATTGCCGGGTGGTGTAACGAATCTTGGCGATGAGGATAGCGATAATCAGGTGCCTTTTAATCCTAATTCATTCTTGTGGGGACAGTATACAGTACCAACGGAAGATGGCAGCTGGTCGAAGAGCAATTGGCAGAATATTAGACGTCTGAACTATTTTATGACTCATTACGAACAGGTAAACGCCTCGGAAGCGGAAGTGAATCCTTTTGTCGCCGAGATCCGTTTCTTCCGTGCACTTGAATATTATGCAAAGATACAGACTTTTGGAGATGTGCCCTGGCTGGAGACTGAACTGAATGTTGACAGTGAGGAACTGTATGGCCCTAAGATGGCCCGTAACGAAGTTGCCAAGAAGATTATCGAAGACCTTGAATTTGCCATTACCTGGCTACCCGACAAAGGCAGTGAGGAAGCCAACCGGTTGAACAAGGATATTGCCCGTCATGTTCTGGCACGTGTATGTTTGAATGAAGGTACTTATTATAAGTATCATACAGAGTTGGGTTATAGCTCAGATGTACAAGGATTGTTGCAGAAAGCTGCCGATCTTACTGATAACCTGATCAACTCAAACCGTTATGAAATCTATTCAACCGGCAATCCGGAGACAGATTATTATAACCTGTTTATCATGGAAGATAAAAGTAACCTGAAAGAAGCGATACTTTATATTGATTATGCATCTGCTTTACGTGAGCACAATGCCACCCACTGGTTGCGTAATGCCAAGAGTGGATGGTCAAAAGACTTTGCTGACTGTTTCCTATATACAGACGGCAAGCCGGCCTCTGCGACTTCGAAGGCTCATGTACAGAATCGTACGATGGCCGAAGAGGCTCAGGATCGTGACCTGCGTTTCAAACAGTTGATTCTGACAAGTGAGGATCCGTATACGATGACAGCCAGTGGCAATGTTACTTATATCACCAATGACGCTGATTTTGTGAGTGCTGATTGTCCTACAGGTTATTGGGTTCGTAAATATTTTGATCCTGATCCTTCACAAGATATTGAAGCTAAATGTACAATTGATGGTATTGCTTACCGCTATGCGGAAACATTGCTTATCAACGCTGAGGCTAAGGCTGAACTGGGAACCATTACTCAGAATGATCTGGATAAGACTATCAATAAGCTGCGTGATCGTGTGGCAATGCCTCATTTGACAATGGGCGTAGGTTTTACTGATACAAACTGGCCGGACTGGGGATATAGCCTGACACCGTTGCTGCAGGAGATTCGTCGTGAGCGTAGAGTGGAACTGGCAGGCGAAGGCTTCCGTTTCGGTGATTTGAAACGCTGGAAGGCAGGTCAGCTTCTGAACAATGTACAGACTTATGTAGGTAAGTACGTTCAGGGTGAAGACGGTCAATTTCATCAGACTATCATATATGCCAATTATACCAATCCTGACTTGTCTTACGAACCGGGTGTGAGCCGTACATGGGATGACAAGATGTATTTGTATCCGATACCAACAGGAGAATTACAGAGAAATCCGAATCTGTTGCCACAGAATCCAGGATGGGAATAAATATTAGTTTTTCCTAAAATAATTTCCCTTGTCTTTGATAAGAATAATTTCAAAGGCAAGGGAATTTTTATACTGGTAAAGATTGGTGTCTTTGAGTTAAATCTGTTTACCACTTATTGATGAGGAGTTGTTTTTATAATACGGATTGTATGATGTTGATTATTGTGCAGATGAAATTCAAATTATTTTAGATTGCTGATAGGTATGTCAATTTTTGAAATATATGCATGATATGGAGTCTATTTTATATATTTCCCTAAAAAGAAAACGCCATTTCTTATAAAAGTCTGTATTTTTCGTTGAGCTTTTTAGTCGTTTTCGTATAATTTCCTATATTTGTGTGATAAATCTGTAAAATGATAAAAAGGGTTAGGTTATGAAAAGGAAGCAGAAAGCCATTGGAACAGTAATGGGACTATGGGTAATATGTCCGACTTTTTCTTTTGCTCAGTCTTTGATTGAGACGGTAGAGATTCCGTCTGGTACTTTTTACATGGGAAGTACGGGAGTTGGAGAAGATTTTGATGAAGCTCCTGTTCATCGGGTGACGATTTCGCATGGTTTCCGGATGGGAAAAACCGAAGTGACCAATGCACAGTTTGAACAGTTCCGTCCGGAGCATCGTGCCTTGCGAGGAAAGAATGGTGTTTCTACCGAAGATGATGACGCCGTGGTGAATGTAACCTATCAGGATGCTGTCGATTTTTGTAACTGGTTAAGCCGAAAGGAAGGTAAAACCTACCGCTTGCCTACCGAGGCCGAATGGGAATATGCATGTAGGGCAGGTACCTATACCGATTATTATACAGGTGATTATTTGCCGGAATCCATGTGTAGAAATCAGGTGATAGCCAGGAATTATAAACCTGTTTCGTTGAAGGTGGGGCAGACGGTTCCGAATGCATTCGGCTTGTATGACATGCATGGAAATGTAGAAGAATGGTGTCTGGACTGGTATGCACCCTATGCCGCAGATGAACAGACTGATCCTACAGGACCTGAAACGGGTTTATATCGTGTAACTCGAGGAGGCAGTCATCATACTCCTGTGCAATACCTGAGAAGCGCGAACCGTATGGCGATGTTACCGGAAGACTGTCATTCGTTGACCGGATTCCGGGTGGTCCAGTCGGAGATTGTTTTTCCGGAAAAGGCAAGGAAAGGTTTCTTCCGCGAACCGGTTCCTTTTGTGGTTGACCCTGTACTTCCGGGAGTCCCTTTTTACCGGCACAATCATCAGCCTTCCATTACGTGGTGCGACAATGGAGATCTGCTGGTTGTCTGGTTCTCGGCCAATCAGGAAAATGGTCGGGGAATGGTCGTTTTGCAATCCCGTTTAAAAGCTGGGTCTTCCAGTTGGGAACCGGCTACTTTATTCTTTAAGGTTCCGGACCGGAATATGACAGGAAGTTCTGTCTTTAATGACGGAAAGGGGACACTGTATCATTTTAATGGTGTAGAAGCGGCCGGTGACTGGCAGAATCTGATGGTCGTGATGCGGACCAGTCGTGACAACGGATATACATGGACAGCTCCCCGGATCATCGCTCCTGAACATACCAGACGTCATCAGATAATTTCCGGAACAATCCGTACGTCGAAGGGATGGATTGTGCAGGCGTGTGACGCCGGTCCGGAAGGAAATGACGGGGCTGCTGTACTGGTAAGTAAGGACGAAGGAAAGACATGGGCTGATCCATGGGACGGTACTCCAAAGCCGGAATTTGCTGAAGGAACTACAGGTACTACCATTGCGGGTATTCACGCCGGAGTCGTGGAGTTGAAGGATGGCCGGTGGATGGCATTGGGACGTGGAAATACCATTGTTTCGGCAGATGGTACCAGGCACATGCCGATGAGTATTTCCGCTGACGGTGGAAAAACGTGGACATATTCCGCTTCTCCTTTCCCTCCGATCGACGGTGGACAACGGTTGGTGCTGCTTCGCTTGAAAGAAGGTCCTATCTTATTGGTTTCCTTTACCGATCATCCGCAGCGGACACCCGAAAAGGATAGAGGAATGTTGTTTCAGCGTGCCGATGGAACTACTTTCCGTGGGTATGGACTCTATGCGGCGGTTTCGTATGACGAAGGAAAAACATGGCCGGTGAAAAAACTCCTGACTGATGGCAAATATCGTTTCCTGAATGGAGGTGCCTGGACAGGTAATTTTGAAATGGATGCCACTCATGCCGAGCCACGGGGGTACATGGCAGGTACACAGGCGCCCGATTCTACCATTCATATTGTGAGCAGCCGCTTGCATTATCAGTTTGATTTGACTTGGTTGGAACAGAAACCAGAATAGTAATACCATAAAAAACAGAAAAATGAGAAAATTTAAGCAATTAGCAGCTTGCCTGATGGGGCTGGCTTTGTCAATGGGGGCTTATGCCCAGGATGATGCGAACAGCTTCGTACACAAGCAGTCTGACGGTTATGAATGGCCGACAGATCAGGCGGTACTGAAGAAGCTGGATCAGTGGCAGGATTTGAAATTCGGTGTATTGTTTCATTGGGGACTGTATTCCGTTCCGGGAATCTGTGAGTCATGGCCTTTATGCTCGGAAGACTGGATTACCCGTCCGATAGATTCTTATTACGATTACAAACGCTGGTATTGGGGCTTCAGCGAAAAATTCAATCCGACAGCTTTTGATCCCGATCAGTGGGCCGATATTATGGAGGCTGCCGGTATGAAGTATATGATTTTTACAACGAAACATCACGACGGCTTCTGCATGTTCGATTCCAAGTATACGGATTTTTCTATTGCCAAGGGACCTTTTGCCAATAATCCGAAAAAGGATGTTGCCCGTTATGTGTTCGACGCTTTTCGTAAAAAGGAATTCATGATAGGATGTTACTTCTCGAAGCCTGACTGGCATTGCAAGTGGTTCTGGAATCCATATTATGATACGGCCGGCCGTATGCAGAACTATAAGCGTGAACGCCATCCCGACTGGTGGAAGAATTATCAGGATTTTACATATAATCAGCTGATGGAATTGACTTCCAATTATGGTAAGTTTGATATTCTTTGGCTGGATGGCGGCTGGGTGACCGGTGACGAAGTGAGACTGGATGAGGTGTTGGCTCATGCACGTTCCAATGGTCATGAAGGACTTATTTCGGTAGACCGTACCATCAAGGGTAAGAATGAAAACTACCAGACTCCGGAACGTAGCATTCCCGAAAAGCAGTTGGATCATCCGTGGGAGAGCTGTATTACCTTGTCTCACAGCTGGGGATGGGTACCTGATGCCAAGTTCAAGTCACCCAATGAGGTCGTAGGCCTGCTGGCTGAGATTACGGCAAAAGGCGGATGTCTGTTGTTGGGGGTAGGCCCGACACCGGAAGGATTGATACAGCCGGAAGTAGAAACTTGTTTGCGTCAGGTTGGAAAATGGTTGAAGACAAACGGACAGGCTATTTATAATACCCGTATCACACCGGTTTATAACGATGGAAATGTCTGGTTTACGGCCGATAAGGATGGCAAGACTCTTTATGCTGTTTATGCAGTAAAAGACAACGAGGAACTGCCGGCTTCCATCGAGTGGGAAGGAAATATTCCGACAGGTACCATGAAATTACTGAATAAGAATGTATCCGTTCGTTATCAGTGTACAGGAAATAAGGTAAAGGTTACTCTTCCGAAGGGATTGGCCCAGGAACCGTTGGCTTTCCGTTTTACAGTAAAGAAATAATTTATAACCGCTATATTATGAAAGGTATCAGACAATTGATTTTATCTTGTATGCTGGGAATGGGAGCTGTGGCTCCGATGCAGGCTCAGCAGGTACAGGGATTTGTGCACGAACAGTCGAAAGCGTCCGATTATGTGTGGCCGACTGATCAGCAGGTATTGGACAAACTGGATAAATGGCAGGATCAGAAATTCGGGGTCCTGTTTCACTGGGGACTTTATTCGGTTCCGGGTATCGTGGAATCCTGGTCTATCTGTTCGGAAGATGTAGATTGGATTCCGAGAGATACAACCATGTCATACGAGGAATATAAGAAATGGTATTTCGGTTTGATTGATAAATTCAATCCGGTAAACTTTAATCCGGAGCAATGGGCCGATGTGATGCAGGATGCAGGGATGAAATACATGATTTTTACAACGAAGCATCACGACGGTTTCTGTATGTTTAATTCTAAATATACTGATTTTTCCATTACACACGGTGCGTTCAAGGACAATCCGCGGAGCAATGTAGCATATCATGTATTCGATGCTTTCCGGAAGAAAGGTTTCATGATGGGATGCTATTTCTCAAAACCCGACTGGCATTGTGAATGGTTCTGGAATCCGTATTACGCTACTCCGAATCGTCGGCAGAATTATAAGATTGACCAGCATCCGGACTGGTGGAAGAATTATCAGCAGTTTACCGAAAACCAGTTGAATGAACTGATGTCTGATTATGGAAGTTTCGATATTTTATGGTTGGACGGTGGTTGGGTGACCGGTGATGACATCAATCTGGACCGTGTCCTGGAAAAGGCTCGTCAGAAACATCCGGGGTTGATCGCCGTAGACCGTAGCATTCGGGGAAAGAATGAAAACTATCAGACTCCGGAACGTGGAATACCGGAAACGCAGTTGGATTATCCGTGGGAAAGTTGCATTACGCTGAGCAATGACTGGGGATGGGTGCCGAATGCTCCGTACAAATCGCCGGAAAAAGTGATCGCTTTATTGTCAGAAATCGTAGCCAAGGGAGGTTGTTTCCTGCTGGGAGTAGGACCGACTCCAGACGGTGTTATCGAACAACCCGTAGTGGAACGTCTGCATAAAGTTGGGGAATGGTTGCGTAAGAATGGTGAAGCCATTTATAGTACTCGTACAACTCCGGTTTACAACGATGGAAAAACTTGGTTTACTGCCAATAAGGATGGAAAGACCTTGTATGCCATTTACACTCCGGCCGATGGAGAGACTTTGCCTGAAACCATTAGCTGGAAAGGCAATCTGCCGAAGGGGAAAATGGTATTGTTGGCTACCGGCAAGAAAGTGAAATATCATACGGAAGGAGAGCAGGTTACTGTAACACTTCCCAAAGGGTTGGCTGACGGACCGTTGGCTTTCCGTTTTGAACTGAAAACTAAATAAAAATCTTCTACTTTATGAAAAAACATACTTTATGGATGGTGGCTGCCTGCTGGATGGTAGGATTGTTTCCGCTTCAGGCTCAGAAGCCTTTGTATAAGCAGGCAGATGCACCCATTGAGGATCGTGTAAAAGATCTGGTGGATCGGATGACTCTGGAAGAGAAAGTGGGTCAGATCTGTTGTCCGCTAGGTTGGGAAATGTATACTAAAACGGGGAAAAACAGCGTAACGATCTCTGATAAATATAAACAGCAGATGGACAAGGCACCCATCGGTTCGTATTGGGCTGTCTTGCGTGCCGACCCTTGGACACAGAAGACGTTGGAAACCGGATTGAATCCGGAGCTCGCGGCAAAGGCATTGAATGCATTGCAGAAATATGCGGTCGAGAATACACGGTTGGGTATTCCGGTGCTGTTTGCTGAGGAATGTCCGCACGGCCACATGGCGATCGGTGCCACTACCTTTTCTACTTCCATGGGACAGGCTTCTACCTGGAATGAAGAATTGATCCGCCGGATGGGGGAAGTGATTGGTCTGGAAGCACGTCTGCAAGGAGCAAATGTAGGTTATGGTCCGGTGTTGGATATTGCCCGTGAACCGAGATGGTCGCGTGTGGAAGAAACTTTCGGTGAGGATCCTTATCTGACCGGTATTCTGGGAACGGCATTCGTTCAGGGTATGCAGGGTACAGACATCAAGGATGGCCGTCATGTATATGCTACCTTGAAACACATGGCAGCTTACGGTGTACCGAGAGGCGGACATAACGGAAATCCCGCCGACATCAGTCTGCGGGCCTTGCTGGATGAGTATCTTCCGGGCTTTCAGCGTGCCGTTGAAGTAGGGAAGGCAGCTACTGTCATGACCTCCTATAATTCGATTGACGGTGTGCCGTGTACAAGTAATCCTTATCTGCTGGATACTATTTTACGTAAACGTTGGGGATTCGACGGATTTGTTTATTCCGATCTGGTAAGTATTGACGGAATAGCAGGAACACATCATGTGGCCGCTACGGTAGAAGATGCGGCCATTCAGGCCATCGAGGCCGGTACGGATATGGACTTGGGTGCCAGTGCGTACAGTAAGCTGGTCGAGGCTGTGAAGAACGGTAAGGTGAAAGAGTCGTATATCGATCGTGCCGTTTCGAATGTATTGCGTCTGAAGTTCAAGATGGGCTTGTTTGAAAATCCGTATGTTTCTCCGGAGCAGGCTAAAAAGATTGTGAATTCGGAAGAACATAAGCAGGTAGCTCGTGAAGTGGCCCGCGAAGGAACGGTGCTGCTGAAGAATACAGGAGTGCTTCCATTGCGTAAGGACGTAAAGAATGTTGCTGTCATCGGTCCGAATGCGGATGTCATTTATAATTATCTGGGCGATTATACTGCACCGCAGGAGCGTTCCAAGGTTGTGACATTGCTTGATGCGATGCGCACTCGTCTGCCTGAAGCCAATATTTATTATGAAAAAGGTTGTGCTATCCGTGATACAACTACCAGTGATATTCCGGCGGCTGTAGAGGCTGCGGAAAAATCGGATGTAGTCATAGTGGCTGTAGGAGGTTCCAGTGCCCGTGATTTCAAGACCAAGTACATTGAAACGGGTGCGGCTACTGTTTCTTCCGAAGGAAACGAAACGGTATCGGATATGGAATGTGGCGAAGGTTTCGACCGTTCTACCTTGAATCTGTTGGGCGATCAGGAGAAACTGATCAAATCCCTGGCGGCAACCGGAAAACCGCTGGTGATTGTTTATATTGCCGGACGTCCTTTGAATATGAATCTTGCTTCCGAAGTAGGCGATGCCTTGCTGATGGCCTGGTATCCGGGTGAGCAGGGAGGCAACGGTATTGCTGACGTACTGTTTGGAGATTATAATCCGAGCGGCCGTCTACCGATGTCTGTACCACGTAATGTCGGTCAGCTTCCTGTTCATTATTCACAAGGCGTACAGCGTGATTACATGGATGGTCCGGGTACCCCGTTGTATGCCTTCGGTTACGGATTGAGTTATACAACTTTTGCTTACAGCAATTTGAAACTGACTCCGGGCGATGGTAAGGATGTACTTCAGAAAGTTACTTGCACGGTTACGAATACGGGCAATCGTGACGGTGTGGAAATCGCTCAGCTTTATATCAATGATGAAGTAAGTTCGGTAGTTACTCCTCCTATTCGTCTGAAAGGTTTCCGACGGATAGAACTGAAGAAAGGTGAAAGCCGTGAGGTGACATTCGAACTGACTGCAAAAGATTTATCGATTTATGACCGGAACATGAATTTTGTGGTAGAACCAGGTAAGTTTAATGTTATGGTAGGATCGGCTTCTGATAATCTTCCGCTGAAGGCAAGTTTTGAAATAAAGTAATTTTAAAAAACTAATGGTAAAAGGCGGCACTTTTTTATAGAAAAGTTCCGCTTTTTATGTTTATACAAAAAATCTCAATGTTTTTAGGAATAATTTCTTGAAAAAATATCTGAAATATGTAGTTATTTAAAAAAAATGTTTATCTTTGTACCTGATAGAAATGAAAAATGCGAAATATTTGTTGCTGATTTAAAAGTAAAAGGCTATTGGAGGAATTCCTAGACTCTAAATACTAACTTAAAATATCAAACTATGTTAAAACGAATCAAATCAGTCAGTATGTTGTTAGCTC
>USCT01000037.1 GCA_900553185.1 uncultured Bacteroides sp.
AATAGTTAATTTAAAACAAATATTATCCAATTATTTGGATAGCAACATAGAAGATTATGTATCTATAGTAAAAAATGATTATGACCGTATCGCAGAAATAGAGAATAAATTTAGTGCCTTAATCGTCAAGACCAAAGAAAATCAGAAAGCAGTCAATCAATTAGACGAAATAATCGTAACTCCAGATAAAAATGGCAAAACCAATACAGATATAACAACAACTCGGACAGATAACAAACCATCTACGACAGAGATTGCGTCCACCGCAGAAAACAAGCGTTATTACGATGAACTGGCCGATTTGAAACGTACCTATCTGGCCAGCGATGAGATGACACAGCAGGAATACACCCGCTTCATGGAAGACCTTGAGATGCGTCACCTGGAGAACATGATGGCCATTGCCGGACTAGAACCGGAAAAGCGTCAGCAGCTCGAGCAGAAAATACTTGAAATGCGAATCAAGTTCAAAGAAGAATGTAACAAACTGGATGAAGAGGGTGCCAACGAAGCCTCTGAAGAAGCTTTTACCAGGATGGAGAAACAATACCAGTTGGAAATTCAGGAAGCTACACAGAAGCATTATGAACAGCTGACATCAGAAGAAGAATATTGGAAACAGGTTTCAGACATTCAGAACAGGTATTACAATAGCTTGCTTCAGTCTACACAAATATCAGAGGAGAAAAAAGCCGAAATCATCAAGGCAATAGAAGACAAGAAACTTCAGGACAGTAAGAAGGTCTATGATGAGAAGGTACGTCAGTTTGATGCTATGAGTAATGCGATGCAAGGTGTAGCTACAGAACTGGGACAGGGATTGGCTGAATTTTTTGCAGGCGAAGAAAAAAGTTTTGGATCATTTATGGCCAACATTCTGGTGATAATGTTGAATGCACTCGAAAAGCAGTTAATTGCTACTCAAGCAGCTGCCATTGCAGAAGTGACGATTAAAGATATCACTTCAAAAGGTGTACTTATCGGTATGGCCACTGCTGCTGCAAAGATAGCTCTGATAACAGCTGCCTTCGAGACGGCCAAAGGTATTTTAGGTAGTTTTGACACAGGTGGTTATACCGGTGACGGCAGATGGTACGAACCGCGTGGGGTAGTACATGCCGGAGAGTTTGTGGCCAACCGTTATGCTGTCCGCAACCCTGAAATACGTCCGGTACTTGATTTGATAGACCGGGCACAACGTAATAATACCATAGGTAGTCTGACTGCTAAGGATGTTTCTGCGGTTTTGTCCGGTAATTCTACTACTACGAACAATAATTATTACCAGCAGTCGGCTTCATCCAATCATGAAATGGCGGCAGTTATAATGCAGAATATCAAATGTATGGATAAACTGATCAAGCGGTTGAATGAACCGATATTTACTTATACCAAGGCTACCGGGAAAATGGGCATAAATGAGGCTCAAGATTTGGTTAATAGAATGAAATTGAATGTTACTCGAAATATCAAGAAATGACACAATTATACATTGATTCTAAAGAAGTGAAACTTCCAGATGAGTTCGAACTTGAACTTATAACTGAAAACCCCTATTTTACAAGAGTTGGATCATATACCTATGAAATCGATATTGACCTTCGTGATCCTATAAACCGTGATATATATAGGAATATATATCGAGCTGATGTGACTCAGCGTATTCAGAACCGTAAAGCTGTATTGATTTCAGGTGCGTCAATTACCATCAGTGGTATAGAAGTGATTCTTTCAATAGATTCTTATACGGCAAAAATACAGATTATAGCAGGTAATTCGCAGTTAAATTATGAAGGTGGGGAGAGCAGCATCAGAACTATCAGATTTGATAGAGTCTCTTATATGCCGGAAAATGCCATTGAAACCTTAAAAGGGACATATCCACAATATGATGTGACATATCCTCCTGTTATTAGCTTTATAGATAAGGATGGTAATTCCAGTATATTGAATAATGTTGAAGTAGGAGAGGATATTACATTCTTAAGAATCAATAATATAGGACCTCAGTATTATTTGTTATATTATTTAGAGAATCTGTTGCAGAAATTAGGATTCACTAAAGGGGTTAATGAACTTGAAAACAATCCTACATGGTGCCGGATTTTCGTGGTAAATCCATATAAAGATGTTTCTCCGGAAGAATTGCTTCCCGACTGGACTATAAATGAGTTCATAGAGAAGATAGAGATGTTCTTTAAATGTATCATTACGATAGACAGAACAAATGGAGTATATAATATTTTCAATATGGATAGATATTTTGAAAACAGTTCCATTATTTACATTGACGATATAGTTGATGATGATATAGAGAAAGTTTATGATACAGAAACAAGTTATTCTTATGCTTATGATAATGTCTCTTATAATCTGCCTAGTGATAATTTTTACAATTATCTGAAACTAAAAGAAGGGGTCAGGGAAGTATGCACAATCGAGACGAAGGATACATATTCGGATTTTAAATTTGACTATGAAAAGTATTATGCAGGACCTTATCTTTTAACTTCAGCTGATTTTAATCTGGAGTATGTGGTTTCAGACTATGTTGTTACTGGTAGTGAGGAAAATGTAAAGGGGCTAAAGATAGTTGATAGACTTAAAGACGCTGGAGAACTATCGAGCCAAAATAAAACCTCATTCGATATTATACCGGCAGAAGTTGCTGAAATCAGCATATACAGTACAACTGGAAGTAGATATTTAATAGGCCCGGCTGTCAAACGAGTAAGAAGTGGGGCTGAAAGCCAGGCCATAAATGACCTGATAAATGGAAGTACTGACGTTAAAGGTGATATACCCGATAAGATCTATATTGGATTGTATTATGGGGTATGTGAAGCATTGAATAGAGGACCTGGAGAGTATCCTGGTGAATATTGGGATAAGATGCCAATGTCCTCTTATGACAGATATTTCATGTCAACACCTTCAAGTGCTTCTTCATCGCAGTCGATTCTAACAATGCCGGATTATACGTTGGCGTTAGAAGGAGAAAATGGTTTGTTTAATACAGTTTATAAGGACAAAAGAGAGATAGATACGACTGTTGAATATCATTTTCATTTTCTGGTGCAAAAAATATTCGACACTAATGGGATTTTTTTAATCCGAAATAAGAAATATTATTGTAAGGAGATTCATTACAAAATCTCTTCTAAAGGGCTCGATAAAATGGCGGAAGGGATATTCTATTTGGCAGAATAATACGGCCTTTTTAACGTTCGATTTTTGATATGGATTTTTACAGGTTCCCTTCAAAATGTTTCGTTTCTTCATGAACAGTCATATAACTTCCTTTGAGATATTTATTTGTGGTGGATATGTCGGCATGTCGAGCCTGGTCACGGGCTACCACGATACCTTCAGCATTCGCCAAGTCCCGGATGCCAGAATCCTTCAGACTATAGAACTGGTAGGTTTCTGGAAATTTCAAAGCTGCTCTGACTTTATAGAAATAGTTACGGTAGACACGTGTCGTTGTTTTCTCCTTACTTGGCTTGAAGCCTTTACCGAACAGGTAATAATGGCTGGGTTGGGAGAATATCTTCAGATCGAGCATGGACTTTATAAGAATATCGTTCAGACCTACCATTCCGTCACGGCGGTTCTTTGAGATAGAGGAAGCGATAAACACCTTCTGTTCCTTCAGGAAGATGTCAGATAGTCTGATATTAGAGATTTCATCCGGACGGATAAAAGTATAATAGGCGAACTGACACAATAGCAGGAAGTGGGGATTCTCTTTCTTCAGGTATTTCTGAAGCTTCTGCAGGTCGGATGGAGTTAGGGCAGACCGTTTCTTTTCATCTTCGGCCAGTTGTTTGATTCTTTCTACCGGATTCTGCTGTAGGTATTGCTTTTCTACCATCCAAGTACATAGTGAAGATAACCAGGTACGGTAATTGTTGCGGGTACGGGCTGAACTGTCACGGTCCAGTAGGATGTAGTCCAGGAAATCACTGATGAAGGTCTGGTCAATCTGATAGACATAGACGATGGCCGGAACATGCTTGAAAATATATTCTTCAAAGACACGGAGGCGCTTTTCATAATCCTTCAGGGTGTTTTCTTTGATGGTACCTGCCTTGTAAAGTTTAGCCAAATATTTATGATACAAATCGATAACATCTATAATTGATGTGTATTGTCTTGAACTGGTGACTTCTGCCCAGGGAGTCCACCCGGTTCTGAGCTTGATGTTAAGGTTGGTGATAAGCTCGTTGGCACGTTTTTTCCGTTCCGATACCTTCTTGATACCATCGAGCATGTACTTCTTACGCTTCATTTTTTGCTCTAGCGGATCATAAGAAACGAAGTCCACATACCAGCTCTTTCCGGTATGTAATTTGGGCTGAGTGTATGGAATTACATCAAAAATAGAAGCAATTTTTCGGCGTGGTGAAAACATTTTTTTCTACGTTTTTCGAGTTCGAAAACGCAGTAACGTTCAACAATCAAAAATTATCTGTCCGTGATTTGTCCGACCCATAAACGGACAAAAGCTGCAACTTTTTGAGTTACAGCTTTTTGTTCTTGCACGGGAAGAGAGACTCGAACTCCCGACACTCGGTTTTGGAGACCGATGCTCTACCAACTGAGCTATTCCCGTGTTTGCGGTTGCAAAGGTAATGCTATTTTTTGAATCTGCAAGACTTTTGATGGATTATTTTAACAATGAGGGTCAGATAATTCCTAAATCATTGAACATAAGTTGATAAACTTCAGCTTTTTTTTCGAGTTTCAGCGGGTAGGCGCGGCTGGAAGAAGGCATCCGGTACAGGTATAGAGAACGGTCTTCGAACGCGAAAGAGCTTTTCCCACCTACCGGAGGCTCGGTTACGTTCAGTTGGCTGCGTAGCGTATCGGTTGCTTTCTGACCTGTTGTGACAATGGCTCTGCACAGTGGAAGTTGTTTTAGCAGCAAAGGGAGGTTGGTCGGCTCGACGATTTCCAGAAACTTGTCCGAAGCGTTGTCCTGAAGTCTTCTGACAGCCGAAGCCGTATCGTATAGCGCAATGCCTTTTTCTGTCAGAAAATCGATGATCCGTTCTTTGTCGAAAGCCTTCCGGTCGTGTAGTAGAAAATGATTTCTGTCGTTGAAGAAAATCAGTCCGAAGATACGCCACATGTCGTTCTGGAGGTTGGGGTAGAAGAAATCCATGCTCCAGCGCTTCCGTTGTGGAGGAAAGCTTCCCAGCATCAGCAATACAGCGTTTTGTGGTAAGAAAGGTTCCAGCGGATGTGTTTCTACGGGTATGAATGGGGTTGGTTCTGTCATGAAAAACGGGAGATAGTAAAACCCTCACGAACATACGGAGGCAGAAACTGCTTCCTGCATCTTCGTGAGGGCAGGTGATTCAAAGAATATTATTTTTCGGTATCAGGCTTTGGGTTTCGGCTCTTTCTTGGCCAGCAGGACAATGTTGTAGACATATTCCTTGATCCAGTCTTCCGAGTAGCCCAGTGCGTGCTGATACTGGCGGATGTTGGCGCAGGTCTTGCGTACACCGTCATCTTTCCAGTCTGTTTTGGTAAGAATATCATGTACTGTCTTTTCCGTCATGTTACGAAGCAGTTTGGTCATGACTGAAGGCAGACGGAATTTCCACTGCATCAGGTTGCCGATCAGCATCATCAGATCCTGGCTGAAACCCTGGAACATGAACAGATAATTCTTGATGTCGTTTACGTTCTTGCAGTTTTTCTTGATGGAACCGTCTATTTCCTTGAAGAAGTTTTCGTTGATTCCATAGATTTCCATCACCATCTTCTTGCAGCGGGATTTTTCGGCGATACCCAGCTTATTGTTCTGTGTCGGGATTTTCAGAGTGCGTTTGAAAACCGCCATATCCGGCAGGAAATTGATGTTGCTGATACCCAGCTGGGCAGCCATGACTGCCTGATAGTATACACGGATGAGGGTCATGAAGTCTTCCATACCTCCTACACGTACCGTTTCTTCGGCTTCTTCTGCCTTCTTTCTGCCGAATAATTTAGAAAATATACTCATACTTATGGTTTTTATTGTTTTCTGGTGTGCAAAGATACGAAAAATACTTACCAACATTCTAAATCCTGTTCAATATCTTTCATCCGTTCTTTATGAAATACAGGACTTTTAATCCCTTTCCGCTTTTGTTCCAGGTAATCGTCCAGCAAACGGAAGGCATATTTTCCCAGCAGGAAGATGGCTATCAGGTTACAGATGGACATCAGGGCCATGGTGACATCGGCCAGGCTCCATACCAGATTCAGGCTGGCCAGTGAACCGAACAGGACCATACCTCCTACCAGTATCCGATAAACGATGACCGGCCATTGGCGTGAGGTAAAGAAGCGGATATTGGCCTCTCCGTAATAATAGTTTCCAAGAATGCTGCTATATGCGAAAAACAATGTGGCAATGGCTACGTAGATACCGCCAAGGCTGCCTACTTCATTAGTCAGTGCAGCCTGTGTAAGTTGAATGCCATCCAATCCGCCGTCTATGTGTTCTTTGCTGAACAGAATGATGAATGCCGTGCATGAACAGATGAGAAGAGTGTCTGTGAAGACTCCCAAAGCCTGTATGAATCCCTGTTTGGCCGGATGGGTAACATGGGCCGTAGCTGCTGCGTTCGGGGCTGATCCCATACCGGCTTCGTTGCTGAACAGTCCGCGTTTGATACCTTGCATCAGTGCGGCTCCGATTCCTCCTCCTACGGCCTGGTGCCATCCGAAGGCATTGCCGACAATCTGTTCGATGACGGTTGGAATCCGCTCGATGTTGCTCAGGACGATAAACAGGGCCAGGACGATGTAGCCTACAGCCATGACAGGCACAATGATGCTGCTGAATGTGGCAATCCGGTGTATGCCTCCGAAGATAATGAACAGGGTCAGTACAGATATGACAGCTCCTGACAGCCAGGGCTCTACGGAGAAGGCGCTTTGTAAGGCGGCACTCATGGTGTTGCTCTGTACGGAATTGAAGGCAAATCCGAATGTAATGGTGATCAGTACGGCAAAAAGGACTCCCATCCAACGCTTTTTCAGTCCTTTTTCCATGTAGTAGGCCGGTCCGCCGATGTATGAATGTTTTCCTTTTATTTTAAAAAGCTGAGCCAGTGAAGATTCTACGAAAGCACTGCTGGAACCCAACAGGGCGATAATCCACATCCAGAAAACGGCTCCCGGACCGCCTACGGTAATGGCAGTGGCTACACCCGCCAGATTACCTGTACCTACACGGCTGGCCAGTGAGATTGTGAAGGCCTGAAACGAAGAAATATGTTTTTCGTGACCGTTAATCCTGGCTGGTGAGTCGCCCAGCAACCGGATCATTTCTCCTAGCATACGGAATTGTACGAAGCGTGTCTTTATGCTGAACCATACGGCACATCCTAGCAGCATGGCTATCAGAACATAGGTCCAGAGTATATTGTTTGTTTCGTTGATGAATTGTGTAAATAGTTCCATGAAGTTTATTGGTCTGGTTTAAGTTTAAAATAAAATGTATGTTCTCTGAATACGGGCTCTACCAGGTCGAAACGGATGAAATCTGCCAGTAGGCTGATCACTTGTCTTCGTGGCATTCGGGAAAGTCTGACACATTTGTTCAGTGTAAGTTCTCCATGTTGTCCCAGCAGACTCAGCACGTGTTGTTCCTTTTCTGTGTAGGTGACCATTACTTCCCTGTGATTGTGACGCCAGATATCCAGATGTACCGGGGTAGCCAGAATATTTTCGTCTTTGATGCGTATGAAGGCTTTCGGCTTGTTTTCCTCGTCGAGGGCATAAACGGGTTTTTCCTGGCTTTCGGTTACATAGACTTCCAGTACATCTTTTCCTTCTACCTTATATATATGGTTTTCTGGTGTGATGGGAGGCTTGCAATACATGGTAGCGGCGGCTTCTATCATATAGATTTCTTCTTCCGAACGTATGCCGGCTATTTTTCCGTTATCCTTTACTCCGATCAGTAATCGTCCTCCTTCTGTATTGGAAAATGCTGACAGGCTCCGGGCTATCTTGCGTGCATCCGTAATGGCAAACTTAAAGTCCTGGTGTACGTGTTCACCCTCGGTTACCAGTTGCTGAATATAGTTTTGAGTCGTTTTCATGTTCAATCGGCAAAAATACAAAAAAAGAAGGCTCTCTTTCCGTAAATTAAAATCTTTTAGGAAAGAGGGCCTCTTTTTATGCTGGCACGTGTCTGTATACTTAGTAACAGTGTTTATGCGTCATGATATCGAGTACCATTTTGTCTGTTTCGTTCATTCCTTCTGAGCCGATACGGGTCAGGTTCTGGATGCTCAGGTCTACATCGTCCTCGATGATACCTTCTACGGCAGTTACACATTTTTGTTCCATTGCCAGGATGGCCGAAAGTACGGCGGTAGACACTCCGCTGGTCAGTTTCAGGGCACAACTGGGTTTTGCTCCGTCGCAGATGATACCGGTCAGGTTGGCGATCATGTTCTTCACCGCGTATGCTACCTGTTCGTAACCTCCTCCCATCAGGTAGGTAATGCCGCAGCTGCTTCCTGTTGCCGCTACCACACATCCGCATAAGGCAGAGAGTCGTCCCAAACTCTGCTTGATGTAGATAACCGTCAAGTGACTCAGTGTCAGGGCACGTATCAGTTCTTCTTCGCTTTTTCCGTTGTCTTCGGCATATACCACTACCGGTAGGGTAGCGGCTATTCCCTGGTTCCCACTACCGGAATTACTCATAACCGGAATCATGGCTCCGGCCATACGGGCGTCGCAGGCAGCCGATGTATACGACAGGATGTGGGTGAACGTATTGTCACCCATCAGATGTTTCTCGCTACGGCTTTCGCGGAGGGTCTTTCCCAGTTCGTGGCCGTAATTGCCTGCCAGTGAGCGTTCAGCGGCGGCCTTGTTCAGACGTTTGGCTTCCAGAATGAACCGGATTTCTTCTATCGGAGTCGTGGTGGCAAACTCGAAAACCTTTCTTAAATTCAGATTCACTTCCTTGTTGCCGGTGCTGCTGCTTGAATCGCTGCGGATATTCAGCAGAACTTCATCGTTGAGGCTTTCGTACACGAAGTGTGTGTGTCCGCCGCTGATGATGGCAGTAGCCTTGTTGCCGTCGGCTTCGCAGCATACTTCGATGTACAGCTTCTCTTCGATTCCTTCTTTCAGCGAAATCTGGATAGTCTGTGCATCAATCATGCGCTTGCCTTCTTCTACCGCTTCGTGTGTACAGTCTTTCAGTACTTCCAGTCCATATTCTGATTTGCCGATAAGGGCTCCCAGGGCGATTGCGATGGGAAGGCCTATCATGTCTGTGCCAGGGATTCCTACTCCCATGGCATTTTTCAGTATGTTGGCACTCAATTGTGCGGTGATGCGTTGCGGGTGTCTGTTGTTAAGTATTTCTGTCGCTTTGGCTACGCACAGCGCTACAGCGATGGGTTCCGTACATCCGATGGCCGGAACCACTTCCTGGTGAATCAGGGCAATAATCTGCTCTCTTTCTGATTTCTCAAGCATGTTTCGTTTTATTTTTTATAATTCTTCAATCCGGTCTCCAAAAAGTCAATGTACTTCTGGACATCTTCGTCGTATGAATATGATTTATTCAGCGGTTTTCCCTCGTTGTCAATCAATACATAGAACGGCTGGGCGTTGGCTCCGAATTTGGCACGCTGCAGGTAACTCCATTTGTCGCCTATGGTACGTAATGTCCGTTCTTTTCCGTTTTCGGTGATGCGGATAGGTTCCGGTAATTTTGTTTTTTCGTCTACGTATAAAGTTATCAGAACGTAATCGTCATTCAGCAGCTGGCTGACTTTCGGGTCGGTCCATACGGAAAGTTCCATCTTCCGGCAGTTTACGCAACCGTAGCCTGTAAAGTCGAGCATGACAGGTTTTCCGTTCTGGCGCGCATATTCCATTCCGGCGTCGAAATCATTGAATTTGGCGTGTACTTCGTTTTTGTACAGGTTGAAGTCCTGGGTCTGCATTGGTGGTGCAAAAGCGCTGACGGCTTTCAGCGGTGCTCCCCAGAGGCCCGGTATCATATAAACGGCGAATGCCAGTGAGAACATGGCCATGAAGAAACGGGTTACACTGACTTTGTTGTCATCGTCATCGTGCGGGAACTTGATTTTTCCAAGCAGATACATGCCCAGCAATCCGAAGATGACAATCCACAGAGCCAGGAAAGTCTCGCGGTCCAGAATCCGCCAGCCGTATGCGAGGTCGGCAACCGACAGGAACTTCAAGGCGAAGGCCAGTTCCAGGAATCCCAGTGTTACCTTGATGACGTTCATCCATCCGCCTGATTTAGGCATGGATTTCAGCATGGAAGGGAAGAGTGCAAACAGGGTGAAAGGAAGTGCCAGTGCGATGGCGAATCCCAGCATACCGATGGCCGGAGCCAGATAGCTGCCTGTAGACGATACTTCCACCAACAGGAATCCGATGATAGGACCGGTACATGAGAATGAAACCAGTGACAGGGTAAAGGCCATCAGGAAAATACTCAGCAGACCGGTTGTCTTTTCGGCTTTGCTGTCGATGGCGTTGCTCCAGCTTGACGGGAGGGTAATTTCGAATGCTCCAAAGAAAGAAGCGGCAAATACCACCAGCATCAGGCAGAAGAAAATATTGAAGATGGCGTTCGTGGAAAGTGAGTTCAGGGCATTGGCTCCCCAGATACCGGTGATGATCAGTCCCAGTCCTACATAGATGACTACGATGGAAGCTCCGTAAGTCCATGCATCGCGGATTCCTTTTTTCTTGTCTTTGGAACGTTTCAGGAAGAAACTTACCGTCATCGGGATAATGGGCCATACACAAGGTGTAAACAAGGCCAGCAGTCCTCCTACCATACCGGCAAAGAAGATGTATATCCAGGTATGTGATTCGTTGTTGATGTTTTCGCCGTAATCTCCAAGTTCTTTGATTACCGGCTGCCAGTAATCAGCAGTAGAAGTCTTGTCGATAGCGGCCGATGCCGTTTGCAGGGTATCTGTTGCTGTTTCTTCTGTTGCCGTTTCGGCAGTGGTTGTTTCTGACTGTTGTGCGGCGGTGTTTCCGTCTGCTTTTCCGGCAAATGAGAATTCCACGCTGGTTGGAGGCAGACAATTTTCGTCGTTGCATGCGCCATATTCCAGATAACCTACAATTTTATAGTTTCCTCCCGTCAGTTTTATTTTCTGTACGAAAGTAGCTTGTTTTTCAAAATAACGGACTTTCATATCGAAGATGGGATCCATTTTTTCAATTTCGTTTCCACGGGGTGTTAATTTACCTACCACTTCGGCGCCTTCTATCTTGTCTACATTAAATGTGGCCGATATAGGTCCTCCTTCCGGCAGGTCAGTAGAGTAGATGTGCCATCCGTTTTCTACGGCACCCGAGAAGATGATTTCGGCTTCATTGGCAGAAAGAGTTTTTAACTCGGTTTTGAATTTTACCGGTTCCTGAATCTGTGCCAGTACGGGCAAGCACAACAAGGCCATGACAAGCCAACTGATGAAATGTTTCTGGGTCATTGTTCGTTTGTTTATGTTTTTATGATTTTAGAATGTTTTCTTGTATGGACGTGCAAAGTTATATTTTTTGATGATATGTTTGTATGTTTACGAATGAAATCTTACTGTAAATTGTTTATCAGTTTGATAAGTGATGTGTACAATATTTTTCTTGTATGCGAATTTTAAGTGAACAGGAAGAACGAAAAGGAATATTATTAAAAAAATACTTCAAAAGTTTGCATAGTTAAAAAATAGTTGTACCTTTGCATCGCTTTTGAAAGGAAGCACTTCAGTAAAGCGTTCTGAAGTTTTGGAGAGGTGGCAGAGTGGTCGATTGCGGCGGTCTTGAAAACCGTTGT
>USCT01000038.1 GCA_900553185.1 uncultured Bacteroides sp.
CATTTTATTTACTGCCAGAGCCGCTTAGGCTGGGCTAATTTTTAACGAACTATTGAATCTTTATATCAAAAATTAACGCATACTATGGAAACACTGGATTTTGTTGCAGTAGATTTTGAAACCATGACACCGGAGCTGACCAGTGCATGTTCAATTGGGTTGGTAAGAGTGCATAACGGAGTTATCAGTCAGAAGCTCTATTCACTTATCAAACCCATACCTGACTCTCGGACTGAACGTAATACCCATGTACACGGACTGACAGATGAGATGGTAGCCGATGCCCCCACTTTCGCAGAACTGTTCCCTTTGATACAATCCCTCATTGAGGATCTTCCGATAGTCTGTCATAACAGTTCCACAGACATCAATGTTTTCAGGTACTGCATGGGGTATTATGGACTGACCGGGTTGAATCTGGAAAATTATGTTGATACTTTGGATTTGTATGGAAAAGGTCTGAAGGCTTCTTGTGAGGAAAATGGAATCATATTGTCCAATCACCATGATGCTTTGGCCGATGCTGAAGCTTGTGCCAAACTGTATCTGTGTTACAATGGACGGGTTTCAATGGATCAGGTACACTACAGCCTGAAGGAAGTGATGGCTAATAAGGAGGCGCGCAAGTATGAACATGATACCTTGATGCCTTTGTCAAGCGATGAAGTTGAAAATAAGGATACGATATTCTTCCAGAAGAAGGTGGTGATTACAGGTACTTTTTGTGCTTATCCGGACCGTGATGAACTCGGTTCTATTCTAAAATCATTTGGAGCTGACATAAATACAACGATTTCCGGCAAGACTAATATTGTCATCATCGGAGAGGGTGCTGGACCTTCAAAGCTCAAGAAAATTGAAGATCTTAAAGCAAAAGGAAAGGATATCCGACTTATTTACGAGAATGAATTATGTAGTATTATGAACGAATTAAGCAATGATTAAATTATGGCAGCAAAAAAAGAAAACGTGAACCTGACTTATGATGCTTTATGGTTCAAAATTTTTATGGATAGTTATGATATTAAATACTATGGACGTGAAATATTTATTTCTGCAGGTTTATCCGGCAGACAGGATGTGTTTATACAAATGCTAGGAAATATTGGCGGATATGCACGGATGAATGATTTTAATAAGGATATTGATGTCGTTATCGTCTCCAATTATTTGATGGACAAATTCAAGAATGGAGAGAAAAATGAGTTCTTCCAAATGTTGGAAGATGCCATTAATGGCAATAATACGCCGTATCGGAAACTGAAGTTCACTACTGAAAACCTGTTGCTGGATTATTTGAAAGACCGTGCTAGTGGAAGAATTCGGCAGAACCAGAAGGATCTGAAGGAAAAGGATAATACGGAAGAGTTGAATGAACGTATTCAGGCTTCTATTGATAGGGATGAGTTGATGCTGGATATGATTAAGAAGTATAAGGATTCTGCTAAGCAGCCGCAACAGCAGAGTTTATTTTAACGTTATTGGACATGGACGAAGAAAAGCAAAAAAGAGAAAGAACAGAAATCTATTACGTTAAATCCTTAAAAATAACAAAGAACTATACATGAGAAAAATTTTTTATTTAATTATTTTACTTGTCGTTGTAACAAGTTGTAGCGAAAGACCTGTTTCTTTAACAGGTGCAGGGATTATGTCTGAGTATTACATAAAAGATAGACTTACACATCCTAATGAAGTAGAATTTTATGGCGGATATAATGGAACCGTAGAAAATGACTCTATTTTTACTGTTACCCGAAATTTTGACGCGAAAAACTCTTTTGGTGTCAAATCTTCTTATGTATATAAGATACAAATGGTTTATTTAGGTGGAAAATGGGAGGATATTAAGAATTGGACTTACAAATTCCTTATTATAGAGGATTTAGGTACTCACGAAAAAGAATTCTTTTTATCTCCACAAGATAACAAATAAATATCTTTCACAGCTTTTCCCAATGCTGAATAGTCAATATAACACTTATATAAAAAGCGGAAACTCCAAAAAGTTTCCGCTTTTTCTTTTGCCAATTCAAAACAAAAACATACATTTGCAATGCGTTACATTTGATACAGGCGAGGATGGCTCGCTAATAAACATTGCTGCGGGCATTTTTTATGCTCTTAACTTTGCCTATATAAACTTATGGTTCCGACCCCCGTGTGGAGCGTTAATGCGCCCACTGCCTGTATCAGGTGTAACGCGACGGGAAAGCGGAACCTTTCTTGTTTCCTTTCCCGTAATTAGCCAACATATTGTTTCATTTTAATCGCGTTACAAAAATGAAAAATCAAATCGCATTGCCTGTACGCCAGGCAAAAGAAAGCCGTATATCGTTATGGCTCAAAAGAGAGAACCGGTTCTTTACTTTCCTGCTCGAGGAAAAGGTTACTAACTACCGTGCCCTGCTGTTCTGGCAGCTGGTGACTTCTTTTACACTCTTAATCGGTACCGTATTCGCCCATCCGTTGGCGGCTGTTGCCGTTACGTTGTGGTTCGGTCTGTCTGTTGGTCAACTTAAAAAAGCGGAGAGGTATGGCAAATAATGCAGTTTATCGGATTGAAAAGACGGTTGTCTATGAGAATGGCAAAGTCTTGAATGAATGTTATTCTATTCTCTTTTATCAGGACCAGATTCTGAACTGTATGCGTGAAGAACTGATAGAACTTCATCAACTGATATCTTTGGCATTGAATGACAGAAAGGAGGTTTCGGATGAACAAGAAAGCTGAATTTGACGAAACGATACTCATCCGCTACCTGGAACATTATCTGCCCGGTAAGCCCAGCGATGAACGGGTGATATACAAGACGACACAGCAGATCCAGGATGAACTGGCCGATATGGTGGAGATGGGCATTAATGACATCGCCAGACACCTGCATGAATTGGGCTATGAGGTGGGGTTGTCACCGGACAACCGGCCGGCATGGATCCTGATGGAACATTGATATTTTTTTCTACATTTTATAGGAGGGCGTGGCGCTGGGATAGCGTTGCGCCTTTTGTCTTTTTAGCCCTTTCTGCATCCGTATATCTTTGAGAAAAACAACGAAAATGCTTACTGTCAAACAAGATATACCGGATTTTGTACTGTCTTCGCAGTTGGACAATTTCATCATCGGAGCGGATAAACAGGTGATGTTCACCTTGAAGAAGGGGAGTTCTGTCATCCTGCAGGAAACCTATACACCGGATTCGAACCAAGAAATCAACGTGTTGGACCTGTTCTCGCTGATGGAACCTTATCTACTTTCCTCCCAGCTGCTGCAGTTCAACTATTCCCTGTCCGCTTCCGGAGAAACGGCGGTCAACAAATCCTTCATTGTCCTGTTATGCCGGCACATTGTCCCCTGTTCGGCGGATGATTTTGTAAACGGTTATTTCCTGACAGCTTTGGCCGGACGTGACAAGGTGACTTCGTTTGAGCGCACGGAAACGCTGTATCTGACTACCGGTAAACTGGCTTCCGGAGGTACCACCATCCCGATAACGGTAGAATGTGTCTTTGTCAATGACCGGAACCAGCTGCTTTCTTCCACCCGTTCCCTGGGTAACGTGGCCGATTACGGCATCCGGTCCGTAGATGTGTCTCCTTCCCGGTTCACCCAGTCCGGCTACCGGCTTTTGCGTTATACCGTTCTGGCAGGTGCCAGAAGATTGACTTTCCGGGTGGATCATGGGGAACCCGAAACAGTGGGACTGAAATTCCGTAACTCGTTCGGTGTGCTCGAAACATTCTATTTTGTGGGGGGAGAAACGGTGGAACCGGAACTGACCCGCAGCGCTTCCTATTTCAGCGGCCGGTATCGGACCTATCATGTGGACGAGCAGCGCAAGCACACGGTCAGTACCGGATTCATCCCGCAATCGATGTATCTTTTGGCCGATGACGTGGCAAGGTCTTGCGAAGTCTACCTGATGGATAGTTCCGGAGATATTCCGGTCACAATCATCGAAAGCGATACGGGCCGGAACGATGCCGATGACGGGCTGTTCTCCTTTACGGTGACTTATATCCATGCATCCCGGTGCCAGCAGCGTATGGAGTTGTTGCCGGATATTTTCGATGACTCATTCGATGACACATACAATTAAAGCCTATGAACGTAATACATATCAAAGACGCATTAAGGCTGCTCGAGTCCGGGCAGCCCTGTAACCTGAAGCTTTGGAAACTCAGTACTGGGGACATCCTGGAGTACAAGGGAGCTGTCTGTATAGGCTCCCATTGGCGGGGCGGTACACATCGGGTACGTCTCCCGAACTCCGGACTGATACGCAGCTTCCGGGATATAACGCTCTTCGAGATCAACAACATGACGATTTACCTATAAACGACGATTATGGACAAGATAACTTCACAATACGATGCCGCATTCATACCAGGGGAGATTTTTAATATCGAGGTTTCGAACGTGGCCACAGAAATGGCTTCCGTAACGAACAGTAGTCTGGTATTTGATGAAGACGCGGATATTCAGACGACACCGGTTCCTGGACGGAACGGCATGGCGTATGTCAATTTCGGGACAGACAACCAGTTGCCGTTTGAGATTATCAAGATGATTGGAGTGGATGAGGTGATGAGTCAGAATAAGCTGTTTAATGTCATCACCTGTTACGGTGCCGGTCTGAAGTACATGGACGTGGATACTGAGAAGCCGACCAGGCATCCGGAAATCAGAAGATGGATGCTGCGGAATAGTCTTCCGACCTTTCAGCTCGAGCAGGCTACCGACATGAAGTATTTCTTCTTCTGTGTGTCGGTAATCATCCTGTCCAAGGATGGGGAACGCATCAACCGGCTTGTACATAAGGAGGCTTGTTACTGCCGTTTCGAGAAAGCCAAGAACGGCAAAATCAACCATGTGATCTATGCGAACTACCGGAGCAATACGACACTGGCTGCAGGTGATTATGAAGTGATCCGCCTGCTCGACCCGCGCGACCCGATGGGGGAACTTATGGTGTTGATGGGGCGGGAACCCGGACGTGATGGCGAGACCAGAGTAAGAACCGGTGAGCGGAAATTCGCTATTCTGGTACGTTTCCCGACTCCTGGATTCCAATACTATCCCATACCGTATTACACCAGCATTTTCCGGGGGGACTGGTACGACATCAAACGGCTGATAGGAAAAGGCAAGAAGGCAAAGCTCCGTAACCATGCCAGCGTAAAGTACCAGGTCGAGGTACATAAGGACTACTGGAGTAACATCTGTGCTGAAGAGCATATCACGGACCCGCTGAAGAAGCTGGAACGTATCAAAAAGGAAAAGGAGAATATCAAGAACTTCGTTTCCGGTATCGAGAACTCCGGGAAGGTATGGATTACCGGTTATTACATTGATCCGAATGGACGGGAAGTGAAGATGGTACGAATCAATGTCATCGAGGCCGGGAAGGAGGGAGGCGACTGGAGCGAAGATATCCAGGAAGCCAGCAATATCACCTGTTACGGCGACAACATCCATCCGAATCTGGTAGGCGCTACGCCTGGCAAGAGTCAGAGTAACAACTCCGGTTCGGATAAACGTGAACTGTTCACGCTCAAGCAGGCTCTCGAGATACCTTTCCATGACCTGATGAATATCCCTCACAACATCGTGATAGAATATAATGGCTGGAGTGAGAAAGTATATCCGGATGTTCCCATGGTGCTACTCACTACCCTTGACCAGAATACGGATGCAAAAGTAAAAACCTCTCATATTTCACAGACAGATGATAATAACTAAAGAACAATTCGAACAGATCGTATCATCGGCCACGAACTCCACATCTGAAGTGTTCGATATGATTTCACCGCATCTTCAGGATGTGGAGCTTCAGTTGCGGAATGAACTGCTTGGTGATACGGCCGACAATATGGACAAGGTTCCGGGACTGGAAGTTTGTGTGATGAAACTTATCTGCTTGCGCACGTATGCCGAACAGATACCTCAGCTGGATTTGGTTCTTACCCCAACGGGGTTTGGCGTTGTTTCTAACCAAAATCTGTCTCCGGCTTCCGCAGACAGAGTGAAGAACCTGCTGCAGCAGGTCGTAAATGCTTACGAAGATACCTATGACCGATGCCTGGAGATGTTGGTCGGTACCGACTGGGCGGATACCGCATTGGCCCGTGTGAATATTCCTAACCTGATTTATACGGCCAGACAGTTGAAACTGTATGCCGATTTTCCTTCGGCAGACGTTCATCGCTCCAAGCTGATTGAGTTCCGGACAAGGATGTATCAGGCTGAAGAGAAGATTATGCAGCACGTATCGGCCGAGTTTTTCGAACACATGCTGGAACAGGCACGGCACAACGCTTTCACCAAAGAGGAGTCCGCCATGGCCGACTACATGTGTAAGTTCATCGGTTTCTGCATCGCCAAGAACTGGTCGGCGGCAAAGAGTATGCTGGAGCGCATCGAGAACTACGCGGAATCCAAGGTGGAGGTATTTGTCAGCTACAAGGATTCGGCAGCTTATAAGGTCAAACATTTTGAAACTTACCGAAATGAAAAGGAAGATTCCACATACTTTTTCGGGTAGGATACTCGATTTCCGGTTCCCTACGGCATGGCAGCAGCTCAACCAGGAACAGCTTCGGTATGTGTTCCTGGTCATTACCCTGTTTTCTCCGGTCAAGGCAAAGACATACGTCTTTATGCGATTCACTGGCATCCGTATCCGCAAGCGGGTAAAAGAAGGATGGCTTTGTACATTCCGCCTGAACTGGCACAAGAAATTAAGATTCATCCTGCAGGACTGGCAGGTTCATAGTTTTCTCCAGCAGATCGATTACATATCCCAACCGAACACCTGTCCCGTCCGACTGGATAAGATGGGCGGCCGGTATGCCATCGATGCAAAGCTGCACGGATTGAGTTTTGAAGACTACCTGTGTTGTGAGAACCATTACCAGGGCTATCTGTATTCTCAGGATGTATCACAACTTAAATCCTTGTATGGCTTCCTCTATAAAAAGAAACCGGGCTTCAGGGGTTCATTGAAAGCTGCCTTCTCTCGAATCAAGGGATATGAACTGGTTTCCATATTTCTTTGGTGGGGAAGCATCAAACTGTATTTCGCTTCGCTTTTTCCTCATTTCTTTCAACCGTTTCAACGGATGGATGACGCTGATCAGCCGGAAGTGCCCGACCTGATGGGCGCGATGAACGCCCAGATCCGGGCATTGACCGGCGGCGATGTGACGAAAGAGAAGGAAGTTCTGCAGATGGACTGCTGGCGGGCGCTGACAGAACTGGATGCAAAAGCACACGATATTCAAGAATTCAAATCAAAACAGAAAAATGGACACAACTAGATTCTTTGACGGCCATACTTATTTCACGGAACTGACAGAAAAGAATAAGCTGGCCAAGTCGAACACATTCTTCCCATGTTCCTGCAGTGGTCTCAATTCACTTCAGGATGTACTCGATAACTTCCGTAAACGGTCTGCCTTTATCTGCATCGATGATACCAACGATGCTGCCGTCGAACAAATCGGGGGTGGCTGGTTCAAGAAACGTACCTTCACGGTGTTTCTTCTTATCCGGTACAAATACGATGACATGACCGACCGGGCGGAGAAACTGGACATCTGCCGTCAGCTCTTCCGACAGTTCCATTCCCGCATGATCCGTGACAAGTATATCTACGAAGATTTGGATTTATCCTTCCTGAATGTGTCGCGTATCTATGCCCGTGAGCTTGGAGAGTATTTCATTTCCGGATGCACGGGCTTATATTTCATGGTTGAGCTGACAGAACCGACTGATTTATGTTACAAGGAGGACGAGTGGGATGGCTAAGAAGAATATTAACAGGCCGGCGGCTACCGACGAAGATATAAAGAAATACCAGGAAGCCTGGGCCGAAATGATGGTGAATATCTGGCGTGAGAAAATTGAACGGCTGCACGTCATCAATACCTACTCATTGCATCAGCAAATTCGGGATAACGTGATATCATCCACTGACTCTGTTTCTACTATCCAGCACAAGTTTCTTGAGTACGGTATCTACCAGGACATGGGTGTCGGCAAAGGGTATACTAAGGGTAATGGCGGTGACTTGCAGATTTTAAATCCTATATATAGAGAGGAACACGGGCTTAACGTTCCTCGAAAAGTAGGCCCTAAGCCTGGTGGATATTATACATCTGGCAATCCCCGTAAACCTCGTGAATGGTTCTCACGTCCTTACTTTGCGTCGATCATGGTGCTGAAAGAACAGATGGCGTACATGTACGGAGAAGAGTTCTGCGGTTTGTTGGTCGATAAAATTGAAGAAGCAAACCATAAGCTCAGCACAACGCTCAAATCACGTTTGTATGGGACTCGCAAACGTAAATAAACTTATGTCTTTTTGTAGTATAACTCAGTGAGTTTACTTCGTAAAAAACTCAAGATTATGGCAACAAAAACATTCGAAGAACTAAAACAACTGGCAATACAGATTCGTGATGAGAAAACGAACAAACAGAATACCGCTACACGTATCGGTACACAAATGCTCGAGCATCTTGACAAGCTCGAACAGGACTATTATGACAAAACAGCTACTGATGAAGAACTGAAAGAGCGGGATGAAAAACTTACCGAGCTAGAGGGTAAAACGGATAAAGTGTATTATCATTCCGTATATTTAGACGATAACATTAATTCAGAAAATAAAAAGAAAGTTAATAGGGCAATTAAAGAGTTATGGCTAAGCGAAGAAAAGCAAGCTGAATCTGATACTATTTGTTTAGGAAACGTAAGAAGAAATGCTACATCTACTAGTGGAGAAGGACAATGGAATGTTGTTTTATATGATTATTCTAAACAAGGAACAGAAGCATTTGAAAGTTTCACCTCTATAAACAAAAAAGGTTCTTTAGAACTTTTAAAAGGCAAAAATGGAAGTTACTGTTTAATCGATTGGTCAGAAATAGAGGATGGAGTACAGCTTATTGGTTCTGTAAGCGAAGGTTATGCTATAAATAAACCTTATATTTCAGATATTAATAATTTTCCTATTATCAAAAGCTATTTAGATATTCAGAAAAGTAATGCAGACGTAAATAATTTATTTGAAATAGTTTCTGATATTGAACCGAAAGCATATAAAAATCTTTATCATTCTATTTATACAGGAAGTAATTCAAATATTATAAAAGCAAACAAAGCTATAAAAGAACTATGGCTATGCGAATATACAGCTTCGGTTAATACAGTTTCGCTTGGACTAATAAGAAAGAATCACGGAGAATCACACCAATGGGTTATTGCATTATATGATAATAGCAATCAAGAAGAAATAATTACCATAGAGTCATTTGTTTCGAATAATAACGCACAAACAAATGAAAATGCTGGCATTGAATTAATTAAGGGAAAGAAAGGAAGTTACATACTTATAGACTGGTCTGAATATGAAGATGGTAGTTGGATTAATAGCCGTTCTACAGAATATCAATTAAATATACCCTATGTTTCAGATGTTAATAATTTCCCTATAATAAAACAAAAAATTAGAGGTATAACTAATAAAATATACTATCATTCATTGTTCATTAATGAAAATGAAATGATTTCAAAAATAAACAAAGCAGTAAAAGAATTATGGTTAAATACTTCTGTTATTGATACGGAATCTATATGTTTTGGTAATATAAGGAAGAATTTTACAACTACTTCTTCAACATATTGGTCTATTTGGTTATATGATTCATCAAAAGAAAATTTTGAAATAGTGGAAAGTTTTACTTCTGTTAATAAAACAAATTCTTTAGAGATAATCAAAGGAACAAATGGAAGCTATATACTTGTAGATTGGTCTGAAATTGAAGAAGGGAACATGTTAGTATCTAATGATATAATTTATAATCTTAACATACCATATGTGTCTGATATTAATAATTTCCCAATAATTCAATTGTCTACTAAACAAGCAATTGTATCATTAGAATATGAATATATTAAAAGGTATAACGTTGCAGCAATATCATGGGTTGATGATGATTTTAATTTAACATCTGTGCCTAAAATTAAAGCAATATGCGATGAGGTGGGTTGCAAAATAGATTTTGGACTTGTCCCTACATACACAAAAGGGACAGGTGATTATCCGACAGATTCTGTATATAGTTTTACAGAAGAACAGTTAGAGTTAATAAAACAATATGAGCTTGAAGGATTTCACATGCAAATTCATCCAGTGCATAGGGGCTGGTATGAATCAGCAAGTGCAGGTACTTATCAAGGTAGATCATGGACTGAACAGAGTCTTGTTAAGACAATTAGGCTTTTCAAAGAAAATAATATATTGAATGATTCTTGTATTATATATCCTGGATCGAGTCCTACTTTCCAAGATACAGTAGACATGGTTAAAACTTGGTTGGAATTTGGTGTAATGGCAGGAGGTAAATATAATATGGGAATTTGTAATAAATATAAACTTGCGAGATATTTCGTTAACATTTCATCTTCACAGACTAAAACGCAAATTAAAACAGTTATTGATGAAGCCGTAAAAAATGGAGCTTGGCTTATATTAGGTACTCATGGTCATCAGTTTAATGACAGTGGTACTATTGATGAAACAACTCCATCTTTAGCTAACCTTCAAGAAATAATTGATTATGCTAATTCTAAAATTCCTATTAAACCAATCGGAGAAGTGTTCAGAAAAAGGAAACCTATGCTTGACTTATTTGTAGAGTAACTCGGTAAGTTTTCTAATAAATACCCCCTGCAATTATAAGTTGCAGGGGTTGTCTTTTTATGCCCTTCTTTTCCACAATACTTTTGAGAAAAACACAAAATAAACATGGGAAAATATGTAGAATTTATCACACAAGACATCCGCTCAGGCGTGATGATCATCTTTATTTGTTTGGTACTAATTTGCTGCGTTTGTTTGCTGGATTTATGGACAGGAATCGATGCAGCCCGGGCAAACAAAGAAAAAATATGTAGTCGGCCACTACGTAAGACCGGTATAAAAATCGTCGATTACTTCAGGTTATTGTTGTTCTTTATCATGATTGATATACTGGGATTGTGTTTTCCCTGGTATAATCTCCCTTACGGAGCAATTTTCGGGTCTCTTGGCGTGATGATTGTCGAAGGTTTATCTATCATAGAGAATCTACGGAAGAAAAAAAGCCATGCGGCCGAAGTAGCAGACATGGCCGTACGCATTATGGAATGCGCGACACCTGAAGAAGCTCACAAGATTATCAAAACTATTAAGGAAGGAGTGAAGAAATGAAACAGTTACCACGAGGATTGCGGAATAATAATCCAGGTAATATCCGCAATTTAGATGCAACAGACTGGCAGGGTGAAGTTCCTGCAAACAAGAAGAAAGACAAATCCTTTGAAGAGTTCGAAGACATGGCACACGGCTATCGGGCATTGATTAAATTGCTGCAGAACTACCGCCGGGAATACGGATGTCAGACGATTGCTGACTTCATCAGTCGCTGGGCGCCCAGAACCGAGAACAACACATCAGGTTACATTTCACGCGTATGTAAGGAGATGCAGGTACCGACAAGCTACGTCCCGGATGTGGATGACAAGACAACCATGTGTGCGTTCGCGGCCGCAATTTCCTTGGTGGAGAATGGTATACCGGCTGTAATGGCAGATGTAGAAAAAGGATGGGCATTGTTATGAGAACTTTAATCATACTTCTATGTTGCTATCCAAATAATTGGATAATATTTGTTTTAAATTAACTATTCT
>USCT01000039.1 GCA_900553185.1 uncultured Bacteroides sp.
AGGTCGGAGAACGAAAGTAGGAAGAAAACTACTTCGTTTTCCTCCTACTCGATTTATGGATATAAATCAAAATCTGTCATTTTGAAATAGTACCTTCAATATTGAAATAATCGAAGTCCACATGACCGCCTGTTTCTTTTGTAGCATAATTGAACAGCCCGAAACGATATCCCATGAAATGCGACAGAGTGTATTGCATTTTGATGACACTACCTATTTCCATCCATTTCTTTCCGTCAAGACTATAATAGAAATATCCCTTGTCTGTACGGTCTCTGAAATCGCACTCAGCCTTGAAATAAACTTTATCCGCCTCACAAGGTATGCTAACCACTTCACCGGGTTTCTCGCCCGAAGCATCGGCCATTACGATATATTTCTTATCACCAACTTTCTTTACAGCAACAAATCCGTACTTTTCCTGAAATAATGTAATCCCTGCATAATCACCATCCTTCATACAAGAGACATCGACACACGTAGAAGCCGACGATACAGGACCGAAAGTACGTTGTGACAATGTATTCCTTGCCTGTAAAATACTATTTGTAATGCTACCGGTGGTAAGACGCAGATAACCCTCACGTTCCGAAACAGACCACAGTGAATTGTCGGGATTATGATTCCACTGCCATGTAAGAGGCAATGCTCTGTCGCCTGCCTTTCTGGAGAAATCATCCGAACATACTATACCAGGCTCCAATCCTTTGGAAGCAGGCAGGTCAAGATAATCCGGAGCCTTGCCATCAATACCAAGAACAGGCCATCCGTCTTTCCATTCTATAGGCACAAGATACGGGATACGTCCTACTGCACCACAGTCCTGGAAAAGATATGCGAACCATCTTCCGTCCGGTGTGTCTATCATACCACCCTGAGCAATACCCTTGTCCTGGAACACGACTCTGCCTTCGTATGGACCGGTAATCTTGTCGGCACGGTGTACAACTACCGTACGCATTCCGTTTATCGGCCATGTGATATTGAACAAATAGAATTTACCGTTCACCTTGAACAATTGTGACCCTTCGGCGCCAAGCATTATCTTGTCTCCTGCTGGAGCACTGGCATTTTCGATAAGCCCTCTTTCCGTACCCGGTACAACTCCCGACAGGTCATCCTTAAGCTCCGCCATGAAAAGCTTTCCATTACCATAAATCATATAGTTCTTTCCATCCTCATCAAGGAAAAATGTTATATCATGATATGACGGAGAGAATTCTATACGTTTCCAAGGACCTTTTTCTATATCCTTCGTAATAAAGAAATATGTCTTATTGGTGGTCTGCGCAAAGGTTGACACATAATAATAACCCTTATGATAGCGAATGCAACTTGCCCACGAGCCACGGCCGTATGTGTTCTTTCCATTCTCAAGGTTCATTGTCTCCAAACTGTCAGTAAGCGTCTCGTATGCATAATTCACAAGTTTCCAGTTCGACAAATCTTTTGATTTCATAATAGGCACGCCCGGAACCATGTGCATTGTTGTGCTGCTCATATAATATGTATCTCCTACTCTCACCATAGACATATCAGGTACATCAGCATATATGAGCGGATTTGTTGCCTTATCCGAATTATCCGAAAGAACCGGACAAGACATAAGCAATGTAGCCATTGCAAATAAAAAATTCTTCTTCATGAAATCTCCCTAAATTCTTATTTGAACAAATGTGGAATAAACTCGTTAAGACATCTGCGCCATGTCAGCCATTCGTGTGCAGTACCCTGTGAAACGTAATAATCGACGTTGATACCCATACCACGCAAAGATTTTACCAGCGCTTCTGTTCCCATATTTTCTTCAGTACCGCATCCGAGGAACAAGTAATGAACTTTCTTGTTGAATGCCTTAGCATCAGTAAACACACCATTAAATGCTGTCTTTACGTCAACACCGAAAATAGCACCGCTAAAGCCACCTATATAAGCAAACTTGTCAAGATTAGTCAAAGTAATATCGAAAGTCTGCTTTCCTCCCCATGAGAGTCCTGCCATAGCACGATGTTCACGGTCAGTATAAGTACGGAAAGTCTCGTCAATATAAGGAATAAGATCATTAATCATAAGAGTTGCGAATGAACTTCCATAAAGATTTCTTTCTTCGTTTACATCCTTGCCAGGACGTGGGCGGAAACCTACTTCAATATCACCGCTCTCCATCACAACAATCATCGGTTCGCATTTACCTTCAGCAATCTGGTTGTCAAGGATGTTATACATATAACCCTGAGTACTCCATCCTGTTTCGTCCTCGCCCATACCATGCTGCAGATATAATACAGGATAACGTTTTTTCTTATTTTTATCATAATCGGCAGGAGTATAAACTACACAACGGCGGAAACGTTGTTGGGTCTCAGCATAATAAGTGCATGTACGTATTTGTCCGTGCGGTACCTGCTGAGGACGATAGTAGTCGCCTTCTTTACCTTCTGGAACTTCGATCCCGCTTGTCATACGGCTACAGCCAAAATAGGTTGTACTCATCGGATCGATTACTGAGAATCCGTCTACTAACAGGAAATAATAGTGAAAGCCAACGACCAATGGTTCTGTCTTTGCTGTCCACCATCCTTGTTCATCCTTACTCATTTCGTATTTTTTACCACAGATATCTACTTGCATACGTTTTACATCTGGAGAAAAAATGCGAAAATATGCTCGATTATCTTTATCTAAGCGTGGAAAATCACATCCGTGCATGTTGGATGGTGCTGCTACGGTATTGTTTAATACTTCTTTTGTTGTAGGAAGTTCAATTCCCATCATCTTTAACATGGCAACGGCATACCGGCGACCTAGAACCCGATAGCCTGCAGCGTCAAAGTGTAGATGATCTGCAGCACAGCTTAGGCCTTTAGACGAAATGACAACACTGTTTTTGATAACTTGAGGCAAAGTGTCAATGATCGGATTCATTGCGGCACAGGTACCTTCATGATCGGCATTTACAACCTCTCCTGCCAGTAAAGGAACTTCTTCTGCCTTCAAGTTCAAATCGGCCAACAGGTTTTCATATACGCTTTTTACTTTTTCAGGCCAGTCCTTTTCTCCTGTATTTGATTCTCCCTGATGTAACAATATACCTTTTATTACTCCCTCTTTTTGGGCTATCTTGGCCATTTCTACCAGGCGTGCGTATGGATTATTGTCATATTCTTTCAGCGTATTTAACATCCAGTCAGGTGCTGTCTTAATGTATTCTTCCCGTTTGTCTTTCATGAAGAGTTCTATCTTACATCCACCTACAGCTACGTGTACCACACCTATACGTATATTTTCAGGTAAGTTTTCTACCATTGTCCTTCCAAAATAGTCGGCAGGAGTCAGTCCGGTATTCTGTCGGCACAATGGAGCGCGAGCTGGATACCATTTCCCTTTTACTCTACCCAGCTCTTTGTTGTCAACCGCAGACAGGACCTGAAAGCGCGGGTTTACTATAGTATCTTGAGCTTCATAAGGTGCATTCCCTTCCATGTTTGATTGTCCCAGACAAAGGTAAATGTGGAAATTTGCATCTTGTGCAAATACAGACAGGCTTGTGAAAAGTAAACCTGTTATAACGAGAACAATAAAGAATATTTTTTTCATACTACTATATAATAATTTGTTATCTTTCATGCTATTCGGATAGTCCTGTTATTACCAGCTTTTTTAAATCGCAATTTCGGGAACTGTTTCCATAGTATATTTCATAACTTGCTTGAGGATCTATACGCATGGTGTTGGTTCGGCAGTCAAAAAACTCGAACGTTTTTCTGTCTAGATTGAAAACTACATCTTTATATTGACCGGCTTTGAGATGTACCCGCTGAAAAGCTTTTAATGTTTTTATCGGGCCATCTGTGTCGCCTATTTTGTGTATATAAATTTGTATTACTTCTGTACCATCATATTTGCCTGTATTTCCTACAGATAAGGTAAGAGTCATTGTGTTTTTATCTATGCGGGCTTCGCCTAATGAGAATGTTGTATAGCTCAGACCGTAACCGAAAGGAAATAACGCATCCGACATATAGCGGTATGTACGCCCTTTCATTGAATAATCTTCATAGTCAGGAAGTTGTTTGGTAGATTTGTAGAAAGTTATCGGTAATTTTCCGGAAGGGTTATAATCACCGAACAATATATCTGCTACGGCCGTTCCTCCCAATTCTCCTCCATACCAGGCCTGTAGGATGGCGTCACAACTTTGCGTTTCGGGAAGTAATGCAATGGCAGAACCTGAACAATTGACAAATACAACTTGTTTACCTGCTTCTTTTAGTGCTTTTAAAAAGTTGCGTTGTACCAAAGGAAGTTCAATATCTGTACGGTCACCACCCTTGAAACCTGGTAATTCTACAGGCATCTCTTCTCCCTCCAGTTGTGGAGAGATACCTCCTACAAACACCACGACATCAATTCCTTTTAAGCGTTTAATATTTTCAGTGTAATTAATTTCTCTTTCTTTTCCTAAGTCGAATTTCAGGTTTGCTGCCCAGTTTTCGACTTGGGCATAATGTATTTCTATCTGGTATTCTTTCCCTTTTTCTACTTGAATTTCAGTATGTGTCTCAGTGGTACGCCAAGTACGTTGTTTTACCATGGACTTACCGTTGACTAGTAACTCAAAGTAGCTGCATCCTTCTAGTCTGAGCAATATTTTACCTGATTCTTTAGGTCGGAAGACAGTTTCATAACAAGCTGAGAACTTTTCCAGATTTACTCCCGGTCCGAAAGTATGTTGTCCATAGGTCGTTACGTTGATGGGCGTAGTGGTATAGAGTGTTGAAACTGGTTTCCCGGAGCGGTTGGGGTTGTTCCAAAATGTGGCTTTAATGCCGGGTTTCCCATCCATGCTGCATTGATTTAAGTAAGAATCTAGAATTTTGTCGTTTACTAAATCACAACCTTTCAGATAAGTAATTCTGTTTTTCCCGATTTTATTGCTGATTCCTTTCAGAATAGTTACCGTGCTATTGGGTGTACCGTTATAATTGCCCCAAAGGACAGTCTTTTCATCAGCATTAGGTCCAATGACAGCGATGTGCTGTTTCTTGTTCAAGGGTAACAGGTTATTCTTATTCTGTAATAAAGTTATAGCCTGACGTGCCATTTCGAGTGAAAGGTTTTTATGTTTTTCACAATTGATGACTGATGTTGGAATAGCAGACCACGGGACTAATTCCGGGTCGTCCATTTCTCCCAGTTCAAAGCGTCCTTCAAGGAGTCGAAGTACATGTCGGTTGATTTCTTCTTCTGAAATCAGGCCTCGTGCAACTGCATCAGGCAACTCTTTGTAGGCATAACCGTATCCACATTCTACATCTGTACCTGCCAGTACTCCTTTTGCGGCTGCATGAATTGCATCTGATGATGACTTATGAGAGGTATAGAAATCTGAGATGGCTCCGCAATCCGATACAACCATGTATTTGAATCCCCACTCGTCGCGTAGAATTTGCTGTAGCAGACGATTGTTCCCACAACAGGGATCGTCATCCATTCGGTGATAGGCACACATGACTTCACGTACATCCGCTTCTTGAACAAGTGCCTTAAAAGCAGGTAAATAAGTTTCCCATAAGTCACGGATATTCACATTGTTCAGATTGGCTGAATGACGGCTCCATTCTGGTCCGCTGTGTACGGCATAATGTTTGGCACAGGCTAAAAGTTTACGATATTTTTCGTTTTTAGGCCCTTGCAATCCTTTTACTACAGCGATTCCCATTCGTGACGTTAAATAAGGATCTTCACCATAAGTTTCTTGTCCACGTCCCCATCTTGGATCCCGAAAGATGTTTACGTTCGGAGTCCATACAGACAAACCATGGAATCGTTCATCTTCCAATCCTTTGTGTTGACGTTCGTTGTATTTGGCGCGCATCTCATCTGAAACTGCTGTAAAAATGTCAAAAACTAATTTGTCATTGAAGGATGCTGCCATACCTATTGGTTCTGGAAAGACGGTTACATTTCCTTGGTTGGCTACTCCATGTAAAGCTTCACTCCACCAGCTGAAGCGTTTGATTCCTAATCTGGGAATTGCTTCGGATTCGTCGCACATCAGAAGTGCTTTTTCTTTCAGGGTAAGTCGCGAAAGCAAATCCTTCGCTCTCTCTTTGGAGGTCAGATTCGGGTTCTGATAGGGAAACTGTTCTGCCCTGCCGATAAATGTGCTGA
Source organism: uncultured Bacteroides sp. (assembly GCA_900553185.1). GTDB lineage: Bacteria > Bacteroidota > Bacteroidia > Bacteroidales > Bacteroidaceae > Phocaeicola. Next base: position 6,175 of record USCT01000039.1, read on the forward strand.
GCACACATATAATTAATAAGAATAGTTTTTTCATATTATTCGGTCCAAAGGTTTTTGGATATCCAGTCTTTAGCATAAATATCTGACAGTATATTATGACGGAATGTTTTTCTAGTTTCTGGATTTGCTCCTGTATTATGAGTAGAGCATCCTTATGAATGAGTGTTAGAAATTAAAATAAATGCCCTCTGTGGTAGAGGAGTTACTACACAGAGGGCATTGTAAGGTTTTACCAACCCAAGAACTCTGAATCAGTATCATCCCAACCTTTATTTTGGGTCAAGATACCGTCGGATAAGTCCAATTGCGCTTTTGGAATAGGCCAGAAACCACCGGTTTCTTCATATCGTTTTGCAAATCCACCGCCAAATTCTTTCATTGTTGTTTCAATTCCTAAATTACTGATTTGAGTACCTACTTGTTTTTGAAGGGCTGTAACTACATCTCCCCAACGCATTAAGTCAAACCAACGTAATCCTTCGAAAGCCAGTTCGTGGCGTCTTTCTTTTTTAAGGTTCTCCAGGCTGTAGCTTACAGGAGATAAGCCTACACGGGCCCGTACCTTGTTGATTCCGTCTGCTGTTTCTGTCAGTTCAGCGTGCATCAGCAATACGTCGGCATAGCGCATCATAATCAGGTCTTGAGTCTGACCTAACTGCATGTTGTCCTGTGCGCCATACATCAGGCTGTTGTATAATACATTGTTGCCGTTGCTTTTTGAGGTCACGCTGATGTATTTCTTCTGCATCAGTCCTGTATATTCTATCAGGACAATCGGATCCGGTTCTCCGTCCATACCTTCTTCAGGGTTCTTGAAGTCAAGGATAGATGCGTGTATACGCGGGTCGTTAGGTTCTTCGCTGGTCCAGTCTGAATACAGATTGTGTGTAACAGGTCCATAACCCCATCCTTGTCCGAAGGGGAAGAGATTGTTCGTGTTAGGTACTCCGTAGAACAGGCAGAACATGTTCGACAGACTGACATCTGTCCACGAACCATATACGTTGTATTTGGTAGCGAACAGCACTTCCTGGTTCACATCAGTTTCCCATTCGAGCGGACTTCCGTCGATGGCTGTCTTTCCTTTGGTATACGCATAATCGTCGATGGTATAGGGGTTTGTGTAGGGCCACAATTCTCTGAAATCGTTTACCAATCCGTATCCGCCGTTGTCCCTACAGTCTTCCAGCCATGTGATTACCTGAGCTTTGTCGATACTTCCACCGTCAGGAAGTGGCAAGGAATCTTTCTTATAATATCCTGTATAGAAAAGGAATACGCGTGCCATGTAGGCTTCCGCAATGTATTTGGTTGCGTGGCCGGAGAAGTTGGGATCGTATTGTTTGTTAGGCATGTTTTCGATACAGCTCTTGAGGTCTGAAGCGATTTGTGCGTAAATCGTTTCTGCCGGAGATTTCGGGAGATTTTCGGCTGCTGAAGAGAGCGGCATCGGTACCTCTCCGAAAATTTGTGCCATCTGGAAATACAGCAAGGCTCTCATGAATTTGGCTTCTCCTACAGCTTGTTCCTTGGCCGAGCTGTCTGTCCAGTCGTCGATGTTGTCCACAAATTCCAATAACATGTTGGCACGGTAGATGCCCTTATAGGATTCTTCCCAGAACGGTTCGAAAGGATCCACTCCTACTTTCTGGAGCTTGTCAGTCATTTGGGCTGCCAAGTCTGCGGAGCCGCCTCCGCCGAACCGGTCGTCAGAGGCTGCTTCTGCTACATAGAATGGATTGACGCACGTTTGTCTGTTGATATGATTCAACGTAGAATATATACCCGAAAGCATCATATCGATGTCTGTCGAGGTAGTTGGGAAATTGCTGGTTGTTTTTTGGGTATAACTGGTAGTGTCCAGGAAATCTTCACAACTTCCCAAGAATGATGCCATTGTCAAGGCTGCTATATAATAAATGTATTTTTTCATATTTCAATTGATTTTTTAGAATTTAAGATTTACGCCAAACATATAGGTACGCGGACTCGGATAGAATCCCAGGTCTATACCTGAAGCCCATGAGTAGGAGTCATTTCCGCTTGAACCAACTTCAGGGTCCATACCGGAATAGCTTGTAATAGTAAACGCATTCAATACAGATACGTACAGGCGAGCCTGCTGTAAAGGCATTTTAGGGAACAGTTGTTTGAAATCGTATCCCAAAGTGATGTTTTGGGCTCTCAGGTAGTTACCGTCTTCTACGAAGATATCTGAGAAGTTCTTCCAGCTTTCACTGGTTTCCAGGTTCTTGATGGAAGGCATACGATTGGATGTTCCTTCTCCGTTCCAGCATTCATAGATGTCTTTTGTAAAGTTCTGTTTGCTGGAAGCCAGATATTGTCTGTATGATTTTACTATCTGATTTCCGAAGGCTCCGTTAGCTGTCAGTGAGAAGTCAAATCCTTTGTATCCGAGATTGATTGAGAATCCCATGCGGAAATCAGGATTCGGGTCGCCTATCATTGTTTTGTCTGCGTCTGTAATCTTTCCATCTCCGTTGACATCGACAAATATCAGTTCGCCTGGAGCTGCTGTTGCCAGTTTGGCTTTTGTGGCAGCTACTTGTGCCTGATTCTGGAAGACACCGGCTGTCTTGTAACCCCAGAAATAACCGATAGGGTAACCTACTTGCGCACGGTAGATTTCACCGCCGCTCAATGCAGTCAATACGTCGCTCGGTCCATGGATGATTCCTTCGGCATTGGCGATACGTGTTACTTCATTCTTGTTGTATGATAAGTTGAAGTTTACGCCATATTTGAAGTCCCGGATCATATCATTCCAGTTCAAGGCAACTTCGAAACCTTTGTTCATCACATCACCACCGTTGATATAAGGAGCTCCTGTTCCGTAACTTGCCAGGATAGGTGCCTGTACCAACCAGTCTTTTGTCTTTTTGTAATAATAGTCGAAAGCAACACCTAAACGTGAACGGAAGAAACGGGCGTCAATTCCTAAATCCAATTGTTCTGAAGTTTCCCAGGATACATTTTCATTTGGTAGAATATTGGCGTATGCACCGGTAGATTGAGTAATTTTGTCTGTACCGAATACGTAGGAGTTCTGGCTGTCGAATGCGATTGATGACAGATACTGGAAATTGGCTATATCTGAGTTACCGTTCTGTCCCCAGCTTGCACGGATTTTCAGGAAGTCCATCCAGTTGGTTACACTTTCCATAAACGGTTCGTTGGTCATTACCCATCCTGCAGAGAAGGAAGGGAAAATACCCCATCTGTGACCGCGGGCGAAATTGGAAGAACCATCGGCACGTAGAGTTGCGGAGAGCATGTACTTTTCTTGGTAGTTGTAGTTGGCACGTCCGAAGAAGGAAGCCAGTCTACCGGCTGTTTGGGGAGCACCGCTGACAGTAGTCATACTTGAACTGATTCCCTGTGTGTTTGTCAGGTATGCATAATCGAAATCGCCCGGGAACAGTGAATTGGCGTTGGTTGCTGATAATGTTTCACCGATACCCCATTTTTCCATGGATTGTCCGATGACTGCATCCAGGGCATGTCCGTTCTGGTTGAAACTGTATGTCAAGGTATTCTCCCAGGTCCATGCCATGCTGATGCCTGCTTCCTGACTTACTTTATCGTTGGTGTTCTGAGTGTCGGAGGACAAGTGGAACACATCTGTATACGAACGGTAAGTGTAAGCATCGTACCGATATCCGAAGCTTGATTTGTATTTTAAGTTCTTGATCGGTTGGATTTCCAGGTAGAAGTTACCACGTAACGCATGGTTTCTCCGGAGGTTCTTACCGCGCTGATAAACCATGGAAGCGATTGGGTTGGCTGCATTGGGGTCGAATGTCCAGCCTTCGTTGGTCTTGTCATCGTAGTCATAATAGTCGCCTTCGCTATTGCATACGGGTAGCAGCGGGTTGGCTGTCAGGAAATTGTGTACGTCGTTCCAGTAGATGTTACCGATACCGATACCTGATCTTTCGGTGTAGCTGTAGCTCATGTTTTCGCCGAATTTGATAACATCAAAGTCGTCATTCTTCAAGATGACATGATCAGAGTTCAAACGTGCTGTATAACGTTCGTAGTCCGGCTGTACCGGTTTACCGATGGTACCTTCCTGGCTGGTATATGAAAGTCCCAGTGAAAATCTGGAATATTCGTTTCCTCCTGCCATATTGAGTGAATGGTTCTGGGTAGGAGCATTCTTGTTGGTGGCTTCTTTCATCCAGTCTGTACCGTTCCATGTGCCATCCATGATTGAATTGTACAGATAGGAAGGCAGAAGACTTTCCCAGTTATATGCACCGTCCTTGCGGTCCATAATTTCCATGTATTGTTTTGCGTTCAGAAGATCTGCTTTCTTTGCAATTTGTTGAATGCCATAGTATCCGTCGTATGACACTTGTACTTTACCTGTTTTACCTTGTCTGGTTGTCACTAAAATGACTCCATTTGCGGCACGGGCACCATAAATGGCAGCAGAGGCCGCATCTTTTAATACATCGATAGATTCAATGTCTGATGGATTCAGCATGTTAATATCTCCTCCTGCCACTCCATCGATGACATATAAAGGAGCAGAACTACCGATTGTACCCATACCACGGACATTTACTTTGTAGCCTTCGCCCGGCATACCTGAACTTTGGGTTATATTTACGCCAGGGCTCTGACTCTGCAGGGCTCCTAGTGGACTGACTGTATTGAGTTTTTGAAGGTCTTCTCCTTTTACTTGTACCGTGGCTCCTGTAACCAGCTTTTTTTTCTGTACACCATAACCTACTACAACGACTTCATCAAGTACCTCCGTGTCTTCTTTTAATATGACATTAAAAGATGTTTGACCTGAAACAGGAATATCCTGCGATTGATAACCGACAAATGAAACGGTGAGTACGGCGCTTGGCGAAACACTCAGCGTGAAGTTGCCGTTGAAGTCTGTTATGGTACCATTGGTTGTTCCTTTTTCAACGACACTAGCTCCGATAACAGTTTCGCCAGTTGCATCTTTTACTATTCCTTTGACAGAAATTTGCTGGGCGATGGCCCATAAAGGAATTAGGCAGAATAGGCATATTAGTCCTAAAGCCTTGAAATGAGTTGTGCTTTTCATAAATGAATAATTTAAAATAAATAATTGCTTTATCCATGATTTTGATGAAAGCAAAATTAGGGGATTAATGAGGATTTGTTTTTCTGTTAAGTTACTTATATGATATATTGCAGATACATAAGAATTACAGATGTAACATAAGTTTTCGCTAACCGTACATCAGTGGTCCTGAAATCGTTTGTATGGGGAAAATAGTGTGGTGTGAGGATATATTTGTTTCAGTATGATCGAAGAGAAGATTACTGGCTTGGAAATGAAAATGTTCCTTGATGTAAAGGATGAGAAATATCTCGTAACCATTCTATATTCCGCCACGACAATTTTATCGGCTGAAAAACAGCCGATA
>USCT01000040.1 GCA_900553185.1 uncultured Bacteroides sp.
TGTTAGCCGTAACTTCTTCTCCCAGTGCGGAAGGCTTGATGTGTGATGTCTGGATTTGTGCGCCTACGGTAGTCGATCCTTCTGGGAGTGCGGCTTCTACTGCCTGTTTGGCGGCATTTTCCATCAAGGCTATCAGAGCCGGTGTAGCGAATACTTCCAGATCGCCCGATCCCATGGCACGGGCTGTATTGTTTGTGTTAACGGTGGTTTTGCTGGTGTGGGTAAGTCCTTTTTCCATGATATGTTTTTTTAGTTGATGTATTGACTGGGATGAATATCTGTTCCGGCAGGACGCTGGAAGATACGTAACCCGAATTCGGGCGTGATGGCGATCAGGTGATCGAACAAATCACTTTGGATGCTTTCATACGGTATCCAGTCGGAGGTATTGGTAAAACAGTAGATCTCTATGGGAAGCCCTTCGGTAGTCGGTGCCATCTGGCGTACCAGCTGCATCAGGTTGTGATTGATGTCGGGGCGGTGTTCTATATGCTGTTGGATGTATCGGCGGAATATGTAGAGATTAACAGTTTCTTTTTCTTTTTTTATTTCTTCTTCGGTTATCCATCCTTTGTGTATAAAATGCTGTATTTCTTCTTCGGTGCAGAAACGAATGGTAGACATATCAATGTAAAGTGATCGTTTGATGCGTCGGCCACCGCTTTCACGCATTCCTCTCCAGTTCTGGAAAGAGTCGCTTACCAGAATATAGGGAGGTATGGTAGTGATGGTCTTGTCGAAATTCTGTACTTTGACGATTGTCAGGGATACTTCGATGACGTAGCCGTCGGCTCCGTATTTCGTCATGGTAATCCAGTCGCCCGGACGCAGCATGTCGTTGGCCGAAAGTTGTACACCGGCTACCAGTCCCAGAATGCTGTCTTTGAAGATTAACATCAAAACGGCGGCAGAGGCTCCCAGGCCGGCCAGTATGGTCGTGGCGTCCTTGTCTATCAGAATACTGATGATGAGAATGATTCCTACTCCGATGGATACCAGGTTAACCATCTGGTAGATTCCTTTCAGCGGACGGTTCTTTAATGCTTCGTGTTCGCTTGATATTTCATAGAGGGAATTTAGAAAGGCACCTACCAGGCGTACACAGGAAACAACCAGGTAGATCAAACAGACTTTTTGCAGGATATTGAGTAGCAGTGGGGCGTTTTTGAAGGCAAAGGGAAGCAGAATATAGTACATGATGGGCGGAATCATCCGGCAAAAGCTGGTCATCATCTTTTCGTTGAACAGATAGTCGTCCCATGTAGCTTTGGTTCTTGCCGTGATTTTTTGTACAATGGGAATTATCAGGTGTTTGAAAAGTTTGGTAGTAAGGTATGAAATCAGCAGGATACCTATTATTAAGAAAATTTGTGTACTCCAGTTTATATTCTCTTCATCGATGCCGATGTAAAGTAAAAGCTGAGCGATACTGTGATTAATTTGTTCCATAAATATTTACTTGTTTGGGCAAAGGTAATAAAATTTTGTATCTTTGGATATTCGATTTTTAGTTGTTAACCGATTATGCGAAAATGTTTTTTATTCTTGGTTAGTGTCTTGTTGCTGATGAGTGCCTGTGTTTCGGAACAGCCAAAAGAAGATGAAAAGGCAGGTCGGAAAGGAATGGATGAATCTGTGACAGAGCCTGCCCCCAAGGCTACAATGATTTTGTGGATTGATTACGATCGTCGTGGAACTTCTGCCCAGGGCAAGATTGTACTGAATGTGGAAGCGAAGGTGAATATTCAGCCGGATGGTTCCATACAGGTGTTGGAGTATGTAGGTGATCCTTCGGTTGTGGTAGAGTCATATATCCGGAAAACATTACGCCGATATCGGGTAAAGCAGAAGTTTCTGGAGGAAGGTTCTGTCCGGCCAGGAGTACAGTATGTATATTTGCGCATTCTTAAAGAACTGATGTAATGAAGCTGCTTGTAACGGTTGTACTGGTGTTTCTGATAAGCTGTGTTTCCTGTATACGTGAAGAGGTAGGAGAGCGTATTCAGTATATACAGCCAGGAGATGAACTGCCGGATTTTACCGTGACGATGGATGACGGTACGGTGCTTGACCGGAATTCGTTGGAAGGAAAAGTGTCAGTACTGGTATTCTTTCATACATCGTGTCCGGACTGTCAGCGTGAACTTCCTGTAGTTCAGAGGTTGTATGAACATTTGCAGGGGGATAGTCGGGTCGTGATTGCTTGTATCAGTCGGGAAGAAGCGGCCGGCGAGGTAGCGTCTTACTGGTTGCGGAATGCGTTGACACTTCCTTATTCGGCACAACCGGACAGGAAAGTTTATTCGTTGTTTGCAGAAGAGGGAATTCCTTTGATTTATATATCCGATGAGGCCTGTCGTGTACAGTATCTTTTTACAGACGATCCGACGGCTTCTTATGATGATTTATATCAAGCTGTTTCAGCGATGGTTGATTAGAAGCGGTTCCCTGTTTCCTTGAAACTTTTTTGTTTTTATCGTTTTGCATAACAAATGGTTTCATTAAATTTGCCAACAATAAATTACTAATACCAAAAATATAATCTAATGAGTTTGAAAATCGTAGTTTTGGCAAAACAAGTTCCCGATACACGTAATGTAGGGAAGGATGCCATGAATGCCGACGGTACAATCAATCGTGCGGCTCTTCCGGCGATCTTTAATCCGGAAGACTTGAACGCCTTGGAACAGGCACTCAGACTGAAAGACACACATCCAGGCTCTACTGTTACCATTCTGACAATGGGACCGGGTCGTGCGGCAGAAATTATTCGTGAAGGACTTTACAGAGGTGCAGACAACGGTTATTTGTTGACAGACCGTGCCTTTGCCGGTGCCGATACACTGGCTACCTCGTATGCACTGGCTACGGCTATCCGTAAAATAGGCGAATACGATCTGATTGTCGGTGGTCGTCAGGCTATCGACGGTGATACGGCTCAGGTAGGACCGCAGGTAGCCGAAAAGCTTGGATTGCCTCAGATTACTTACGTAGAAGAAATAGAAGAGGTGAAAGATGGACGTATTCGTGTAAAACGTCACATTGACGGTGGCGTGGAAACCGTAGAAGGTCCGTTGCCGATGGTACTTACCGTAAATGGGAGTGCGGCTCCTTGTCGTCCGCGTAATGCGAAACTGGTGCAGAAGTACAAACGTGCCCTGGGTGCACAGGAAAAAGCTGCCCTGACAAAGGATGGCGCCGAACTGGCTTATGCAGATCTGTATGAGAAGCGTCCGTATCTGAATATCACGGAATGGAGCGTAGCCGATGTAAATGGTGATACCAAACAGTGTGGTCTGTCAGGTTCACCTACCAAAGTAAAGAAGATTGAGAACATCATCTTCCAGGCAAAGGAAAGCAAGACTATTTCCGGCAGTGATGCAGACGTAGAAAATTTGATTGTTGAACTGTTGGCTAACCATACTATCGGATAAAGACTATGAATAACGTATTTGTATATTGTGAGATGGAAGGCAACCATGTTGCCGATGTCAGTCTCGAACTTTTGACAAAAGGTCGTAAGTTAGCCAATGAACTGGGATGCCAGTTGGAAGCCATTTGTGCAGGCAGCGATTTGGCTGGTGTAGAAAAACAAGTATTGCCATACGGAGTAGACCGTGTACACGTATTTGATGCTCCGGGGCTGTTCCCTTATACTTCTCTTCCACATACTTCAATTCTGGTAAATCTGTTTAAGGAAGAAAAGCCTCAGATTTGCCTGATGGGTGCTACCGTTATCGGCCGTGATCTGGGACCTCGTGTTTCTTCTGCATTGACAAGTGGTCTGACAGCCGATTGTACGCAGCTGGAAATCGGAAGTCACGAAGATAAAAAGAGTGGTACTACCTACGAAAACTTGTTGTATCAGATTCGTCCGGCATTCGGCGGTAATATCGTAGCTACGATTGTAAACCCTGAACATCGCCCGCAGATGGCTACCGTTCGTGAGGGTGTCATGAAGAAGGAAATCGTAGACGCCGATTATCAGGGTGAAGTGGTTTCGCACGATGTAGCGAAGTATGTTCCGGAAACGGATTATGTAGTGAAGGTGATTGACCGTCACGTGGAAAAAGCTAAACATAACCTGAAAGGCGCGCCTATCGTAGTAGCAGGAGGTTACGGTATGGGCAGTAAGGAGGGTTTCGATATGTTGTTCGAACTGGCTAAGGAACTTCATGCCGAGGTAGGTGCCAGTCGTGCCGCCGTCGATGCCGGTTACTGCGACCATGATCGTCAGATCGGACAGACCGGTGTAACTGTTCATCCGAAACTGTATATCGCCTGCGGTATTTCCGGACAGATTCAGCACATTGCCGGTATGCAGGATGCAGGTATCATTATCTCTGTAAACAGTGACCCGAACGCACCGATCAATACCATCGCTGATTATGTGATCAACGGTACCGTGGAAGAGGTCATCCCGAAAATGATTAAGTACTACAAAAAGAACAGCAAGTAAAGATTATGGCAAACTTTTATACAGAACATCCGGAACTCAAGTTTCACTTGAACAATCCGATGATGGAGCGTATCTGTCAGTTGAAAGAACGCGATTACAAAGATAAAGACGAGTTCGATTATGCACCGCAGGATTATGCCGATGCCATCGACTCTTACGATAAAGTATTGGAAATTACCGGAGAAATTACCGGTGAAGTCATTGCGGCCAATGCGGAAGGTGTAGATCAGGAAGGTCCCCATTGTGCCAATGGACGTGTAGAATATGCTTCGGGTACCAAAGCTAATCTGGATGCGATGGTGAAAGCCGGCTTGAACGGCATGACCATGCCGCGTCGTTTCGGTGGCTTGAATTTCCCGATTACTCCGTATACCATGTGTGCTGAAATCGTGGCTCAGGCCGATGCAGGCTTCGGAAACATCTGGTCTTTGCAGGATTGTATCGAGACTTTGTATGAATTCGGAAACGAAGACCAGCACAGTCGTTTCATTCCGCGTATCTGTGCCGGAGAAACCATGTCAATGGATCTGACGGAACCGGATGCAGGTTCCGATCTTCAGAGCGTGATGCTGAAGGCTACATACGATGAGGACAACAACTGCTGGCGCCTGAACGGTGTGAAACGTTTCATTACCAACGGTGATGCAAACATTCATCTGGTACTGGCCCGTTCAGAGGAAGGAACGCACGATGGCCGTGGCTTGTCTATGTTTATCTATGACAAGAATGACGGCGGAGTAGATGTACGTCGTATCGAGAACAAGCTGGGTATTCACGGATCTCCTACGTGTGAACTGGTTTATAAGAATGCCAAGGCCGAACTTTGTGGTGACCGCAAACTCGGTTTGATTAAATACGTTATGGCACTGATGAACGGTGCCCGTCTGGGTATTGCCGCTCAGTCAGTCGGTTTGAGTCAGGCTGCCTACGATGAAGCACTGGCATACGCCAAGGAACGTAAGCAGTTCGGCAAGGCCATTATCGAATTCCCGGCTGTATACGATATGCTGGCTACCATCAAGGCTAAACTGGATGCAGGTCGTGCCTTGTTGTATCAGACTTCACGCTATGTAGATATTTATAAGGCCTTGGATGATATTGCACGCGAACGCAAGCTGACTCCGGAAGAACGTCAGGAACAGAAGCGTTATGCGAAACTGGCCGACAGCTTTACTCCGCTGGCCAAGGGTATGAACTCAGAATATGCCAACCAGAATGCTTACGACTGTATTCAGGTACACGGCGGTTCTGGTTTCATGATGGAATATGCTTGTCAGCGTATTTATCGTGACGCACGTATTACCAGCATTTATGAAGGTACTACCCAGTTGCAGACGGTAGCAGCTATCCGTTACGTGACGAATGGGGCGTATGCGGCTACCCTGCATGAGTTCGAACTGGTTCCTTGTGCTCCTGAATATGAAGGCTATATGAATCGTATCAAGGACATGACCCGTAAGCTGGAAGCATGTACCAATGCGGTGAAGGAGGCTCAGAATCAGGAATTGCTGGATTTGGTATCTCGCCGTTTGTATGAAATGGCTGCAGTTTGTGTCATGAGTCACTTGCTTTTACAGGATGCAACGAAGGCACCCGAAATGTTCGGCAAGTCATTGAATGTGTATGTAAACTATGCGGAATCTGAAGTAGAAAAGCATTTTAACTTTATCCGTAAGTTCAAGGCTGACGAATTGGACAGCTATCGTAGCTGATCCTGAAGGTTCCGATAATATGACAGAAGGGGTCGTGTCCGATTTTTTACCGGATACGGCCCTTTCTGGGTTTATAAGTCGGATGAGTGGTCCAGAGAGCGGAATTTCTTTTTGAGCCACCGGTTGAACAAGGCCAGCAGGGGAAGCGCCAGGATCATAGGCAAGTAGAATGTCAGATCACGGAGCTTTGAGAGCTGCAATAAGAGCTTTTCTTGAATGGCTTGAAAGTCTGGCTTGAACAGCCAGATAAGCCAGGCGAACAGGACGCCTATCATTAATGTGCATACGCCTATCATCAGGATAAACAGTCGTTTCTCCTGTCGTTTCTCCTTCCGGTAAACTTCTTCATTGATCTGTTGCATCATCCGGTAGGTGAAGTTTGTCGGAATCCGGAAGGCTGGTTGCTTCCGGATAGCTTCTTTCAGTCCTTTATCTTTTTCTGTCATGGCTTAATTTTCTTCTTGCATCCAGATTGCCAGTTTTTTGCGTAGTCTGGATAGTTTTACTTTTACATTTCCTTCGGTCTGTCCGGTAATGACGGCTATTTCACTGATACTTTTCTCTTCTTCGTAGAAGAAAGTAATCAGTGCTCTTTCGTCGGCCGGAAGCCGGTCGAGTGCCTTTCTGAGTCTTTCGATCCGTTCCTCCGAAGTATCGTCCAGTATGTCGTCCGTTTCTGTGTCCGAAATTGTATTCCACAACTTTTCATCTGCTGTCTGTTCGATATGTTTCTTCCGGAGAGCTGTCAAAGCCGTGTTGTAGGCTATTCGGTATATCCACGTAGAGAACTGGCTTTTTCCGTTGAACGAAGACAGGTGCTGGAAAGCCTTCAGAAAGGTGTCCTGGGTCAGTTCTTCCGCATCATCTTCTGAATCTACCATGCGGACAATCAGGTTGAATACCTGTTGTCCGTATGTATCCAGAAAGTAAGCGAACTCTTCAGTCTTTCCGGCCAGTATGTGTTCTATTTTATGTTGTTCTTCTGTCTTCATTTGCTCTTTTAGACGAGCACTCGCCCGAAAGGTTACACTGGTTGCAGAAAAAATTTTTTTGCTTGTATGGCTGTAACCTTTTAAGTAACCTTGCATCTAAAGGACAAAGAAACTAATTTTTTAATTTAAAACAGTAAGAATATGGAAGAATTGATGATTGTTGCCAATGTGGCGATTATATTTGGTGTGGTTTATAAATTATTTGAGTTGTTTGTCGGCAAAAAAGAACGGATGATGCTGATAGAAAAGCTTTCCAGTGAAGAGTTGATGAAAGGAGGGACTAAGCGTCCTGGTTTCAATCTTTCTACCTTTACTTTCTCGTCGTTGCGTTTCGGCTGTCTGATGCTTGGATTGGGATTAGGGCTTTTAGCCGGATTCTTTATTGGTTTGCAAACTTCCAATGCGTATCCTGATTATATGAATGCTTATGAGGTTGCTTCCTTGATTTATGGAGCCTGTGTATTGTTAGGTGGAGGAATGGGACTGTTGGTTTCGTTCCTGATTGAGTGGAAAATCAGTAAGAAGAATCCGGAATAAAGTCATCGAATCGTAATGTGTAATACTCCGTTTTGTAATTTGTGATGTTGATCTTTGTAGCGTCTTAAAAAACAAGGAGGAACACATTATGGAACCGTTTGATAACTGTAATTATGTAGTAGAATGTACACCGGATGGATCTTATTATGCTTATCTGCTGGATTATCATCAGTGCTGTGCGTATGGTGAAACCGAGGAAGAAGCACTCGATAATCTGGCAGACGTAGCAGAAGATTTCTTTGGTGAAGTCAGTTCCGTGTATTTTCTTGAAGATATAGCCTGACTTTAAACGTGTTGTATATATCTAGCATTGAGAACTCTCTTTCTCTGGAGGCCATGTCCGTGTGATGCGGGGGTGGCTTTTTTATGGACTGAAATCTGATGGAAAAAAATAGGGTAGTCTGTGTGAAATGGTACAGACTACCCTCTATGGGATTATAGGAAATCCATTGAATCTTTTTATTTGGTTCTGATTTTATAACCGGCCATTCCGTAATATAGAATGAACAGGAAGCAGGGAACACAGATCCAGTATGAAGTCTGGAAGCTGGTGGCATCCTGAATGACGCCTCTTACCCACGGCATGACAGCACCACCGGCTATTGCCATGGTAAGCAGGGATGAACCGGCTTTGGTGAATTTTCCCAGATCGGCCATAGCCAGCGGCCAGAGTGCCGGCCACATCAGTGAACAGCCCAGTGCCATGAAGAAGATACAATATACCGACCATACTCCCGGTAAAATGGCAACCAGTACGGAGCCGATCAAAGCGATAATGGCACAGAATTTCATGGCGGCGGCCTGGCTCAGGTATTTCGGGATCAGAATGACTCCGGCAATGTATCCTACTACCATACCAATGGATGGAATGAAACCGTAATTGTCACCTTCCAGACCAAGAGCCTTGGCATAACCGGTTGCTGTAGCCAGTGAAATAGTTTCTACACCTACATATAAGAATAAGGCAAATGCACCCAGAAGCAGGTGAGGAAATTGCATGATGGAAGTCTTGTTGGCTGCATAGCTGCATTGGCTTTCTGCTTCATTTTCATCAGCAGGATCTTCACCGGCAGCCTTTACTTCTGGAAGCGGTGCCATCAAAGCTATGATACCCAAAATGATAAAGATACCGATAATGATTTCAAAAGGAAGGTAGAGATCTTCCATCTGAATGTCTGCCAGACCTTTACCGATAACCAGCGTAATGAAAAGTGTAGTTGCAGGCCATGCCAGTTTGTTACAGATACCCATGATTGAAATACGTTTGGCAGCAGATTCCAGCGGACCGAGAATCGTAACGTATGGATTGACTGAGGCTTGAAGTACGGCGTTGGCTGCACCTGCTACGAAGGAAGCTATCAGAAACCATACGATGGAAGCCGTGGCAGCGGCCTGAATGAAAAGTCCGAAGGCGGCTGCAAAAAGTACGAATGACAGAGCCATGGTTCGTTTGTAACCGATGTGTTCAATACATTTTGTAGCAGGAATTCCGAAAATCAGGAAAGGAACAAAAGTGGCTGCCAGTAGCAGATTGGATTCTGCTGACGACATTTGCAGGGATTTTTCAAGGACAGGCATCAGGAATGAGTTGATTCCGAGCGCAAAACCAATGGCAAAAAACATTACGCCGACAAATGCCAGTGGCACCATGAAATTTGTTTTTTGAGTGTTCATTTTTTCTTAGTTTTAGCTATGCAGCAGGAGAATAGTCACAATTGCATACGGTTAATAAATTCTTTTAAATAATTGTTGACTGCAAAATTAATAAATAAATTGATTTTAAATGCTTTTATAAAACTTTTTTAATCACTCATGAAGTTTTTAGTGGTTCTTGGAACAATTCTCCCATGTTTTGAAAAACGTTCGTTCGTTTGAATCGTTTCGTGCGTTCGTTTGACACAGAATGTCCG
>USCT01000041.1 GCA_900553185.1 uncultured Bacteroides sp.
GCAGTGTCACACGGGGGCAGGCCGCGGGGGAAATATAAATCAGATCTATTTATTTTTCAATTCATTGGTAAACGAATAGGGGAAATCCGCATCGTTCACGCCACGATTCGTATTCGGACGGTCTGTCATTTCGCATTCCATACGTCCGCCGTTTCTCAAGGTTTCGAATTCGATGTAATTCTTTGTGCTTTCCTGACCGTTGATCTGAAGCTTGTTCAGGTAAATGTTGGTATCCGAATTGGCCGGCGCCTCGATTACCATCGATTTACCGTTTTCAAAATGCAGGGTAGCCTTCTTAAAGAGCGGAGCCCCCAATACATACTGGTCGGATGCCGGACAAACCGGATAGAACCCCATGGCCGAGAATACATACCAGGCTGAAGTCTGTCCGTTATCCTCATCACCGCAATAACCGTCCGGAGTCGGAGTATACATCCGGTTCATTACCTGACGGAGCCAGTACTGGGCTTTCCATGGCTGACCGGCATAATTGTACAGGTAAATCATGTGCTGGATAGGCTGGTTACCGTGCGCATAGTTACCCATGTTCATCACCGTCATCTCACGGATTTCGTGGATGACGAAACCGTAATAGCTGTCATCGAACAAAGGCGGTACATTGAAGACCGAATCCATCATCTGTATGAAAGTCTCCTTACCTCCCATCAGATCGATAAGTCCCTGAGGATCGTGGAAGACAGACCAGGTATAGTGCCAGCTGTTACCTTCGGTAAAGGCATCGCCCCACTTCAACGGAGAGAAGGGCTTCATGAACGTTCCGTCCTGGTTCTTGCCACGCATCAGTTTGGTCTCGGGGTCGAACAGGTTCTTGTAGTTCATGGCACGTTTGGCAAACAGATTGATTTCCTTTTTCGGACGGTCCAGCTTCTTGGCCAGCTGATACAGACACCAGTCATCGTATGCATATTCCAGCGTACGGGCTGCGTTCTCATTGATTTTCACATCGTAAGGTACATAACCCAACTTGTTGTAATATTCATATCCCAGACGGCCGGAAGAACTGACCGTAGGATGTACACCGCTTACAGAAGCCATCAGGCCTTCCCACATCGTCTTGGTATCGTCTACGCAAACTCCTTTCAGGTAAGCATCGGCCAGTACGGAAGCCGTATTGTTACCCACCATACATCCGCGATGGCCGGGACTTGACCATTCCGGATAGAAGCCGCTCTCACGGTAAGCATTCAGGAAGCTTTCCTGCATTTCCTTGTTTACTGACGGATAGAACAGGTTCAACAACGGGAACAGGCAACGGAACGTATCCCATACACCGGTACCCGTATAGTAATATCCCGGAAGAACCTGACCGTTGTTCGGACTGTAGTGAACCACCTGACCGTTCGCATCGATTTCATAGAACTTGTGCGGGAAAAGCAACGAACGGTACAGACAGGTATAGAACACACGATACTGATCCAGCGTTCCTCCTTCTACTTCGATGCGGCTCAATACCTTATTCCAAGCGTCCTTACCTTTCTGCGAAAGTGCCTCCAGATTGTCATTGCCCAACTCTTTCAGATTCAGTTCAGCCTGTTCCGGACTGATGAACGAAGAAGCTACACGGGCATGTACCTTTTCACCCTTGGCTGTCTTGAAACCGATAACAGCTCCGGCATGATTACCGGTCTGTTCCAACACCTTTTCGTGCAAGGTAGAATCGGAGAAAGTAGCCTGATACGTGAACGGTTTGTCAAACACTACCACGAAATAGTTCTTGTAGTTGTCGGGCACACCACCGCTATTCTTGGTTGAATAACCTACAATTTTGTTTTCCTGTGGAATAACCGTGATGGAAGACCCCTTATCGAACGCATCGATTACAACGTAAGCATCTTCAGTTTCAGGGAAAGTAAAACGGAACATGGCCGCACGGTCGGTAGGAACCATTTCGGTCACCACGTCATAATCGGCCAGATACACCTTATAATAATACGGATGCGCTTCTTCTCCCTTGTGAGAAAACCAACTGGCACGCTTGTCTTCGTCAAACTCCGGCTTGCCCACTACCGGCATCAACGAAAACTGTCCGAAGTCGTTGATCCACGGACTGGGCTGATGCGTCTGCTTGAATCCGCGAATCTTGGTTGCCGTATACATATACTGCCAGCCGTCGCCCATCTTACCTGTCTGGGGAGTCCAGAAATTCATTCCCCAGGGCATTGCGATGACCGGATATGTATTTCCTGTCGACAATTCGAAAGTCGACTCGGTACCCATCATCGGATTGACATATTGGGTATAGTCTTTTGCTGCCCTTACCCAAAGAGCCAGCGACAGCAAACACGTTAACACGAATAATTTTTTCATACTTTCTATCGTTTACTTTATTAAAATCCACACAAAATCTGCCCGCCGGAATCTTTTACACATACCGGCCGGAACTTTTTTATCTCTTCGGTTGGGGTCCCATTTCAAACTCTACCGTCGCACCGTCCATGATCTGCTGGTGAGTGAGATAGGTCTTGTCGTAAACCTGTCCGTTCACCTTGACAGACTGCACATAAATGTTTTGCTTGTTCACCTTCGGAGCCAGTACGGTAAAAATCTTACCATTCGCCAGATGCAGTTTCAGTTCCGGGAAAAGCGGGGTACCCATTTCATATTGTCCGCTGACAGGATCTACCGGATAAAAGCCCATGGCACTGAAGATATACCATGCCGACATCTGGCCACAGTCCTCATTTCCGCAGATTCCACCCGGCTCGTTCAAATACAGTTCCTGCATCACCCGGGCCACATACTGCTGGGTTTTCCACGGACTGCGTGTCAGGTTATACAGGTAAATGACATGATGGCTAGGCTCATTTCCATGAACATACTGTCCGATCATACCTGTACTGAATATCGGAAGGTCCTCATCAGAAACCGGCTGATGCGTAAACATGCTGTCCAGCTTCGCCTCCAGCTTGTCCTGTCCGCCCAACAGCTCCATCAGTCCCTTGGGATCCTGCTGCACTGACCAGAGATAATGCCAGGCATTGCTTTCACAAATATATTTGGTATACTCATCGGGATTAAAACCGGCAATGAAATTTCCCTTGTCGTCTTTGGGCTGCATAAATCCAGTTGCCGGATTAAAGAGTTTCCGGTAATTCTGAGAACGGTCATAAAAACGCTTGGCTATGTCTGCCTTTCCCATCTTTTCCGCCATACGTGCAATGCAATAATCATCGTACGCATATTCCAGGGATTTTGACATGGACCAGTTTTCATCTTCCATCTTGACATTGTAAGGTATGTATCCATACTGCTTGTACAATCCCAATCCCCGATAATTGTCCATGTCGGCCGATGCGACACAAGCTTCCAATGCCTCCTCCGCATCAAAGTCGCCTATACCTTTCAGATAAGCATCGACAATGACCGGTACCGCATGATACCCGATCATCATTTCGGTTTCGGCTCCCCACAACGGCCACAAAGGCAAACGTCCGTGCTGTTCATAAAAAGCCAGGAATGTCTTGATCATATCGTTGGTACGTTCCGGCTCCGTATAGGTAAACAACGGATGCACGGCACGATACGTATCCCACAGCGAGAAAGTACTGTAGTTTACCCATCCGTCTGTCTGGTGAATCTGTTTGTCGGCTCCACGATAAGAACCGTCTACATCGCTGAAAATGGTGGGAGCAATCATGCTGTGATACAAGGCCGTATAAAATTTTACCTTGTCATCGTAATTATCACCTTTCACCTCTATTTTTCCAAGCTGCCGGTTCCATTCGGCTTTGGTTTCGGCTACATAACGGTCGAAATCATTATGCGGTGCTTCGGCCTGCAGGTTTCCGGCTGCTCCTTCCATACTAACTCCCGACAAAGCCGTCGCCAATGTAATCTGCTCACCGGCCTGTGTATCGAAATTAAACTGAGCCACATACGCCATACCGATTTTCTTTCCTCTCAGCTTCACCTCGGTACTGTCCAACTGAACAGTCTGAAAAGGTTTCGAGAAACGGGTACGGAAATAAACATGCTGATCGCGTGCCCACCCTTCGGAAAAACGATACCCTTCAACGGTACAAGAGTCTACAACCCGAATGGAAGAACAGTTCGTAAAATCCCAGTTCAAGGCTCTTTTCAGATTCAGAATCACAGCGGCCTTGGCCTTCGGAAAAGTATAACGCTGAATGCCGCAACGCTCTGTAGCCGTCAGCTCCACATTAATATCATAATCCTGAAGCTTTACCTGATAATAGCCGGCACTGGCTTTTTCATCCTTATGCGAGAATTTGGAATATATGCCCAATCCGCTTTCCTTGTCTTCCTTATACGGAAGAGTGACCGGCATGAAAGGAATATCGTACAAATCGCCGGCACCGGTTCCCGATAGATGGGTATGGCTGAAACTGGCTATCGTACTGTCCGGATAATGATAGCCGGAAATCCGGTTCCATCCTCCCAGTCCATTGTCCGGGCTCAACTGAACCATGCCAAAAGGAGCCTGTGCTCCCGGATAAGTATTTCCGGTAAAATCCGTACCAATAAAAGGATTGACCATTGCCGCATAATCAACAGGCTCGGCAACCTGTTTTACCTCTGTTGTACACGCAGTAAAAATCCCCAATAATAAAAAAGACGAAACGATGTGTCCTTTCATAATAAAAGAATAAATTAAAGTTCAGACACAAAGATAGGAAAACCGACAATTCCAACCAAACATCGCATAAAGAATTGTCAGTAATCAACTGTTTATTTATGAATTAAATGTAAAAACACTTCCATAAAGAATCTCCAGAGGAACAAAATGAATTTATTTTTAAGTACAAAAAAATGAGGGTGTGTCAAAACTAAAATGACTACTCCCTAAAGTTACAGATTATAACTATAATATTTTAAAGGGGCCGTATCAAACTCTGTATTGAGTAATGATGCGGCCCTTTTTTAGTCTTTTAGGGTGCTCAAATTTCAACTTATAAGTTCATTTTTTCAAAAAATGAATTTTGACACACCCTCATTTTTATCTGGTTTACTTGATTACCATCCTGGATTTTGTTTCAGATTCGGAGCCTTACCTATTTCATCGGTAGGAATCGGAGACAAATAATGTTTCGGATCTTCAAATATCGGAGTCGGATTCTGACCGGCATAACGCTTTTCATAGATAGTCAAAGCACCGTCTTCGTTTACCCCTACGGTTTCTTTCAACTCCTGCATTTCCTCATCAGAATATCCTGCACCTTCAATAATAATACCCAAACGAGGAGCGGTCAACAGATTACCACAAGCCCACCGACGAATATCATCATAACGAACACCTTCTGCAAACATTTCAATCCGACGTTCACGACGAATCTCACGAATCAGTTTAGGATTGCTTCCCTGTACATTCGGATAGGCAGCGGCAATCACCGGATCATCATACCCTACATTCAGCGTCAATGGGTGATTAAAACCTACACGCGCACGCAATTTGTTGATGGTTTCATCCAAATCCGTCTGTGTAATGGTTCCCAACTCTGCTGCAGCTTCTGCACGAATCAACATAATTTCACCCAAGCGGAATACCGGAGCATCTTCTGTTCCCTGATAATGAGAAGCGCTGTACTCTGCCGCATTATAGAATTTTACAATCGGATAACCTGTAGAACATCTGCTCGGATTGCCAGTTGCTGTAACAGAAGCAATATTAGGAGCCTTGCCATCCATATAATAACAATGATCCGTATCTGATACATCCGGAGTGGCAGTAGTCTGCAACATACGAGGATCACGGTTGGCCAATTCAGCTATCAATGTCGTATGAGTTGTATGTCCCTCACAATTACACAAAGATATAGGAAGCCCCGTAGTAGCACACAAATAAGAATCTGCACAGTTTTTACTCATTCCAAGTGGAGTCTCACCTACAAAAATCTGACGAGTAAGATTATTACCTTTGTCAATACCCGGATCGTATGCTTTCGACAAGATTACTTCAGGATTATTCGACTGGTCAGCCAGACAGAACAATTCATGGTAAGCCGTTCCAGGTTTACTTCCCTGATACAAAGAATAACCGTATTCAGCCTTCATCAGTTCACAAGCTGCGTTATATGCTTCCTGCAAGAACTTTTCCGGATTCTCAATGCCATGATATTTACGCCAGGTTCCTTCAAACAAGCACATACGTGCTTTCAAAGCCAATGCGGCGTCTTTACTGATCACCGTAACATCTGTTTTTTTAGGCAACCATTCAATGGCCTGATCAATATCACGAAGCATATTGTCCATAACCAACACACGAGAATCGCGCGCCTTATACATTTCTTCATCTCCCGGATTCATGACATTCTCAAACCAGGGCACGTCACCATAAGCTTTAACCTTGTTAAAATAATCCAGTGTCTTGAAGAAAAGAATCATTCCGGCATATTTATGCTTTACTTCATCACTTTCCGGAGACTGTTCATAATTGGCTAAAAAGTCATTGCATGCACGAATATTTTCCCAATTCCATTGAGTTCCACTTGCACTAGAAGGAACTGTAGCCAAACCAAAGCTGGTAGTATTACGTTCCCACGGCAATACATCGTCACTGGTAAAATCATCACCCAGCATACCCCAGTCATAACTCTTAGGGGCTCCATATCCAACAATCAATTTTGGATAAAAGTCATTACAATACTGTTCAAGGGCAGTAGCATTGGCTGTAGTATAGAATTGCTCTTTACCAATAGCATCTAACGGCTCTCTGTCTAAGAAATCGCAACTAGCCAATGCCATTGTAAATAAACATCCACTCAATATAGTTATTTTCTTCATAATTGTAAACTTTTTAGAATGTTAAGTTGATACCAAATGAGTAAGAACGACAGAACGGATAACTCTTCATATCCGAATTCAATGTTCCAACCATACCATCCGATGATTTCTGGTAAGTATTACCAGTCATATCAGGATCAACGTATTTATATAAACCTGTAGCTTCCCATAAATTCTGTCCACTGAAGAAGATTTTAAACTGGGAAATGCCAATCGGAGCCAACCATTTCTTTGGCAATGTATATCCAATTGTCAGGTCACGTAAACGAATATAAGATGCATCCTGCAAATACTTAGTCTGGGTCTGTCTGCTACGACTGCTCCATGTTGGAACCGGATAATAAGCATTCGGATTACTTTCAGACCAGGAATTGTCTACATGGTAATCATTGATCGCACTGTTCCATACTCCACTGAATCCCCAGAAGACTTCATTGCTAAGCCATAGATCGCGCTTCATAACACCTTCAAACAGGGCCCGTATATCAAAATTCTTCCAGTTAACTCCAAGATTGATATTGAAACGGTAACGTGGGGTCTGATTGCCGATTACGGTTAAATCTCCATGATTATCCAATGTATTGATAGGTCCCTTGTTGCTATCTCCTGTATTAACAACACCATCACCATTAAGATCGGCATAACGAATATCACCAGGAATCCATGTATTTGAGATATATGACTGACGTTTAGCCTGTTCGGCTGCTTCCGCTTCGGTCATAATAAAGCCCTCTGTAGTATATCCCCAAATCTCACCCAATCGCTTGCCTTCATACAAGTCATTCAGTGTTCCTGTCGGGTTGTCATACTTCGTTATTGTAGAATAGCTGTCAGAAAGACCAACTCCGATACTATATGACAATGGACTTCCGGCTACATCTGCGATTTGATCATTCCAATTAATAGATAATTCCCATCCATTGGTACGCATACTGGCCAGATTCTCTTTACCACCACTTGTACCCATCGTATTAGGATAAGCTTTTGAGACAACCATGTCTGTTGTATAACGCATATAATAATCGAATGAAGCAGTCAAACGATTATTCAGCAATCCTAAATCAAGACCAAAGTTAGCAGTCGTTACTTTTTCCCAAGTCACATTATTGTAAGCTAAAGTAGCCGGTGTAATACCGGTAGGTATACTTCCAGACAATACATAATTCAGGTTTTCACTACCCACTGTTCCAATGTAATCAAAATTACCATTTGTAACCTGATTTCCCAAAGAACCGATAGAAGCACGAATCTTCACGTTTTGGAATAAATCACGTGCAGGCTCAAAGAATTTTTCTTCAGAAAGTCTCCAGCCCAATGATGCAGAAGGGAAGAATCCCCATTGACTGCCGGAAGCATATTTGGAAGAACCGTCATAACGTCCGTTCAATTCTACCAGATATCTGCCCTTATAGTCATAATTCAAGCGGAAGAATGCACCTTGAACAGCCCAAACAGTAGCTTCCTCGCTCAATGTTTCCTTATCTTTGGCCATGTCAATGATTGGGAAATCATTCAGATACAAATTGGCCGCAACTCCATACATATTGCTGGTATTCTTACGCTCCTGGTTATAACCGGCCATAATGGAAAATGAATGATCCTTAATCTGCGTTTTATATTCAGCCCATACATTCAATGCTTCGTATGTATCGTCATATTTACGCAAGCCCGCTTTATTAGTAGGCATCTTAGCAGTCTGAGAACCGTCCGGATTTAACTGATAAATTGTTTTCAAATGCTCGCGTTGCGTACGGAAATAACGGTTTCCGGTATAATCTCCTTTAATGGAGAGCCCCTTCAATGGGGTAATATTGAATGAGCCTGTATACCAAATATCATCATAAACATTCTTTATACGTCCGGCTTCAGCCAGGATACCGGCATAATTGTAGTTGAAGTTACTACCTTCCATAGCT
This sequence comes from uncultured Bacteroides sp., assembly GCA_900553185.1. Classification (GTDB taxonomy): domain Bacteria; phylum Bacteroidota; class Bacteroidia; order Bacteroidales; family Bacteroidaceae; genus Phocaeicola. The sequence goes on from USCT01000041.1 coordinate 8,679, forward strand.
GCGAAATGCTGTCCATCAGGCAAGTAGATAGGAATAAACGGGAATGAACGATACACTTCATAATAGGGTGAACTTCCCATATAAGCCTGTGTATTAGGTTCGTCTGATTCACTACGATTATATTTAGTACGGAATCCTATTTCCAACCAGTCAGTCACTTGAGTTGTAAAGTTGAAAGACATATTAATACGTTTGTAGGTATCTGTACCAAATGCCAACAAACCGTCCTGGCCTTTATAGCCTATAGAACCATAATATGTGTTTTTCTCTGTACCTCCCTGAATACTAGCATTATGCTGTTGCATAAATGCAGCGCTCTTATAGAATTCATCAAACCAATCGGTATTTCCAGCATAAGCCCATTGACCTTTGGCGGTAAATTCTCCAGTTTCATCCAAGAATGCTGACGGACGACTCGGATCCTGACAATAAGCATGAACAGCATCTACCAGAGCCTGACTAAAATATCCACTACCATTTGTATTCGTATTGGCCAACTGAACAGCATCAATCCATTTATCTGAAGAAATGCCATCAGGAAGACGTGATGGAGCAGACCATGAGAAGTTATTATTATAATTA
>USCT01000042.1 GCA_900553185.1 uncultured Bacteroides sp.
TCTGTTAATTATCTCATAGCTTGAAAGATACAATTTTTATTGTGTCTTGCAGTGTTTCTTCTCCTTTTCGTTCGTCCCAATGTTTCAGTTTGACGATGAACATACCGTGTGAGGCACCGCTTCCGGTTCCCATTCCGAATCCGGCCACTTTGTTGAAATTGTCGATCTGTGGAATTTCTTTCAATTCTTTTTCCACTTCATTCATGATACCTTCGGTTTCGGCCAGGGTACTTCCGGCGGGAGCGTCAAGGCTGATGAAGATGGAGCCGGTATCTTCCGAAGGTACCAGACTGGTCTTGGTTGTTCCCATAAAATAGAAGAGCAGGCCGATTGAAGCGGCAAAGGCACTCCAGGCCAGCCACTTCCGCTTGATGAAGAATTTGGCGCCACTTTTGTATTTCAGGACTATCCGTTTGAAGGACGAGTCGAAGGCCATGCGGAAACGGGTAGAGAATTCGGGCTTTTTTCCGTCCACCAGAATTTCGTTGGGGCGCAGAATCAGGGCGCAGAGGGCAGGAGAGAGGGTCAATGCGTTGATGGCAGAGATACCTACGGCTACCGCCATGGTGATACCGAACTGGGTATAGAATACGCCCGAAGTACCTCCCATGAATGAAACGGGTACGAATACGGCCATAAATACCAGGGTAGAGGTGACAATGGCTGATGAAATTCCTGTCATGGCATCTACTGAAGCCTTGTAAGGCGACCGATAGCCTTCATCGAAACGTACCTGTACGGCTTCCACCACAATGATGGCGTCGTCTACAATGGTACCGATGGCCAGTACCAGCGCAAACAAGGTCAGCAGGTTGATACTGAATCCGGCTATATAAAGTGCGGCAAAGGTACCGATGAGCGAGACAAAGATACTGATGGTCGGGATGAGGGTAGAACGCGGGTTCTGCAGGAATACATAGACTACGAGTACCACCAGGATGATGGCTTCCAGCAGGGTCTTGATCACTTCGTTGATGGAGGCGTCAAGGAAGTTCTTTGTACTCATCAGTTCCACGATTTCCATGTCTTCCGGAAGTGTTTCCTGCAATTCGTCCAGATACTTGTCTATTTCCGTAATGATTTCGTTGGCATTGGTACCGGCAGTCTGGTTGATCATGCAGGTGGTTCCCGGTGCTCCGTTTACCGATCCGGAGTAGGAATAGCTCTGTGCTCCCAGTTCTACGGTAGCTATATCTTTCAGTTTCAGTACACGTCCGTCGTCGTAGGCACGGATTACGATTTCCTCGAATTCCTGTTCTTTTTCCAGTCGTCCGCGGTATTTCAGCGTATATTGGTATACGTTCTTGGAATCTTCACCGATGGAACCGGTAGAGGCTTCTATGTTCTGGCTGGAGAGTGTGGCTTCCACGTCGCTGGGTTCCAGTTCATATTGGGCCATGACTTCCGGTTTCAGCCAGATACGCATGGCGTAGTCGCCTCCCATTACGTTCACTTCTCCTACACCCGATATACGTTGTATCTGAGGCTTGATATTGATACTCAAATAGTTGGTGAGAAAGTTCCTGTCGTAGGTGCCATTCGGACTGTAGAGGCCGAAGATTTTCAACATACTGCTTTGGCGTTTCATGGTGGTGACACCTACCTTGGTAACTTCGGCCGGCAGCAGCGAAGTAGCCGTCGATACTTTGTTCTGTACGTTGACGGCAGCCATGTCCGGGTCACTGCCTTGCTTGAAATATACTGTAATTTCGGCACTACCTGTATTGCTGGCGGTAGAAGTCATGTACGTCATGTTTTCTACACCGTTGATGGCTTCTTCCAGCGGGACGATGACACTTTTCTGTACGGCTTCGGCATTGGCGCCGCTGTAAGTGGTAGATACGCGGATGGTTGGCGGCGCGATATCCGGATACTGTTCTACCGAAAGGGCATAAAGTCCGATGAGGCCCGCTACCAGAATTACGACCGAAATGACGATGGACAGAATCGGCCGGTCAATGAAATGTTGCAGTTTCATGGTTATTCCTCCTTCTTGTCGGTTTGTGTCGCGTCACTGTGAGAGGCACTGACCACAGTACCTTCCTTCAGCAGTCCGGCTCCTTCAGAAACAATGACATCGCCGGCCTGTAAGCCTTTTTCGACGATGTATTCCGTTCCGTCGTTGATTTCGAATACTTCAATGGGGGTGGAGACTGCTTTTCCGTCTACCACCTTATAGGCGAAGATACGGTTCTGGATTTCGTATGTACCTCCTTGCGGAATAACGATGCATTGTTTTCTGTCGTATGGCACAATGATGCTGGCCGAACCGCCGCTCATCAGCCGTTTATCCTTGTTGGGGAATACGGCACGCATGCTTACAGTTCCGGTTGTCTTGTCGATGATACCGCTGATAACGTCTATTTTCCCTTTCTGTTCGTATATACTTCCGTCGTTCAGTTCCAGGGATACTTCCGGAAACGAGGCAAGAGCCTTATCCAGTGAACCGTATTGTGCTGTAAGGGCAAGCACCTGTTTTTCTGTCAGCGAGAAATAGACATACATGTCGGAGTTGTCGGAAACATGAATCAGCGGTTCTGTCATGGAAGAGCTGACCAGGGCTCCGATACGGTAAGAGGTCATACCGGCATAGCCGTCTACCGGACTTTTTACTTCGGTATAGGAGAGATTGTTCCGGGCATCAGTCAGTTCAGCCTGTGCCTGAAGCAGATTGGCTTGGGCGCTTTTGTAGTCGTTTTGTGCCGTACGTAATTCAAAATCCGAAATTACGCGGTCGGCATACAGTGACTGTTTGCCGTCGAGCGTCTGTTTGGCTGTTGCTTCGTTGGCTTCGGCTGTAGCAACAGCGGCCTTGGCTTTTTCAAGGGCTGCCTTATAAGGAACCTGGTCGATGATGAACAATACCTGGCCCTTGTGTACGTGGGCTCCTTCTTTTACCAGCACCTGGGTGATGGTTCCTGATACCTGCGGACGTACTTCCACATCTTGTTTTCCTTCTATAACTGCGGAATATTTTACAGAGAGCTGTCTGTCTTCCGGTGTAAGTGTCATGAGCGGATAGTCTCCGCTTGCTGTCTGTTGCTGCTGGTTCTGCTGGCAGGAAAGCAGTGCAAAGCAGCAAAGACTGGTTACGAAAATGCTTTTTACCTTCATGGTTTGTTTAATTTGAAATTTTGAAGGTAAAATTAGATTTGAAAGGAGCGTATTGTTTGGACAAAAGGTACAATCATTTGTTTATATTGCTCAGCATTAGGACTTATTAGTAAACTCTATGTCTATTTAGCGCAAAAATTTGTTTCTTAAAGACAGGAATCCTCTATATTTGTGACACTTGGAAATGTAAGCAGAAATCAGATGATACAGAAAGAATTGTTGGTTTTGTTTCCTTCGGCCTGTTACCTGAAAGAAGGTATGCTACTGGTTCCTCCATCGGAATTTGGCAGGCTGGAAGGTCGTACACTGACGGGCAACCGTTTGTTTATGTTGGTCATTAAGGGTAAGATGGAGTTGGAAGCAGGTGGTAAAAAACATGAAATACAGGCTCATGCCTTTCTGGATGTAATTGATACGGTTACGTTGCGGATAGATCGTTTCAGTCCCGATCTGCAGGCTTGGGGACTGTTTATCACCTTTGAATTTGCCCGTGAGTCATTAAAGAACCTGCGTCCGGGCCCTCAGGGGTATTTGTTGGAGCGGCTGAATGTACCGGTACAGGAACTTTCCGAGTCTGAATGCGGCGTGCTGGAACAACAACTTTTCCTGTTGAAAGCTACTCTTGAAAACATGAATCATTATTATCGGCAGGAACTGGTCAAGCTGTATTTTAAAAGCTTTAGTCTGGAACTGGGAAATATCATGTTGTTTCACGCGGAGGAGACTGAAAGTTTTACTCCTTACGTAGATAAGTACGATTTTATCGCATTGAGCTTTCTCAAGCTGGTTGCCAAGTATTTTCTGTCGGAACATGCTGTTGATTTTTATGCTTCTTCCCTGTGTATGTCTGCCAAGCATTTAACCCGGATTATCAAGGAGAAAACCGGAAAGACTCCTCACGAGTTTATCTGTGACGAATTGACTCACCAGGCGCTTCTGTTGCTCGAAGACGAAAACATTCCGGTGGGGCAGATTGCCGAAGAACTTCATTTTTCCGATCAGGCCTCTTTCAGTAAGTTTTTCAAGAAACAAATGAAAATGTCTCCTATGCTTTACCGGAAGAAGTACGAGAAAAAATGATTTTCGGTTTTTTCGCCGGTGTTCTGTTGGGAGGGCCAGCTATTTTAGCCCAATATGGTTGCAACGATTCGTCTGCCTCCTCCGTGGTTGCGGAATTCGCACAGATAAATCCCCTGCCAGGTACCCAGATTCAGAGTTCCGTTTGTAATGGGTATGGACAGACTGGTACCCACCAGGGTCGATTTGGCATGGGCAGGCATGTCATCCCAACCTTCCAGGGTGTGGTCGTACCACGATTCCCGCTCACGTACCAGGTTATTGAAAATTTTTTCCATGTCGCTTCTTACATCCGGATCGCAGTTTTCGTTGATGGACAGTCCGGCACTGGTATGCTGGATAAACAGGTTGAGCAGTCCGGTCTGCGGCAATTCAGGCAGTTTGCCGGTTATTTCGTCGGTTATCAGGTGGAAACCGCGTGTACGCGGACGCAAGGTAAAGGTAATTTGCTGTATCATGTTGGTTGATTCTTTCTGCAAAAATAGGATTTTTCAGGTTGATTTCCGTTGCTACCGGATTAGAATTTGCGGTAAATCGCCTTTTAATCCGGCCGATTGCCGTCTTTCACTGATTGGTGGGAAATTTTATAGGCAGTAGTTGCATAAAATGTTATTTTTGTAAATCGAAAAATCGATGGCTGTGAAAAACGTACATTAGCAAGACTCTTGACCGGGTGAGTTGATCCGTCAGTCGGTGAATAGGCCGAAAGTATGTTTTGGAAGGCAGCAGATTTTAGAACAGTAGAATGTCATCAAAAATAACAAGTAAGAAACATGAGAAAAACGTTTTTAGGATGTTTGTTGAGTGCTTTGCTATTGGTTGCCTGTTCGCAACCGGAACCTGCAAAGCCTATTAAGTCGGGTGAATTATGGCCCGATAACACAGGAGTTCACATCAATGCGCATGGAGGTGGAATCCTGGTTTACGATAATACCTATTACTGGTACGGTGAAAACAAAAGTGATACCACCAGCTCGGCCATGGTCGGTATCATGTGTTATTCTTCGAAGAATCTGACAGACTGGACGAATGAAGGTACTGTACTCCCCGTAGAATTGAATGACACAACGAGCGATATCATTCAGGGATGTATCATGGAGCGTCCTAAGGTGATTTATAACGAAAAGACAAAGAAATTTGTGATGTGGTTCCACCTTGAGCTTAAGGGGAAAGGCTATGATGCCGCCAGATCGGCCTGTGCTGTCAGCGATTCTCCGGTTGGTCCGTTTAAGTATCTCGGTTCGCTGCGTCCCAATGCCGGTAAGCTTCCGTTTGATATGACGGAAGCGCAGAAAGCTGTTTTTGACACACTCAATCTGGACCATTTCAAGGAATGGGGAACTCCCGCATGGAACAGGGCTGTTGCGGAAGGGCTGATTTTGAAACGTGACCTGGAAGGAGGACAGATGGCCAGGGACATGCAGCTTTTTGTCGACGATGACGGTAAGGCTTACCATATTTTTGCTTCGGAAGAAAATCTTACCCTGCAGATAGCCGAACTGAGTGATGATTTTCTGAGTCATACCGGTAAATATGTCCGTGTCGCTCCTTGCGGACTGAATGAGGCTCCTGCCATGTTCAAGCGGAATGGGGTATATTGGCTCATTACTTCCGGTTGTACCGGATGGGCTCCGAACGAAGCCCGCATGTTCTCGGCCAAAAATATTTGGGGCCCCTGGACACAGTATCCGAATCCTTGTGTAGGTCCGAAATCGGAGATTACTTTTGGCGGACAAAGTACGTATGTGCTGAAAATTCCGGGTAAGAAGGATGCTTATATGTTTATGGGAGATATCTGGAGACCGAAACATCCGAGTGACGCACGTTATATCTGGTTACCGATTCAGTTCAGGGAAGAAGTTCCGGTCATCGAATGGATGGATAGCTGGACACTCGATTATTTCGATCGGGAGAAATAAGGCAGAAACCTGGATTGTTGCGGAAAAAGGGCTTTGTTCGGGATGGAATAAGGCCTTTTGTTGGTTTTCAGCTGTTTACATCTTGCGTAAAAACACGAGCGGATTTTACATGAAATGTCCGTTCGTTTAGGTTGATTTGTCCGTTCGTTTAAGTACAGACGTCCGTTTGTTTTTCTGTGATTGTAAAAAGGCCGCCTCCGGTTGAGTGGAGACGGCCTTCCATCTTTCATAATAACAAATTTATTGCGCTTGATTTCGATTTGTAAGATGATTTGTTATCCAAGTACCGGTACCAGGTATTTGGTCAGCAGATAACCTCCTACCAGCAGCCAGATGTACAGCAATCCTGCCAGTACGAAAGGTTTGGCTCCGGCCTGTTTGAACTTGTCGATACTGGTATCCGTGCCCAGTGCGGTCATGGCCATGGTCAGCATGAAAGTATCGATGTATTCGATGGCACCGTTCAACGGAATTTCCTTGACACTTTCTACGCCCAGTGCAGCCTGCAGCAGGGAGTTCAGGCAGATAATACCGATGAAACCGAAGGCAAACCAGGGAATGGTGATCTTTCTTTTAGCGTTGCTGCCTTCAGGAGCTGATTTGCTGCGTCCGGCCAGGGCGAAACTCATGATGACCAGTACCGGAGCCAGCATCATGACACGAATCATCTTGGTGATGGTAGCGGTTCCGGCAATACCCAGGGCATCGGTGGGGTCCATGGCGTTTCCGGCTCCGGCTACGTGAGCTACCTCGTGCAGGGTACTTCCGGTGTAGATGGCTACGCCCGTATCACCCAGCGCGCTCAGCATGCCTGAACGGTACATGATGGGGTAAAGGAACATGGAGATGGTACCGAAGATAACTACGGTAGAAACGGCGATGGCTGTCTTGTGTCCTTCGCAGCGTACCACCGGTTCGGCACCCAGTACGGCTGCTGCACCGCAAATGGCGCTACCTGTGGAAGTCATCAGCGAAGTGTCGCTGTCCATTTTCAGCAGTTTTCCCAGGAAGATTCCCAGGAAGATGGTTCCGGCCACGATGATGGTATCGATAACTACCGCAGGAAGTCCCACAGCCGCTACCTGAGTCAGTGTCAGACGGAAACCGTACAGTACGATACCTGCACGCAGAATCTGTTTGGTACAGAACTTGATACCCGGTACCCAGGTTTCCGGAAGTTTGTTGCGTAAGCTGTTGGCATACAACATACCTAAAATGATACCGACAATAAGCGGACTGAACGAAAGGCTTTTTACGAAGGGAATCTCTGCAATGTAGAATGCAGCGAACGAGAACAAGGCAATCAATAGAATACCGTGTAAGGTATTGGCTCTGTTTCCTTTTTTAAACATATCTTCTATGTTGCTATCCAAATAATTGGATAATATTTGTTTTAAATTAACT
>USCT01000043.1 GCA_900553185.1 uncultured Bacteroides sp.
TTGTGTTCCATTCTGATTTCAATCAAAACAAAGGCTTGGCTTTACTCTTTTCGATTCGTTTCTTTCCCGTCAGCACACAGATCAGGCACCGCAGGAGTTGCAGAAGCATCCATCTAATCCGTTGCGTCATGATTTATCCGGTTTAAATTACACACCTTGAGTACCGTCCGTAGCTTCCTCCGTCTTGGTCGACTTCACACTGACACGCTGGAAGGACAGGTTGGAAATGGCAGCCTTCAGCGTCGTTCCCGGACGGAACAGGATACGGGCCTTCGTAATCAGGCTGTCCGTATATTCTTCGGCCGTCGGCGCTCCCTTGCCGCTCAGACTCACCTGCAGGGAGCCCAGATCACCCAGACGCACGATTTCGCCTCCCTGGAGTCCTTCGCTCACCACATCTTCCAGAGCCGTCAGTACTGCCAGGGTATCGGCCCGGGTTACCGTACATGCCTGCTGAATACGTTCCGCCATCTCACGGATTCCCATCACACCACGGGCCTGGGCGGTGGCATAATATTTGCCCGATGATTCGGGGTCTCTCGGATCTATACGTTCTACTACTGAATAAGTCACTGATCGTTCCATACTTTTCTGTTTTTAAAGGTTAATAATAAAAGGTATCCGTAACCGTCTGTCCGGTGAAGCGCTTCCGTTCCGATTACACCACAAAGATACGTTACATGCTCAGTCCCGTTATCCGCATACATCCGCATCTGTCTGTTTCTCATCACCTTCCGTTTCATTCTTACGCTTGTGGACGGACCCGAAGCGGTTTTCCTCTCCGTACGGGCTCCCTTTCTTACACCTTCTTTTTTTACGAAAAAGAATGGATTATGTCCCAAAAACGACTACCTTTGTCCGGTGTTAACTAAAACATAATACAATGACTGTCGTAAAGAATCTACAGGAACTTGAAAATGCGCTGAAAGCACATACGGTAAATATTGAAATACCCGACGAACAACTGGGAAACGCCATGGTTCTGGCCGGAAGAGTGCAGAGTGAAACACTGAATGAGGCCATTCTTCAGCGCCTTTCGCCCACCGCTTCCTGCAGGATAGCCGTAGGAAACGGTATCGAAATACGAATCGGAAAAGATCTGGCCGACGAAACCCTGCAAACCCTGGGACTACTCGATTCTTACCGCACGGAAGTAGATGTAGAAGATGTAAAAATCCGACGGGTCAATCTGTACTATAATGCATAGTAGGGATTTACTTTTTCTTTTTTCCGAAAAAAAGAAAAAGGTAACAAAAAGAAAAATCGCCGGCGGCACTTTTGGGGCGGCTGTGAAACGAAGTCCGGCGGAAGCGCAGGAACTCGTTTATTGGGTATCTATAATAGAATGACCAACTTCCACCAATAATCCACTTACAGAATAGTAAATGTATTTTTGCAAGACTTTCTCACCAGCAGCTTCGAGTGCATCCTGATAGGCATCAAGCTGTCCGGCATACCATCCGGCAAAATGCTCGTTGTCAGGATCCAAAATATATTTTGTTGCCATTGGATTATTCTTGAAGTCAACAAGTATATCACCCTCTTGCGTCTGCCATACAAGGTCTATGCTACCAACAATGGTTTGTCCGTCATAATCCATACGGAAAGGACGTTCGTGATAGGTCTTGACCGGTTCTCCATGAAGTAAGACTAGTTTATCATAGAGATTTTTCCAGGCAGATAGTATAGCATCTGTATCGGTGAGTACTGCTGAAAGTCCATAGTTTCGGATTGTTTCATCCATTTCAATCCTGTTTGCTGAAGTATGCCCTTCTATCCCCGCAAATATCTGATGGATACAATTGCCCACAGTTGCCATATCCTCAGGATTCTTACTCAAAGGGATACGCTGCTCAAAATCGTAATACTTGCCTATTTTACCACATTTGCGGATATGGCTTGGCGAGATATATCGCGGCTCCTTTGTTTTAAAATCAGGCTCGTCAATATTCAAGCGCATGGACAGTGCACTGTCTCTATCACCATAGTTTTCCAACTTATCAAACTCTTCCTGAGTCAAAGTGAAATCTTTAAATATATGACCTGTGCCAAACACATCCCAATCGCCTTTCTCAGGTATGCTGTCAGAGGCAGTATCTATTCCATTATCCTTAGGCCACTGCAACAGTCTCCCCCCCCTTTTAGACTTTTCTATATTAAGAATTAACACATCCTGAGGCCGGGTCATTCCTACGTAGAGCACACGGTTTGTTTCTGAAAGCATTGCCTTATACGCCTGTTTGAAAACGGCAGATTCCTCAATGACTGAACTTATTTCGTCCGGAACATTTCTATCTGTACCATATATCCATGGTGTCAGCCTTATAAATACCTTCGGATAATAATTCTCAACTGTCGGTTCCTCAACATAAACAGGATGTACACCATAAGTCTCACCCTTCACAGCTTTCCTGAGGTCTGACACATTTGTATTCAGGGACATCAGAATGACATACTTCCACTGCAGCCCCTTGCATGAATGATAGGTATGTAGCTGTACTCCATTGACATCACCACTACCCGTTGGTGAAACAGTTTCTATATAGGTTATAAATCCATCAATGGTAGCCGGAAGATTCATTTGCACACAATGTTCTTCGTAAATACGTGCGGTATTGATGATGACCTGCAAGCAGGATATTCCGAACGCAGCATCAGCTTCTACCTTTTTAACTACATTAAAGAGGTCCAACATGATAATCATACTCTCAACGAGTGAGGAAACCGACTGTTGTTGTAACTTAGGCCGGATAGTCATCAGTCTACGAATGAGTGGCACTTGAGCAAGATAATCCTCTATTTTAGCATCGTCATTGGCATCATTCAGTATTTTCTCCTCAATGATGGTTTTGGTATCGTAATCTTCCTCTGTCAATATGGCTACTGTTGCTTTTGCCAGACTATCCTTAGTGCTGTCCACAATATGTAAGAGTGATGAAGTCAAAGTATAGGCATACGAATCAATAATTGGGGAATCCTCTCTGCCAGAAGGTATTTCATACTGTCTCAGTTGGGTTGCAACTTCGGCCAATGTTGCATTAGTACGAGCCAATACGGCTATCTCGTCAGGTTTCACTCCTTGATTCAATAATTTCAAGACATGCTCTGCAACCCCATAATTTTCACTACTGACAAAATAGCGGAGCGATTCCTCATGATTTTCATTCTTACGATGCTGTTTGAGGCAGATGTTCTTTTCTTCAAGTACATCTGCAAAAGTCTTCCTGAATACATCATTATTCAGTTTGACAATGTCAGGCAGTGAACGCCATGATGTATCCAGCGTGTCGGTATCACAACCATTTTCCTTCTTAGATACACTGTCCACAACAGCCTTGGTAAGTGCTATATCTGAACCTCGGAAACCATAAATAGCCTGTTTATAATCACCTACCCAATAAGAATGTTCCATCAGGTCACTTAGAGCATCGAATATCTTCACCTGAATTGGAGAAGAGTCCTGAAACTCATCTACAAACAGATAACGGTACGACTGGGAAATCTCGTTGGCTATGTCTTCATTCATCATCAGCAGACGCATGTATTTCTCCATATCATTATAGTCGAGCAGATTCTTGTCGCGCTTGAACTGGGCGAAATTCTCTTTCCAGCGTTGTGCAAGGTCAAAAATCAGACGGATATACTTTTCCTGCCTGTCGTAGACCATTTGACTTGTCCATAGTCCGGCCATGCGATTCTGGAAATCCTCGGCCAACGGGCCGTATCCCTTAGGAGTTCCGATGGTTGAATTGATGTTTTTCAATACACCAAGTGTAGGACGGTCAAGATTTCTTTTTGCCTGAACAAGTTTCTTTATCCGTTCATCGTTAGCGGCACTTCGCTTTTTATTGCTGAGAAATGACTCATGCTCATCCGTTACAGCCTTCAGCTCTTCGTAAGTAAAACTGCAGTTGCTGTCTGCTTTCACAAACTTGCGAATATAATTCAGCGATTCTTCCTCGCTCTGTTTGAAATCCTCCAGCTCGTAATTGGTAGCAAAACCAATGACAGCTTTCAGGTGGTCCTGCCAGAAATCATAATTGACGGCTTTCTTCACCATATATCCTTCTGTGACGCGTATATCAAAATATCTGGCAAATCCATGCAGCATCTTCAATTCTTCGTCTGTAGGAAGTTCCGACAATGACTGTGATATATAATAGGCAGTATCTTCTTCTGCCATTACACCCATGTTAGGCGACAGTCCGAGATTGAACCAATATTTGCCAATCATGCGCTGACATACACTGTGAACCGTACCAATCATGGCATGATCCAACTGTATTGCTGCATCATAAAGGCCTGCATCGTAAAGGAAAGCCTTTGCCTTTTCCTTAAACTCATTGGCAGCCTTAGTCGTAAAAGTTGTCAGTATCACCTGTTCAGGCTTTACCTTTTCTGACTTAATCAAATTGGTCAGGGTTTCTGTAAGTCTGTATGTTTTACCGCTGCCGGCTCCCGCATTGATATATGTTACGTTCTTCATGATGCTTTAATTGTTAAAAAGTCCATATTGGGAAAAGAAGTTCTCTTCCTTCATATTTTTCTCTTCGTCTTTTTTCAGAGGAAAGAGTCCACACGATTCAGTATCTTTCACATATTGAAGCTCATCGTATGCTCCATTGGTTTCCACGACTCCGCATTCCAACTGTTTCTTTCGGTAAATGACTGATAGTCTCAGTTCCTCTACGATATTATCCCGATTCTCAGGAGTTATCTGCGTGCAATGCCGTCCTTTGAAAACCTCTTTGCTATAGAGACGGGCTTCAGGCATGAGAAAGTAAGCCACCCGTCTTACCTCGTTCCTTTCTTTCTGTCCGAGCATAATCCGGTAGAGTTCCAACTGTACCGAGCGATTGTTCTCCAGTTTATCCTGATATCCTTTTGCCCAAGTTGTCCATTTGAAGTCGAACACTACAGGATATCCTTCTGCATCTTCGAGTGTCATATCGATGAATCCCAGTACATCACGTTCTCCTTCATTTTCTTCTTTATCGAAAGCATCCGGAAGGCCCAATTTCAACTTGGCCTGAACATACTGCTCGCAGCCAGTTACCTTAAGGTCATTATTCTTGAGTATTTCCAAAAGAATGTCCAGACAAATGCGAAGCTGTTCATGCAGAAGTTTCTCTTTCAGCCTGTTCTCTGCCAACTGCAGGATTGCCCCTTTTGCTTCGATTACCTTTATGTATGCTGCATCATAGTCCTCCATGCGTAAGGCTATTTCCTCGGGTGTAGCATACCGTTTACCCTCAGCAGGACTGAACAATGCCTCAATCACTGCATGAGCCACATTACCCATGGTAGTCTTTACATCGGCCATCTGAGCCTTACCATCGGCAGTGATGTTCAGTATTCTTTCCATCAGATAGTCAAACGGATGTTCCACCAGTGTAGCAATACTTGTCGGACTCAGATGGTCCGGCCATTTCAGTTTATCGGCATATTCAAACTTTAGCTCTGCTGCCACACCGCCATTCTCAACAATTTCCACTTCGGTCATGTTGTCGGTATCAATTTCAGGTGTAAGAATAAACTTTTCCATATTTTCCACCTGTTGCTCCAGACGGACAATCAGCGGATGCTTTAAGGTCTTCTCTCCACCTCTTGTTTTGCATACTACCAGAATGAGCCGGTCTTCAGTCATGCGAAGTGGTGTCATTCGCATGTGTTCATGATAACGACCTTCATCGGCTTCATTCCATGGAACTATACAGTGCTGTTCTGTCAGTTTTCTCTTCTCTGAAGGATAGAGGAATGCGCATTCCTGAGTATGCCCGTCATCTCCTTCAACCCCCAACCAGACAGTTCTTTTAGCTACTGTAGCTATCTTAGAAGGAGAATCTACTACTATTCTGCAACCACGTTCAGCCGCAGCATTAGTATATGAACCCTTCTCATAGATGGAACTAATCCATGAGTCTATAATCTTATAGTCGATTGTTGGGCTATCGACGGTACCTAACAGAATATGCAGCGCATCACACATGCTTGCCACTGTCATCAGTTGTTCTATCCACTGAACGCTATTAGGATCTTCCTCCATAAGATGGGCACGTTGACGTGACCAGGCAGACAGTTCGCTTACAAAAAGACGTACATTATCCGTCCTGATTCCTTTTACGCTTTCCAATGGAGGCAGGAAGATTTTTGCCATCCACTGACGCTTCTTGTAGTCTTTCTCTCGTATTTTCTGCCGCTCGTCTTCCGGCAATGCTTTCTGTTCCCCGTTGAGATAGATGAACTTGCCATCTATATAATCCTTGACCAGTTGCCTGCAGGCGCTGTTTCTGTAACCTCCTTCGGCAACAATTGATTCTGCAAGTTTTGAGCGAAAGAATCTGTCTATAGGATGCAATGGCATGTTTAGCCATTCAATCAATGTATTTACATTAAGCGGAGAAGAAAACATTCCGAGCCCCATCACAAACATCTGTGTCAACTGAGGAATACAATCGGCAGCCACACTACCGGTCATTGGTTGATTCATCAGCGTTAGCCAGTTGTCCATTTGTTTGTTGTCGGCATTTATCCATACATCTACGTCATCCATTTTTTGGTATGACAGATATTCGCATGCTGCACGTTCGTCGGGAAACTGATAAACAAGCAGCGAAGTGTCATTTTCATCCAGTTTAATTTTACCTTGTTGACCTTCTGTAATCAAGCGGCGCACCCTACTCAGGTTGTTTCCCATATTATCAGCTTCAGGAATCAGTTCAATCTTAGCACCCTGCCGTTCCAAGACAGAAATCAAGGTAGAGACTGACGGTTTAAGCAGGTTCTTTTCACAAGCGAGCTGCAGAGTCATTTCAGAGCAGTCCAGTTTTTGGGACATCACCTGTTCAGCGACAGTATGAAGTCTTTCTGTCATATCTCTACCATTCTTCTGGCAAAAGTACTTCTCTACACCAATTAACACAGAGAGACGGTCGCTGATATCAGCCCCATTGAATTTCCAATCGGCAGAACGAAGTTCGTCACGCCATCCCAACATTGATTTAGCCGTGCTGAGACCTGCTGCCCTGAATGACCTGGCCATCACATTATCTGGATATTCACTCATATACTTGCTTACAGCGTCATAATAATGAGCCATACGCTCATGTAGGGGAATTTCTTCATAATGAAGTCCCAAACGAAACTCAAGCAAGTCTATCAGACCAACCGTACTGGTCACCATAGTGTCCATCATTACACCATCCCCTGTAAAGATTTGTCCGAAGTATTCTGGTGAAAATAATATCTTCATAAGCATGTATATTAGACTTTATATAGATTAATTTATTATATGACTCATTTTGTGCGTGATTCTGA
>USCT01000044.1 GCA_900553185.1 uncultured Bacteroides sp.
TTGTTTTTTACAATCAATGTTTCTCGATTGCGGTTGCAAAGGTACATAAAGTTTTGGAAACTGCAAACTTTTTCTATAAAAAATAAAGAAAAAGTTATTAACCGATTCATGAACGCTGTTCAAAACCTGTAAGGTGAACATCCCTTGTTGGTTTTGAACAGCTTCATATTCAGTAGATTACTGTTAATCCTGATTTTTCAGTGGATTCCATCCCTGAGCCTTCAGTTCCAGCTCGTTTCCATCGCGGGTAACGAGGGCACATCCTAATTCCGGTTTGGTGATGTGTCCGATGAGCTTAACATCTTTCAACTTCGAGACAGTTTCGTGTGCTGTAAGCGGAACCGTAAACAGCAACTCGTAATCTTCACCGCCGTTCAGGGCACAAGTACTCAGGTTCATGTTGAATTCTTCAGCCATGACAGCGGTCTGATAATCAATCGGGATCCGTTCTTCGTATACGCGGCAACCGACATTGCTTTGTGAGCAGATGTGCATCAGTTCCGATGACAGTCCGTCGGAGATGTCCATCATGGATGTTGGCTGGATACCGGCTTCAGCCAGTTCGGCAATGATGTCTTTACGGGCTTCCGGTTTCAGGAAACGTTCCAGCAGGTATTCCTTGCCGGCGAAGTCCGGCTGTACATCCTTTTCTCCCTGGAATACGGCCTTTTCGCGTTCCATCAGCTGTAGTCCCATATAGGCTGCTCCCAGATCGCCTGATACGCAGATCAGGTCGGTCTCTTTGGCACCGTTGCGGTAGACCACCTTGTTCCTGTCGGCTTCTCCGATGCAGGTGATGGAGATGGCCAGTCCCGTTACGGAAGAAGTGGTATCGCCACCTACAAGATCTACGTGGTGAAGGGCGCAGGCCAGCTTTAGCCCGTCGTAGAAATCTTCCAGATCTTCGATGCAAAAACGTTTGGATACGGCCAGTGATACGGTAATTTGTTTGGGGGTACCGTTCATGGCATAAATATCAGAAAAGTTCACCATGGCCGATTTATACCCCAGATGTTTCAATGGGGTATATACCAGGTCGAAGTGTACACCTTCCATCAGCAGGTCGGTAGTGACCAGCACCTGCTTTTCGGGAAATTCCAATACGGCTGCATCGTCGCCTACGCCGTATTTCGTTTCCGGATTTTGTAGCTTGATGTCCTGGGTGAGGTGCTTGATGAGGCCGAACTCGCCCAGGGTTGAAATTTCTGTTCTGTTTCCTTCGTGCATAGTTTATTACGCTCTGTTGATAAGTTCTCTCATAATGGTAGTCATACGCGGCTGTGCCTCGTCGGCAGCTTTCTGTACTTCCTCGTGTGATACTTCTACTATTTTTCCTTCTACGCCCAGGTCGGTAATGACGGACACACCAAACACCTTGATACCGCAGTGGTTGGCTACGATGACTTCCGGTACGGTAGACATGCCTACGGCGTCGGCTCCCAGAATGCGGAACATCTTATATTCTGCTGGAGTTTCGAAGGTAGGTCCCTGCGTGCCGATGTATACCCCTTGCTGTACCTTGATTCCCTTTTCCTTGGCTATATCCAGTGCCTTGGCTATCAGTTCCTTGGAATATGCTTCACTCATATCCGGGAAACGCGGCCCGTATTCGATGTTTTTTCCGCGGAGCGGATGTTCGGGGAAGAAGTTGATGTGATCTGTAATGATCATCAGGTCGCCGATCTCAAAATCCGGATTGGTTCCTCCGGCGGCGTTTGACACGAAAAGAGTCTTGATACCCAGTTCACGCATGACACGTACGGGGAAAGTCACTTCTTTCATGGAATAGCCTTCGTAGAAATGGAAACGTCCCTGCATGGCCATGATGTCCTTGTTACCCAGTTTGCCGAAAATCAGCTTGCCGCTGTGGCCTTCAACTGTTGATACCGGGAAATTGGGGATGTCTGCGTAATTTATTTCGTATTTATCGGTAATTTCGTGTACCAGACTGCCCAGTCCTGTACCCAGAATGATGGCTGTTTCAGGATGGGAGTGCATTTTAGCCTTCAGAAAGGCGGCTGTTTCTTGAATTTTTTCTAACATACGCGATAATTTGATGGTTAAACGATTCTTCTTCATGATTCAGAAACCTGACTTCGACGGGTAACACATGGAAGTAGGGTTTCAGGCTTTCACTCAATTGGGGATGAGCGATGAGCCGGGCGGCATCCTTTTCGGTCGTGACGATACTTTTCCGCATTCCGGGCAAGTGAAGGAATGTTTCTTCGATGCGGCGCAGATCGGTTCCGTTGAAATTGTGATGATCACCGAATGTCAGCGGATATACGTGACGGGTGTGGCGTGACAACTCTTCCAGCAGAGGTGCTGGCGAGGCAATGCCGGTAACTACCAGCAAATGCTCATCCGGGGCCAATTCTTCCAAAGTCCGTTCCGGTGTGTGAGCAAAAAGCGGACGCAACTTTCCGTAAGCCAGTGTCGTAAAATAGAGTGACTGATGGGAGAGGGGGGACAGTTCGTTTCGGAACCGTTGCCGGCTCTCTGCATCCAGGTCTGGCGGACATTTGCTGACAATCAGTATGTCGGCCCGTTCCTTGCCCGAAGGTGCTTCCCGCAAACGGCCTGCAGGAAGCAGCTTGTCCTGATAAATGGGACGGTGGTAATCTATCAGCAGAATGTTCAATCCGGGTTTGACGTACCGGTGCTGGAACGCGTCGTCCAGCAGGATGACTTCTACACCGGAGACAGTATGGCCGTCGGTCAGCTGTCTGATACCGTGGCACCGGTCGCTGTCTACAGCTACGCAGATGTCCGGAAATTTGCGGGACATCTGGAACGGTTCGTCACCGATAGCTTCGATGGGGGTGTCAGGTTGTGCCAATACGAATCCTTTCGATTTCCGTTTGTATCCCCGGCTCAATACGGCTATGCGAAAACTTTTCCGGAGTAAGCGGATGAGGTATTCAGTGTGAGGGGTTTTGCCTGTACCTCCCACACTGATGTTTCCGATGCAGATGACCGGAAGCGGAAAGCTTCGTGATGTCAGAATGCCGTGGTCGAACAGACGGTTACGCAGACTGACTCCCAGCCCGTACAGGTATGCGAGGGGAATCAGTCCCCGGTAGATCTTGAAAGGTCGTCGACTCATGTATTTTTCTTCTTTTATTGAATACGCAGATCGAAAGGCAGGCGGGCCTGAATGCGGTCGGCCTGTTTCAGCTTCTTCAGCAGGGCAAAACCGTGGTAATATTCGCCGAAAGTGGCTTCCAGTTTGCCTTCTATGTAGTTCTCTTTTCGGGTATTCAGCAGGCTGCTGAGCAGATTCTCTTTTTCCGGATAGCTCAGGATGGTATATTCAGTAATTTGGGCACGCTTGACAGCCTGGTCGAGTGCAGCCTGGATTCCACCCAGTTCGTCTACCAGTTTCAGCTCTTTAGCCATGCTGCCGCTCCAGACACGTCCTTCGGCTATTTCTTTCAACCGGTCGATCGGCATGTTGCGTCCGTCGGCACAGCGCTTGGTAAAGAGTTCATAACCACTGTTTACACTTTGCTGGATAAGTGCTTTCTCTTCTTCGTTCATCGGACGGTCAATTTGTCCCATGTCGGCCAGACGGTTGGTCTTTACTCCGTCTATGTGTACGCCCAGTTTGTTGTTGATGAGTTCAGAAGCTTCCGGTACCATGCCGAAGATACCGATGGAGCCTGTCAGGGTGGTCGGTTCGGCTACGATCCAGTCGGCAGCGCACGAAATGTAATATCCTCCGGAAGCCGCATAATCTCCCATGGATACGATGACAGGCTTTTCGGCTTTCAGCAGGGAAACTTCCCGCCAGATCTGTTCTGCACCGTAAGCGCTTCCTCCCGGAGAGTTTACCCGCAGTACGACTGCTTTTACGCTTTCGTCGTTACGCAGTTTCTGTAAATCCCGGATGACACGTTCGGAATCGATACCTTCAGTCGGATCGGGGTCGGTTGTCGCGTCGATGTCGCCCACGGCATAGTATACGGCAATGATGTTTCCGCTTTTATCTTTCGGGACATTCCGTTTTACGTTGATCATATCTTCCAGGGTAAGTGTGTTCAGCTTTTCGTCGTCTGCCACGTTCATGCGTTGTTTCAGGTAGCTTAACAGTTGGTCTTTGTATACCAGCGTGTCGGCCAGTCGGCTGCGGAGGCAGTCTTCTGCCGGGCGGAAGTCCATGCAGCTGTCGGCCAGCGTGTTCAGCTGTGTCGCAGAAATGTTGCGCGATGCGGCTACATCCGTCAGGAGTTGCTGCCAGATGGATTGCGTGTAAGCCTGTGTCTGTTCCCGGTTGGCCGGACTCATTTCAGTACCTGTAAAGGTTTCTGTATACGATTTGTAGGTCCCGACACGGAAGATCTGCATCTGTACTCCGATTTTGTCGAGCAGGTCTTTCAGAAAAATACTCTGGGCCGACAGACCATGCCAGCTGATGGTACCCGAAGGATTCAGTGCTATTTTGTCGGCTACACTGGCCAGATAATATGTGCCTTGTGTGTAGTTTCCGCTGTAGGCGACAATGAATTTTCCGCTTTTCTTGAAATCGAGCAGGGCTTCCCGTATTTCCTGCAGGGAAGCGGTTCCGCAGGTCAATAAGCCGGCATCCAGGTAGATTCCTTTGATTTTATCGTTTTCTTTGGCTTTATGGATGGAGGCGAGAATATCATCCAGACCGGTTGTTGTCAGTTGTTCACCGAGTAACTGGTCGAGTGGATTTTCCTGGTAGCGTTCGGCTACCGTTCCGCTCAACTCAAGTACGAAGATAGAATTATCTTTCACAACGGTTTCCGGCTGGCTGCTCATCAGCATTCCGGAAACGGTGATGATACCCAGGATGGTGAAGACAATCCCGGCAATAAGGATGCCGACGATTGTCGCTAAGGTGGTCTTGAGGAATTCTTTCATGTTGTTTTTCGAGTTTGGTTATTAATGAACAAAGTTATTCTTTTTGTGCGAAAAGGCCAAGCCTGCCTTTCTTTTTTATTTTTCTTTCTTTGCGTAGATCCGGCAGATTTGGGCCACGGTTCTCCGGATGTTCGACCGGGCAAATTCGGGTTCCATGGCTTTTTCCAGCGGTATGGGGAAAGGGGTAGTGGGAAAAACTGCCAGAAATCCCGCTTCGTTCAGTGCATCGGTGTCTTCTACGCCGCCGGAGAGAAGGAGGACAGGAATATCTGCGGAGACAGCCCGTCTCAGTATGCCCGCAGGTACTTTTCCCATGAGGGTCTGCCGGTCGGAGTGCCCTTCGCCGGTAATGATCAGGTCTGTGTCGTGCAATTGTTCATTCATCCCGAGGGTGTCCAGTATGAGATCAATGCCGGGCTTGAGACGGGCTTTCAGGAAAGCGGCTAGACATCCTCCCATCCCTCCGGCAGCACCGGCACCGGGCAGATGGTCGACGGATGTACCTGTATATGAACGGATGAGGCGGGCAAAACGTTGCAGTCCGGTGTCCAGCAGGCGGACTTCAGAGGCTGACGCGCCTTTCTGGGGAGCAAATATGCAGGCGGCTCCTGTGGGACCATAAAAAGGATTGGTTACATCGCAGGCTACGGTAAAACGGGCTTCGTGTATCAAAGGAGAAACATTCGAAGTGTCTATGCGTGCTACATTCAACAACTGCATGCCTCCGGTGCCCAGTTCCCGGTCATTGGCGTCATAGAAGCGGTAACCCAATGCCTGGAGCATACCCATGCCGGCGTCGTTTGTAGCGCTGCCGCCTATACCGATCAGAAACTGGCGGTATCCTTTCTGGAGGGCATGCAGAATCAGTTCTCCGGTACCGTAGGTGGTGGTGTACATGGGGTTTCTCTCTTCCGGCGAAAGGAGTGGAAGCCCACTGGCCTGAGCCATCTCGATGATAACGGTTTCCTGGTTTCCTAAAATGCCATATCGGGCAGTGTGGAGGCGCATCAGCGGATCGTGTACCTGTGCGGAAAGAAATTTGCCGTTCGTGGCTTGTACCAGGACTTCCAGCATACCTTCGCCTCCATCTGCTACCGGGAAACAGAGTATCTGGCAGTCGGGGAGGACTTGTCGGATGCCTTCGCTGGCGGCCTGTTCTGCTTCGAGAGAACTCAGGCATCCTTTATAGGAATCGATGGCTAAAATAATTTTGTGCATCATGTTCGATCGGTTTTCAACAGTGTAAGTGCAAAGGTAGGATTTTCTGCATAAGAGGCCGGGCTGTTGGCTTATTATTTTGTGCGGGGGAACGTATTGCATAGCGATTGTGGAATGATTTGAAAACGCTTGTCGGGTGAATATTGGATCCGGATTTGTGAATTTATGAATATGTTGTAACAGAACTGAAAAACGTTCGTTCGTTTGAATCGTTTCGTGCGTTCGTTTGATACAGAATGTCCGTTCGTTTGGTTTATTTCGTCCGTTCGTTTTCCGTTTTTCCTTTTGTCCCTCGCGCGTGCGCGAAATAAATATGGAGTACGTAATTTCCCGTCCTTTTATACTCAGAATGATTTTTTAACCTGTATTCTGTTGTTTTTCAGATGTTTGAACAATTATTTTGAAAAAACTTTTAAAAAAGAGTTGTACAACAGTTGCGAGAATGGAAAAAGTGCGTACCTTTGCAACCGCTTTCGA
>USCT01000045.1 GCA_900553185.1 uncultured Bacteroides sp.
ATTATTCTTTGGGCGGATTAACCGCTGTCAATGTTGGCAAACATAGTAACTTTTACTTTTTGTTAAGTTTGTAATTTCTTTTTCGCCGGCAAAGATACGACATTTATCGGTTTTAACCTATTTACATTTTTTTATGTATTATAACCTGAAGTTATATCTTTACGTGGCATGAAGAAAGAAAATGGAGAGAAAAAAAGAAAGGGCGCTTTGGCTTTTTCTCATTATTCCTATCTTTGCACGGATAAAACATGAAAATAAAAATAAGAAGAATGAAAAAACTACTGGGTATCTATGGTTTGTTTCTCCTGCTGACAGCTTTTGTCTGGTCTGGTTGCAAGGAAGAAAAAGACATGTCTATGAAAATGAATAATCCACGCAATATTCGGGGAGTCATCAGTTATAAACGTTCGTTTGGCGATTTGAACGATGTACAGCTGGCTACGGCCAAGAAAATCGGAATCCGTCCCATTGGTAGCCGCGAGGAAGCGGTGGAACTGGGTGACCGGCTGATACACATCGTTCCTTGTGAACGTTACGATGTCGATTCGCTGACACACTCCATTCCTTATCTCATACCACAGGCAAGTGCCTTGCTTGATACCATCGGAGTGAATTTCCTGGATTCGCTGGAAAACAAAGGCCTGAACCCGAACAAGGTTATCGTGACCTCGGTAACCCGTACCAAGGAGGATGTGAAGCGCCTGCGCCGTACCAACGGAAATGCTTCGTTGAATTCCTGCCATTTCTATGGTACGACGTTTGATTTGAGCTGGAAACGTTTTGCCAAGGTGGAAGATCTGGACGGACGGCCTATGCAGGATGTGAATGCCGATACGTTGAAGCTGGTGTTGTCGGAAGTACTGCGTGACTTGCGCAAGGCCGACCGCTGCTACGTGAAGTATGAGTTGAAACAAGGATGTTTTCACATTACAGCCCGTTGAGCCATGTACCGGTATTTCATTTATCTGGCTTATGACGGCACGAACTATCACGGCTGGCAGATACAGCCGAACGGTGACAGTGTGCAGGAAACCCTGACGAGGGGACTGAAAACCTTTCTGCGTGACGATACGCTGGAAGTGACCGGTGCCGGACGTACGGATGCGGGTGTACATGCCCGGCTGATGGTGGCACATTTCGATTTTGGCCGGTTATTGGACGTGGAGGCGGTAACCGACAAACTGAACCGGATTCTTCCTCCGGACATCTCGGTATATCGGGTACGACAGGTCCGGCCGGAAGCTCATGCCCGTTTCGATGCGACTTACCGTACTTATAAATATTACATTACAACCCGAAAGGATCCGTTCAACCGGGCTTATTCGTGGCGGATCTTCCAGCCGTTGGATTTCGAAAAAATGAACGAAGCTGCACGGACCTTGTTTGATTACATCGATTTTACCAGCTTCAGCAAGCTGCATACCGACGTGAAGACCAATAACTGTAAAATCATGCAGGCTTATTGGGAGCAGACCGGGTCGGATGAGTGGGTATTTACCATTCAGGCGGACCGTTTCTTACGGAACATGGTTCGGGCAGTGGTAGGTACGTTGGTGGAAGTAGGACGGGGAAAACTCTCGGTGGAAGGTTTCCGTAGAGTTGTCGAGGAGAAAAACCGGTGCAGTGCGGGTACTTCCGTTCCGGGTAATGCCTTGTTTCTGGTAGACATCGGTTATCCCGATGCTCTTTTTGAAGTAGATTAGGAGTATTATTTTTCTGTCAGGTATTTCCAGTAGCGTACCGGCATGTCTTTGCGGTGTTTTACCGGATTGAGCCGTTCCTTGATACAGATTGCTTTGAAATAGCTTTTCCACAATTGCTGGAAAAGCTTCTCGTCCTTATCCAACAGGCTGTCTTCCAGCTTTCCGGTGAGCAGGTGTTGCTGTCTGGGATCGGTAAAGGTAATTTCGTTGACTTCCTTGCCGTCGTAATAATAGCCGTATTTCCGTTTTCCGTCGTAAATCAGCCAGCGTTGGTCGGCGAAGCGGTCGCGAAAATGGTCGATGGTGAGCGGATAGACATTGTAGAGCGGTTCCATGATTCCGAAGTAAATGCCTTCGGCAGTTTTCTGAAAACGCATGAACTGCAGGACACGTGTCCGCTCGTCGCTTACTTTCTTGCTGAGTTTGGCCATGGCAAGAATGTCCGGATCGGTGAAATTGGTTTCGATGGAGCGTGGCGCGTCGACCACTTTCCGCAGGTAACGGAACAGCAGCATGGGCGTTTCGGGAAGTTCGGAGAGCCAGCACCGTGTCAGTCCGGACAGGGCGAAACGTGACAGTTTCTTCTGCAAGGCTTTCCATACTCTTTCCGCTTTTTCCGTATCGGTGACAACGGTGTGTACCTCATCATAGAACAGTGGGAGAGGCATCTCTTCTGCCAGTAGCTGGTCGGGAAACTGTTTCCGGCTGTAGGCGTCGAAAAGGGAAGTAAGCAGTCCTTCAAAGGTCTGGTCGTATCGGAAGATGATCATGGCTTTTCGTCTGTTGTAAATGAGTCGCCGAAATCGAAGCTCAACTGTAAATCGTCTTTTTTCCTGGCCGGCCGGGGAAGCAATAGTTTTCGTACCTGTGACGGTCCTAGATCCAGGATTGTTTTGTCCGGCAGCTCGTTGCAGGTGATGAAATACTTGGCTTTTTTCATGACTGCCCCCATCTTTTTCAGTTCGTAGAAACCTACGCGTGAAAAGCGTCGGGAGGTGACGATGAGTTTGGCTGAACGTACCCCGATGCCCGGTACCCGCAGCAGGCTTTCGTAATCGGCGGTCTGGATATTGACCGGGAAGAATTCCGGATGGCGTAAAGCCCAGGCCAGTTTCGGATCAATCTCCAAATCCAGGTCCGGTGTACGCTCGTCCACCAGTTCGTCTACCTTGAACTCGTAGAAACGGAGCAGCCAGTCGGCCTGGTACAGGCGGTTTTCGCGGACCAGCGGCGGTTGCTTCAGGGCAGGCAATCGCTTGTCGTAAGTATTTACGGAGATGTAGCCGGAGTAATAGACGCGCTTCATGGTAGGCCGTTCGTAAAGGGTGGAAGAAACCCGAAGGATGTCGCGGTCCGTCTCAGAGGTGGCACCTACTATCATTTGTGTACTTTGTCCGGCAGGGGCGAAACGGGGAGCTTTCCGGTATTTTTTCCGCTCTTCGCAGCTTTCCAGTACCCCTTGCTGGATGTATTTCATGGGCAGGTAGACACTTTTATGGTCTTTTTCCGGAGCCAGCCGTTTCAGGTTTTCTTCGGTAGGGATTTCCAGATTGACGCTCATACGGTCGGCATACAGTCCGGCCTGGCGAACCAGTTCCTCGCTTGCTCCCGGAATGCTTTTCAGATGGATGTATCCGTTGAAACGGTGTATTTCTCGTAAATCCTTGGCCACACGTACCAGACGCTCCATGGTATAGTCGGGATTACGCACTACGCCCGAGCTCAGGAAAAGTCCTTCGATGTAGTTTCGTCGGTAGAATTCCATGGTCAGGTCTACCAGTTCACTTACAGACAGGGTGGCTCGGGGTATATCGTTGCTGATGCGGTTGATGCAATAGGCACAATCGTAGATGCAATAGTTGGTGAGCATGATTTTCAGCAGGGAGATGCAGCGTCCGTCTTCGGCAAAACTGTGGCAGATACCCCATCCGCCGACCGTGTTTCCCACACCCCCTTTGGAATTGCGCCGGACGGTTCCGCTGGAAGCGCAAGATACGTCGTATTTGGCCGATTCTGCCAGTATCTTCAGTTTCTGTAATACCTGCTCGTTCATCTTTTTTGTTGTGTTTATTCGTGGTTTCAAAGGTAGAGAGAGTTTGCGAGATGTGCAACTCCAGCGCAAGGAAATGAATAACGGGTGGAAATCCGGTTACATGATGATGTCCGGAGTTCCACCCGTTGTATTTTGCTTAAGGTAAAATTCGGCTTACTGCTTCATGTGGATAGCTTTGTCGAATTCGGCCCAGTGTTTGTCTGTCATGTTCGACGGAGTAAACAGAGCGACACCGGCAGCTCCGGCCTCGATGGATCCGCGTACGGCTTCCATAATTTCGGAAGGCACGAGTCCCTGTCCTTCCGGATCTTTGATGTTGGCTTTGTTCTGCCAGTCGTGACAGATGAAGAGACCGCTGTAAACCGGAATCTTGCCGTTGACAGAATGAACTTCCTCCTGGGTGATTTTACCTACCCAGGAAGCCGGTTCGAGGTAGAAATCGTTGTAGTTCATCGGGAAGAAAGCATCAATGTTCCATTTGTTCCATTCTTGACGTACCAGTTTCTTGGCATACGATTCCGGGCCCGGGAAAACAGCCGCGCTGACCTTTTTCCCTTTGGCATGTACGGTCTCGGCAATCTTGTTCACCAGGCTGGTAACCACGTTGTAGCGGAACTGCTTCCATTCTTCGCAAGTGGACGGGTCTTCTACGGTTCGGATGTCGATACCGCTTGCTGCCTTGAAGTCGGCTACACACTTGTCGCAGTAACAATAGTCGGCAGTAGGATATTCTTCGTTCATCACCAGTCCGTATTTCTCCCACAATCCACGGGCCAGTATCACATCCACGTAGCGGATATAGTCCAAATGAACGAAATCAACCTCCGGAATGTCGGCGATTTTTCCGTATTCGGTAACCAGGTAATTGATGACGTCCGGATTGTTGGGACACATGCATTTGTAATAAGGAACGTATGCCTGTACGTTATAGGCCGATTCGCCTTTCCGGTTTACGGCATACCAGGTTGAATCAGCGTCTCCTTTCAGCATGGCGGGAATCCAGGCGTGGTATTCCAGTCCGTTTGCATGAGCGATTTTGGCAGCACGGGCATGTTTTTCTACATTGAATCCGCCTGCGTTGTAACAGATACCATCCAGTCCGTGTTCTTTCCATTTTTTGAAATCAGTCTGTATGGAGGTTTCTGTGGCATCTCCACTTTCTCCTTGCCAACCGTATACGGGAATTTTAGTAGTTGATTCATTCGAACATGAAGACATGCCCAGTACGCAGACTGCTGCAACAGCCAATAAGGATTTTACTTTCATAGTTTTAGTATTTGTTGAATTATACATTTATAACCGGGTCGCATTACCGCTCTGTTGGTGTGGGTGGATGTCGCCGGTGAATATCTTCTGCAAATATCCGAAAAAAATGGGTCTGTCAGTTTGTTTTAGGAAAAAACTTCGTTGATTTATTGCCGAATTGTTTTTATCTTTAACTGGCCTTTGAATCGGATAATATTTTTTCGGATATGAATCATGAATGGATTTGAGTATGAACATGCAGAAAATTAGAAAGCTAGTGCTGGCTGTCATTGGGGGAAGTATGTCTGTATGGCTCTGTGCACAGACGGATGTTTCGTTGAGGCAGGAGTTGGATGAACGGATTGGAAATTGCCGGGCACAGGTGGGGATTGCTCTTGTAGTGGACGGGAAAGATACGCTGACTTTTCAAAACGAAGAGGCTTATCCGCTGATGAGTGTGTATAAACTTCATCAGGCACTGGCGGTAGGTAATTATCTGCATGAGCGGGGAAAGACGCCCGAGGAACGTATCGTTATCGGGAAAGAAGCGTTGAAGCCGGATACCTATAGTCCGTTGCGTGACAAATTTCCTGGCGGGAATTTGTCGTTATCGGTGAGGGAACTGTTGGAATATACCTTGCAGTGGAGTGATAACAATGCTTGTGACATCTTGTTTGCGCATACCGGGGGAACGGCTGAAACAGACCGGTACATCCGGTCATTGGGTTTGAAAGAGTTTAAGGTCTCATATACGGAGGACGAGATGCACAAGGATGTGGATAAATGTTACGGGAACTGGAGTGCTCCGCTTGAAATGGCCCGATTGCTGGAAATGCTTTTTACGGTCAATCTGGACATGGGAGAATTCCAGCCGTTAATACGGCAGATTCTGTTGACCTGCCGTACCGGACTGAACCGTTTGCCCAAACCGTTGGAAGGGACGGGGGTACAGATAGCCCATAAGACCGGAACAGGAGGCAGAAATGCTGCCGGAGATCTTATGGGAATCAATGATGCTGGTGTAGTTTTTCTGCCTGATGGACGACGGTATGTCCTGGTAGTATTTGTCAAGGATTCCAAAGAAAGTATGGAAGAGACAGAACATATTATCGCCGATGTCTCAGAAATCGTTTACCGGCATGTCATCGGAAAACGCTAGCTGTTCCGTTTCTGATTTTTTGTCACCGGATAAAGTATTGTTTATAAGGCTTCAATTTCCGCCTTACTCAAGCCGGTAGCTTGCATAATCTGTTCGGTTGTAAAGTGCAGAGACTTCAGGTTGCGTGCAATGGATTTTTTTTCTTCTGCACGTCCTTCTGCACGTCCTTCTGCACGTCCTTCCTCCATTCCTTTTTCTCTTCCTTCTTTCATTCCTTTGACACGTCCTTCTTCCAGCCCCTGTTCCCATCCGGCCCTCCGGGCGTCTTCTTCCACGATCCGGCTTACCCGGT
>USCT01000046.1 GCA_900553185.1 uncultured Bacteroides sp.
AGAATAGTTAATTTAAAACAAATATTATCCAATTATTTGGATAGCAACATAGAAGCAATATGAGATTTCATGGTGGGTTATTGGAGTATTTATAACAGGCATGGCTATATATCATATCACTCAAAAGAACTGGATGCAAAGCCTACTTTTGTTGCTACTGTTTATAGTTCCTAAGCTATTGGTAATGGCTGGTAATAATGTCAGTTCATTTATTTTTCAATTATTTGGAATATGAGATTATTGGAAGATATAAAAATACCTGTTTGTTTATCAATGAGCATTTGTGCAGTCAGAGCATTTATACATAGTTTGATAACAGAAGAAGAAAGATATAGCCGTTTATATAATTCAATCTACAAAGAAAGACTGGAATACATTAATACCATTGAGAACTGGCTATTAATAGTTAGCATATTAATACTTATACCAGCCATTGTTTACAATATCAAGAAGAAAAGAGTAAAGAATTGCTGCTTACTACTCATATTAATAGCTTTAGTGATTCCTTGGATTTCCTCAGTTTATTGTTTTAAATAAGACAGCATTTGAGCCTAAAAACTCTTATGCTGTTTTTCTTTTATATTGTGCATCAAATATATTAAATTGATTCCTATGTGGATATTAATCGCTATATTTGTAGAGCAGTTTTAAAACTGCAAGAGATTATTAATTTATTGTCAAACATCTTGGTTTCTTTAGCAGAG
The DNA here is from genome assembly GCA_900553185.1 of uncultured Bacteroides sp. Lineage (GTDB taxonomy): Bacteria > Bacteroidota > Bacteroidia > Bacteroidales > Bacteroidaceae > Phocaeicola. The sequence goes on from USCT01000046.1 coordinate 705, forward strand.
TTAAACTGTGAGTTAAACCAAACATTTTTATTACATCGTTTTATATATAAACGAGATAATATAAATAGCTGGTTTATAACACTATAACTGAATATAAGGCTGCTCGAATGGTGGAATTGGGCGAGGGACTTAAAATCCCTTGGCCAGTAATGGCTGTGCGGGTTCAAGTCCCGCTTCGAGTACAGATATAAACGCTAATTGCTTGGAAATGAGTAGTTAGCGTTTTTCTTTTGTCCGACTCTACTCAAGTCATGCCGTTTTGTGCGAAAAAGGCTGTCTGTCATACTTGATAAACAACTTTAATTTGCGTCTTAAAATACCGTTATGGCATCTTATCACAAAAATATCACTAAATGATACTTCATGCAGGTTATTCATGTCGCAGAGTCCAGGACGTTGATTCTGTCTTGAACTTTTTCATCAGAACCTCCTGATATTTTGGACTTAATTTAGTTATCTTATGGAAATCTCAGCACTTTGTTATATATTTGCGGATAAATAAAAAATTATTAATCATTAAATCTTCATTGACTTATGTTCAAAAATCATCCAAAAGGTTTGCTGGCTGCAGCAATATCCAACATGGGCGAACGTTTTGGCTATTACATCATGAATGCCGTGCTGGTGCTGTTTCTCTGCTCAAAATTCGGTCTGAGCGATGAAACCAGTTCCATTATTTATTCAGTATTTTATTGCGGTATCTATGTATTAAGCCTGGTTGGGGGTATCATCGCCGATAAAACACAAAATTATAAGGCAACTATCATGTCCGGACTGATAGTGATGTCTTTGGGGTACGTAATTCTTTCTGTTCCGGTCTTGTCAACAGATGAAAACATCGGCTGGTTGCTGCCGTTGACTTGTGCTGCCTTGTTCCTGATTGCGTTTGGTAACGGTCTGTTCAAGGGAAACCTGCAGGCAATTGTCGGTCAGATGTATGACAATTATGAAAAGGAGGCCGCAGCAAAAGGACCTGAGGCACTGAAGATTGCCAGAAGCCGTCGTGATTCTGGATTCCAGATATTCTATGTATTTATCAATGTGGGTGGTCTGATTGCTCCGTTTATCGCTCCGTTGCTGAGAGAATGGTGGCTGAAAGCGCATAATCTGGCTTACAATGCCGACCTGCCGGCGCTGTGTCATCAGTACCTTCAGGAAGGCGCAGGTATGGCAGCCGACAGTTTCCGTAACATGTCTGAGCTGGTCGTTAAGGTAGGAGGTACGGTATCGGCCGACATGGAGCCGTTCTGTATGCAGTACCTGGATGTATTCAATACCGGTATTCATTATTCCTTTATCGCGTCTGTACTGGCCATGCTGATTTCTTTGTTTATCTTCATCATCAACAGAAAGGTATTCCCTACTCCGGGTAAGAAGACAGCTCAGGAAACCGTAGGTTACACTGCCGAGGAAAAGGCTGCCATGGCAAAGGAAATCAAGCAGCGTATGTATGCCCTGTTTGCCGTACTGGCCATTGTGATCTTCTTCTGGTTCTCGTTCCACCAGAACGGACAGTCGCTTTCTCTGTTTGCCCGCGACTTTGTGGTGACGGAAAGTATCGCTCCTGAAATCTGGCAGGCTGTCAATCCGTTCTTCGTAATTGTGCTGACTCCTATCATCATGTGGTTCTTCGGACTGTTTACCCGTCGTGGTAAGGAAATCTCAACACCTAGAAAGATTGCCATCGGTATGGCTGTAGCCGGTATCGCTTACCTGTTCCTGGCTATTTATTCGGGTTTGATGGATTATCCCTCAGGTACGGATTTCAAGGCAATGGCCGATTCTGCCAAGGCTGGCATGAAAGCCGGTCCGTGGGTGCTGATTGTCGTTTATTTCTTCCTGACCGTAGCCGAGCTGTTCATTTCTCCGCTGGGACTTTCTTTCGTGTCGAAGGTGGCTCCCAAGAACGTGCAGGGATTGTGTCAGGGATTGTGGCTGGGCGCTACTGCCGTAGGTAATATCTTCCTGTGGGTAGGTCCGCTGATGTACAACAAGCTTCCTATCTGGGAATGCTGGACCGTATTCTTTGTGGTATGTCTGATCTCGATGGGAGTAATGCTGGGAATGGTGAAATGGCTTGAACGTGTTGTCAACTGCTGATCACTGACCAGATAGCGTGAAAAAGAAAAGGGGTAGGAAATCGTTCGGTTTCCTACCCCTTTTGCAATATGGTTTAAAAGTTATTTACTAAATCAAGCTTGATGAGCAAGCAATTTCTGAAGTTTGCTGTTCAATGCCTGACACATTATACCGTTTCCCATAGCCTGGTAACGTTTGATACGGTACTGTAACATCATAATTTCATTTACATTCTTTTTCATACTCATTTGCTTTTTGGGCTTTCCGCGTTTCGGAAAGCAGGTTTCACATCTATATCTTTTCTACGTCTTTATTATTAACGCTGCAAAGATACAAATTGTTTATGAGAAATATGTTTTATAACATGAAAATATCATTTCTTGCCTTATATTTAACACTACTATAGGTGTTTTTGTAATCTCCAGATTACAAAAATGTAATATTGGAGTGTGTTGACGTAGAAGATAAACAGTCTTGTCCTCATATACGAATGTCCGATTCGGAGGCCGGTCTGAAAACGATTTCGTGTTTTTCCTAAAACATGAAGACATATTGATTCAGACGGGCGTTCGTTTTACTTAAAAGGCGAGGACGTTTTGAGATGTGGATATTTTCCGGTGAAGAATGGAGGGAAAAAGTCTGTTCCGGAGAATGCCGATAGCGGAAATGTGCACCGGATTTCATACCTTTGTGCCGTTTGAGCGGGTGGAGCCGGTCGGGGTTTGACGAAGAGCCGGTCTGCCATTCTATGAAAGAAAAATGATAAAAAGCAATATGAATCGTCTGAAAGGTTTCTTTTACGGAATCACCACATCTGTTACGTTTGGATTGATTCCACTGTTTACGCTGCCGTTGATGCAGCAGGGTATGAGGTTTGATTCCATCCTGTTTTATCGGTTTGTTCTGGCCACTATAGCCTTGGGTGTTATGATGCTGGTCAAGAAAGAGTCGTTCCGGGTATCGTGGAAAGATGTGCCCTTGTTTGTTCTGCTGGCCTTTTTCTATACCGCCTCTGCCATGTTCCTGTTTTGGGGATATGATTTCATGGGGGCGGGGGTGGCTACTACCATTCATTTTACTTATCCGGTCTTTGTAACGTTGCTGATGCTGCTCCTGTTTCGGGAAAAGGCTTCCTGGGTTACCTGGCTGGCCATTGCGCTGGCCGTTTGTGGAGTCAGCCGCCTGTCGATGGAGGGTTCCGAGTTGAAACTGAATCTGGCAGGTGTAGGGATAGTTCTGCTGTCGTCTGTAGGATATGCCAGTTACATTGTCGTGGTCAACAAATCACGGCTGAAAGACATGGACAGCCGTAAGCTGGCTTTTTATGTTTTCGTTTTTACTACCCTGATGTTTGCTGTAAAGAATGCGCTGGGACAGGGTATCCAGCCTGTTGCCGACGGATGGGCATGGGGAAACCTGGTTCTGCTGGCCGTACTGCCAACTGTTATTTCGAACATCACGCTGTTGCTGTCTGTCCGTTACATCGGTGGTACGCTGACTTCTATTCTGGGGGCCATGGAGCCGGTGACTGCCGTTTGTATCGGAGCACTGGTTTTCGGTGAAAAGTTCACGGCACAGGAAGCGGTCGGAATTTTGCTGATTATTATTGCTGTTACCATGATTATTCTGACCAGTACCATCCGGCGTACGTTGTCGTCGTTCGTCCGGAAGATTCGTCCGCGTCATGCCTAGAAAGTGGCTTCTTTTTTATAGCTTTGTAGCAGGAACAGAATTTCTCGTTTATGAAACAGCGTATTAGAACCGTCGTGATAGGAGCCGGGTACCGGGGCAGGTATCTGCTGCGGTTGTTGCAGGCCATTCCTGCGTATGAAGTCCTGGCGGTGGCCGATCCGGAACCACTGGCTCCGGAAGAACTTTCGTGGCCGTTGTATGCCCGGGGAACAGCCGATTACCGGAGAATGATTGCCGAATGCCGGCCGGAACTGGTTGTGATTGCCTCGCCGTGGCGTTTTCACGTGGAACAAGGGCTGTATGCCTTGCAGCAGGGATGTCACATAGCCCTGGAGATCCGGGGCGGACTGGCTTTGGGCGAGTATAGACCGTTGCTGGAAGAGGTCGGTCGGAGACATTTGCGTGTCTATCCGCTGGAGAATACGCTTTTTCTGCGTGAGAACATGGCATTGGCACGTATGGTACAGGCGGGCGAGCTGGGTGAGTTGGTAGCCATGCGGGGAGGGTATCGTCATGACTTGCGTGATATGTTGGTGGACGAAGCGGGGGGAATCGGCAATCCTGCCAAACCGGAAGGTGTCTGGAGAAGCCGTTTCTATCTGACGGAAAACTGCGATCTGTATCCCACGCATGGGTTGGCGCCGCTTTGCCTGGCCGCCGGTATTCCGCGGCAGGACCCTGTAACGGAACTAACTTCGTTTGCCTCGCGTGCCTGTGGACTGAGGGCGTTTGTCCGTCGGCGGGGCGGCGACGATTCGCTTGATGTCTCCATGGGCGATGTGGTCATTACCCAGATGAAGACCCGGAAGGGAGTGCTGGTTACGCTTACTCACGATACGACGCTTCCTCGTCCGCGAAGCCTGGACTTCGAACTTCAGGGAACTCGTGGAATCTGGCAGGGAGAACACCGGCGTATCTATATAGAAGGCCGTTCGCCGCATGAAACCTGGGAACCGGATGAGGCGTATGTGGCCGAGTATGAGGATCCTTGCTGGAAACAATGGGGGGAGGAAGCGCTGCGTTGGGACACGCACCATCAGGGAATGGACTACATCATGCTGCGGCGGGTAGCGGCCGATTGTCAGGGAGAACTGACGTATCCGGCAGGACTGGAGGACTTGATTCTGTGGACGTCTGTTACCTTATATTCCAAGCAGTCCATCGCGGAGAGACGCACGCTGTTTTTCGCGGAAGGAGAGTCGCTATAGGTTCTTCCTGTTTTTCCACCAGTAACCCAGAAACCGGACACCGGTAGCCATCAGTGCCAGCGAGAGTCCGGTGTAGAAAACGGCGATGAAGGATTCCGGCAGCAGGCGGAAGCGTCGTGCCGCTATGCCGAATGTAATCATGAAAGCCATGATGATCCAGCCTCTGACATCGAAAAAGGCAAAGGGGCAGTTCTTGTCTTCCTTGCGGGATATCCGGCTGGTATGTTTCCGGTACAGGCGGTGGAAGATAAATCCGAAAAAGAACAGGAAAATGAGGCTGGCTTCGCAGACCTTAAACAGCCATCCGGCTTCGTAGTCGAGCCAGCAGGTAATGCCGATACGCAGGATATTGGCTCCGGCAATGAGCCATACGGTTCCGGCGGTAATCAGTAATGTTTTTCTGGAAACTCCGTATTTCATAACAGACAGTCGGGAAGATGGAACATGGTGTTCGGCCTTTTGCTGGAATCCGGACACAAAAAAAGTCCGTTTTTCAACGAACTTTTCTGCTCTTCAGGTTGGACTTGAACCAACGACCCTCTGATTAACAGTCAGATGCTCTAACCGACTGAGCTACTGAAGAA
>USCT01000047.1 GCA_900553185.1 uncultured Bacteroides sp.
TTATTGCTTAATACATGCGTAATTTTGCGTAATTTAATTGTTGGTTAAGAAATCGACAACTTCTATTTTTGCCTCGCAAAATAAAAGATTGCCTATGAATACATTAATAGATTTTGTTTTTATTATCATCAAATATAAAAATATGAGATTTTTACTTGTTGCATTAATGTTATTTAGCACTACTTTTTTATTAGCTCAAAACATAGATGTTAAAGGGAAAATAGTAGATACGAATCAGCAAATATTGGAGGGTGCATCTATAGCAGTTTACAAACAAGATACAGTGTTGGTGAGTGGAACCATATCCAATGCAAAAGGCATGTTTGAGTTGAAAGATATGCCTTCTGACCATTATAAGATAACCGTTTCATACGTGGGGTATGTTACTGAAAATATTCAACTTTCAGGGTTGAAGGAGGATATAGACTTAGGGGTCATTTCACTGGTTTCAGATACGGAACTTGAAGAAATAGTGGTAACAGGTTCCAGCAAGCGTTATGAAGTGAACCGCCAGATATTGATTCCCACCAAAGCGGTATCTGATATATCAAATAATGCATGGACACTGATTAAAAACATGCAGCTCTCGCGTATCCGAATCAACCCGATAACCAATGAAATTACCACCGATAACGGTGGAGCGGTATTGTTGCAAATCAATGGTGCACCGGCAGAACGGGCAGAAATTATGAATCTGAAAGCGAAAGACATTATCCGGATAGAGTATTTGGACCAGCCGGGAGTACGTTATCAAGCCGCCACCGTAATCAATTATATTGTAAAACAACGGGAACAGGGAGGATATCTGATGGCAAGTGCCAACCAAAATATTGACAAATATGGTATCGGACAATATACATTAGCAGGTAATTACAATTGGTCAAAATCACAACTGGGGGTAGTATTGGATTACAACCGTTCGTATGTACAATGGACTCGAGAAAATGAATATACCTATGCTTTGCCTGAAGGCGATGTAAAACGGGTGGAAACAGGCATTCCAACATTGTATAATGACCAAGCAGTGAAAGCCTCTGTGAAATACACGCTTTCTGAACCAGACAAATATCTGTTTAGTGCGACATTTCGTAATCACTTTAACACTGTACCAAACCAGTTTTCCGACCGCCAAGGCTATGCAACAACATCTAATTCCAAACAAGAAACATTTTTCCAAGATTTCTCTACTTGGAAAGAAAATACCCCATCGTTGGATTTGTATTACCAGCGTAATTTAAAGAATAAGCAATTGTTGATATTCAATGTCGTTGGAACGCTGATTGATTCTAAAAGTACACATGATTATAATGAACTTATAGACGATAACCCCTCGTACACAATTCATTCGGCGATAGACGGAACAAAACGTTCCATCATTGCCGAAGCGGTATATGAAAAAGATTTTGAGAACATGGGGATGTTTAATGCCGGTGTTCGCTACAACCAAAGCCGGACAGAAAATGATTATTCAGGTGATGTAATTTCGAATGTCAATCTGAATTATGCTGAATCCTATTTATTTGCAGATTATACTTATCGCAAGAGTGGTTTTAGCTTGAATACAGGAATCAGTGGAAAATATACTTATTATAAACAAGGCGACAAAGACTACAAGCGTTTCAATCCACAACCTCGCTTATTGGCTCAATATCGATTCAAAAACAATATGTCACTACGTTATCGTTTCAACATGGACGTGTCTTCCCCCTCGTTGTCTGACTTGAACGATGTAGACCAAGAAATAGACAAATGGCAAATCAAACGAGGTAATCCGTTTTTACAGAACAGTACAGAATATAGCCAAAGTTTGATGTATTCATACAACAACAAGTACTTCGATGTAGAATTGATCGGTGCTTATACGTATGCTGACAATCCTATCTATGAAACTGTTTTTGTGGAAAACAACCGAATTGTCAATACAATTGAAAATCAAAAAGACTGGCAACGCATACAGGTGCAGTCTACTTTCAATATCCATCCGATTGGCCAATATATCTCCTTACAACTTCGGCCACGCTTTTCGCGCTACATGATGCATGGAAACAATTATACACATACCTACAACAATTGGGCACTCTATGCAACCTTGGTCGCCAGTTACGGTCGATGGTTTCTGAATGCCCAAGTGGAGACCCGGCACAATACGTTGGAAGGCGAAACAATCACATACGGGCAAAACTTCCACATGATAGGAGCAGGATATAATGCCGATAAATGGAATCTCTCTGCTGGATTATTCCTCCCTTTCTCCAAGGATTATTCTCAGGCAACTCGTAATCTATCAAAAGCTGCTACCAGTTATTCAAATGTTCACTCCAATGATTTCCAAGCCTTAGTGTATGTCGCCGCTTCTATTAATCTGGACTTCGGGAAAAGGAAGAATGCGCAACGGCAACGTATCAATAATCAAGATACCGGATCTGGAGTATTGCAGTCTGGAAAGGCTAGCATGTAATATATAGATATAATATACAATGAATAAATATAGTGCCATTAGTATTCATCCGCTAGCTTCATCAGTACAAAGGGAGCGTATCTTACTTTCATATCAGGGACAATATTACGAAGCGAACCAGTCCATTGTGGAATTGGTAAAAGAATTGCAATTCCACGAGACGGAAGAAGAAGCCATTGCTGCCTACACTAAAAAGAAGGCAGGCAAATACACGCCCGAACAGGTGCGGATGATTATCGATAAGTTCATCACACCCTTGCTTACACCCAAGCAGCAGAAACGCTCTTTCCTCTATGAAAAGGAATTGTTCAGTGCGGCGGCAATCGACAAGTTTTCGGATACGTTCCGCTTCCTGTTCAACCACTGGTATATGCTGACGGTATTTCTTGTAGCGGTATTCCTGGATGCCTGGTTCTTTTTCCGTACACCCGACCTTTTGTTGTTCAACAACAAGGTAAATGTCTATTTGGTAGTAGGTCTGTTTGCCTTCATGCTGGGTTCGTCGTTCTTTCACGAACTGGGACACGCTTCTGCCTGCAAGCACTTCGGCGTACGGCACGGCGGAATTGGCTTCGGGTTGTACCTCAATTTCCCGGTCCTCTATACGGATGTGACGGAAGTGTGGAAATTGAAGCGGGGAGAGCGATGTGTGGTGAATCTTGCCGGTGTGTATTTTCAAAGCTGGTGGCTTATCATCCTGCTGGTGGCCTTTCTGATGACGGGAAACGATATCTTGCGTTATCTGATTCTGGTCATGAATCTGGGGTTTGCAATGACCCTGAATCCTTTCTTCAAGTTCGACGGATACTGGCTGGCATCCGACCTGCTGGGGGTGCCCAACCTGCGGCAGCGTTCGCTGGAACTGCTGGGCTACGTATGGAAGAAGCTGTGGAAAAGACCGGAAGGCAAACGTCCTTACCTGCTGCAAATCCGTCCGTTAGAGCGATACGGACTGCTTGTTTATTCGGTAGTAGTCAATCTTTTTATGAGATTCTATTTCCTGTATGTCATTCCGACCTTCCTGTACCGGTTTGTACAGACCTTCCCCGACGCGGTGAACGAACTGATTCTTTACCTGTCGAACCGGATGATGCCGCCGTTTGCCTTGCTGCGTAACATCGGCATGCAGCTGGTCTTTCTCGGACTAATAGGCTATCTGGTATACAGGTCTGTTATCCCTCTGGTAAGACGTTATGGAAGAAATAAGATACAGCGGGGGTAAAGAAATCTGTGTAGCGCTTGGGGTGACGATTCTTCTGGCACTGTTCCTGTTCAGGGTGGAAGATTCGTACCGCATCGGCCTGTTGCTGGTGGCTGGGGCACTACTGCTCCTGCGCCCGCTTCCTTTCCGGAAATGGAGCCGGCTGGACGGATGCGTAGCGGCCCTTGCCCTGTCCGACCTCTTTTCCTGTTTTTATGCAGCCTGTCCGATACCTGCCCTGGACGCGGCTTTTTATTCGGTCTATATGCTGGCAACGTATTTTGTCTGCCGGAGGCTGTTCGCCCACGGGCGTGCCTTGCAGGTTTTACGTGTGGGAAGCTTGTTCCCGATAGGAGCTGCCCTCCTGCTGGCTGTCTGTTCCTTCTTTGTTTTCCGAAGCTCGGTACTGGAAGCCGGGTTCGAAGATACGTATCATTTCCGTTTTTTGTTCCGTCCGTTGGGCTACATCACCAACATCTGGGCAGAAGTGCTGCTGATGGTGTCCGGGTGGATTTGCCTGATGCGCCGTTGGTCGGTACCGCTTCAGTTTTTATGCCTTCTGGCCATCCTGCTTTCCTTTTCGCGCGGTGCCTATGTTGCACTCGGCATTTATCTGCTTTTTGCACTGCTGTTTTTCCCGAAAGCAGAAAAACTGCGGTTGTGGCTGCCGGCTGTGGCCGCCATGCTTCTGGTTGCAGTCCTCTTGCCAAAGGAGATGCACACCACCCTGCAGATGAACCGTACCGCTTCTCAGCAGCAGAGCACCGAGAGCCGGATAAGCGGCACTGCGGCTGCCTGGCAGGCGTTTACGGAACGTCCCTTCATGGGGTATGGAAACGGGAATTATACGTATGCCGTTGATGCCATTACCGGACAGGACAGTACGAAGCCGTTTACTTCCATTGCCCCCAGCTTGCCGGTTCAGCTTCTGGTCGAGAAGGGCATATGCGGAACGTTGGTTTATCTGTTTGCAGGAATAATGATAGTCTGGACCTTGTGGCAGCATCGGAAAAAGCCGGACAGCCGCATCATTGCAGCAACCCTGCTGGCTGTCCTCGTGAAAGATTTCGCTCAGGCCACATGGCTGGGTACGCCTGTTTTGCTGCTGATGTCTTATATCTTGCCGGCTTATCTGCAACGGGATGAAACCCTTTCAGCCGAAACAGACCGTACGGCTTATATGGTTCCGGCATTTGCAGTGGCTTTATGGGTGAGCTGGAACATTCCGTCGTTCCGTTTTCTGACAGATTCCACTCTCGATTATTTGCAGGACAGGAACTATGATGCTGCCTGTGCCTGCCATCCGGAAGATGTCCAGCTGCAATATCTGTATGCCCTGTCCGTAGCAAATGAATATCCCGAAAAATCAGACTCGATTTTGGAATCTCTTGTGTCCCGTTATCCGAGGAACAGCCTGTATCTGTCGGCATACGCCAGACGATGCTATCAGCAAGGCGACAGTACGGCTGCTTTACAGCTGATGGCGCAGGCTGTACGCTATACACCGCGTATGGCCAATGGCGAACTGATGCAGGCATGGAAGCATCAAGATTCACTGTTCTACAACCGGGTGTGGGAGGCAGCCGTTTCTTTTCGTCCCGCACCGGGCGCGGCACCTGCCGATTATGCCCGTTACGGCTATCTGGCATATACAGCCGGGGATACGCTGCAAGCTGAAAAGTATCTGCGGCAGGCTGTCCGTGCATTGCCCAATCTGACGACTCCATGGCTGTTGCTGGGCGATACGATGAAATACCGTCTGCTTATTTATGGTGCCTTCCAGCGGGATTTGTCGCATAAAAAACTGCCGGAACAGCCTGTTCTTACTTCCGACAGCCTTTTCTATATGAATTACGATTTGAAAGTACAGAACTGGTATGGCGGTAGTCTGAATCAATAATTCATAAACAATGAAGGTTATACATCCACCGGAATAAAAGCGACCACCAAGGAACTACCGGCAGCAATCCAACCTTCCTATTCATCGCTACAGACCGCCTTCCACTCGCCGATAGTACCCGTCTCGGAAGAAAAGACG
>USCT01000048.1 GCA_900553185.1 uncultured Bacteroides sp.
ATAAAATTTTAGCTTTCATACGTATTAAATTTATTTCTAATAACAAAGATAAGAATTAAAGAGTAACCTTCTTCCTCCAATATAAAATAATGCTGCCATATCGTTTCTTTTCTGAAATCCGAAAGAGAGTCCCCAGAATACACAAATCTTTTTCTCCGAAAACTTTCGCCAACCGGTAAAATCATTAATTTTGCAAAGTATTGTACAACATACAATTCAAGCAACAAAGACAAATCACTATTTTTATGAGCAAAAGTATCAACAGCAACAAGCAATTCATGATAGGAAATGGGATACTGGCTTTCGGTATTTTTTTCATCGTATGTCTGTTTCTTTATTTAGGTTTCCGTTATCAAAGAAAAGACGGTGAGAAAGCATTTCAGGATCTGTATACCATCTGTATTGAAAAAAGCATGGCAGGAGACAGCGTTTCTATTTATGTAAACGACAGCCTGCTGATGAACCAAACCATGCCAGCCAACGACCTTAAATTTCAGATAAAACGTTTTGCGGAAGAAAGCATGCTGATGGTAGTAGATAATTATACAGAAGAGATTACCCCGTTTAATCTGAACCCGAAAGGGAGTATCATACAGATACAGAAGAAGAACGGAAAAATCTTTATCGAAGAGACGGAAACCGCCGCCTCTGAACAGAAGTAAAAACAACATTGATTCATAACCTTTAATCACTATGACACATACTTCGAAAAAGTTTTCAAAACCCAATCCCATCAGCTGGGTCCCGACGGCCTATTTTGCCATGGGACTCCCTTTTGTGGTATTAAATATGGTAACCGTACTCATGTTCAAAGGACTGGGAGTAGAAGACAAACTAATTACCTTTTGGACTTCCTTGATATTATTACCCTGGACGCTAAAACCTCTTTGGAGCCCCTTCCTGGAGTTGTTCAAAACAAAAAAATTCTTTGTTATTCTTACACAGTTAGTCACCGGCATTACCTTTGGTCTGGTAGCCTTTGCATTGAATCTTCCACACTTCTTCAGCATATCCATCGCATTGCTGGCCGTTATTGCTTTCAGCGGTGCCACACATGATGTGGCTTGCGACGGCGTCTATATGAGTGAACTGACTACCTCCGAACAGTCTAAATACATAGGTTGGCAAGGAGCCTTTTACAACATAGCCAAAATTATAGCTACCGGCGGACTGGTTTATCTGGCCGGATTTCTGATCGAATACTTCGGCGAGGCCGATGGAAAAGATTCATTACTGGCTACCCGTCACGCCTGGATGACCATTATGGCCATTCTTTGTGTGATTATGGTACTTTTAGGTATCTATCACATTTTCCGCCTGCCCTGTAGCGAAATCAAGAAGAAAGAACAAAAGCGCAATACCCGTCAGGTAATGCACGAACTGATACAAGTCCTGGCCGACTTCTTCCGGAAGCGTCACATTGTTTACTACATCTTCTTCATTATCCTCTACCGCTTTGCCGAAGGATTTGTAATTAAAATTGTCCCCTTATTCCTGAAGACCTCCCGGGATCTGGGAGGATTGGGACTCAGTGAAAAAGAAATCGGAATCTATTATGGTTCGTATGGCGCTGCCGCCTTTGTCATCGGCTCGTTACTGGCAGGATATTACATTGCTGCACGAGGACTCCAGAAAACTCTTTTCACCCTCTGCTGCACATTTAACCTTCCCTTTATCGTCTACACTTTCTTTGCCATCTTTCAGCCTACTAATCCGGTATTGATTTGTAGCGGAATTGTCTTCGAGTACTTTGGCTACGGATTCGGGTTTGTCGGACTAAGCCTGTTCATGATGCAACAAATAGCACCAGGAAAACATCAGATGGCTCATTATGCCTTCGCATCCGGCATTATGAATCTGGGAGTCATGATACCCGGCATGTTGAGCGGATGGGTATGCGAATTGTTGGGTGAATGGTTCAACAAGCCCGGAGGATACGAACCCTTTTTTATTTTCGTACTGATTGCTACCATACCGGCTTTTTTAATCACCTATTTTGTACCATTCAAATATAAGGCCGATGGAAGCCTGATAGAAGGAGAAACAGATTAACAACTTATCATAAAAACAAAAGCTATGACAGATCCTATGAAAATGCCTTGGGAAGAACGCCCCGAAGGCTGTACAGATGTAATGTGGAGATATTCACAAAACCCGGTTATCGGACGATACCAGATACCGAGCTCAAACAGTATATTCAACAGTGCCGTTGTACCGTTTGGCGATGGTTTTGCCGGTGTATTCCGTTGCGATAACAAGGCAGTACAGATGAACATTTTTGCCGGATTCAGCAAAGACGGAATCCATTGGGACATCAATCACGAACCGATTCAGTTCAAACCGGGAAATACGGACATGATCGAATCTGAATACAAATACGATCCCCGTGTAACCTGGATTGAAGACCGCTACTGGATAACCTGGTGTAACGGTTACCACGGACCCACCATCGGTATCGGCTATACGTTCGATTTCAAGGAATTCTTCCAATGCGAAAATGCATTCCTGCCATTCAACCGCAACGGAGTACTGTTACCACAAAGAATCAACGGGAAATACGCTATGCTCAGTCGTCCAAGCGATAACGGACATACTCCTTTCGGTGACATTTACATCAGTTTCAGCCCGGATATGAAATACTGGGGAGAACACCGGTGTGTCATGAAAGTGACTCCATTCCCCGAAAGTGCCTGGCAATGTACGAAAATAGGTGCTGGATCTGTTCCGTTCCTTACCGAAGCAGGCTGGCTGATGTTCTATCACGGAGTTATTACTACCTGCAACGGCTTCCGCTATTCCATGGGAGCAGCTATTCTGGACGCTGAACATCCGGAGAAGGTATTGTACCGTACACGCGACTATATCCTGGCCCCGGCTGCACCGTACGAATTACAGGGAGACGTACCCAATGTGGTATTCCCCTGTGCCGCCTTACAAGACGGTAAACGAGTAGCAGTATACTATGGAGCAGCCGATACGGTTGTTTGCATGGCATTCGGTTACATTGACGAAGTGATCGACTATATCAAACGTACTTCCATCGTATAATCTTTTCAGACAGATTCTCCGTCAGGAGAGTAGAGGACAGGACAGGGAAAGAGATTCTTCTGTGTCCTGTCCTTTCTTATTCATGCGGAGGTCCGTTTTAAGGGCTGTACAGCACACGGAAAAAGAACCGGCAAGCTATATACCTCGCTAAGAAATCATCCGCGGAAAGGCCATAAGAACAGGGAGCAAGCGACTGCGGCCGGAGGAGACGAAAAGAGGAGGGGACATATACCGCCCCCGTAGGGTCCGGCAGGGAGAAAACAAAAAAATCCCCGGCACCAGGAAAGGAACCGGGG